>DATHVZ010000067.1:0-58671 GCA_035461005.1 Planococcus sp. (in: firmicutes) | reverse complement strand
ACGGTAAAGCTGTTTGAAGAGGCGGATTTTGTTTTATTGATTGCGACCGTTCTCATCATATTGGTGCTGCTGATTGTTATTTACCGCTCGCCGCTGCTCGCAATCATTCCGCTGCTGGCGACGGCAGTCGTCTACCAGGTCGTCAACCAGACACTGGCATTCATGGGGGCCGGTGGCTTGGAGCTGACGAGCCAGACGACATCGATCATGAGCATCCTGCTGTTTGCGGCAGTCATCGACTATTCGCTGTTCGTGTTCTCCCGTTACCGCGAAGAACTGAACCATTACGCAAGCAAACACGAAGCGATGAAATACGCAATGCGCGCCACGGGTGAACCGGTGTTCTTTGCCGGCGGGACTGTGCTTGCCGCCATGCTGGTGCTGTTTTTCGCGGATTTCCGCGATTACGCCAACTTCGCTCCGATTTTTGGTACCGCAGTCTTCATTATCATGATCGCTTCCATTACGCTGATTCCGGCGCTGTTCACCTTATTCGGCCGCAAAGCCTTCTGGCCGAAAGTGCCGAAATACGGCGATTCGAAAGAGGTAAAACACGGCATTTGGGGGCCAGTGGCGAAGTTTGTTGTCAACAAACCGTTGCTGTCCGGCGGACTTGTGACGCTGCTGCTCGTTGTTTCGGCTCTCAATATATTCAATCTCGAGTTTGAGTTTGAGACGGTGAAATCATTCCCGTCAGACATGCCATCACTTGTGGGCTATGAAATTGTCGAACAGAAATTCGACAAAGGTGAAATCGCACCTTCCTCGCTGCTCATTGTCAGCGAAGAACCGTTGTCGGAAGAGGCGATTGTAGAATTGACCGACTCCCTTAACGCTTACGACGAAATCGCTTCTGCCCGCCCGTCCGGTGAGACCGAGGACGGCCAGGCGCTGAAATACAGCATCGCGCTGTCGCTTAATCCTTATTCGGTGGAAGCACTCGATTTCATGGAAGAGCTGCGCAGTGACAGCGGCCAATTGCTCGAAAGGGCTTCTATTGAAGGCGAAGCGCATTTTGGCGGCATCACGCCGAAACTTGTCGATGAACGGGCCGTCAATAATTCGGACATCTACAAGATTGTCATTCTCGAAACCTTGCTGATCCTGGTGCTGTTGTTTGCGCTGACGCGTTCATGGAAAATGCCCATTTATATGATGGGCACGATCCTTCTGTCCTATTTATCGGCGCTCGGACTTGGCGTATTCCTGGTGGATGTATTGTTCGGCTTTGAAGCAATCAGTACACGCGTGCCAGTGTATGCTTTCATCTTCCTGGTTGCGCTCGGCATCGATTACAATATCATCCTCGTGTCGCGCTTTATCGAGGAGCGCAAGACGCGTAAGGTCAAAGACGCATTGGAAATCGCCATCAGCCATACTGGCGGCGTGATTTCTTCCGCCGGCATCATCCTGGCCGCGACATTTGCCGCCTTGACGACGATGCCGATTGCCGACTTGTTCATCTTCGGCTTTATTGTATCCATCGGTATCCTGATCGACACCTTCCTCGTCCGTGGACTTTTGCTGCCTGCGCTGATATTGTTTTTTGAAAAAGACAAGTAAACCCTGCATACTGAAAGTACCGGGAAAGCGTAGAATATGGCTTCCCATGGATGGAGAGGAATTGGCATGAAAATACTCGTCGTTGACGATGATCTTAATATCCAGCAATTGGTGGCCATCCACCTTGCCAAAGAAGGCTATACGGTGTTCAAAGCCAATGACGCGAAACAGGCGCTCCAACTGCTCGAGGACCAGCTCGTTGACCTCGCCATTGTGGACGTCATGATGCCGGGCATGGACGGCTTTGACCTGACGCGCATTCTGACCCGGGATTTGGATATTCCGGTAATCCTGCTGACGGCAAAAGGCCAGCTCGAAGACAAAGAAAGGGGCTTCCTGTCGGGCACTGAGGATTATGTGGTCAAGCCCTTCGAACCGAAGGAATTGCTGTTCCGCGTTGCGGTGGTGCTGCGGCGTTCAGAACGCTCGGTACAGGAAAATCTGCAGGCGGGCAATGTGGCGATCAACCGCAAAAACTTTGAAGTGTCGATTGGCAATGAAACCGTCATCCTGCCGCTGAAGGAATTTGAAATTCTATCGCTACTGGTGTCGCGAGCCAATCTCGCAACGCCCCGGGGACTGGTTTTTGAATACGTCTGGGGAGAAGATCATGAAGTCAGCGAAATGACCCTGAATACGCACATCAACCGCATCCGCGACCGCCTGAAGCGCTACGGCGCTAATGTTGAAATCCATACACTGCGCGGCATCGGCTATAAGTTGGAGGCACCGAAATGAAAACTCTGTACCGGCAATTCACCGTCGCAACGCTGTTCATCCTGGCCATCAGCATCCTGATCGGTTTCACTATCGCCAATATCTTCTATACTACTGTTACAAAAGAACAGACGATCGAGCAGAATGTCGGCATCGCCGAGGAAATCGTCGCCACCGTCCAAAACGTACCGTATTCCGAAGAAAGCTTTGACGGCTATATGCAGGCGGTTGCAAAACTCGGTTACCAGATAGCTTTGGTCGACAGCACCGGCAACATGGAGTTTTTCGGGGAACCGTTTGACGACACGACATTTCCCACTCAAGCCGAGCGTGTCCTTTCGGATAACGAAACATATACCGGCCTCGACAATTTCACGGACCAGATTTTCATGATCGGCCATTTCACGAACAAACTGCATAACACGGTCGGCGTTCCTTTTGAACAGGGGGGTGAACGCTACGGCCTGTTTATCCGCCCCGATACGAAACTGGTGTCGACCGATATCCACTCGGTGCTGATCGGCTTTGTCGCAGCCATCGCACTTGTCAGCATCATCGGCATGATCTGGATGGCGCGGCAATTAACGCGCCCCATTGTCCAATTGACCGAAGCGACCAAACACATTGCGCGCGAGAACTACAGCTACCCGCTCGACATCCGGCGCAACGATGAAATCGGCCAGCTGTCGGAGAGCTTCAATTTGATGCAAACACAGCTGCAGCATAATGATCTGGCACGAAAATCGTTCATCAGCAACGTGTCACACGATTTCCAGTCGCCGCTCATGAACATCCAGGGCTATGCCGATCTGTTGAAATCGCCGGATCTTTCGGAAGCCGATCGTTTGGCATATACGTCAATTATCGACCAGGAAGCGAAGCGGCTGTCGAGCCTGACGCGCCAGCTGCTGCTGCTGACGTCTCTCGACCAGGGCGCCTATCCGATGAAGACGAACGAATTCCAGCTGGATGAGCAATTGAAGAACGCAGTCCGGAAATACCGCTGGCGGCTCGAAGAGGAAGAAATCCACCTGTCCTATTCACTGGCCCCCACCCGCTTCCGCGGCGACGCCGAACTGCTCGAAAATGTCTGGGACAACCTGCTGACCAACGCCATTAAATACAATAAACCCGGAGGCAGCATCGAGATTGACCTCGTGTCAACCGGCACCGGCGTCACCGTGTCGTTCAAAGACAGCGGCGTCGGCATTCCGGAAGACGCCATTCCGCAGCTGTTCGACCGCTTTTACCGCGGCGACGCGGCGCGTAAAAAAGACGGAACAGGCCTCGGCCTGTCAATCGTCCAGCAGATTGTCAACCTGCATCACGGTACTATTAGAGTTAACAGCACAATCGGAGAAGGGAGCGAGTTCATCCTCAGCTTGCCGCATCCCGATTTGAATCAAACATAATTTTGGAGGTTTTTATTCATGGAAAAAGTTTGGAGCCTGCGGTTGATCCGCTTTTCGGCAATCTTCGGTTTTATCGGCACGTATCTCGGTTCACACATGGCCGGTGTCATGGATTATTCACTGCGCCCGTTGCACGCGCACATCCTGCTGGTCGGCTGGCTGTCGGTTTTTGCCTGGGGCATTTTCTATCATGCCTACACGATCAAATACAAAAAACTGGTGACGGTCCACGGCATCCTCGCGATGGTCGGCGCTGTCGGCCTGACCGGCGGCATGTGGCTGTATAATCTGAACCCGTTCAACTGGAGCGACACCTTAGTCATGGTGCTGTTCATCGTCGGCGGCACGCTGTTGCTGATTGCGTTCCTGCTGTTTGCGGTTATTACATTCCTGACGGAAAAAGAATAGGACAAAAAAAGGGACTGCCCAAAAGTCATTACGAATGACTTTTGGGCAGTCCTTTATTTGATGAATCAAATCACCACTTTGTTCTTTTCGAAATTTTTTATATCCGCGGATGAAAAACCAATTTCCTTGAGAATCTCTTCATTGTGTTGGCCAAGTGTTGGCGCTGGACGATTGATTGCACCGGGTGTTTCTGAGAATTTCGCCGGGAACCCAAGCGTCTTCACGGTACCGGCAACGGGGTGATCAAATTGCTGGACCATCTGCCGGAAATTGATGTGCGGATCTGCTAATGTCTCGTCATATGAATAGATCGGACCGGAAGGAATGCCGCTCGTCTCGAGTAACCCGAGCCAATGTTCCGACGGCTGTTCCGCAAATACCACTTCGATGTCCTGTTCGAGTTCTGCGACATGTTCAGCCCGCTTGCTGTTCGTTTCATAGCGTGAATCGATGAGCCATTCTGGTTTGCTGGCAACTTCCAGACAGAATTTCCCCCATAATTTCTGATTGCCTGCACCCACCAAAATGGAGCCATCTTTAGTTTTGAATCCTTGATAAGGAGCGGACACGCGGTGAGCCGTACCATTTCGTGTCGCTACTTCGCCTTTTCCAAAATAAGCAGCCGCTTCCCAGACCGTCCAGGCGAGCCCCGAGTCAACCAGTGACACATCGATATACTGCCCATCCCCGGTTTTCAGCCGGTGAATATAAGCCGCCAGTATCGATTGGATCGCTGTTTGGGCCGCGGCGATGTCGTTGATGGCGATTCCCACTTTTACGGGTTTCCCCTCTTTTTCTCCGGTCATATCGATGAATCCGCCAAGTCCCTGAGCCATGATATCGTAGCCGCCTTTTTGGCTGTAGGGTCCGGTCTGTCCATATCCTGAAATTGAACAGAAGATCAATGCGGGATTCAGGGCTTTCAGCGTTTCAAAATCGATGCCCAATTTTGCCGCGACCCCTGGCCGGTAATTTTCAATCACCACATCCGCTGTGCGGATCAATTCCTTGAATACCGTCAAGCCTTCAGCCAATTTCAAATCCAGACACATGCCTCGCTTATTGCGGTTGACCATCATATACATATAACTTTCTTCATTGACATAGGGGCCCATTTTACGGGTATCGTCCCCACCGCCTGTTTTTTCAATTTTAATGACGTCGGCTCCCATATCTCCAAGAACCATTGTGCAGTATGGACCTGCTAGCACTTGCGACAAATCCACAATCCGCATGCCCTGCAATGCTTGTTTCATCATCATCTCTCCCTATTCCCTGATCAATTCCACGGAAGACAAATCTGTGATTTTCGAAATGCCGGCTAATGCCAATGAAACACGTGTTTCTTCTATGAAATTATCGAGCACTTGCTCAACGCCTGCCTGACCGTTTGCAGCAAGGCCGTAGATATACGGTCGCCCTAACAGCACCGCATCAGCACCAAGCGCCAATGCTTTGACAAGATCCGTTCCTCTTCTGATACCGCTGTCGAGTAATATCGGTATTCTGCCGCCGACCGCTTTCGCAACAAGCGGTAAAGCGTCGAGCGAAGCTGCGACACCATCCAGCTGACGGCCGCCGTGGTTCGACACGATGATGCCATCAATGCCTGCTTCCACTGCAAGAATGGCATCGTCCGGATGCAAGATCCCTTTCAACAGCACCGGCAGAGTTGTAGCCTGTTTGATTTTTTCGATTTTCTTCCAGTCAAATGAAGGGTGATAGACATTTCTCAAAATGCCCTGGATGATGCTGTCGTCTGTCGTGTCTGGCAATGACGCCATGAACGCCGGGTCATTTACATAATTCGCTTTCCCGACTCCTGCACGCAATGGAGAAAATCCGTTTCGCAAATCCTCTTCCCGCCAGCCGAGCATCACCGTATCCACGGTAACGACGATTGCTTCGTAGCCCGCTTGTTCTGCGCGCTTCAGCATACTGAAGGAGATGGCTTCGTCATTTGACCAGTACAGCTGGAACCAGCGCGGATTATCAACTGCCGCTTCTGCAATGTCTTCGAGTGAATAGCTGGAGACAGTGCTGGTGATGAATGGAACCTCCCATTTCGCTGCAGCTCGCACAGATGCCAGATCACCTTCTTCATGGGCCAGTTGCTGCATGCCGATTGGCGCTAGCAGAAAAGGATGTTTATATGTATGTCCGAATAATGTGATTGAAGTGTCGATGCTCGAAACATCTTTCAGCACACGTGGCAGAATTGCCCACTTGGAGAAAGCGGAACGGTTTCGCCGCAGTGTTTCTTCCGCTCCGGCACCGGAACGGATGTGACCGAATTTATGCGCCTGCATTTTCTGTTTCGCGCTGGCTTCCCAGTCTTCATGTGTCAGCGGAAAGTCATTTTGCGCGACGATGCTTTTCAGTAATGCGTCTCCCTGTACTGTGCTGTTCATCAGTTGTCCTCCTTCATCCACTAAAATTCGGCTGTCTTTTTTCCAGAAATGCCTGAATGCCTTCTTTATAATCATCGGATTCAAACGAATCCAGTATCAGCTCAGCCACTTCCTCGTCTTCCGACTGCGCGCCGTCGATGATGGCCTGGATCACTTTTTTATTGCCGTGCATCGCCGTTGAAGAAGAAGTGGCCAGTTCATGTGCAAATTCCGCAGCTGCAATATCGGCCGCATCACCGTCATAAAGATGCTGGATAATGCCAAGATCCAATGCTTCCTGCGCTTTGATCAATTTACCTGTATACAATAATTCCTTCGTTTTTACAGGACCGATGACGTTCAGCAGGCGTTTCGTACTGCGCAGGTTATAAATAATGCCAAGCCGCGCGGCTGTGATTCCGAATTTGCTGTCGCTTGATGCAATGCGGAAATCACAGGACATCGCCAATTCGAGACCGCCGCCGATTGCCAGTTTCCGGATCAGCGCAATGGTCGGTTTCGGAAATCTGTATAGCCGTTCGATGGCAGCCAGAGCATGATCGTTATAATTTTGCGCTTTTGATTGAGACAGTCGGTTATCCAGAAACTCTTTAATATCCGCTCCGGCTGAGAAAGCCCGGTCGTCGACGCCTTTCAAAATCAGGACGCGGACCGTGGGATCTTCAGCCGCTTCAGTCAGCAGGTCCGGCAGCAATTTGAACATATCGAGTGAAAATGCATTGCGTTGATCAGCCCGGTTGATGACGATTGTTGCAATCGCTCCGTTTTTCTCCAAGTATAATTCCTTTTGCATAAAAATTGCTCTCTCCTTTTAATCTTTTTTCAAGCGTGCAGAGAAGTAATTTCCGAAGCTCTGGATTCCCTGAACAAGAACAATCAGGATGAACACAGTCGCATACATGACATCGACTTCGTAACGCAGATGACCGTAGCGGTAAGCAAGATCACCCAGTCCGCCGGCTCCGACTAGTCCTGCCATAGCCGTGGCACCGATCAAACCGACTGTTGCAATCGTTAAACCAAGTACAATCGACGGACGTGATTCGCGCAATAATACGTTCCAGATGATATGCCGCGTCTTGATGCCCATCGCTTCATAGGCTTCGCGCACGCCATTGTCGACTTCCAATAAAGAAGATTCCATCAGCCGCGCGATGTAAGGAGCGGTATAGATGACGAGGGGCACGATTACGCCCTGGACGCCAATAGAGGTGCCCACAATGAACTTCGTGAACGGCAGAATGAAAAACAGCAAAATGATAAAAGGAATGGAACGGATGATATTGACCAGCAAATTCAGGATTTGGTAAACCCATTTGTTTTCCCAAGCCTGCCCATTTCGCGTGAGTACAAGCAAGATGCCGAGTGGAATACCAAGGACTGTGGAAATGGCCAATGAAATCAGGACCATCTGCGCTGTTTCCAATACGGCTGTGCCTATGACCGGCAGCCATTGGTTTATAAACGTATCAAACCTTTCCATATTGCACCTCCCATTCCTCGATCGCTACACCATTGTCAGTCAGAAACGTCAATGCGCGTCCGATTTCTTCTTTTTCGCCTGCCAAGTGGACATCAAGATTTCCGATCACGCCGTTTTTGAGTTCCATGATATTGGCCGTCAGGATATTCGGTTTCACATTGAACTGTTTTGCTACAACAGCAAGCAGCGGTTCGCCTGTCGAATCTCCGCGGAACGTCAAACGGAGTACAGACCCTGTCTGTTTCAGGTTGCTGACAAAATCATCGGAAAGTTTTCGCTGAGAAATGGTATTCAAGAAACTGCGCGTCGTTTTATGGCGCGGCTTTGAAAACAAGTCAATCACTGGACCGTCTTCAACAATATTCCCGGCTTCCATTACATAGACGTGATCGCAAATCTTTTGGATGACGTGCATTTCATGTGTGATCAACAGAATTGTGATGCCGAACTCCGCGTTGATTTTCAGCAGCAAGTCCAGAATCGACTCCGTGGTTTCAGGATCGAGCGCGCTTGTCGCTTCATCGCTAAGCAGTACTTCCGGTTCCTGTGCAAGTGCACGGGCAATGGCCACACGCTGTTTCTGGCCGCCCGACAATTGACCGGGATAAGCGCTTTTCTTATCCGTCAATCCGACAATATCCAAATATTTTTCTACGCGTTCCGGAATTTCCTTACTTTCAATGCCGATCAGCCGCAATGGAATGGCGATGTTTTCTTCTACCGTTGCCGTACGCAGCAAATTGAAGCCCTGGAAGATCATGCCGATCTTTTTGCGTTCAACCAGTAATTCCTTTTTCGTTAGCTCCGTAAATTCGCGGCCGTTCATCTGGACCTTCCCCGCTGTCGGGGCTTCCAGTAAGTTGACGCACCGGATCAACGTACTTTTACCAGCACCGCTATAGCCGATGACACCGTGGATTTCGCCTTTCTTCACATGCAGGGACACATCATTTACCGCTCGGATGACCCCTTTTTTCGATTTATACTCTTTTGAAATATTCTCAAGTTGAATCACGTCGCTGCACTTCCCTCTAACAAGGAAAAGCCAGTGGCCAAAAGACCACGTGGCTCCCCGAAATTTTTACCAGATTGCCAAAACCGAACCTTCAAATTGCTCTTCAATGTATGCCTTCACTTTATCCGATTGATAAGCTGCATTGAGCTTTTCCAAAACTGCATCGTCTTTGTTTTCTTCTCTGACTACAATGTAATTGACGTATGGTGACTCACTCGATTCAAGCAGAATCGAATCTTCCAACGTATTCAAACCTGCTTCGATGGCCCAGTTCGTGTTGATCGCCGCTGCATCCAATTCGCTCAATTGTTTTGGAATCTGTGCCGCTTCCAGCTCAATGAATTCAAGTTCTTTTGGATTGTCTTCTACATCAAAAACGGAGGCTGTTTCTTCCGTTCCTTCTTTCAATGTAATGACACCCGCTTCTTCAAGAATGAATAAAGCGCGTGCACCGTTTGTCGGATCATTCGGCAAACCGAACGTTGCGCCTTGCGGCAAGTCTTCGATGGATGCATAATCATCTGAATAAACGCCCATCGGATTCAGGATAGTTGTCGCTCCAGGCACCAGGTCCGTGCCATGGTCTTCGTTGAACGCATCCAGAAACGGTTTGTGCTGGTAACTGTTGACATCAAGATCACCTTCCGCCAGTGCCGTGTTCGGCAACACATAATCGGTGAATACTATCAGCTCGATTTCCAGTCCATCTTCAGCCGCCACTTCGGCCACCACTTCCATGATTTGCTCATGCGGTCCGGATGTGACACCGACCACCAATTTCTCTTCACTTAATTCTCCCGATTCTGCATTCCCACTGCACCCTACCAATAACCCTGTTGCCAATGCAAATGCCCCAAATAATCCAAATTTCTTCATTTTGTTTTCCTCCAATAACATTATTTGGTTCAAAACAAGAAAAAGCCTCTCTTTCAATAAAGAAAGAGAGGCATAAATTTATCGTAAATTCATCCTCTCTTATCTTCCAGAACATTTCTGTTCTGCTGGATTTAGCACCTTTCCATGTGATTAACATGGATGGTTGCCGAGCTTCATAGGGCCAGTCCCTCCGCTACTCTTGATAAGAGATTTAGTTGCTTATTCAATTGCCGAAACCTTATTGATTAATTTAGCGCATCAACTCGTGAAAGTCAATGCTTTTCTAATATTTTTTATTTTCGATGTAATTCAAGTTTTTTACTATATGATAAACAAAAAAGAAATGGGGTTATAAAGATGACACAACCAACGCGCATCCAGTATGCTTCCGGAGCATTGGGAAAATCCATCGCCGCCCGGCTGCTGCCGGGAACAGATTTGCTGACAGGCATCGAAGAGTTGTGCCGGGAGAATGGGATCAGCTTTGCTCAAATTGCCACTTGTTTCGGCAGTCTGCAAAGGAGCGGCTATTATTATCTCGTTCCCGATTCTACTGCCAAATTGGGTGCAAGCTACGGTCCACTGCAACAACTGGCGGGACCGATCGAGTTCCTGAACGGCACCGGTTTCGTATGCCAGCGGGAAGGTGATTACGAAATTCATCTGCACGGCACCATTGCTGACCAGACTGGGAAAGTTTTTGGCGGTCATTTTGTTAAAAGTGAAAACCCGGTCTACACAGTCGATTTATTGGTCACCGAAGTGACAGGTATGAATTTACTTCGGGCGCCGGACTCAGAAAGTGGCGTGAATCAGCTCTTTCCTGTGACGCAGGGCTCAGATCAACCGTTTCATTTGAAATTAGGTTAGATTGCAGAAAACACCTCTGATTTCAGTGCTTTGTAGAAGAGTACCGAGCCGGAGGTGTTTTATATTGTTCATTTGAATGTGGTGAATTGCTGGTTGGAAAAGTGTTTTAATTTTTTCACAATACCTTGCATTGAACAGTACCTAATGATATATTATTCATTAACTACTACTGTTTATAAAATACTAGTTAAGAAAGGAGCCCACCCCATTGAATATTCAATTCAAGAAAGGTGCATTGAATTTATGTGTCCTGGTTCTGCTGGATAAACAGGACCGCTACGGCTATGAATTGGTGCAGAAAATTTCCGACCGTATCGCTATTTCCGAGGGTGCAGTCTACCCGCTGCTCCGCCGTCTGACCAAAGAAGGCTATTTCTCCACCTATTTGCAGGAGTCGACAGAAGGTCCACCGCGCAAATACTATTCGCTGACCGATGCCGGCAGAACATATCTTCATGAACAGTTGGAAGAATGGAAAAGCTTTACGGATGGAGTCAATAAACTAATCGAAGAGGGTGTCCAAAATGACTGAAAAACAATTTCTGCAACGACTTGAACAAGCATTGGACCGACTGCCTGCCGAAGAACGCAACGATATTCTGCAGGATATTCGCGAATATTTTTCGAATGGCCGCGCTGACGGTAAAACAGACATTGATATCACTGAGGAACTGGGGTCTCCGGATACCATCGCCCTAGAACTTGTCGACAGTTTTGATTTCAATCAAACAGCAGTCCCTGCCGAAAAAATCGACATTTCAAAAGATAAATTCGATGGAGTGGATATCGAAATTGAGAACGGCATATTGCATATCCACCCCTCAAAAGACGGCCAAATGCACGCCGATATTGTGGACAAAAATTACCGCCAGCACTTTTCGGTCGATATCCTGGACCGTACACTCGTCATCACATTAAAAGAAGAAACCAAAAAATGGGGAATTTTTAGCATCAGAGGCAGTTTTAAGTCACCAATAATCACTGTTCAGCTGCCGGACAAACTATATGAAAAAATTCAGATTCTCTCCGATCATGGCACCATCACCGGGGAACGCCTGGAAAGCACGGAACTTCTCATTGAAACTGATAATGGCAACATCGACCTTGCCCGTATCAGCACAGGAAATTTCGCAGTGAAATCGGATAATGGAGCCATTAAGCTGACGGCTGTTCAGGCAAAAAATCTGAGAGCCGAAACTGACAATGGCGGCATTACTTTGAAAGATATCAGTGCGGGCAAACTGCATGCGACTTCCGACAATGGCGGCATTACAATACAAAAAGTTGAAGGCGATGTCCAGGCACAGACGGACAATGGACGTATCTATCTTTTGGCGGATGATCTCGAACGCAACATCAGTTTGGAAACAGACAACGGCTCCATCGTGCTGGAAACAAAAAGACAGCCGGAAAATGCCACCATTAATGTTGAAGTCGATTGGGGTTCAGTTTCTGTATTCGGATCGAAGAAAAGCAGAACCATTTTCGGAACCGGTCAGCATCCGATTGACCTCCAATCTGACAACGGCAGCATCACAGTTAAACTGGTTTAAATGAAAAAGGCTTCGCGTCCGCGAAGCCTTTCTCTAAGGGATTGGATTAGAACAGTCAGAGGAGAAGAAAACATTACTTATATCATATATTCATTAACTTGAGCATACTCGGTGTATTTCCGCGCATAACTATTAAAAATCCGCTCCAGCCCTCAATCTCACAGAAGAAAAGCAGTCGAAAAAGCCATTAAATAGGCTTCTCCGACTTCTTTTCTAAATTTTCTCTGCCAACTGGATCAAAACATCAGCGTCACTCCAGCTCCTTCACCATAATCCAATCGATTTGCTCATCATCGCCCATATAAAATGAATGCGTGCCTGTTTTGACAAAGCCTTTCTTCTGATAAAAAGCAATGGCGTTTTCGTTATGTTCCCAGACGCCGAGCCAGATCCTCTTTTTCCCAAGCTCTCCTGCCAGTTCCAGCGCACGCTCCATCAACTGCTTGCCGAGTCCGAGTTTCTGTAATTTATTGCTGATGTAAATACGTTCCACTTCAAAAGCGTCTTTCCCCATGTTCTCAGACTGCGCGTCTCCCATATTGACTTTCAAATAGCCGGCCACTTGCCCATCTACCAAAGTGAAAAAGAATTGCGAAGAAGGGTTGGCCAGCTCCTGTTTCAGTTGTGGGAGGTTGAATGCCTTTTCCAAATAGTCTGTCATGTGTTCCGGGGTGTTATGTTCCTCGAACGTCTCGATAAATGTAATACTGCTTATTTCCTGAAGGTCCTTGACGTCTTCGAGTGTGCATTTCTTTATAGTAATTTTCATTTGTATCCGCTCCTTTTATGTATAACTCGAGATAGTTTATTCTACTGGAGTTCGACCGAAAAACACTATAGTGACGAATGGGAATTTATGTTATCTTAAATGAAAGAGGCTAAAATATTCAAAAAAGCATAGAAGAAAAGAGGCTTGTCAATGGATAGAAGCCAGATTGTTTTTGGAGTTTCGTTCGCCTTATTATTTGTCTTTTTTTATTTTTTCTTCAGTATTGTATGGAATATCTTCCATGCACTCACAGTCAATATTCCGGCATTCGTCTTCTTCATGCTGGTCTTCTTCGTGCTGATGCCGGCTGCCTTGATCATCGCCCAAAGAATTACGCGACATTTCTTTCCGGATAACAGTGTATAAATCCAAATACCTTTGATTAAATTAGAGTAGCACTTGTTTTAATAGCAGACTAAAAAAGACTGTCCCAAAGTCATTTATATGACTTTGGGACAGTCTTTTTTTCCTTCCTATAATTTTGCACCTCTAAAATAGAAACCTTTCAGTTCTTAACCCCCATCGGTTAAATCCGAATACTTTATTTCCGCCAATTCATCTGAAGCAACGTTTTTGAAGGTTTCATTGCCTCTGCATCTGTAAAGATGTTGGGACGAATTCGACACATAATAGACTATCCCATCTGCCGGGTGCGTCACTTTGTTCAGGAACAACAGGTATTCCCCCGTTTTCATCGGCTTCATCCCTTGTTCAGCTGTATACTCAGCCGCTTCCCGGTCCTTCATGCCGATCACCTGATTGACCACTATCTCCGACTCTTCATCAAAGCCTTGGCCGGTATGATCGATAAAAACTTCATCGATTGACACCTCATAAAAGGCCTGCTTTATAGTCCCTCCCGATCCTCTGGACTCCCGGATATCATAATGCAGCGGAACTTGGACGCGCACCACTAAATCCGCTTCAGCTTTTATGTCCTCAAGTGTTTCATACGACTTGGACATTCCCCATATGCCGTCCTTCGAATCCGCTGTTCCGAGGTATTCATAGCCCAGCAAACCAATGAAAATCAACGCAACGATGATGAGTGATGACATCAGCTTTCTTTTCATAGCTCCATCTCCAATAAAGATAAATTCCAACTTAAAACGATACTTACCTCCAATGTTAAACTGACAAATTTTTCAAATCAATAGCCCGCTATATTTCCCAATACAAACAACCGGATTTAAGTTATATATACCTACGAAAATTTTGTTTTCCATACTTATAAAGCAATAAAACAATAGAATTGGAGTAAATAAGACATAATTAATTACCTCCCAAAGGTTCGCAGCATCGAAAACTCAAGAATTTTCCCAACCAGCCTTATGCACGTTTTGCTGGACACAAAAAGAGGCTCCCAGTTTCCCGGAAAGCCTCTTTCATTCTTCATTTTTGCAGCCGTTCCACAAAGTCATGCAGATACTTGGCTGTGGTGGTTGAAACGGCTGGGATGCCTTTCTCCCTTACAAACCTTTTTCAGTCCAATCAAAGAGCACTGCTTTTTCCTTTTCGGGATCCAGCCCCGCTTTTCGCTCTGTTCCGGTGCGTGTGGATTCCCAGGTTAGCGTATCGCGGATGGTTTCCTCGAGCGGCCGGAATTGCAGGCCGGCATCCAACGCTTTTCGGATATCCACCGCCAGGAAGCCTTTCCTATTCATACTGTCCGGAATCCACAGGGGCATGTCGGACCATCCTTCTACTTCGTGGCCGAGCAGGAATTTCTCGTCAATCCAGATCAGTTCGGTCCTATTGCCGACAGTCTCCCTGCATTTATTCAAAAATTCCTGCATCGTCAATTCGGTTTCCGGTCCGGTTGCGTTGAATGTACCGTTGGCCTTTGACTCGACCATCCGGAGAATCCACTCGGCGAGATCCCGGACATCGATAAACTGAATGGGCTTGTCCCGGTGCCCCGGTGCCAGCACTTCCCCGCCTTCCGCGATGCGGTTGACCCAATAGCTGAAGCGGTCTGTGAAATCATAACGCCCGACGATCAGCCCCGGCCGGACAATTAAACTGCGTCCGGGAAACGCCCGCTCCACTTCCATCTCACAGAGAAACTTCAGTTCACCGTAATGCTCCTTGATCGCCTCGGTCGCACCCATCCTTTCCAGCTCTTCCACTCTCTCCGCTGACAGCTTCCCCACGGAATGGTTCTCGTCAATTCCCGGCTCTTCCAGCTCATCATAAACCGATATACTCGAGATGAACGTATAATGTCCGGCTGCACCCGAAAGCAGTTCCACCGATTCGCGGACGGTCCACGGCACATAGCCGCTCGGATCAATTACCGCATCCCATTCCCGCCCTTTCAGCGCCTTCAGATCTCCGTCCCGGTCGCCAATCAGCTTTTCCACTTCGGGAAACAAATCCGGATCCGTTTTGCCTCTATTGAATAGCGTCACTTCATGCCCGCTGTCGAGTGCTGCTTCGGTCAGAACACGCCCTAAAAACCTCGTACCTCCGAGAATTAAAATCTTCATCTTCATCCCCCTCTCCGTTTGTTTTACGCAATAAAACCGTTTCATGCCACAATGACTGTTTGCTTAATTACTTCTGCAAAAGGGGGGGACAATCCTTTTTCACTTCAGCATATCCAAACCGCCACACCCACTCATCTGTTGCGTCTCCAGAGAAAGAACACAGCACCAAGCAGCGACACCACAGTGATCAGCAGCGATTTCCAGAAATGCGGCGGGCGGTAAGTTAATATGATTTCATTGCTTCCCGGCACTGCCGAAACTGCCATAAATGCATAATTCGCTTCCAACACTTCTGTTCGCTCACCGTTGATTTCCGCTGTCCAGCCGATTTCGTAAGGCACCGGCAGCACGATGAATTCATCGTTGCCTTCATTCTCGAAATCAGCCCGAATGCGGCTGCCGTTCCATTCGAACGGTTTGCCAGCAGCAGCTTCGGCCGATGCAGCGCGCAGCATATCATATGGTTCTTCGTAGACAGCCAGTTCAGTCAATCTGTAAGTTCCCTGGCGGAGGCGGATCCGGAGGGTGTCGGCTGCCGGGAGGCGCAGGGTCAGATCATCGACAAATGTTTTATAAATGGAAGCATTCGACTTTCTCGATGTCTTATAGGAATTGATGTGAATCGTAAACCTTTGGTTCTCCGCAAGACTGACCAGATGCATCGCGACGTATAAATCACTTTCCGCCGGCATGGGATCTTCCAGCACAATATCAATGCCTCCTGATTCGCCGGTTACCTCCAGCACTTCATCTTCGTACGACCCTTCTACTCCGATGATTTCAATAGCTGATTCTTCCGGGGCTGGCGGCAATTGTGCCTGCTCGTCCGGATCTTTCAAAATGACGCCCGTCAGCATCGCGTGTTCGCGCCGCAATACCGGTTCATCGGCCAGGCTTTCTTCGCTGTATGCATTCGACGTTGAGCGCAGGAAAGGCAGCGGCAGCTGATTTTCGTAAACAATGTAGTTTTCCGATTCCAGAATCGGCTCAAAATTGGCCGGCACATTTTCATCATCGCGCGAAAGGATTGTGTAATTTCCCAGCAGCAAGCTATGCAAATTGCTCCGCCTGTTGAGCGTGGAGTAGCGGCTGACGCTTTCACGTCCCATGTCGATTTCCAGTTCAGACAGGTAAAAGTCCAGCACCTGGTCGTTCAAAATACTGGAATAGGCGCTTACCCCGTGGAAATCCTGGACAAGCGGCGTATTGTTCCGTATCCCTTCCATCCAGTCGATGCGGGTAAAAGGAAACACGTCCCGTTCTTTTATCTCCACAAGAAGCGCGTTTATCTCCGGATCATCGTATTCTTCCCCGGTGATGTATTGTTCAGAAACCAGCTCCGTATCCCCGCTTTTTACGAGCAGCAAATACTGAAAACCGTTGGCCAAAATCAGCAGGGTAAAGACAATAAAAGCCACGGCCTCTCTCCTTTTCGAAGGGTCTCGAACAGCGCGCAGCAGCAGCATGAACGTGAACAGGGCCGATCCGAGTATGCCTAAGAACAGCGGCATCCCGATGGTTACACCCTCTTCTGCAACCGCCAGTAAAAACTGATAGCCCGCTGCAAGAAAAGCCAATGCCATCAACGCAATCACCGCGGCCTGTCCCTTATTCGAATTTCTTTTGACAGCCAAGGCAAACAGCACCAAAATGAGCACACTCGCGGCGCCAGCCAAGAACACAGTAAGCGGCTGAATCTCCAGCCTTTCGTCCGCCAACGCAAACAGCCCGTAAACAACCAACGCCAATCCGCCAGCAACAGTGACGTGCTTCAGTGTCAGCGCGGGCAATCGGCTGAAACCGGCTGCCACGGCGCCGCCGGCCACAAATGACAGAAAGTATTCCCAGCGGTATTGCGGTGCCGAAAATCCGTTAAAGATACTGGCAATTTGCGGACTGTAATGGAGCACGATGCAAAACAGCACGAGCGAAGCGAAAAAGCGGAAGGCGGGATCCCGAAGGAGCGGGAACATAAACACCATTCCGACGAACGCGGCGGGCAAAATGACATAGCTGCTCGTGAACAGGATATTATCGTGAAACGCCAGCCATTCGACGTCATGGGCATAAGGAGGACGGTGGTTGTTTAAAAATGCATAGACAGCGGGCACAAAAGACACCGCACTGATACCGGCGCCGATCGATCCGCTCAACAGCAAAAGAGCGACCGCTTTGCTCCTTTTGATTTCATTTTCCGCAAGCGGCAAGAAGAGCCGGAACAGGATGTAAATGCCGGCGAGCCCAAAATTGATATAGGCAAAATAGAAATTATCGATCATCGATATAGCGATTGCAGCCAAAAACCACCCCGCCCGATTTTCACGAAATATTTTTTCGATGCCGAAAATCAGGAGCGGAAGCCATATATAGGCATCGGCGTAAAATTCCCAATAGACGGCATGGCGAAAATACATGCTGGACAATCCGTAAATGGCCGCGCCAAGAAATGCGGGAACTTGATCGAATTTCATATATCGGAAAACCAGATAGGCGATAAAAAGGGCTGCCGCAAGCCTTGCGATATTGATGAACACTGCCGCTTGCGCCCAAAACAGGAGGTCCGGCTCCGCTATTAAGCCCAAAAGTTCGAGTATGTAAAAAAATCCGACTGTCAGGACAAAGACGATG
This sequence comes from Planococcus sp. (in: firmicutes), assembly GCA_035461005.1. GTDB lineage: Bacteria > Bacillota > Bacilli > Bacillales_A > Planococcaceae > Planococcus. The sequence goes on along the minus strand of DATHVZ010000067.1, from coordinate 40,477 downwards.
GAAGTTGAAAAATAATAGGCCAGCCAGCTGTATGTGCCGCTGCCCAAGCCAAAGGAAGGCGAATAGAAAAATTCGCCTGAGGTGTATTGTTCATAGAGCATGGACTTGAACGGCATCATCTGCGACAACCCGTCGTTCGGCCCGAGCATAAAGCGGTTGCCCGACCATTCCACCAAATAGACGGCATGCGCGGCCATGCTTAAAAAGAGGCAAAGAACAGCCAATTGAAAGAAAGGTAAAAATTTTCTCATATGTCACCTTCTTTATTCTATAGAGGATCCATCGGCAAAAGGGATGGCACTGGTGAAAAGTTCAGTAATGTATATTTTTGACAAATTTATTAATTCACTCAATTCTCAACACGTTAAAAATACATTCCCCTCTATTATCACGAGCTCATTTTTATCGGTATTCATCGCACACTCGTACCAGTTGACCCTTTACCACGTATCCCCGCCAGAAGGTGGAGGCCATGCGCCGATTGTTCTTCGCGCAAAAACAACCTGTCCCGCATGGTAGCTGTTATGGAGCACAATTGTCATTAAACAATCTGCGCGAGTTCGCTCCTTCTTCCCAAATCCTTGTTGCGCCAAATCTTTTGCCGCTTCAAGTTCGGCTCTTTTCAGCCCTTCCAAGAAATGTGAGATTGCTGCAGCCCACTCTTCTTCACTGGCAGGTGATGGCGAATCCGGCCAGGATTCCCCTGCGTGTTCCGGACTTTTCGGGTGTTCTTCTTTTAGTATCGCTAACATAAAATCTTGCCAATAATTCATATGGCTCAGCGTTTCCCATACAGAATGCGGACAATCTCCGCTTTTTTCTCCTGCATGGTTCCAGTCCAATCCATCAAATACGGTCGCGGTATCCACGTGCGCTCCCCTTCCATATAATGCTTTCCGAAAAAATAACTCATCCATAAACAGTCCTCCTCGATTCAGATACTAATCAGAGCTGCGTCGCCACAATCGCAAAGTAAGCCCCTTCAAGCTCCTCGTATTCAACCCGTTCGAAATGTGCCTGAAACCCGGCTTCCGCGAGCATTTCTTCCCATTCCGGCATGGAAAACAAACCCGATACCGCATGGTCGTATTCCCTGAAAATCTGTCCGTTTTCATCCCGCAGGATATAGGCATATTCGGTTTCCGTCATATGGTCGTCCGGGTCGCTGTCCCAGGTCCATTCCAAATACCGTATGCCACGCTTTCCTCCATCGGTGCCACCATGGTCCGTTACAGGCCTGAACGTTTCCTTAAACTGATCTGTCATGATCATCAGAATGCCCTTTTCGTTCAAATGTTTTTTCGCATTGCGCATCACCTTCAGCAAATCGTCCTTGTTGGTAATATACATAATCGCATCATGAATAAAAACAAGGTCAAACTGTAAACCGAGATCCAGCGTCTTCATATCGCCCTGGATGTGTTCGCAATCAGGGTTTAATTGTTCGCTGACCCTCAGCATATCCAGCGACAGATCCGTCAGAGTCATTGAAAAATGCCGCTTCAGGTAATAGGCATTGCTGCCGCCTCCAGAGCCGAACTCGACCGCCCGTTTGACGGCGGGGTGAAAGCGCCGGATGAGTGCGAGATAAAGAGCAGCTTCTTTTTTATACTCTGTGTGGGGAGACATCAGCGGCCACCATTCCGCCAATTCTTTATACAGTTTCATCGCTCGCTTCTCCACCTTCCGTTTGAAATTGATACAACTATAAAGCGTTCTACACTTCTTGACAATATTGTATACTAAATTTATCTGAAATTTCTAATATTTTATAAACTATTTAATATACTGACGGTAAACTAGTGATAAACTAATGATATAGATGTAAGGAGGATGAGTGATGGAGACTGACCAATTGGTTCTCAGCACGAAATGGCAAGGAGATTTTGTTTTCTCGGCTGTCGGACAAGGCGGACATACGCTGACGATGGATGCACACCAGGGCGTCGGGCACGAACAGGGTTTATTGCCTATGCAGGCGTTGCTCGGTTCGCTCGCGGGATGCGTCGGGATGGATGTCATCATGATTTTGCGGGCAAGGATGAAAGAGATTCGTTCCATTGAAATCATCACCGAAGGCGAAAAGCGCCGGAATCCGCCGAAAGAGTTCCTGGCGATCGTTGTCACTTTCTTCGTTGAAGGAGATATCGAAGCGGCAAAAGTGCTCCACGCGATTGAGGTCAGCGGCGAGAAATATTGTCCGGTCGCCCACTCGCTCAAAGCGGACGTCCGTTACCGGCTGATGCTGAACGGCGAAGAAGTCAGCGCAAACTAACATAACTTCCGTTTTCACAGCATTACTTGCAATCATTCAGTATAGTAATGAAACAAAGAGCCGCATCCTAACCCCCACGGGTTGGATGCGGCTCTTTTCTAGTCTTTCTTTTATATAGAAGGTTCTTTCATGGTGAAAAGCCGGATCGACGTTACCAGCATCCAAAGCTGCAGCACGCCGATATTAATCCGTTCGACCAGTCCGAAATACGGCCATTGATTGGCAAAGAATAGGGCTGCGCTGCCTCCCGCAATAAGGATGAGGATTCCGGTTATCACTGAATACTTCCCGTAACTTTCAAAGCCTTTTACTTTTCTCAACCCGATACCAACCAGAAGCGGCGCCAGAATTGTCAACGGCACGATGAGGGCCGTGATGACGAGATGCATGACGCCTGTAAAAGTCATCGGCGCCCCGGGCAGATCCTGGGGGAACAGGCCGTACGTAATGGAAATCACGTGCATGGCAAGAAAAAGCAGCATGCCGATCCGCGAAATTTTCGGCGCAAAGCGTTTGATGACAATATAGGCACTGGCCGCAAAAACGATTGAAAACACACCATACACGAAAGTGATAACACTTAACAAGAACCGATCAGGCGCCCCTTGTGCCGTCAGGTCGCTGATCGGTTGATGCAGATGGCGATAGCCCTCCCACAGAAATCCGCCAAGAACCACGTGAACCACATACGCGAATACGCCCAATGCGCCAAAGATTGTCAGTTTCTTCGCCATATCATCCAGTCCTCCCTATTTTAAAATTTCTGGTGCCTATCTCGAGTTCTAACCTTCAAGCCCTTAACAGAATATTTGATTGGATGTTAACGTACCATAAAACTAAGATATAACCTTTAATGTAGTTTTAAAAGACTAGTGAAAAATAATTTTTCAGTTTAATCGTATTGCATAATAGCCATTTTTAGGTAATATTACTGTATTAAAGTTGGATGTTACATGATACATTAGTCTTAATTGATTTGAAACAAGCGATAAAAGTTTTTTGGATAGGATGGGTTTTGAATGATATTAAATAATAACTCGAATTATCAAGATATTGTTGAAAATCTGCGTGAATACAACTTAAAGAAAAGCATAAAAGCTCAACTAAAAGTTATTAATCCTCTTTTGTGCAATGGAGCAACAGACATAAAAGCTCACTTAAATAATGCTTTAACCAATGGGTTAATCTCTAATAGTGAATCCGCGTTCTTAGATATAAAAATGAAACTTGGCCGTATGACTTTGGAATTGGAACAAGTATTAGATGGGATTTGCGTTTCGCTCCTATTCTATGACAGTGAACGAAATGCTATATATCATGGAGCTTGCCCAAGTGCCCCTGCCGACTATTATGACTTCTTCCAAATGATCAATGAACAAGGTCTTTTCGATGAGAATTGCGGCCCATGTGGAAAGGCTGTTTTTAAACAAGAAGTCGTCCAAACAGATATTGAAACGAGCCCTTTATGGTCAAACTATAAGGAGCATGCCCTTAAATTCGGCTTTATGTCTTGTACTTCGATTCCTTTTTATACAAGTACCGGGAAACTGGCCGGAACTTTCGCCAACTACTCTCATAAACCTAACCACATATTGACACAGGATGAAGTGGCTATGATTCAAGAAAAAATATATATGTACCGGGATGAGATTCAAAGTATTTCCGATCGTCTTCATGAGCACACCCAGATTGGTCATACTGGTCTAACCATTTAAAGAGAAAGAGGGAATTGATAATGACTTTTGGAGGCCGCCTTAAAAACCTTCGCCTGGAACGAAGGCTCACTATGCAAGAAGTTGCCATCAAAATCGGTCTTGCCAAATCGTCTTATGCAGGTTACGAAGGAGGGCAAAGAAATCCTCCAATCGATAAATTGATCGCTTTAGCGCAGCTTTTTGGAGTCTCAACGGATTTTCTTCTCGGACTGACGGATATTCCCGACCCTGTAAACTCTCTTCATAAGAACCACCTTTATTGGGATGGAATTGCCTTGAATGAAAAGGAATTGGTGATTGTTCAACAGGTTGTGGAGTTAATGGTTCATAAGACTCGAGGAACAAGTGAAACAAAAAAGGGACAAATGAATATTGGATAATCATTTGTCCTTTTTTTTCCTCTTCGAGTTCACTTTAAGTGAACTAAGTTCAGTATAAGGGGATAGAATCAAAATATTGAGTAAAGAAAAGCAGGTGTCTTTATGGAACACACATTAATTGGAGATTATAATATTTTACTTGTTTTGTTATCCTTTATCGTTATCTTGCTTACTTCATATACGGTATTCGATATTAGTGCTCGAATGCTTCATGTAAGCAAACGCAAAAAAGGATTGTGGTTAATTGTTGGTTCTTTAACAATGGGCGGAGGAATTTGGGCCTTGCATTTTATTGGAATGCTTGCGCATATGCCAGCCACGATCCATTACGACATCATGACTTTAGGTATTTCATTTGCTATCATCGTTTTTTCATCATTCATTACTTTATTTATTGTCTCCCAAGATAAGGTGAGTAAAAATAATTTTGTTTTCGGTTGTTTAATAATGACTGCGAGCCTAGTAGGCATTCATTACTTCGGGATGGAATCTATCCATATGAATTCCTCCATCACTTATAACCCGTTAATAATTCTGCTATCTGTTCTTATTGCATTTATTCCATCTATCATTTTTTATAAAGTCATATACGATACCCGCATAAAAGAAACGACCCTATCTATACATACCAAGTTATTCAGTGGCTTTCTTATGGGGCTGGCTACATCGGTCATGCATTACACTGCGATGTTCGGCACTGAATTTACTCTCCACTCATCTCCAGTAAGTGGTAATTTCCAAACGATAAATGCCAGCCAGCTGGCAACATTCATAGGTATGGGATCAATTACCTTGGTCCTATTGGTCCTTATCAGTTCGTATTTGGACGCTCGGTTAGAAATAAAGAATGAGGAGCTTATTGAAGCTGAATCGAAATATCGAAGTTTAGTGGAACAATCCATAATGGGTGTATATATTTTTCAAAATGCTAAAGTCATCTATTCAAATCCGCGTTTGGAGGAAATCCTTGGTTATAGCCAGGAAGAACTATCCCTACTCCAGCTGAAAGATTATGTTTATGAAGAAGATATTCCGCTTGTAACCGAAAACATCTCTAAGAGAATCGACATGAACGTACCATCGATTCGATACGAATATCGGGCCATAAGAAAAGATGGAACACTCGCGTATTTGGAAGTCTATGGATCTAAAGCAAGATATCAAGGGAAAAATGCGGTGATGGGAACCATTATCGATATTACAGATCGCAAAAAATCGGAAGAAATCATTCAACATATAACCAATTACGATTACTTGACCGGATTGCCCAACAGTAATTTTTTGAATGAAAGATTAGTTGAGTTAGTACAAGACCACAAAGAGACGGCTGTCTTATTGCTGGAACTGGATCGGCTGAAGACGATTAAAGATACGGTCGGCCAGGAAACCGGAAATTCCCTGGTACTGTTGGTGAGTGAACGAATCAAGCATTTGCTGGGAGACAAGGATATTCCAACTCGATGGCAGGAAGATAAATTTGTCATTCTTCTGCCTGATACAGATCATGAATACACGGTACAAATAGCAAAAACGATTTTAGAGGCCATCGCCCAACCGTTGACCAATGCCCAACAAGATGTATATATGAATCCGAGTATAGGAATAAGCCTCTATCCGACTGACGGGGATACAACGGAAACCTTATTGGATATGGCCAATTCTGCTCTCAACTATGCAAAAAAGCACGGCAACAATGGCTTTCACTTTTATACAGAGGACCTGAATAAGAAATCAAGAGACAATCTTGAACTCGAAATGGATTTATATAAAGCGATTGAAATGGAAGAACTGATGCTGCATTATCAACCTCAATTCCATTTAAGTACGGGTGAGTATATTGGCAATGAAGCATTGATTCGATGGAATCATCCAACAAGAGGGTTGGTTTCACCGTTTGACTTCATTCCAATCGCAGAAGAAACCGGGCTCATTATTCCCGTTGGGGAGTGGGTATTGAAAACAGCCTGCGCTCAAAATAAAGCGTGGCAACTGGCTGGTTTCGCACCAATCGAAGTTTCGGTCAACCTGTCCTCCCGCCAGTTTGCCCAAACGAATCTGGTGGAAGTTGTCGAAAGAATACTATCTGAAACAAAACTGGATGCGAAATACCTGAATCTTGAAATCACTGAAAGTATGACTATGGATGTAGACCGAACGATCAGCATATTGCAGGCACTGAAAAAATTAGGTGTGAAAATTAGTATTGATGACTTTGGTACGGGTTATAGTTCGTTGTCGTACTTAAAAGAATTCCCGATTGACTGCCTGAAAATTGATCAGTCCTTTATTCGGGACTGCCATCTTGACCAAAGCAATGCCACGATTGTCAAAACCATCATTTCGATGGCCCATCACTTGAACATCCAGGTAATTGCTGAAGGTGTTGAGACGAAAGCACATCTGGACTTTCTCCAACAAAACCTATGCGATGCAGTACAAGGTTATCTTTTGAGCAGACCAATACCGGCAGAAAGCATAGAGCTGCAATTCTTTGACTTGCAAAAGATCATCAGAAGATTCGGACTGACCAGCGAAATCAGTCATCGTCTCTGGTTACAAAGAGAATTAGAAATGACGAAACACGAGTTGCAAGAAACATTCCGACAACAGGACGGTATGACGCTTAAATACAAATTAAAAGATGGGAAATTCATTCATACAATGTGTGATGGGAAATTGATCCATCGGCTTGGATTATCTCCTGACAAAGTTGTAGGAAAAGAACTTTCAGAGATCTTATCTTTGGAAAAAGCGCTAAGAAAAGAAGCCTTCTATCAAAGAGCGTGGCAAGGTGAGGAGAATGTTTCCTATGAAGGGCATGAAAACGGCATTGTTTACCTGGCCACTTTACGCCCAATTTTCAGAAAGGGAAAAGTTGTGGAGGTCATCGCTTCGTGCGTTGACATTACTGAACGGAAACGTGTGGAAGAAGCTCTGAGACAAAGTGAAATGAACTACCGGTTAATCGCTGAAAATACGAGTGATATCATCACTGTTGTGGATAAAAACGGCACAGTTCTATACACTTCCCCTTCTTGTGAAGTTGTAAGTGGATATCCCGTAGACCAATTGAATGGTTTGTCAGGGTTTTTATACGTCTATCCAGATGATTTGCCATTGATTGAGAACACTTTCAGCGAAATCAAGTTAACGAAAGCTTCAAATCTTGTTCAATATCGTATAATTCACAAAGATGAGTCATTAATTAGCTTGGAAGCAAAAATCACGCCTGTCCTGGGGGATGACGGTGACATTGAACACTTCATTGCTGTTCTTCGAGATATCTCAGAACAAAAGGAATCCGAAGTTCCTTTGAGAAAATGAGACAGATTATCCGTAGCTGAAGAATTAGCCTGTCCATTTCAAGAGCATCGCGCGAACCGTGAAGCTGCAGCGGTGTGAAAAAGGGCATCCTCGAATTGAGGATGCCCTTTGCTGTTCCATATTTTATTCTTCTTCTGCAGCTTCCGCTTCAGCTTTTGTTTTGTGGACTGTGCCGGCCGGATGTTCCGGCGGCGCATAAATTGAATAGATCTTCAATGGCTCATCGCCGGTATTGGTTACATTATGGTATTTTCCAGCTGGAATCATGATGGCGAAATCTTCTTCGGCATTTTCTTCAAACGTCAGGTTGTCTTCGCTGTCGCCCATCTGCACAAAGCCTTTTCCGTCTTCAATGCGCAGGAATTGGTCGCCATCGTGTTTTTCCAACCCGATGTCGTCGCCCGGTTCCACGCTCATCAATGTCACTTGCAGGTTTTCACCTGTCCAGATTGTGGTGCGGAAATTGCTGTTTTGTTCTGTAGCGTCTTCGATATTCAATACATACGGTTCTTTTCCATGATCTTTAAAATCCATTTAGAGTTCCTCCTTTGAATTTTCCTCGACACTCGTAATATACCTTGAAATGTTCCTGTTCAAACAAGGGGTTTTGCATCAAGTGATCAATTGTTTCATTAATTCCTTGTTGCGCTTTTTGAATACTTTAATATGTGAAGACACCGTGGGCCTAATCAAATGAAACCTGCACCTGATTGTTAGTAACAACTAACAGTCAGGTGCATTTTTTTATGAAATACTCCCATTAAAAAGTTATTTTTTGTGGAGAAAAGCAGGAAAAATGACCTTAATCTCGAATATATAACTAACTAAAAATGAGCGGCAACAACCCTGGGCTATTCGCTTCTAAGACTAGTGGAAAGGAGGTTGATTTCTCGTGTCCTCTTACAAATTTCCAGCAGCGGCGTTCCTCCATCTGCAGCTTTGACTACGCAAAGCCTAAGCTAATTCGGAAGGAGTCTGGAGTAAGATGGGTACAGCTTTTGTTAAAGTAGCGGCTGTCTATCTGTTAATTGGTGTTGGACTGGGGATCTATATGGGAATAGCCGACAGATTTGAGTTTGGCCATGCACACGCGCATATCAATTTGCTGGGCTGGGCAACTATGGGGCTATTCGGGTTAATCTATTTGTATTTCGCGCGTGCGGGAAATACAACCTTAGCAAAAGTTCATTTCTGGCTCTATAACATCGGAACACCGCTGGTTTTGTTGGGAATGGTGCTGTTTTCGCTGGAGGATCCAGGACCTGCTTTTCCGATTGCGGTAGTGGGATCACTGATTGTACTGGCCGCCACGTTGGTGTTTGTAGTGAATGTGTTTATGAATGCCAAAGAGGCTAAGACTTTCGATGAAAACAGTTAAAGCCTGGACTCAGCAATATGGCGAAACAAGAAAAAACACCTTCATCGTCGTGTGATTCAACTGCGGCAGTATGGAGGTGTTTTCTATTAATAACGCCTTTTTCGACTCTCAATAAGTTCCGTTTTTAAAAGCCCTAAATATAGAAAGCGGCAAAACACATTTCATGTTTTGCCGCTCCAAAATCATTTTCCGCTATTTATTTTATTCCCAGCTTCCGCTCCTGCAAGTCTGCCAGAATTTGCGGATATTTTTCATCGAGTTTATACATCCACATAAGAATCATCTGCACAATTGCCAGAAACAACGGGATGTGAATGTTGAGCGCCAGAATTACGGTCATCGCCGCTGCGGGTTGGGTATCAAGACTGCCGACGTAGCCGCCGAACGCCAGCGACCAGCCGATCAAAGCGCCACCGAGGCCTGCCCCCATTTTCATGCCGAAGCTTGCCGCGCTATTGACAAGGCCCGCCGTCCGGACTCCATGTTTCCATTCGCCGTATTCAACGGTATCGTTGATCATCGCATACAGGAACATAATGATGGGCAGCAAACCAAACCCCTGAATCACCGTCCCGACAGAAAACACAACTAAGCTGTAAGGATCGATCATTTTGACAAGCGGACCGAAAATTCCAAGGATCGAAACGAATAAAGCGATATTGCGTTTGCCAAATTTCATCACCAATTTTGCCATAAAAAAGAATCCGATGATCGTCGGCAGGAACAGTAGAAAGCCGATGAGCGAGAAAAGATTGGCGTTGCCGAAGACATATGTTGTATAGTACAATCCGGCTCCAGCCAAGAGGGCGTTAAGTGTGTAAGCGGTTACACAATAGCCCGTGATGATCAGCCAGTATTTATTGGTGAATAATGCTTTCAATGTAATTTTCAACGGAATGTCTTTTTGAGGCCGATCGACAGAAGCAACTTCTGCGCGTTCTGTCGTTGAACGAAAAGCAAAAAAGCTTGTCAGCATGATGACTAAGCCACAGAAACCGGCCACCATCGTCCACCCTTGCGTTCCGCCAATGGCACTGGCCACGGGTTGGGCCAGTATTGTGATCAGCAATGTGCTGAGCATCGTGAAGATTCCCGTGTAGATATTAAGCATGGACCGCTTGTTCGGCTCCTGCGACATCAAGCCGAGCAGCGTCTTGTATGGAATTGATACCGCGGTATACACTAAAATGAGCAATATGTAAGTGACCGATGCATAAACGATCTTGCCGGTGGTTCCGATATCGGGCACCGCAAACAGCAGCACTACCGAAACGCCAAGCGGTATGCCCATCCAAAGAATCCATGGACGGGCTTTGCCGTGTTTCGACCTCGTCCGGTCCACCAATGTTCCCATCCCCAAATCCGTCACACCATCAAGCAGGCGGGCAGCCAGCATCAATGTCCCGACAACGCCTGCGGAAATACCCGCGACATCTGTATAATAGAATGTAAGAAACGTCCCCACCAATGTCCAGACTAGGATAACACCAAAAAACCCCATTCCGTAACTCACCATTTCCTTATGGCTTGGAACTTCGCCCTGCACCGCTCCTGCCATAACTTTCTGACGCTCTTCTACTATCAAGTAATTTCCCCCTCAATAAAATCTTATGGCCGCGCAACATACCAACCAGTCGGTATTAGAATTATTATAGTAATAAATGCCAGACAATTCAATCAATTATTCCGAATGAAAAAAATCATATCTGAAATGCCGATATCAGCCGTAGAATCAACATAAGGAATTAAGATTTTCGTGTATAGTCCGGATCGATCAGAATTGTGCCTCCTTCTGGCACGTGATACTCTGCTGATATTGGTATACTTACTGTATGCATCTAAGAGAACGAGTGAAAAAGGACGGGATGAATTGAAACAAGTAACGCCGACAGGTGAATTTATATATACATTCGCATACACAGAAGACGAAAAAGAATTATGCCATATGGAAATGCGCGCTTTTTTCGGCAAAGATACCGATGAGAAAATCTTGAAAACTGCGCGCGGCATTGACCCGAGCAGAAGTCCGTTCATCAAGGAGCGTATTGAAGTATTGTATGAAGCCGCGGAACTTGCGGGTATTTTGGAGCAGGCGACAGAAGTGAACATGGAAACGGCCACCTTTAAAGTGATTTTCCTGAAAATCAACGGCTTGGCTTTAGCTGACAAAGTGGACTTCGGGGGAAAACGCGAGATTGAACGGCAGATTGGTGCGGCCATTACAGGAGAGGCGGATGTCCACGACCCCGACGTCACGTTCGGACTGATTCCTTTCGGCGGCCGCTGGTATTTCGGCAACTACCAGCAAAGTGAGCCTGTCTGGTTCCGGCATCAGCAAAAACCGCGGGAGTATTCGACCGCGCTGAGCACACGGGTGGCACGCGCGGTCGCCAATATTGCGGTTCCGGACCCTGCGGGAGTCAAAGCGATTGATCCGTGCTGCGGCATTGGCACGGTGCTGGTCGAAGCATTGTCGATGGGGATCGATATTGTCGGGCGGGACATCAACCCGCTTGTCGTTGATGGGTCGCGGGAAAACATCGCGCATTTCGGATTGACTGGAAAGGTTGATTTGGGACCGATTGCCGACATCAACCAGCAATATGATGTCGCAATTATCGACATGCCCTATAACCTGTATACGCATGCAACACCTGGTGAACAGCTGGAAATTCTGAAACACGCACAACCTTTCACGGAAAAACTGCTCGTCGTAACAATCGAGAAGATCGACCACATGATAGAAGAGGCCGGCTTTACTATAACGGATCGCTGCATCGCAAAAAAATCACTATTCCTGCGGGAAATCCTGGTTTGTGAGAGAAACAGTAAACCGGCAGAGCCTTTTGCAGAATTACAGGAAGTATAAGAATATGAAGTGCAACCTTTAGGTATAGCTGCCTGAATCCTGAATGGCGCTTGTTGCAACAGCTAAAAAACCTCCCGGACAATGGTGTCCGGGAGGTTTTGCTTTTAGCTTAGAACGTTTTCACAGGGAACGATTTAAACAATCCTTGGTTTATCTTAAAGAATCAGCAGCAATATCGGAATGGTGATGATGCTGGCTAGTGTACTGACGAACATAGCACTGGAAACCATATCCGGATTCATATTGAATTTTATGGCAAGAAGTGTTGTGGTTGCTGCAGCAGGAGTCGCAGCAGAAATCAGCAGGACTTTGGATTCGAGTGAGCCTCCTGGATAAAGCAGGGCCAACAGCAAAAAGCCGATTGCCGGAAATGCAACCAATTTGAGTATGGCCGCTGTTCCGATGAATTTCAGAACATTCTTTAGTTGAATCGAAGCGAGTGTAATGCCGAGAAGGGTCAGCAAAACAGGCACTGCCGCCTGCCCCAGCAATCCAGTGGCATTTCCAACCGCCTCTGGAACAGCAATATCAGCTATTTTCATAATGAGCCCTATCGTAATGGCGATAAATCCCGGCATCCGGATTATCGTAATGAAAATATCTTTTTTTAGAGTTTTTTCATGATTCGAAGCATAGAATACACCAGCAGAATTCATCAGCAATGATTGCATGACGACATAAATAATCGCAATCGCCATGCCCTCATCTCCGAATGCGAAAAATACGATCGGCAATCCATAATTGCCGGTATTCGGAAAACCACTGGCCAACATCATCGTATTTTGATATGACAAATTCCAGCCAAAGAGAAGTCCCAACAATTTAATAAGCAGCCCAAAAATTATAAACAACAATAGCGCAAATAATACAATCTTCCCCAAATCCCCCAGCTCTAATGAAGAAGTCGTTACCGAATGAAAAAACAGTGCCGGACTGAACACGTATATGCATAAGTCAGAAACCGATTTTGAATTGATTTTCATAAATTTTCCGACAAAAACTCCAATTCCGAGCAAGATGAATACAGGTAAAATTACGTTGACGATTTCTGTAAAAACCATGGCATATCACACCCCATCAAAAAGGAGGAAAGGATTTCTCCCTTCCCCCTTTTTTAATTTATCAAATGAAAAGTGGAATTAAGAGACTGGCCAACAATAAGATCAATGCGCCACCGAGACGGGAAGAAATTTGTGCAAAAGGCATCAATTCCATTCTTCTTGCAGCGGATAAAACCGCCACATCGCCAGTTCCGCCCATATTCGCCATACACAGTCCGGCTGTGATGGCCGCTTCAATCGGATAGAAGCCCATTAATTTCCCGACTACTCCAGCACCGATAGCTGCACCGATTACTACTGCTAAAACAATCAGCACATATTGGATACTCAGCGCATTAAGGACTGCTTCCAGATCCGTATAAGCAACGCCGATACCAACAAGCAGAGCATTGGTCCAGTTTCGCGCCACAAACTCATACCACTGGCTCGCGCCTTCCACGATAACTTCCGGCATGACATTTGCCACTTTCAAGCCAGCGACCAAAATAATCATAATCGCATAGGGATGCAAAGGAACAAAATCACCCAGAAGATTCCCTAAAATATAAAACGATATGGCAGCCAGAACGCCGATTCCCATTTTAGACAAATCGTATTGAGGCGCATCTTTTTTCTCGTAATGGAAATTTCGGATCAATTGCCCATTACCGGTCAAACTCGGGTATTTATTCCCGATCAAGTTTAAAACACTGGCAAGAATAATGGCAAATACATTACCCAGCGCTAAGGCCGGTACCAGAATCGACAAATAATAGCCTGGTTCATTACCAAGCATTTCGGAATAGACTTGCGATATCGGCACAGCACCTGCACCCATGCCACCGCCCATTATCGGCATGGCGATGACGAGTATCGCTTCCTGCACACTAAACCCTAGGATCATTCCTATTAAGGCAGCAAGGACAACCGCACCAAGAACGGCAGCAAGCAATGGCAGCACGTACCGGACACCTGCCTTCACCAAAATCTTCGATTCCATTCCCAAAATACTGCCGGTAATCAATGCAGCGATATAGAAGTTAAGAAAATCGCCGTCTTTCATGAATCCCGAAATCGCAGCCGTTGTGCTTTCAGGCATAAGTCCACTATAGACCATAAAGGCGGAACCGAAAATAGCAACGATGGCCCCACCGCCAAAAAATGTACGGACAATCGGTGTATTGTTTCCTAACCAACCAAACAATTCACCGAGCACCATCGTAATCAGCAAAGCACCAATGATGCCCGCCGGCAGATTTTCGGTATACATCGCATAAATTGCAACAACAGAAAAAATGCCAAACCACAGAACCGGTATATTAAAAACTGTAAACTTTTCCTTATTCTTTTTCATCGGCAAATCCGCCGGTGCCTGTTGTTTCGTTTCTTTCACTTCATCCACCCCGTCTTTTATGCAATTATCTAAGTAAGCGCTTTCAGTTCTCAGTACATATATTAGACAAACTTTCAGACAGCTAATACCTTATGAAACTATTGGTATTATTGTAATTAAAAAAAGCAACCGCATTGGTTGCTTGAGCATGAAGAAAATGATATTGCTTCTATAAATATGGATTGAGCCGGTGCGAAGATTCTATGTTCAATTGGTATTGGTAAATTGGCCTGCCCACTCCGTAAATCAGATCTTCATCCAAATAGCCGATGTCTGCTAAAAACTTCAAATACTTCCTCACGGAAACTCTGGAGATATTGACCGCTTTTGCAAGCTCATCTGTTGAAAAGGTTTCTGCCCCATTCAACAGGATAACTTCATTGATGGTGTGCAGCGTATTTTTCGTCAGCCCTTTTGGCAATGTCTTTTCGTTGACCCGCTCCGGCCCAGCTGGATTTTTTCTCTGAAGCAAGCGGTCAAGCTCCTGCTGGCTGACCCGGTTATTATCATGAAGCTTGTGGTAATTGTTTTTGTATTGCAGCAGCGCATCCTGAAAGCGGCTGAACTCAAACGGTTTTATCAAATAATCAGCAGCGCCGAGCCTCAGGGCCTGCTGGATTTGATGGATATCAGAAGCTGCCGTGATCAGGATAACATCGAGATCCCGTTTCTGTTCACGTATCCATCCCAGAAACTCGATGCCGTTCAATCCGGGCATATGGATGTCGAGCAATATCAAATCGATTTCTAGCTTACTTAAAAACCCACTGGCTTTAGCAGTATTCCCGGCGATACCGCTGACCATAAAGCCATCAATCTGTTCCACATATTGCCGGTTCAAAGCAGCAACCATCGGGTCATCTTCTACGATCAACACCTTAATCATCACTGTCACCTCCTGCTTCATAAGGCACTACAATTTCAAATGTCGCACCTTTATTCAGAGCCGAAACCACATCAATCGAGCCTTCCATTTTCTCTACACTGCTTTTCACCAGATGGAGCCCGAATCCGCGGTGGTAGCCTTCCTTGCTGGATACGCCTTTTGTGAAAATGGCTTCCTGCATTTCTTCCGGGATTCCGGTGCCCAAGTCGCTTATCGTAATGGTCAACAATTCATCAATATAGGAAAGCAAAAGGGTAATGCTTTTATGATCGGTATCACTGACGTTATCAATCGCATTATCTGTCACGTTGCCGATTATGGTAATCAACTCATGGGTCACAGCTGGGTCGGCAGGCTTCGGAATTTCCGTTTCACAGCTGACTGCCAACACGACACCCGCTTCTCTGGCAAAGCTGATTTTCCCGATAATGAACCCTGCCAGAACTGGATCTTTGATATGGCGCGTAATGTTTCCGACCTCGTATACCTGGTGGTCGACCAGCTTTCCGATAAAGTTTGAGACCTGATCGTATTCCTCCAGTTTGATCAAGCCCAGCAAGACATGGAGCTGATTCATAAACTCATGGGACTGTGCCCGCAAAGTCTCTGCATACATCTCAATTCCAGTCAGCTGCTCTGCCAGTTGACCTATCTCTGTCTTATCCCGGAATGTGACGATTGCTCCAATCACCTCTTCATTTACCAGCAACGGTACATGATTTGAAATAATGGAGAGGCCATTGAGCTCCTGCTCCTCATCCAAAATCGTTCTGTTCTGGTGCAGCACCCGGTCCAGCTCGATACCCGGCAGAAATTCATGAATAGCCATGCCGATCGGCTCTTTGCCCGGGAAGCCCGCTTTTTGAAAAAGGTCTCTGGCTGATTTATTTGCCAGCAAAATTCGGGAATCCTTATCGATGGCAATCACGCCTTCATAGACAGAGTGAAGCATCTGATTCCGTTCTTCATGGATGCGCGCAATCTCATGAGGTTCGAGTCCAAACAAACTCTTCTTAATGTAACGGGCCAACCAGATGGCGCCGATAACGCCGAACAGCAATCCGATCAGCGAACCGATCAAAATTGTCTCGCGGTTCTGCTGGATAGCCGCTTCTACTTCCTGCAGGGAAATCCCCACTGCAACCGCACCGATCTGGTTTTTATTGTCATCGAAAATCGGGGTGAACGAACGGACGGATTGCCCGAGCGTTCCTTCCGCGCGCGACTTATAAGCTTCCCCTTGCAGTACCCGCAATTCATCCCCACCAGCAAATGATTTTCCGATATTGTCAGGATTCGGATGTGATTTCCTGATGCCCTCCATGTCCATCACAACGACGAACAAAACATTCGTTGCCTGTTGGACAGCCATCGCATAGTCCTGAATATTCTCTTCTTTGCCTTCGGATTTCAGGCCATTGCGGATCACTTGCGACTCTGCCGCTGTCCGTGAAACGCTGATCGCCTTTTCTTCCAGTTGCTGTTCGATCGCTTCACCTGATGTATTCGCGACGAGCAGGTTGGTGATCAATAAAGACACCAGCACTACCAGACAAACAAAAAAGATGATAATCGCACTTAGTTTATATCGTGATGAAATCGTAATGGCCACCTCTATCTCTACTACTACTGAGAAAACTTTTAAAACAGATGTTTCTACTATAAGCCAAAACGGTCATCAAAGAAAATTACAGGGATTCATATAGAAAAAGGTCAGCTGTTAAAACAAAGCACTTAGATTGACATGCCACAACGTCACATGGGCTTCAACAATCCCTCAAATCGCTTCATTTATTGAGAAGCAGTTCCCACATCTTGTTGTCTTTCGTTTAACACTTGCTGCAAGGGGAAAAGAAACAAGAAGCCTAATATTAGGAGGAAATAATTTGCAGAAGCATCAATTATACGTAAACGGCAACTATATAGATTCCACCGGCGATGAATGGATTGACGTCATCAATCCCGCAACTGAAGGAGTAATTTCCAAGATTCAAAAAGGCAATAAGGAAGATGTTGAGAAAGCCGTGGAAGCGGCCTTTCAGGCGCAGCAGGCATGGGAACTGACACCCAATATCGAGCGGGGAAAAATCGTCCGCAGGCTGGGCGATGAGATAGCCAAAAAACGGGATACGTTCATCGATTTGCTGCAGGAAGAACAAGGGAAAGATTATGAACTGGCAAGCGGTGAAGTGGATCTGGCCATCGATTACTTCCATTATATGTCTGAATGGGCCAGAAGAATTGAAGGCGAAATCCTGCCGAGCGACCGTCCGAACGAAAATATATTCGTTTATAAAAAGCCGATTGGTGTGGTCGCAGGCATTATCCCGTGGAACTTCCCCATCTTTATATTGGCGCGAAAAGTCGCCACCGCTTTGGTGACGGGCTGCACCATCGTCATCAAACCAAGCCAGCAGACGCCGAACACCGCAATGGAATTCACCAAAATCGTAGATGCCATGGACGACATTCCTGCAGGCGTGTATAACGTGGTGACAGGCACCGGTTCTGAAATCGGCAATGCGCTGGCGGCCCACAAAAAAGTACAATTGATCACGATGACTGGCAGCGTGCAGGCCGGAACAAAAGTGATGGAAGCTGCCGCGCAGAACATTACCAAAGTAAATCTGGAACTGGGCGGCAAGGCACCGGCCATCGTGACACAAAATGCTGATTTGGATTTGGCGGCTGAGGCAATCACCACTTCCCGGCTTGCCAATGTCGGACAGGCTTGTACAAATGCCGAGCGTCTTTATGTGCATGAAAGTGTTGCCGAGGAACTGACACAGAAGTTGATCAGGGCATTCGAATCGAAGAAATTGGGTAATCCCCGTGAAGATAAGAATGTTGAAATGGGACCGCTTATCAGTCTGGACCGGCTTGAAACGGTCGAAGGCATGGTCAAGCAGGCAGTTTCAGAAGGCGCAACAGTAGCTACGGGCGGAGAACGCCCAGACTTCGAATCCGGCTTTTTCTATAAGCCGACGATTCTGACCAATGTATCGCACGACTCGGAAATCATTCGGGAAGAAGTGTTCGGTCCCGTCTTGCCCATCACCACATTCAAAACACTGGATGAGGCGATCGAGAAAGCAAATGACACGGTATACGGCTTGTCTTCTTCTGTTTATACCGATGATTTAAACGAAGCGATGCGGGTCGTCAACGAAATGAAATTCGGAGAAACTTACGTTAACCGGGAAAACTTCGAAGCCGTACAAGGCTATCATGCCGGTATGCGCCAATCCGGCCTCGGCGGAGCCGACGGCAAGCACGGCATGGAAGATTATTTGGCTACGCAAGTGGTGTACATGCAGTATAAAAATGATAAAAAATAATTACTAGATGAAAAGGTGCGAAACGATTGTCGTTTCGCACCTTTTTCCGTGTGGATTTTGCTTTGTCTTCTTGCTGAAAAAGATGAAGCACATCACCGCGTTACTTCGGCTTCCGCTTTCATAGTCTCACGCCACGCCACAAGTTCCCGCTCCTCCACCTGCTTCTCCAGCGTTTCATCCCACTGGTCCGTTGCCGTATTCCAGACGCGGGCATAAAAGATGTCCTGTTTCCGGTCATGGAGTTGAAACTCGATGCATACGACGGAGTCGGCATCGAGTTCTTCAACGTCTGCAATTCCTGTAATGATGATCTGGAAATTCTCTTCGGCCGAGTCCTTTTCTTTCGACAGGAGTTCAAGCATGCGCCGCTTATCTGCGCCCGTTTCCACCGCATAGCGGTAAACCGCAAGCTTCTCATCAACCGGCGGACTGTTTCTTTCCGCCAACCGGTAATCGCCATGCGCGGCGCTATAGGAAATCAGCGCCTGTCCGCCGTCCAGCGCTTCTTCGAAAATGCCCTTTTCCAGATAGTCATAGCCTTTCGGCGTCAGCACATAACCCTTCTTTCCGAGTAGGATCAGCCCCGTGCGCTTCATCTTGTCGATCAAATCGCTGACGAACAGCTCTTCCACCGATAGCATGTCGGCCAGGGTGGCAGCGCGGCGAATGTCGGATTGCTGAAACGCAAACAGCAGCATCTTCATCAGAATGTCCATCTTCAGGCGCTTAACGCGGTCGTAAGTCACGTCTAAGGAAGCGACCGGCAAGCGCCAAACATCGCTTTTGCGAATCGACACATCCGGACTTTCCGCTACACTTGCCGCAAGTTTCTTTATCAGTGCTTCCATCCACTCACCCCTTCTGCAAGACTTTCAAGCCGTTTTTCTTCTCTACCGTTTCGAGCACGTGCCGGTACATCCGTTTGGTTTCCTCTTTTTTCGCCCGCTTCGTAAACATGTCCGAACTGCCGATCAGCACCAATAATTGCTTGGCGCGCGACAAAGCCACGTTCAGCCGGCGGTAATCTTTGGCAAAGCCGATATCGCCGTGATTGTTTTGGTTATTGCGCACCATGCTCAGCAGGATGATTTCCATTTCGCTGCCCTGGAAGCGGTCGACGGTGCCCGTGCGGATCGTCAAATGCGGCAAGCGCAATTCCTGGTCGATCATGCGCTGCAGCCGTTTCACCTGTTCGCCGTAGAACGAGATGACCCCAACCGTTTTCAGTTCATCAGGAGCGATGCGCCCTGCACTTTTCGCTTCTGCCACGGCATCGTTCAACTCAACCAGCAAGCGGCTGATTTCCTGCAGCTCGGCCGGATTGTACAAACTTTTCCCGCCGCTCATCCGTTCTTCAAAATACGCCGGTTCATTCGGCAAATCGAGCCACATTAAGTGGTTGCTGCGTTTCACGCCGGGTGACTCGAGGAAGTGATCGCGCTCCTTATTCGAATCTGCCAGCCCGCATTGCAATTGGTCGTTGTCGAATTTATAGAACGGTGAAATCGTCTCCATAATGTCTTCGTGCATGCGGTATTGAATCGCCAGCATCGTCTTGTTCGACTCCGGCAAGTTTCTGTACAGGCGCTCAAACAGCGACTCTTCCAGCAGCTTTTCGAGTTCGCGCTTTTCTTCAAAACCGCTGTTTTCCTCCATCATCGCCTCGAGCGTTTCTTCCAGCGTGTCGTTGCCGAGCAGCGGCGGCAATTGATGATGGTCGCCGACGAGAATGATTTTCTTGCCCTTCAGCATCGGCAGCAGCAGTTCCGGCGGTGTCGCTTTCGACACTTCGTCAATGATCACGACATCAAATTCGGGGTAGTTGTCAATAAAATCCTTGCGCGCCGAAGCGACGCATGTCGTCCCGATCACATTGGCGTGCTTGATATACAATTTGCGGATCTCGTCCAGGTCATGGTCGTTGGCGCCTTCCAATAAATCCAGCCATTTCTTCTGGATTGTTTGCATGAGCGGCAGACTTTTCTGTTCCTGTTTCAGCGATTCCTTGTCGAATGACAGGCTGGCGATTCTTTTCGCCGTCGTTTCGTAGTCTGCTTCCGGATCGGAAGACAGGATTTCCATCAGCGAGTCGTTTTCTTTGTTATTGCGGGCCAGGCGTTCCTGCACTTGTTCAAGTACCCCGTCAATTTCACCGAGCCTCGACTGGATTGCACCAAGCGCTTCGGTTTCCTGCAGCTGTTCCTTTTGCAGATCTTCCAAACGCTGTTCAACTTGTTCAAAAGAAGATTTTTCTTTTTCTATCTGAGCGAGTTGGGCTTTATGCACCCGTATAGCCTCTTCAATATCGAGCGGAATGGCGAAATCGAGCGGCAATGGATTGGCTTCCTGCTCAAGGAGATTGAGGTCCTGTTGCATCTTTTTCAGTTCACCCAGCCACTTCGCATCCAGCGCCTCGTAATGCTGTTGCTGCTTGAGCAACTCTGCACCAAGCGCTCCTTTCAATTGCTGAAACGCCCGCTTGGAATCTTCTATATAAACTTCGGGAGACTTCAGCTCCGCGCCTCTACTCCATAATTCGTTCTGCCGCTTGTACAAGCCGGTCAGTGCTTTGCCAAGAGCAGATGGATCGATGCTCGGGGAACTCTTCAGGAAAACCCGCAGCTTGTCCAAAAATCCTTCAATCTCCGCCAAACTGAACGAGTTCCCTTGTGCTAATGCGCTTTCCTTCACCTTCTCGAGCACAACGCCAGTCGGTGCCAACAATTTTTCCACATAGGCGATCGCCGCCGTTAAGCTGGCGTTGGCTTTCTCCAAGGTTTTCCGCTCCGCCATCTTGTCGCGAATCATGTCCAGTTTGCCAATGGAATACGTGATGGCCGTGGTTTCTTCGACCTTTTGCTGTGTCATGAGCTGCATTAGGCCATCAACTTTTTTGACGCTGTCGATAGCCTCAAGCGCAGCCGTTTTCCCACTGATCTGTCCACCCACTTGCTCGCGCTTGTCCGTGACAGTGGCGATTTCACGTTTCTTGGCCGCCATTTCCTCTTCGAGTTGCTCCAGCCGCCGCGCCTGCTCGAGTTGTTGGATCACATTCCCGATCCGTGACTGCTCTTGCCCGAACCACGCCAAGTCTTTGCCGCTATCCACAATCGCCTGGTCCTTCGCGATTGACGCAGCCAGCGTCCCCAGTTTTTGTTCGCTGTCCCGCTCTTCCTGTAGCGATTGTTCTCTTTGCAGCTCGAACGCCTGGAGCTTTTGCCGCTCCTTGTTCAACAGAATTTCAATCTCTTTCTGCTTCGCGGCCGCGTCCCTTTTATCTGCCACAGCTTTCTTCAAACGGTCAAAAACCGGCTGCAGTTCGTCATATGCGAGTTCAGTCGCTGCGAGTTCTTTCCCCAGTTGCGCTTCACGCTTTGAGCGAACGTCGTACTGCGCGCTGATTTCTTTTAGCGTGCTGTCTTTCCAATACTGGCCGACGTTTTCTTCGATGAATTTCTTGCCTTCTTCTTCAATGCTCTCGGTGCGGCCGACCCGTAGAATGCGGATGTCTTTATTCGCCAACAGACGCCCCAGCGCATTATCGACGGCGAGATTTGACTGGGAAGCGACGAGCGTCCGCAATCCCTTCTTCGCATTCTGCAGACAGATCTCCGAAATAACGGTCGTCTTGCCCGTCCCCGGCGGCCCTTGAATGACGTACAGATCTTCCGCCGCCATCGCACCCGACACGGCCTGTTGCTGGAATGGGTTCAGCCGGTTGTGATAAGTCAGCTTCTCCAACGCTTTCAGCGGTGCCACTTTCGGCTCTTCTTCAAACAATAACCGGTCGAGCTGCGGATTCACCGCCAGGCCTTTCTCCAGATTCGTGAAGCCCTGGCGTAATCTGCGGATCTGGCTTAACGCCGCGAAGTTGCTGAACACGACTTCCCTGTGGGTGAGCCCGTGCCCTTTTTCGCGCAGCTGTTTAATTATGTAGGGGTTTAATTCGACTTCAATGGCCTTGTTCGACGCCTTCAGGACCGAACCGACATCGCCGTCGATTCCGGTAAGCCGCACGCTCAAATTCCGCAGCGACTTCCATTCCTTGTCGTTCATCCGGCAGCCCGTAAGCGTGATGCGGCTGAAGTCGTGGCTGAACGCCATATTCGAATACGCCGATTTGATGTCCGGAATGTCCATGCCCTGCTCCTGGATCTTCAAATAGCCTTCCCAGCTCGAAATCCGCTTTTTCACGTAATCGGAGCGCTCTTTCGCCGGCGTCATGCGGTTGATCAAATTGATGAACGCCACCGGCACCGGATCCCGCGAATCGGTGAACACGACTGACTCTTCCCGCTGCCAGTTCGTTCCAAGCGCCTGGTACGCTTTTCGCAGCGTCACATTCGTCACCAGCAATTGATGGTTCCGGAATACGCAGTGGAGGACAATCAAACCTTTTACGTCCGCCGCCAACCGGAGCGTTTCCTCACGGCCAAAAAACAGCGCAACCGAAAGAGAGCCATCCGGTCCTGACGGATAGCGTTCCATAAAGACCCTAAAAGGCTGGCCCGCAATAAAAAACGAGCGTTCGCTGATGCCGAACCCTCTCATTTTTTCCGAAGCGGTTTTGGTTATTCGTATTGATGTTTTATATGTATTTGTCTGTGTCTGAACCATTCCATCACCTGTTCTGAAATCTGAAAAATCAATTCTGCGACCAAAAAATATGGGTCCGCGTAAACTTCTTATCTTCTAATCATATCATCTATTCAGCAATGCCATAACAATAAAATCACAGGCAAAAGGTTCATTTTTAGTGTGCACCAGCAAATATTATAGCTTCATGAAATTACTTGCAGTCCGTGTTCAACGCTTGAACCCCTCCGCTCCCATTTCCTCGAGAGATTTGGCGGAATCGACGATAAACGTAAAAAAATCGACGATAAACCGTTGAAAATCGACGATAAATCTCAAAATCGCTGATAAACGCCAAAAAATCGCTGATAAACTGAAAAAAATCGCTGATAAACCCTCAAAAATCGCTGATAAACGCCAAAAAACCGCTGATAAAATCGGGCTGGTCAAAGTGTTGCGGAGCAGCGAGTCGAAATGGATGACGGGTATCTTGTTAAATCAATTTATAGATAGTAAGAAAACGGAGATTTGTTTCATTCCTGGTTCCTTTTATGTAAATTCTTGTGCTCATGAGGCTGGTCCGCTATAGTTATCCTCTGAAGAAGAACATCAAGATTTGCTATACCATACTCTACTACTAAGGAGACACCAATTGACTCAAAATAAACCTAAACTCTGGACGAGGGAATTCATTCTGATTTCCACCGTTAATTTTTTCTTAACTTTAGTCTTTTTTCTATTGATCGTGACCATTGCCGTTTATGCCGTGGCAGAATACGATGCCACAACAAGTGAAGCCGGGCTGGTGACCGGCATTGCCATCATCGGGACCATGACTGGCCGGATATTCATCGGCCGGCTGATCGAAAACATTGGCCGCAAGCGAACTTTGGTCATCGGACTGATCTTGTTTGTATTGACCACGTTGCTGTATTTTGTGAACCTGGGGCTTACCTTTTTACTGGTTACCCGTTTTCTTCACGGGATGACGCTCGGAATGGCGAGCACCGCTGCCGGAACGATTGTGGCGCAGATCATTCCCATGACGCGCAAAGGCGAAGGAATCGGCTATTTCAGCATGAGTTCAACGCTTGCAATGGCAATCGGACCGTTTATCGGCCTGTACATGAGCCAGCACACCAGCTTTCATATGATTTTCATCCTTTGCGTCGTGTTAGGGATTGTCAGTTTGGCGTTCGCACTTTTCACGAAAGTGCCGCCTGTCGATTATTCTGTGAAGAAAGACAAAACAAAAGGATTCAAAATTTCAGGTTACCTGGAGCCAAAAGCTCTGCCCATCGCAATCATCACCTTTACAGCCGCCCTGTGCTTTTCCAGCATTCTTTCGTTCATCAATTTTTATGCGATTGAAATCGACCTTGTCGAAACGGCCAGCTTCTTTTTTGTGGTTTATGCGATTGCGGTTTTATTATCTCGACCTTTTACCGGCCGCTTAATGGACAATAAAGGAGCCAATTTTGTCATGTACCCGGCATTCGTGTTCCTGGCCGCAGGGTTATTGCTTCTCAGTACCGCCAGCAGCAGCCCGACCTTTTTAATCTCGGCCGTTTTGATCGGCCTTGGTTTCGGCAATCTCCAGTCCACCACACAGGCCATCGCCGTCAAAGTGACTCCGCCTCACCGGATGGGGCTGGCGACGTCGACATTCTTTATCTTTCTTGATGCAGGTCTCGGTTTCGGGCCGTATATCCTCGGATTCATCATCCCGCTGACCGGCTTCAGTTCCCTGTATGCCATACTCGGATTTACAGCACTCGCCGCTTCCATTCTTTATTATGTGCTGCATGGCAGAAAAGAACGGGCCCAACTTGCGGCTGCTTCGACCTCATGACTAAAAAAGGACTTCCTTGTAATTGGAAGTCCTTTTCTTTGTATAAATTTTCGCTTAGTACAGAATCGCAGATGCTAATATGGCTGTGCTCCACATAATAAATGGAATGATCATCCTGTGCCACCTATAATTGTTTTTTTTTGTGAATGCATTAACGAAATTAGGATACCTGCTTTTTTCTTTTAGAACTCAAAATCATGTCCACCAATATTAATATGACACTTACGACCATTAACGCATTGAACAGGAAGTCGTTATCCGTGTAAAAGTAAATTGGAACAGCAACTGCGGTAAACAACAATGCCAAAACAACAGTTTTTTTCATAGTACCCAGCAGACCGCCGATAATTGTAACCCCTATACCCAGTAGCAATAATGAAACAATAAAATTATCACTAACGGCAGAATCCGAAAACATCAAAACAAGTCCAATAATCACAATAATAAAGCCGATTCTTTCAATCCAGACCGCTTTATCTTTCACGTTTGCAACCCCTATTCTCTTTTTTTACAGATTATGGTTAAATCCTATACCTATTAATTTAACATTCAAAAACATTAAAACAAGTATTCTGACAACTGAAATCCATATAAATGAAGTTAATGCTATTTGATATTCCGCAAAGCAACTTTTGAAAACAGGCATTCAGGCCCCTGCCTTCACATCTCCTCGCTGGAAATTGGTTGAGAAAAAAATATAGCCGGTATGTCTTCAGAAATTGAATGATTTTACCTACTTCAAGGATTTCCTTCCGTTCTTTTCGCTTTTCGCCTGCGAAAAGCATCCATTATTCTTTTTATCATCTTCTTACGCTGCTATTTCTCATCGCGGAGTTGGCGTATTAGCGGATATCCGCGCTCAGCGAATTATTTCCGCGTTCAGGAGATTATATCCGCGCTCAAAAATTTATATCCGCGTTCGCCGATTTCCCGCCCATTCTCTCAACAGCCTGATAACCCCATTCAAAAATAAACCGACCTAGTTTGCCACAAAAAAAAAAACGCTGCAAATTGCAGCGCCGGTTATTTCTTCGTTTTCTCTTTGATCTTTTTCGAGACGTCATCTTTCATTTCCATCGCTTTATCCTTATAAGTCGACGCTTTTTCTTTATAGTCGTCTTTGTTTTCTTCCCAATGCGCCTTGCCTTTTTCTATCGACTTATCTTTTAATGCGTTCAGTTTATCAAAAAATGCCATTTCGATCATCCTTCCGTTCTCCCCACCACAAAAGTGCCCGGTGAACTGAGTTCAGCATATCATCTTTTCTGCCGCAATGTCGAAAAGCTTACCTGTCATTAAACCGGATATCACTTGCTCTGAACCGGTACCACGTAAAGGGCCCGTCTTCCAGCAGCCAGCTGAGTTCTATTTCCACTGGAACCTTCAACCCGTCCACCCGCTGATGCTCTTTGATTGTGCCGGTGCATAATACCAGACGCGAATCTTCTTCACTTTCTTTGTAACGCCACGCCTCCACTTTCTGCAATTCGTATTGTTCATCGAAATAGAATGTGGCGGACCCTTTCAGACCGGCATACTTCAATGTTGCGATTGCCGTGTAGGCATCTTCTTCCTCCCAGGAAATATAGGGTCCGAGCGCTGCGGTCGGGTACCAGGCCAGTTCCATCAGGTAGCGCTGCAGCGACGACTGATCGGTCTTTTCATTTTCCATCGTTTTCGAAATGGGCATGATGCCGCCAAGCTTGATGCGCATGCTGCCTTTGCCCCGCTCGAAGCTGTCTTTTCCCGTCACATAGATGCCTGGACCGAGCTTCATCTTCACATCCCAGCGGAAAGCGGGCGGATCCGTATAGCTGATTTGTTCCGATTCGGATGCGGTCCACTGTTTCTGTTCCGGCTTCAGTTTCATCG
Source organism: Planococcus sp. (in: firmicutes) (assembly GCA_035461005.1). Taxonomy (GTDB): domain Bacteria; phylum Bacillota; class Bacilli; order Bacillales_A; family Planococcaceae; genus Planococcus. Next base: position 13,580 of record DATHVZ010000067.1, on the reverse strand, counting down.
TACCCGTTTGCTTCAGGCGGATGCTGCGAATCGGCTCATGGTCGACCGCGCCAGTCGCATGGAGCCAGTTTTTTACGGCAGATGGCAGTGACTCCGCTCTTGTTTTATGTGGCATGCCATGGCTCGCCCCCGTTTCATAACTCCCATCGTTCTTCATAATCACTCCACCTTTCTGAGTTTTTACCAGATTCCGGAATTTTTTATTGACATTAATAAAGGAAATTACGCCGGCGCATTGAAGTAAGTAGGTATTAACTAAATGCAGCTGGACTCTCACTTTCGCATGCCATGGGCACACGTCGAAAAACTGAGTGAAATGGAGGCAAAAAGCATGAAGATTGGAATTATCGTTCATTCTCAGACAGGACACACGCTGCTGGTCGGTGAAAGGCTTCGCGAGAAACTGCAGAGCGATGGCCATGAGGTTACGTTACTGAGGTTTCAAAACACAGAGATCCCAACAGGACCACAAAAACCCGAAGACATTAAACTGGATCACATTCCTGATGCGAATGGTTATGATGCCCTGATTTTTGGCGCATGGGTCCAGGCTTTTAATCTCTGCCCCGGATTTACTCTCTATCTTAAACAAATACCCGATTTCGACACAAATAATGTATCCTGTTTTCTAACGCAGCAATTTCGCTATAAGTGGATGGGCGGCGGCCTTGCCTTGTCCAAAATGAAAAAAAGACTCACTGCCAAAGGCGCAAAGATAAACGCATCCGGCGTCATCAATTGGTCCAATAAAAAAAGGGAGCAGCAGATCGATGACCTGGTCGCCAGATTCAGCCGCCAATACCAGGTCTGAACAATGCACGCCACTATGTTCCGCTGGAGGTTTCCGTGATGAGGATACTGGATTTTTTGCTGAACAGCGATCCGGCTGTCAGGAGGCAGACCCAAATTTTTCTTTTGGGCGAGCAGCCCCCTTATACAACTGACGGCTGGATTGGGGAATTTCTTTCCCGATACAATGAAGAAACGCACACGTGGGGCAACGGAATCTACGGCCCCAAGTGGATCTCAACATTTTATACGATGCGGGATTTAAGATCTCTGGAAATTGATCCGCAGCATCCCCTTTACCAGCAAGGGTTGGAGACCTTGACCGAACATATGTGGAACCCAAAAAAGCATGTGGAAGATGACGTTTGCGTGGTGGCCATGTTCGTGAGTCTTTTAACGTATGGCAAGCAGCCAGCCCCCGTTATTGAGGAAATGATCCAGTATTTACTAAAATGGCAGATGCCGGACGGCGGCTGGAACTGCTCCGCCGTTCACGGCTCCAGCACCAAAAGTTCCATCCACACCACCCTGTCTGTGCTGGAAGCCTATGCCGATTACGAGTCGGAAGGCTACCGCGATCTGCTCCCCGCAATCAAGGAGCAGACCAAAGCGGGCCAGGCGTATTTGCTGCGCCGGAATCTCATGCGAAGGGAATCGACGGGTGAAATCATCCTGCCTTATATCACCCAGTTTCACTTCCCGACCAGGTGGAAATACGACATCCTTCGCGCATTGGTTTATTTTTCAGCCATCGATTATCCGTATGAACCGGCATTGGAGGAAGGGTTAAATTCACTCAAAAAGAAGTTCGAAAAAGGCTATCTAACCAAGGGACCAACACTCACAGGCCGTCTTCACTTCAAAATGGAAACGACAAAAATCGGGGCGATGAATACGCTGCGAGGCTTGAGGGTGCTGAAGCATTACGATCCCGATTATTATCATGAGATCATCAGCAAGGACATTGCCGTTTCACAAGGTTAGCTTCTTATTTGCTTCCATTCCCCATAAAAAAGGCGCACTCTTTTGTGAGTGCGCCTTCGTAATTTCCTCTTCTATAACAATTCCTCCACAAGCTCATCAATATCCTCATCAATCGCTTCAAACAAGCGCTCTTCCCCGGTAGCCATGACAAACATCCCGCCGTCTTCTTTGCTGAACAATTCACGTAACGCCGCGATTGCCCCCGCTTTATTGCCGAGCATCATTTCACAGCGCGCCAGCTCGTAAAAGGCGGGCGAGAACCCCGGTTCCTCTCGCGTCAACGCTGCCAGAAGTTCATGCCCCGCGGCCGCATCACCCATTGTCATATGGCTCATGCCACGCGCCAGCCGGATCCATTCGTTGCTTTCCAATTCTTCCGGAATCCGCGCCAGCAATGCCGCCACTTCCCCTTTTCTTTCCTCAGACAGGATCTCCAGGATACGGACGTACGGTTCTCCGTTGAACGGTTCCAGTCGGATGACGTGTTCATATTTCGCCAGCGCCTCATCCGTTTCATTCATTGCCGTCAATGTGTTGCCCCACAACATCAGAATTGCCGCGTCGGCCGGCTGTTGTTTATGCAGGTTTTCCGCCTGTTCGTTGGCTTTGTAAAGAAGTTTTTCCGATTCTTTTTCGCTGGCCAGTTGAATGGTCGCCACCAGCTGCAGGCTCGCCGCTTCGTAATTGCCGGTGCGTTTCACGAACGGCCTCAATCCATCGATTGCCGCTTTGGCCATACCGCGGTCCAAACAAAATGCCGCGTGCCGCAGCACAGGCATTTCACTTTCAGGCGCCCGCTTTCTCGCTTCACCAAAAAGGATAAAAACAGTCGTCGACACCCGGATCCGCTGTGCGGCGTGGCGCAGTCTGCCGATCCGGCTTTTTTTCCCGCGTACCAGTTCCGCTTCTTCCTCAGTTTCGATAAACCACCGGCCGAGCTCGTCGGCGCAATAAGCCTGCGCGAGTCCCAGTTCTTCCCCTTTAAGATGTTTTTTCAGGCGCTTGTTGATGTCATGGGTTTTGCCCATTTGCGCATAGACCCGGACGAATTCCCCGTAAAGCTGTTCGTCTTCCGGACGCCCGGCAATCAGGTCCTCCAATATTAGCGCGGCACGTTTCAGCTGCCCTCTTCGCACATAGAATTCCGCGTGCTGGTAGTAGGAAGGATAGGCTCCGTCCAGTGTTTTTGCCTGTTCGAACAAGTCTTCTGCGTCCTCCATGCGGCCTTCTTTTTCAGCACAATGCGCCTTGCCGACGAGCAGCCATTCCTCCGGCACCTGGTCGGCCACCCTTTCCATCGTCTTCGCAATTGTCTTGACCGATTCCTCGGTCACCGCCAGTTCAAACAATTCCTTGAAATCGAGTTTGAGCGGATCGTTCTGCAATAAAATCAAAGCCGCTGCAAACGCTCGCGGAATATCTTCCATTGCTATATAGGTTTTGATCAGTGCTTCCCGCACCGCTGAATTTCCAGAATCCAGTTCCGTACTGCGAATAAAATGCGGAATCGCCTCTTCCGGCCGGTCCGCTTCCATTTCCAGCATTCCGAGCTGGAAATGGGCCTGCGCAATCGGTTCTTTCTCAAGCGCCTGTTCGTAAAGCATACGGGCAAAGCGGCTGTTTCCTGCCTGTTCATGCAATTGCCCTTCGATGCAAAGCAAAGTCGCATCCGTTTCTGTTTTCCGCATTTCCTTGAAACGATTCAGCACACGGTTGCGGAACAAAGGATGGCCGCCGAAATCCGCGTATTGCATCACCATCTCCTTATAGTCTTGAAGCCCTTTCTTTTCAAGGCCCTTCTCCAGAAGCGCGACAGCCTGTTGCTGGCCGGCATATCCCGGCCATTCGTCCCACAGCATCGTTGACGAGTGGATAAAAAAGTCGGCATCGCCTTTTGGCGCGTATTCATTTAACAGCTCAACAGCCGGCGCAAAGCGGTCCTGCTTCACAAGACTATGGGCGATTAAGGTCACCGAAAACAAATCATCCGGATCGAGTTCAAACGCTTTGCGGTATTCCTCTTCCGCTTTTGCATACTGCTCCTGTTCGACGGCGATATGCCCCCGGTAGACGTGGAGTATGTCTTTATTATCCGTATGCTCGATGCCCCGATTGACGACGGACAGCGCCTCTGTCCAGTTTTTTGCCGCCATATGGATTTCGGCAAGGCGCAGATAGGCATACGGCAGCGTCGGCGCCATTTCAATATAACGCTCGAAAGAGTCGATTGCCGCCTCCTCTTCGCGAAGCGCCAATAGGCAGCGGCCGATTTCGTAGATAAAATAGCCATCCTCCGGGTGTTCCCCGCTCAATTTACGGAAACGCTCCAGCGCTTTTGCGAATGCGCCTGATTCATACTGGATCAGGCCATGCGTGATCTGCACGTAAACATCCGACGGCATCTGCCCGATGGCAATCAGCGACCATTTATAAGCCTGATGGATCTTGCCCGCTTCCATATAACAGCGCGCCAAATGGCTGTAAGCGGACGGCTGGTAATGGTCCAATTCGATCGACCCTTTGAGATAGGGAATCGCTTGCATGTGGCTGTTCTGATTCAGCAGGATGACGCCCCGTAAAAACAGTGCATACGGGCTGTTCTTTTCATTGACTGCAGCCAGGCACGCCATCGCTTCGGGCAATTCATTCTTCTGGTAATGCATATGCGCCACCAACAACGCCAATGCCGCATCGTCCGGCCCGAATTCCCGTCGCAGCCGCTCGACCCATTTGCCGTGAAGCGCTTTCGCCCGGTCGGAAAACAAAACCGAAATTCCGACTACGGCCGCGTAGCGTTCCTCAATATGCTCCTCCAAAAAGGCGATGAACGCCTCACTTTCCAGTTCCTCTTCTTCCAAAAAGTCATACAGCTGTTCATAGAAATGATGCTCCGCCTCGTTCAGCTCTGCCAATAAAGGCGCCTGCTGGTCCTTGACGAAGACCATGCTGAGCGAATCGGTCATTTTATAGATGCCTTTCATCTCCGCATACGGCACCAAAAACGGCACCTGCTCGTTCGGATCCTGGATGATCATGCACTGCAAACGGTCGTCATAGCCGACCAAAACCTGCACATGCGAATTGTTCTCGATCAGCATCGACAGCAGCACCGGCACACCGGCATCGATCATCCCTTTATAAAGCTCGGCCGTGCCTTTGAAATAGCGGCCCCTTAAGCCGAGTGATTCAATATACTTCATCGTCGTCCGCAACTTCGAACCCGTCACGTCAAAGACATGCGTTGCGATTTCGTCCTGGCTGATGTCCATATCGAATGCCTCGAGCATGATCGACAGCGATGCCGGCATGCAATAATCGAGCTTTTGGACCTTCGGCGTCAGCTCCAGCTGTTTTCGGATGCCATCCCGCTGAATGGACGTTCTGCCGTATATCGTCTGTTCTAATACCGCCTGATGTTGCCGGGTCCAGGCTTCGAGCTCATCCCATTTTTCCAGCTTATACAGACAATCCGCAGTCAGATAAACGTACGCATCCCGGTGGTCATGATACGGATTTTTCGCATTGATGTCTTCCATCAGGCGAATTGTTTCCTCGTAACGGCCCAGGTGAAAAAGCTGTTTCACCTGCTCCATCCAAAACGACCAATTGTCCGGATACAAGGCCCGCCCTTCCCGCAGCAACCCGAGCGCCTCGCTTTGGCGCCCCGTCATCGACAAATGATCGGCCAATAAGCTGCGCACAAAAACATTGCGCTCCGCTGTCTCATCCAAAAGCGCGGTTCTCAATATTTCTTCTGCCCGTTCCCAATTGCCGCTGTGCAGGTAATAAAATGCCTCGAAATCCGGAAACAATGAACCTTTTGCTTCCTTAATTTTTTCCAGTTGCTCTTTCGCTTCCGGCATGCGGTTCAACTGGCAGAACACGCGGAACAACACCATATACGCCGACACCCGTTCGTCCACAGTAAAATCCGAATCCGCCACGCCATGGAGCCGCGCCGTCATTCGTTCTTCCGCCTCAAGGCTTTTCCCCGTCTCCAACAAACGCATGCATTGCCATGCAAACGGACGCATGGTGCCAAAACGCTTATGGGCATGCGTCGCTAGAAAATTGCTGTATTTATATAGGTCCGCCTGATCCGCCAAGCGAATCAACCGGTAATAATCATCTTCAGTTTCTAATTCCGCCAGCCACTCACGCAAGCGGCGGATCGACCGCTCCGCCCATAACCTCCGAATCGCCTCGATCAATTGCTCTATTGTTTTTATGTCATTAGCTCTCATATCCTCCAAGCCTCATTTCTTTCCCGTTAGTACGTTTGATTCATTATATTGTGGAAAAATCTAGGGCGCAATGGTTTTGATGGGAATATTGGGGTTCTGTGAGAGATTGAGGTGATAATTTGAGGATGTGTCTATTTGGATTGTAAAAGACGGCATGGAAAAGGCACACCCCTAATCTCAGAATGTGCCCGGCTGTTGCTGAGTATTTATTATAGAGACATTCGAAAATGTTTATAGATTCAACCTGCTCCGACCCTGAATGTAAAATCTAATTCTCTTTATCACAACTTAACGACCATTTTACAGATTCTATTTTATCATATAATTTACATATATTTGATAAAAATACACAATAATACTCTTGGAAACGTTATAATAAGCTTATAACCTCAAAAAATTATTGGAGGACTGTCTTATTATGATTAAAAATCTGTTATCCAAGCTTTTATCGAACACGCCTGCTCCAGAAACAACGAACGCTACACATTTCGCCCATCCGCAGAAGATATACCTTTTTGAATCAAACCAGCACGACCTTGAAAAGATCATTGCTTTACCGGACCTTCCAGGCAAGGCTCCTGGCTATGTCTATTTTGTCCAGGAATACATGAATGGTTCCTTTAAAATTGGCAAGACGAAAAACATAGAAAAGAGAATGAATATTTTTGGCGTTAAATTACCATTTGAAAACAAACTCATCTACCTGATAAAAACCGGAAATCATCATCAAACAGAAGTCGCTTTCCATAAACATTTCTCCGATAAACGCCTGGAAGGGGAATGGTTTGCGCTGAACAAGGAAGACCTTTCTTGGATCAAAGCCGGAATCTACACAACAGAAGTCAATCAAACCATTAAAATAGCAGAAAAACCGAAGGCACCTGCCAAAACAATCGACAGCAAAGAGGATAAACTTCTGACCGATAAGCAAGTTGAATTCGCTAAAACCCTGCTCACCAAGCTGGAAGACCACTATGAGTTAGCAATAGACCACTCCCGTTTAACACAAAAAGATTTGAACCGACTAAGCGGCTATTTCCGCTTTAAAAATAAAGGCGCATTGCAAAACCTCGTTACCGCAGGAGTATTAAGAGAGAAATAGCATGTATCGAAACACATGATACATGTTAAACTTAAAATCTACAGTACTTGTGACTCTGCATGGTGAATACTTTTTTCAGTATACTAAGAATCATTTCGGACTGTTTTCACACTTACTGTGGTTTTACAAACCACAGTAAGTGTTTAACCACCCTCCTTCACAGGTAATAGGGTATAAAGGGCTTTCTCTGCAAAAAATGCAGCCACACACAAGGAGGACAGCGCATGCCGAAAACAAAATGGTTTTTATTCCTGTACAGCGTTGTTCTTATACTCATTATTCTTTTTCTGGCGGCCCGTATGCCGTTTCTTCTTTACCCTTTTCAGGTCATCTTCTCGACCATCGCTCCGACAATCATCGTCGGGGGTATTCTATTTTACATATTCCGCCCGCTCGTCCGGTTGCTGGAAAAACGGATGGGGCGCGTATCGGCCATTCTGTCGATCTTCATGCTCTTCACCATCGCCATTTTCCTGCTCGGCAGCTGGCTGGGCCCGCTATTGGCGCAACAGATAATGGCGCTTGTCAATAATTTCCCAACCATTGTCAATCGTGTGCAGAACTGGATCGCTATGGCGCTGGAAAGTGACTGGTGGCAATATATCGAAAAGCAGGACGTTATGCCCGCACTTCAGCCATCCGCGTTGACGGATAATTTCTCCAGCTTATTTGAAGGCATCGGTTCAAGTATCCTTGGCTTTCTTGGCAGTTTCCTCAGCATGGTGTCTAAGCTGGTCATCGTACCGTTCGTACTTTTTTTCCTGTTGAAAGACGGCGAGCGACTGCCAGACAGTTTACTGAAGATCCTGCCGCAGGATTCTCGTGATGAAGGACGCAAAATCCTGCAGGATATGGACGACAACTTGAGCGCCTATATCCAGGGGCAGGCCATAGTCAGCCTGTTCGTCGGCGCGCTCAGCCTGATCGCCTATATGCTGCTTGGTTTGGAATATGCGGTCATCCTGGCGCTCGTCGCGATGTTCACCAACCTGATTCCGTTTCTCGGACCATTCATCGGCGCTGTGCCGGTGTTGATCGTGGCGTTATTCCAGGATCCGCTTCTGGCGTTTTGGACTGCCATCGCCATCATCATAATCCAGCAAGTAGAGAGCAATCTCATCTCGCCGAACGTCATGGGCCATAAACTCGAAGTCCATCCGGTAACCATCATTTTCCTTCTATATATTGGTGGAAGTTTTGCCGGAATCATCGGTATGATCCTCGTCATTCCTATCTATGCTGTCGGCAAGGCCATCATGCAGAATATTTACCGCCTTGTACGCTTGAAGTATCCGGCGCTGCGCTGAATAAACAATCAAACCAATAAAACCGCGATTTGGATGTGAATCCAAATCGCGGTTTCTGTTTATTTCTAATTTTTATCAATATCATAAAGAAACAATCTTATCGCTTCCCCGCCCCATCGCGTTTCACAATCTTGTCGCTCACCTGCTGTCCGCTCAGTGTCACCATCGGCATGCCGCCGCCGGGATTGACGGTGCCACCGACGAAATAGAGGTTGTCGTAGAGCTCACTTTGTTTTTTGTGCTTGAAGCCGCCGTTGCGCTTTTTATCGGAAACGGTGCCGTAAATCGCGCCCCGGTCCGACCCGTACGTGCGTTCAATATCGTGCGGCGTCCAGACGTCGCGTGTCACGATATTGTCCCGCAAGCCGTGCAAGCCCATGCGTTCGAGCTTGTCGAGGACGCGCTCTTCAAACGCCAGATATTCTTCTGGTGTAAACGGCTTCTCCTGGATATACGGGATATGCGGCAGAATCTTGATGTTTTCATGTCCGGGCGGTGCCTGCGTTGGATCGGTTTTATTGACGTTCACCAAGTAAATCGTCGGGTCGTCCGGCAGCTCGTGTTTCTCGAACACTTTGTCCATCTGTTCGTGCAAGTTCTCCGAAAAGAAGAAATTGTGGTGGTTCAGGAACGGATAGGTCTTCTTGACGCCGAGATGCAACACCAGGCCGGAACTCGAAGGCTCGTATTTGTCCACGAGCTTCGCGACAAATTTTTCGTCAGCATCCACCATTTTTTTATAAAACGGAATGACTTCCATATTTGACACAAAATAATCGGCGGTTCTGAGCGTCCCGTCTTCGAGTTCAATTGCTGCGATTTTTTGTTCTTTATTCGTATGCGCCCGAACGACGCCCATGCCGGTGTGGATTTGAACGCCTTCTTCTATCGCTAGCTTCGTCAGGCCTTCCGCCAGTTTATGCGTGCCGCCTACTACGTACCAGCAGCCCTGGGCATGCTGCATGTAGATCATCATATTGAGCACGGCTGGTGCGCTGTAAGGGGAGGAACCCACGTATTTGACGTAATAGGCCAGCATGTCGCGCAGATGCGGGTTGCTGATGCGCTTGGCAATCGCGCTGTACATTGTGGACGTCAAGTCGAATCCGATCAGCGTTGCAAGGATGCCGTTTTGAGCAACCGCCTCTCTCGGCGACTCGAAGCCTTCTTTCAAGTAGCTGTGTTCTGTCGTCTTGTAAATACGCTGCGCATATTTCAACAGCGCGTAATACTCCTTCATATCCCCATGGGACAGCGCGGGATTGGCCCGCTCCATCAAGTGAAGATCTCGGTACAAATCCAACACCGTGCCGTCCGGAAAAAACGAGCGCCATTCCAGCTCCAACCGCTTGATCGGCACATAATCTTGCAAACGCTTGCCGCTTCCCAGGAACAACTTATCGAAAATATGCGGCATCGTTAGGATGGACGGGCCCAGGTCGAAGCCGAAACCGTCCTGTTCCAGACGGTTCACTTTCCCGCCGATATGGTCATTCTTTTCATACAATGAAACCGCGTACCCTTTTTGCGCCAGAGAAATCGCCGCAGACAAGCCGCCAAGGCCTCCCCCGATCACGATTACCGATTTAGTCACATTCCCCATATATGTACCGCCTTTCTTTCCACAACTATTTTTGTAAATGAAATCAAATATCAAAGTCTATGCTTCTGCCTTCAAACACCTATACAGAGCTTTCTTCAGCACTCTGCCGTAATCCTTCTTATTCCCTGTACGGAGTTTGTAAAAACTTTATATATAGTTTTTGTATAATAATTATACACTTAATTTCCGAAATGGGTGAACTCATGCCTTTCCTTCCATTTCCTTTTTCGGCACCACCTCATCTTGGACGGAAAAGTCATGCTGTTGATTGATAAATAAATTCTTTCCATGAAAAAGGTGTCTTCGTTTTCCACGGCCAAATTTTGGAACATGAAGATAATTGCATATTGGGGCAAGTTGAAGTGCACTAGCACTTCAACAGCCAGATAGATAGAGAAATTAGAATGACTCACTATAATGAGACAAGAAAAAGTTTGACTATGTATTGGATACAGTCGGAGGGGACGTAGCCTCTGTCCTAATCCCCCAGATTTCCTACGGCGGAAGCATGAGCATGTGCGGAAATGCGGGCGGTCTTCAACTGACAGCGACGGTCTTGCCGTTTATCTTAAGGGGGATCAACCTTCTGGGCATCGACTCTGCAAATGTGCCAATCAGCAAACGTGAAGCTATTTGGGAGAAAATGGCGAATGACTGGAATATCTCCCAAACGACACTGGTAAATGAAATTTCACTCGAAGAACTTCCGAAAACGATCGATTCAATTAAAAATGGCGAACATTTCGGAAGAACAATTATTAAGTATTAAGGCGTTCCTTACTAGTTATATTCAATTAGCAGAAAAGCTTAATACACTGTATATTTCGTCCTTTTCGATTAACAAAAGAGCGTTCGTAACGTGTTAAAACACATTACGAACGCTCTTTTGTTTCCAGTTAAATTCACGAGAAGATAAACCCATGTTTATGCCTTTGTTTCTCATAGCCTAAGACAAAAAAGGCTGTGCTCAAATGGTTTACATTAACGAGTTGATTCGCCGCGATATGTTCAATAGGAATTTTTCACATCAGGGTTTGCCTTCAGAAATTGGACCAGGCTGCTTGTGCAAAACGCGGTTTCCTTTCCGATATGATGTTCAATGCCCTCAATCTCCTGCTGGATATTCAGGGACGGGATTTCCAGGATGCGGAAATCAACAGCATCAAGGTTGAGGCTTGCTGAAGAAATAATTGCGGTCAACCAAAAGAATTATCGCTGCGGTCAATGAGAACAACCCCACTATCCACAAATAACCTGTAGTGGTATATAAAACGGGGAAAATCCAGAAAAATAAGTTCATCTGGGTATGCAACATCAGAGCCCCCAAAATACTGCCATTGGTATTTTTGAACACCCATGTATAAACAAAATTCGCTGTCATAACGGTTAAAATAAACGACCAGATTGGTGTTATATAAAACATGCCGGTTTTTTCATAAGGGACAAGAAATTGAGGAAGATGCCAGATGGACCAAACAAACCCCAAGATCAATGAAGATAAAAAGGGAGAATATTTGGTTAGTAACCTCGGTAAGGCATAACCCCGCCAACCAAATTCTTCTTGTAAGGGACCACCGGTAAACAATACCGCAAAGAAGATAAAGGGTAAAAACCAATACATGCCTTCCGCTTCAGAAGTCGGAATAACTTGGTCCATTAAAATGCTAATGATATATGCACCAAATATTAGAGATGGAAAAAGTAAAAGGATGATTGCCCACCATTTCTTCCCGAAGGTGTAATCCATCCCTTTCTTCAACAAATTCTTAATCCCCTTTATGCCATTCTCTTTGTAGACCATAAACAGAGCTGCAATCAACGGACCCCAAGCCCCCAAAAAGCCGAGATTGGTCCATATGACATCAGGCAGTACTCCTCTTTTACCGAGACCATCAGGGATCCAAAATAACCACGTAAAACCCAGCGCTATTAAGAAAAATTGTCCGAGTTTCGACTCCACACTACCATTTACTCCTTTCATCAGTTCCACCTCTCAACCTCTCCTGTTTTTTTACTCTGTAAAGCCTGGAAGTGAAGAAAAAGTAAGAAACCCTAATCCATATAGACTGAATATTAGCATAAATAAAAAACCCCCGCAAACCTTCCCACAGGTACCTTCTGAATCTAAGGTTCCCTGCTTCAGATTAAACATATTTTAACCGGAAGGTGCCACTTCAGCGGAAGCGCGTTCGCCCAAATTTCTAAAGTAAAAGAAAGACAATTACACCATTACCTACAGATAAATATATTCTTTCCATTCATTTCTCCATTCTTTTTGCACAACTTGAGCGTATAGTTCATTAATAAACTCATTGATCGCAATGAAAGGAATTGACAGAAATGAAAAAAGTTATTTTAGGCTCGTTCGCCCTCAGTTTCATCTTAATCGGCTGCAGCGACAATGAAAGCACCAGACAATCACAGGACTCCCCGATGGATAATGGGCACATGGGCGGCCAGGGTGGCGACAACCAAGAAGAGGGCAATAATGAGAGAGGCATGGGCGGAATGATGAACCATGGGAATATTCCCCTCCTCGAAGCCTCTGAAGGAATCACTGAGCTGCCGATTCCTCCACTTCTGGAAAAACAGCAAGGCCAGGACTTCGATTATGAAGTCACCGCCCAGGAAGGCACTACAGAATTTTTCGAAGGCATTTCGACTGACACCTATGGCTATAACGGCGATTTACTTGGTCCCACGCTTAAGCTGGAAGAAGGCGAAAGTGTGGATGTCAAAATCACAAATGACTTGGATGAGCCGACAACATTCCATTGGCATGGCCTTGAAATTCCCGGTGAAATAGATGGCGGTCCACACGGTGAAATCCAGCCCGGCGAAAGCCAAATCATTACATTGGAAGCGGATCAGCCAGCCGCCACGCTTTGGTATCATCCCCATGTTCATGGCGCGACAGCTGAACAAGTATTCAAAGGCCTGTCCGGGATGCTCCTCATTGGTGAGGGCTCCGGCTCTGATTCGGAACTTCCCGATGACTACGGCGTTGATGACATCCCGCTCATTTTCCAGGACCGCCTGTTTGATGAAAACAAACAATTGAATTACGACAGGCTGATGAACCAGGACGGAACCTTAGGCGATATTTCCATCGTCAACGGAACCATTAACCCTAAACTGACGGTCACCAAATCCGTCATGCGCTTTCGTTTGTTGAACGGGGCTAATGCGCGAAATTACACATTCCGGTTGAGCAATGGCGCCAGTTTCACGCAAATCGCTTCTGATGGCAGCTTGCTGGATGAACCGGTTGAAACCGACACGCTGACATTAGCCGCTTCAGAACGCGCTGAAATTCTCATCGACTTTTCAACGATGACTGAAGAAGAATCTCTCGCCCTCATCAACGACGAAGGGACGGTATTGCTCCCGTTTGATCTGGCTCTTGAAGATTCTCCGGCAGCCCCCGCTGAACTGTGGACAGCCGGAGAGCCCTTCCTGACCGACGAGGAGAAAACAATGCCTGTATCGAAGGAAATCGAGTTGTTCGGCATGGCGGAAATGGTGACGATCAATGGCAATAAATTCGACAT
>DATHVZ010000066.1:0-28066 GCA_035461005.1 Planococcus sp. (in: firmicutes) | reverse complement strand
AAGAATGTTAATCCACAGCGTGTAGACAATTATGACGGAAACGATATTCCGTTGAACAACTCTATTTCAATGACTGTTGAAGATTTCCCGGATTTACAGAATTACATCGGCCACACGCTGATCACGACGGACGGCACAACTCTTCTTGGGGCGGACAATAAAGCCGGTGTCGCTGAAATTATGACAGCGATGGAATATCTTATTCAACATCCCGAAATCGAGCATGGGAAAATCCGTGTCGCTTTCACTCCGGATGAAGAAATCGGGCGCGGGCCCCATAAGTTTGATGTGGAGCGTTTTGGCGCCCAATATGCTTATACAATGGACGGCGGCCCGCTCGGGGAATTGCAATACGAAAGCTTCAACGCCGCCGCAGGCAAATTGACCGTCCAGGGAAAAAGCGTTCATCCAGGGTCAGCCAAGGACAAAATGGTCAACGCATCGACCATCGCCATCCAATTCCAAAACGACATGCCTAAAAATGAAGTTCCGGAAAAAACGGAAGGCTATGAAGGTTTCATTCATCTGAACAATTTTAAAGGTGATGTGGAACAGGCTGTTTCAAGCTATATCATCAGAGATTTTGATAAAGAAAAATTCGAGGCAAAAAAAGCGCATATGCAAGGGACAGCGGCGAAGCTGCAGGAACAATATGGCGCAGGCGTAATCACTCTTGAATTGGAAGACCAGTATTACAATATGCGGGAAAAAATCGAGCCGGTCATGGAAATTGTGGATGCTGCAGGGGCTGCCATGAAAACTCTCGGCATCGAACCCCTCATTGTGCCTGTGCGCGGAGGCACCGATGGTTCGCAGCTTTCCTATAGGGGCTTGCCGACTCCCAATATTTTTACGGGCGGTGAAAATTACCACGGCAAATACGAGTTCATCTCTGCAGAGAATATGGAAAAGGCTGCACAGTTGATCGTCGAAATTGCTAAAACCGCAAAATAAAAAGCGCCTTCGGGGCGCTTTTTTACTTATATAATACTGCGTCCATTTTGCGCCAGCGCGTAATGGATTCCATGCTGAAGCGTTTGAAAACAATTGAATTTCAGAATATCGATTCCGCTTTCTCCTATCACCATGCTCATTTTCGAAGAGATTCCCACCAGGATTGTTTCTGTTCCAATAAGTCCGGCTGTTGCGCCAAGCTTTTCGATCAGCGCAGCAGCCTGCTGCGTGAAATTATTATTTAGGCCTGTCAGATCCAGCACCAGATAATTCGCTTTGTACGTTGGCAGGTTCTGCAATGTCTTGATCAGCAATCTCTCTGCACGCTCTTCGTCATATGTGCCGAGCAGCGGCACCACTACAATTCCTTCCAGCACAGGAATGATCGGCGATGACAATTCTTTGATGAGCATCGTCAGCTCAGCAGTCTTTTCCTCCACCAAAATTTCAAGCTGCCGGATCTGCCTGGCTTCATTGGCGCGGGCCAATCGGTGAATATTTTCTTCATTTGTTTCATGTGAAGGCAAATATCGGATGATACTTTCATTAAAACCATCTATTTGGTAATGTTCAACTTCATACCAGATGTTCTGACCGAAAAGCTTGGTGAAAATCCCGGCATAATGGGCAGGAAGAAACCTTCCACCCGCTCCTTTGTGTTGGGCGACATTGATTTTGTGTTCCCAGCTGTTTTTCAAATGGACTTCCAAAGTCGCCTTGTCAACATCCAGTTTATGTATTTCGGCAACTCCCCAACCGGCTGATGCGTAGGTATTAGTTATCAATGCAGACGCTTCTGCTATATCAACGTTATCCATTTCAGAAAAGTAGTGGCCGACTACCATTCCCTGGCGATATCCTGTCGTCTCCAAAACCACTTCCGCAGCGTCTTCTCCAGCAATTTCTTCAATCGTATCAAAAAACATTTTCATCGCTGTGGAAGTCCAGAAAAGGACAGAATCTTGTCCTTCAAATAGGAACCTTCCAGTCTCGAGGTCCCATTCAAAGTTTAATCCGCCAACATTGATAGAAGGTTGTGTATTCATGTAATTGCTCCTCTCGTTCTGTAATTATATTTTATCATATTATTAAATAGACCTTGGCAATTTATTCGCTGCAGCAGGCCTTGCATGTTTCAAATTCACAGCGAAAAGGAATAGACAAAGAATACTAACCGAAAGAGGTGTCCCATAATGTCAGACAAAAAGCATTTCACTGAAGATGACCGTGAAGAAAGAAAAGGCGCACCAATGGACAATCCCGAACAATCTAAAACTGATAAAGAATCACTTTCTGACATGCACGAAGAGCAGATGACCGTGGATTCGATTCCATTGGAAGACCTCAAACAGGAACAGCGCGAAGAAAAAAACCCGCGTGAAACCAAAAGCAATTCTTCAAGCGAAGAAAAGAATCCAGGCTCATAATATACCGGCTTTCCGAACTGTTTGACTCCGTCAAACAGTTCTTTATTGGAATTAAACATTTTACAATTTTGTTTCATTTCGGGTTCCCGGAAGGTTTAGTAAAAACTTAAAAAGGAATAACAGGAATAAAGGAGTGATTGGATGAATCAGGAAGAAGCAAAAAAAGCGGCGCTTGAAATTCTCGATAACAGCAAAGTCGGTGTCTTGGCCACCATCAAAGAAAGCAAGCCACATACGCGCTATATGACATTTTTCCATGATGACTTTACACTGTACACTGCCACCAGCATAAAATCGCAAAAAGTTGAAGAACTGGAAGCGAATCCCCATGCCCATATCCTTCTTGGCTATGAAGGTGAAGGCGTGGGAGATGCCTATCTTGAAATCGAAGGACGCATGAGTACACATGACGATTCAGAAATTATCAACAAAGTCTGGAATGACCATTTAAAAGGTTGGTTCACCGGACCCGATGACCCGAACCTCATGATCTTACGAATCCATCCGGAACGCGTGCGCCTCATGAACAAAAAAGGCCAAGATCCTATTGATCTTCAAATGTAATAATAAAAACGGTCCGATTTGATAATCGGGCCGTTTTTATGTGTTCAGTATTTCGCGCAATCCTTGCCGGTTCGCCAGCAAATCTTCCAGGGTATACCCGTCGAGCACGGATAGATATGCTTGAAGCGCCTGCCCGAGTACTCCACGCAATCCACAGACTGGAGTTATTGGACAGCGGTTATGCTCTTTGTCAAAGCATTCAACCAGATGAAAATCGTCTTCCATCTTTCTGACGACAGCACCGACATTGATATTCTCCGGCTTATCCGCCAATTCGATTCCACCGTTTCTCCCTCTGACAGTCCGAATGAATCCTGCTTTTCCAAGTTCAAACGTCACTTTCATCAAATGGTTTTTCGATATATTATATGCAGTTGAAATTTCCTGGACAGTCGATAAAGTGCCCGGCTCCTTGGAACCAAGGTATATCAGAACACGCAGTGAAAAATCCGTATACATCGTTAATCTCATATTTTTCACCTTCCTGTTCTTTCATTATATCGGTTGTTGCTGTATCAATACAGCATAATCGATTGCTGCCCATGTGACGTTTATGTGACTGCAAATGTGTCCAAAATATTAAAGTGGTATTTTTAATATATCTTTAATGCCCGAACCGTATTATAGTCAAACTATAGAAAACAAAAGGAGAGATTGATCATGTTATCACAAGAAACAAAAGCAATCATCACATCCACTGTCCCTGTATTGGAAGAACACGGAACGGCCATAACAACTGTATTCTACAAAAATATGTTTGAAGCCCACCCGGAATTATTGAATATATTTAATCATGCCAACCAGAAACAAGGACGACAGCAGGCAGCATTGGCAAATACCGTTTACGCTGCGGCTGTCCATATCGATAACCTCGAAGCGATTCTTCCGGCAGTTGTTCAAATTGCAAACAAACACGTAAGCCTTGGCATCAAACCTGAACATTATCCGATTGTCGGTGAATACTTGCTGAAAGCGATCAAAGAAGTTTTGGGCGATGCCGCAACGGACGACATCATCAATGCATGGGCTGAAACCTATGGCATTATCGCCGA
Organism: Planococcus sp. (in: firmicutes); assembly: GCA_035461005.1. GTDB lineage: Bacteria > Bacillota > Bacilli > Bacillales_A > Planococcaceae > Planococcus. The sequence goes on along the minus strand of DATHVZ010000066.1, from coordinate 24,069 downwards.
TGCTTTTATCGGAGTGGAAAAAGAAATGTATGCAAAAATGGAAAGCCAGGAAAACGGCTGGAAATTCTTTAAGAACTTTACGGTTGCCAGAAAAGAAATAGAAAGCGAAAACATTACTTCTTTCTATTTAACACCTGCAGACGGTTCAAATGTTCCAACATACGAAGCCGGCCAATACATTTCCGTGCGCCTGACTATTCCCGGCGAAGAAAATTTATTCAACCGCCAATACAGCCTTTCACAGGCGGCGAAACCGGAAGAATTCCGCATTTCCGTAAAACGCGAAGCCGACAACGATCCGAACGGCCGGGTGTCTGTCTATCTCCATGACAATGTAAACGCAGGAGATGTTATTGAAGTAAGTGCTCCTGCAGGTGAATTCGTCCTTGATGCAACGAAAGGCTCACCTGTCGCTTTCGTCAGCGGTGGAGTCGGCATCACACCTATGATGAGCATGTTCGAAACGGTGGCAACGTCAACTCCTGACCGTCCGACTGCCTTCCTTCACGCGACCCGCAATGAAAGTCTGCATGCGTTTGATAAGGATATTCAGAAATACGTTGATAAAATGGGTAACGCAAAATACAAAACTCTTTACTCTGAACAGCCGGAAGGTTTCATCACTCGTGAAGTGCTTGAGGAAATGGTTGATGTTACCGGTGAAGTTTATGTCTGTGGACCGGTTCCTTTCATGGAAAGCATGATTCGGGAACTTCGCAATCTCGGCATGGCTGACGAACAGATCCATTTCGAATTCTTCGGACCTGCCGTTGCACTTCAAAAATCTTAAATCATATGAAAAGGGACTGCCGACGTGGCAGTCCCTTTTTTCTATTGGCATTGCTTGTTATTTTAAAAATTCGAGCCGGTTGCCGAAGGGGTCAAACACGAAAAACCTTTCCACTCCGGGTATGCTGTCATCAACTTTAACAGCCACGCCGTTTTCTTTCAGTTGCTTTTGCATTTCCTCGTATCCGCTCACTTTAAAAGCAGGATGCGCTTTTCTGGCAGCAACGAACGGTTCTTCAATGCCGACGTGGAGCTGGAAATTGCCGAATTCGAACCAGACGCCGCCTCTCGCTTTTAATGGCTGCGGCTTTTCGATTTCGTTCATACCCAAAACCCCACTATAAAATCCGATTGCCTTCGCCTCGCTGCCTTGGGGTGCAGCTACTTGAATGTGATCGACTTTCTCAATTGAAAATTTCATTTCCCCACCTCTTTCTTCTCTAGATTACCCATCGGGCACTGAAAATGAAATGTGCGATTATTTATCAATGTTTATAGACCCTGCTTATCACTTTGCAATTCTCCACAGCTTTCAGTAGCATAGAAACATAGAAACAAAAAGGAGTTCGGTTTTCCATGGTACTACCCGACCAGTTAAAAATTATGCTTGCTTCCCAGTCTGTTGCTGTGGACCGTTCCGCCTCGAATCCGTTATCATTCGATACGGCCTCAAGGATAGAGGAGCTGAAGGACTGGAGCGGTGCGCAAAACGGCGGCGTCGCAGTGTCTTATCTGTTCCGGCAATACGCCTTATTCGTCTCCGTGCAATTTCAATTGCTCACGTACCATAACGGCTATTTCGAATGCCCTATCGAAGATTTGGCATTTAATCGTGTACATAATTACGGTTTCAATTTATTGGAGATCCATGTCTCATCCCTGCATTTCAAAAAAATCGACACCAATGAACGATTCTCGGCTTTCCATTATATTTTGCACGAACAAACTGCTGCACTGATTGAAGCATTCCGCAGCTCCGTAAAGATATCCCCGATTATTCTTTGGGAAAACATTTTGGGTTCAGTCATCTGGGTCTATGCCAATTTGGAACAACGAGATCCCAGGCGTGCCGCAGAGGATTTGGAATGGCTCATGGATGACGCAAACTGGACACCGATGCGTAAATCCCATTTTGCGCAGTTACTGGGCAGCGCCTCTCTCAGGCAAGCTGTGTCCCAGCCTTTACGGAAAACCTGTTGCCTGTATAAGGAACTTCCGCACTTCGACACCTGTACGTTTTGCCCGAATCCAGATTAGCAGTGTACCTATTCGACAAATTCATTCAACACATAAAAAACCCCGGCATTTGCCGGGGTTTTTGGTTATTTCTCAAAAACTTCATGCAGGATATTTCCTGGTGAACTGTTGATAAGATTTTTGTAAACACAGCTTTCCGGTTTTTTCGGAAGGGATTTCGCAAAAGACTTCGCGTGTTCGGCGTCACCGACCACATGAATTTGTTCCCATTTACGCTCTTTTTTCAATTTCTCGATTTTACTGCCCATATCTTTATAGAAACGTTCGAGATTTTCCTTTAAGCGATGATCAAGTTCGTCTGACGGACTGCCACCGCCACTGCCACCGATTACCGGACTATTGCCCCCGGCAGCGCCGCCTCCAACTGAACCAGAGCCTGGTCCAGCTGCACGTCCCTGGATTTTGCCCGAACTCCGGACTCCTTTTTGTTCCGTCCATACTTCGAGGCCGGAATCGAACTCATAGAATTTTTCTTCATTGATGATTCCCATGGATGTATCCAATATGCGAATCCCTTTCAGGCTCGGCAAAACAACACCGGCATATGGATATGCTTTGTACATATACCGCAACTGATCCAGGACTGGCTCGGTTTCCCAGTGGAAATTGGTCTTAACCGGGACCTGCACATAATGGACCGACCAAAGGTCTTTGTGCGGAGATGCAAAAATAACGACACCCTTTTGGAGGTCGTTCTGATTGTCATTAATTTCTCTTTCCACTTTTTTCTTTAAGTCTTTGTAAGCTTTGATTTCGTTTTCATTGTTAGAAGCTTCCAGGTATTCTTCCATTCTTTTAAGGCCATTTTTCAGATGAATCCGCCAAGCACCACTTTGCGCATTTAAATCTGCAGGATTTGTATTCAGGTAAACACTTAAAACACAGCGGTCTTCACACTTGAAGTTTTTTAATTCCTGGATTTCATCGTATAATGTCATGCATTCATCATCCTCCCTATATTTCCTTACTTGTTATCTGAATACCCTAACACTCCATCTTTAAACTGGCAATTTTATAAATTTAAAATATTACAAAAGTTTATTTTATGAGCCTTGTGGTAAACATAGATTAGTTACAAATTTAAAGGAGAGTGTTAAGAAATGGAAAACGTTAATAAAAAAGTTGATGACAAGCTGAAAAGTTTTGACGATGAGAAAAAAGAAGATATCTTGGCGAATTTCAACCATTTCAAACAATATTTAAGCGATAAAGTGGAAATCGGTGAAAAAATGGGGCTGAGCGAAGAACGCCTCGCCCAAATCACTGAAAAAGTTGCAGATTACCTTGCAAAAAATGAAGAGCCTAAAAACCGGGAAGAACATCTTCTTCAAGAGCTATGGAAAGTCGGCAAAAAAGAAGAGAAACATATGCTGTCCCATATGCTGTTGCGTATGGTCCAAAAAGAATAATCTTGCCATTTACAGGCACACAAAAGGGCATCGGATTGGACCGATGCCCTTTTGTTATGCAGAAATTTATACACAGTTTTCATCACTGCTGTTTCTATACCCTCTATGCGGCCGTGCGTTTTTCAAATGCCCTGAACATAAAGAGATAGACAGCGCCACTTAATATTGCAACGATGCCGAGAATGGTGAACGTCCAATTGAAACCGAACCAGGCAGTCATCGGAATCGCCACAGGTGCAATCATCCGACCGATTGTATAGCGCAGACTGGCCGCGGCAAAATACTGGCCACGCATATCTTCCGGTGCCAGTTTCGAGATAAAGCTTTGCTGGATTCCGACAACCATCAATTCTGCGAGCGTGAAAATGCCCATTGCAACAACAAACACCCAAAAGAACGAAGTTACCGGGAACAGCAGCATGGCGGCCCCGTACAATAATGCGGAAGTGAAGAACACCCATTTTTCGGGATATTTCGTCATCCAACGCGTTATAAATACCGTAAACAATGCCACCAGCAATCCATTTTCAGCCAACAGGATACCGAAAGAAGTCTCTCCCGTAACTTTCCAATCATTGCCGAAAAACGTTGCTATTGTCTGGCTGTCGATCGTTTCCTTGAGATAGATCGGAATCAGCAGGTCCAATTGCATGAAAGTTTGTGCACCCAAGATGCCGGCAATGACAAAAAGCAGGAAAACACGGTCATTGAAAATAATGCCGTATTCCTTAAATTGCTTTGATACAGCGCCAACCCAGCCGGTCGCTTCTTCTGTTGCCCATTTGTCCACCATTTTTTGCGACAGGGTTTCGTCCGTGAACAACCGGAGCACCAAACCAAGCAACAAAGAAATGACAGCAACCACCAGTAATAACTCGAAGCGGTAGGAAAAGAACAGCACTGCGCCCATCAGCGGCCCTACTACGACAGCAATATTCAAGGTCGTATAAAATATTGCAAAGACGTCGCTCCGATATTTTTCCGGTATGACGTCCGCAATCATGGCCTGGCTGGCCGGCCAATATAACGAGCCGCCCATACCAGCCAGGGTAAACGCGATAAAACTGATTTCAGGCGACTGGAGCCAGGGGGAGTTTGCCAGAGCAAACAGCAAGAACGCAAATCCCTGTCCGATGGATGCTATGATCAGCATGCGCCTTCTGCCGTAGCGGTCTGCCAAATAGCCGCCAACCAGATTTGCCGCCACGGCAAAGACTTGGGAGATGACAAGCAGCAAGCCCGCCATCCCTTTTCCGAATTCTTCAGAAAAATAGATTGCCAGGAACGGAAAGACCATCCAATAACTTGTGTTCATAAAAAACTCGCCGACAAGGCGCACTTTCAAACTTCTGTTCCAATCTTTGATTTTCATAGTCATTTCCCCGCGTTCTCTAATCTCTTGCACCCTGATGTATTTTTTTATCCATTAACTAATTCCAGCAATTTATAGCTGAGGCAAATATCGATCATCAGGTCCTTTTTTTCTTTTGCAAACTGGATTGATATCCGCTCGTGGTCCCGCTCCATAATTTCTCCGATGCCGAAAACCCGGTGCCGGACTTTGGCCCCTTCGACAAGGGATTCCTGATTTTCCACAGCATTCGGATTATCGAACACTTTTACTTTCACCGGCGTGCTGGCAATTGAGCGCTTTGGCGCCTGCCGCACCTTTTCCGGAAGAATGATGTCGTTCACTTCATCAAGAAAGCGAGAACCGCTGCCGTAGCTGATCAATTCCAGATGCGTTTTCGCACGTGTCATGCCCACATAAAAGAGGCGCCTCGCTTCTTCCAGGGTATCAGGCTTTTCGGCGTCTTCTTCTGTCGGGATGATGCCTTCCACCAGATCGATCATATAAACCCGCCCAAACTCGAGTCCTTTAGCACTGTGGAATGTCGACAGGGTCAGCATATCATCTGTTTTTTCGGCTTTTGCCTGCTGAGTCACCTTTTCCAATTCCTTCAGCCGTTTTGCAAATTCCGTCATCGACGAAAGCGGCTCGGCAATCTGTTCGAGTGTCACGAGGATCTGGGAAAGGTACTTGAGGCGCATGCCAAACTTTTCTGCCCGACTGGCAAGCATCTGGTCGTAGCCGAGGTCCGCCCGTATTGTCCGTATGACTTTCAAAGGATTCATCGTGCGCATGGCTTCAAACCATTTTTTCTGCTCGGCGATGATTTTTAATTGGTAGTCCTTCATCGTAACGTTGCGGGGAATTTCATCCAAAGCATGCGTACCGACCGGTTTCATGCGGCTGAGGAACCGCAATTGACTTCCCGACCAATAGGCATTTGTTTTGGAGGCGACCTTCGAGTAAATATCCACCCGTTCCGGCTTCAGACTGAAACGCATGAAATTCAGCATATCTTCCACAATCCAATGGGAGAAAAAGCGGTTATCCGCATCTTTCATATAGAAAGGGATACCAAGACGGTCAAGCTCACTCATCAATAGGGTCGAAGACGAGTTATTGCGATAAAGAATTGCCACGTCACCGAAATCAGCCAATTGACCCAATTCCTTCATCAGGTATTTCAATTGCGCTTCTTCTGATGACAGGCGTTTCAGTACAATCGGGGACCCTTCATCCTGATTGGTGAACATGTTCTTATCATGCCGTTTTTTATTCGTTTTGATGAACAAATTAGATGCATTGACGATCGTTCCCGACGAGCGGTAATTCCGCTCCATCTTCATAATATAGGCGTTCGGGTAAACGTCCTTGAATTTCAATAAATAGGTTGGTTCAGCTGCCCGCCATGTATAGATCGACTGGTCATCATCCGCTACCACGCAAAGATTCTGATGACGCTGCACCAGCTTTTCCACGATTGAATGCTGGACCAGCGAAGTATCCTGACTTTCATCGGTCATGACGTAATCCCACTTATTCTGATACTTCGCCAGCAGCGTCGTATCCCTTTCCAGCGCTTCGTTCGCCAACGTCAGCATGTCGTCGAAATCGACCAGGCGGACATCGTGGTTTTCCTTGAATGCTTCGTAAGTCCTGAGAATTTCAGCCGCTCCGGTAAACGGTTCTTTCAGACCGGACCAGCGTTCTCTCGGCAGCATCTTGTTTTTGACAAAGCTGATGAAGGACATCAGCTCTTCCAGCTGGTCTTCGGTTGGCGGTTCGTCATTTTCTGTCTGGTACATTTCTTTCAGCAATTTCTTCCTGTGAAGGCCGTTTGTTTCACTGCCTTCAATCATCATATAATTGGATTCCGCCAGGTATTCCCGCGTTATCCGGAAAGCCAGGCTGTGGATTGTTGAGAAATCCACTTCGGGCAGTGTCGGAAAGAAGCGTTGGAAGCGCTCCCGCATATCATTGGCTGAAGCCTTGCTGAAGGTAATCGCCTTGATCCGGTGCGGTGCCACGTTCTTTTCTTCGATCAGGTAGCCTGTGCGCATGATCATCGTGGTGGTCTTTCCCGATCCCGGGCATGCAAGAAGAAGCAGGGGACCTTCCGTTCGCTCCACTGCTTTCCGCTGCACCTTATTCAATTCCACACCCAGCTGCTGCTTTTTCCGTTCAAAAAAATCAGTCATATTATGTTCCTCCGAAAATTTTCAATACTGCTATTCTACCACAAAAATTTAGCACTTCACGAAGTCCGAAAATAAAAACGGACGGAGAAAATATCAATCATTTTCTCCGTCCGTTTCAATATATAAGCCAATTTCCGGCATCCATTCATTTCTTCTTTTTTCTTTTCGGATCAGATTGATTCCGAATCGGATTGGTTCGGTCTGCAGGAGCTGGAAAGATTCGTAGTGCATGCTGTCCATGAAAATCCAGTCTTCTTCATTCCACTCTATCAGGCTACTCTTTTTTTACCCCCGAGCCGGAATATCGCAAACCCGCTGCTACTTGCTGTCCAGAATTTCACAAACGCGGCCGACCTGGCCATCTTCCAATCGGACTTTGATGCCGTGTGGATGCGTCGCAGAATTTGTCAGCAGGTCTTTCACAATTCCCGAGGTCTTCTTGCCGCTGCGCTGATCTTGTTTCAGGATTACATTTACCTGCGTACCCGGTTTAACGTCACTTCTTTTTTTGCCGTCCATTTTTCATCTCCACCTTTTCTAAGCCCATCATACGCTATTTTCGGGCAAAATAAAAAGGCGGGGGTTGTCCCCGCCTTTTCAAGCATCATTTAGAAACGGTCGCGTTTGTCACGATTTCTTGTATCATCTGTTCCTTTGGTATCTTCATCAATATCCGCTTCTTCGCGGCGCACCGTTTCACGGACAGTTTCAGTGTCTTCGACTTTCCGTTTGCCGACAACAATCTCTTCACTGACTACGTCCTTCTTGGAAACATTGACCTGTTCTTCGGAGATAGGAATATTGATCCTTTCATTTTCATTGAACCCTGTATCGTGTGCATCTGTTGCATCTTCGTTAACCGGACGGCGTTCAACATATACTTCATCATGCTCGACCGGAACTTCAACCGATTGCTCTTCTTCAACGACGTGCTTGCCCACGTTGACTTCACCTGTTTTGACCTGCTCTTTATCGACATTCAAGCGTTCTTCATGAAGCCGCATTTTTTCTTCTTCCGTATGGTCTCTGCCTGAAGCAGAATCAGTATAATCATCTTTGTCGCGGCTACGGTCGTAATCACGATCTTTCGTGTCTGGTGACCCAAGACCAAATCCTGTTCCGCTGTCGCGGCCAACGCCTGCTGTTTCATCGTCGGTCAGGTTTCGGTCCATCGATTCACCTTCACTAAGTGCATTGTCTCTTCTATTATAAGTAACATCATTTTCCTCATTCGTATCCACGGTCAGACCATCACGCGCTACAGTCCCTGTTTCCACATAACCCGGAGATTTTGGGTCTTTGACGTCGGATTCCGTGCCCGTTGTTCCATATGCATGGCTATCATGTGATGCTTTTCCTTCATAAGATGCTCCGAGTTCCTGGTCGACGAACAGGAGGATTTTGCCGTTTTGGACTTCGTTATAGTAGCGGTCCGATTCATCCTTATCAAGGCCCATGCCTGAGAACGCTTCACGAGTGGAATCGTCTCCTGACAGGAATCCCATAAATTTGTCCATCCAATTTCCTTCAGATGATTTGTAGTCCACATCGGTTCGTCCCCGGACCATTGAAATCTGGTCTTTGTCACGTGCCATTACATACATATCTTCTTCTCTTGAGCCTGTGGTTTTCAGTTCTTCAATCTTTTCCAGAACCTCTGATTCCGAGTTGAATGTTCCCATAAATTTATTGTTGGTCATTTTATATTCCTCCAATTTTTTATGATTCTGCTGACAAGATGTATCTATGCTAGATTTACCCGCCTCAGACATCCTGAAACGTAAATTGACTTCAATGGTTCTTTTGGATTATTTTAAACTTATCAGTCTATTTCCCGATTCCAATGCCTGTGTGCGCTGATTGCCGCTAAAAATTCTTCAGTGAATGTCCCCATATTTTCTCCAATGATTACGCCCGGCTGCTCTCTCATCTTCACATTATGAAGCCATTTGACGCCTTCATGAGTTGCGCCAATCGGTTTGTAATGCTCAAATGCCTCTGCAATATATCTGGCCCCTTCTTTTGCGAACTTCTTATTGATAGCCGGGCCGCCCACTGCGTAAATGGCATCGAACAATACCGGATCTGCCGTCGCAAAAGTCTGGTCCACTTTCATCTTGGTTCCGTCAGAACCGACCAGTAAACCCTGGATTTCACTAATGATTTCGTACTGAACTCCTTTTTCCTTGAACTCTTTCAGCACGTTTTCCAAATCTCCGCTATTGAAATCTGACGCCAGCAAAATTCCGACTTTACGGGTCTTCGGTGTTTTGATGGTATTTTGCTGGCTTAATGCGGGCGAAGTCTTTTTGGGCAATGAAGCACCGCCTGCAGGAGGATCCACTCCGATATTCCGGGCAATTTCCTGGCTCATTTTCCAGTCAGCATTGGCAAACATGTCAACCACCTGTTGGCGAACGGATACTTCTTTGCATTTGCCGAGTTCAAAACTGAAGGCTTCTATAATATGTTTTTGTTCGGGTTCTGACATACTGTTCCAAAACATCGCCGCCTGTGAAAAGTGGTCTTCGAAGCTTTCACTCCGTGCCCGGACTTTTCGTCCCTCCATCTTCTCCTGGTAATGGCTGTATCCGCCGTCCGCTTCATTGACCGGTGCCGGCGTGTTATTCGCCAATGAATTTTTATTGTACGCCACCTGTCCTGTGTTGATCGTCATCCGGTTAGAGCCGTCCCGTTGATTATTATGGAAAGGGCATACCGGGCGATTGATCGGCAGTTCGTGGAAGTTCGGGCCCCCGAGACGAATCAATTGGGTATCGGTATAAGAAAACAACCGTCCCTGCAATAAAGGATCGTTCGAAAAATCGATTCCGGGTACCACGTGACCAGGATGGAATGCCACCTGCTCTGTTTCGGCAAAATAATTATCAACATTTCGGTTAAGTGTCATCTTGCCGACAATCTGAATCGGTATTTCTTCCTGCGGCCAGATTTTTGTCGCATCCAAAATATCAAAATCGAATTTATGTTCATCTTCTTCGGCAATTATTTGTACGCCGAGTTCATATTCGGGATAATCGCCATTTTCAATTGCTTCATATAAATCTTTTCGGTTAAAATCGGGATCTTTGCCTGCAATTTTTTGCGCTTCATCCCACACCAATGAATGGACCCCCAATGTCGATTTCCAATTGAATTTGACAAAATGGGCTTTGCCTTCCGCGTTCACGAAGCGAAACGCATGCACGCCGAAACCGTCCATCATGCGGAAACTCCTGGGAATCGCACGGTCCGACATGAGCCACATGACCATATTGGCCGATTCCTGGTTATTGGCCACAAAATCCCAGAATGTGTCATGCGCGCCTGAAGCCTGCGGCATTTCATTATGCGGTTCCGGTTTGACGGCATGAACCAAATCGGGAAATTTAATGGCATCCTGGATAAAGAAAACCGGCATATTATTTGCGACCAGATCATAATTCCCTTCTTCTGTATAGAATTTCGTTGCAAAGCCTCTTGCATCCCTTACGGTTTCACCGGACCCGCGAGATCCTGCAACTGTGGAAAACCGCACGAACACCGGCGTCTTTTTCCCTTTTTTGGACAGGAATCCCGCCTTGGTCAAATGCGCAAGTGAATCGTAGGCCTCGAATTCACCGTGCGCAGCAAAGCCCCGGGCATGAACGACGCGTTCTGGAATTCGCTCATGGTCAAAATGAGTCATTTTTTCCCGGAAATGAAAATCTTCCATCAAGGTAGGTCCCCTGACGCCCGCTTTTAACGAATGTTCATCGTCAGCGACTTTCAACCCCTGATTCGTTGTCAGCGCTTCACCGGAATCAGTCGTTCTGAACTCTTCCAATTGCTTGTTTTTCGAGTTTTCATCAACTTTTGGATTTTTTTTCATAATCCCTCTCCTTTTATTGATTTGGTCGTTTTAAAATACCCTTCAATTAGCAAACAAAAACAAAAATAACGGAATTATCAGTAATTTAACAATAAAAAAATTCACAGGTTCTATGTGAACCCGTGAATTTCTTTAAAATATACTTAAATCCCATTCTTTTGATATTTGGCGAAGCATCATTGTGCCTGCTGCGCTGTTGCCCTGCACGTCAATGGCCGGGCCATAGACGCCGATTCCTGCGCCGGCGCGGAACTCATAAGTTTGCGAATGCAGTTTTGGCGGAACGGCAGCCATAATGCCGCCCGACACACCGCTCTTCGCCGGAATGCCGACGTGGGCCGCGAAGTTTCCGGACGAGTTGTACATGCCGCAAGTCACCATGAGCACTTTTACCACCTGAGCAATTTCATCCGAGAAATGCTTTACTTTCGTGACCGGATTGTAGCCGTCATAAGCAATGATCAGCCCGATCAATGCCAGGTCCTTGATCGAAACTTTAATGGAGCATTGGCGAATATAGATATCCAATGCTTCTTCAACTTCGATTTCAAGGAAATTGGCTTCTTTCAAATAATAGGCCAGTGCCCGATTGCGGTGTGAAGCTTTCCATTCCGAATCATAAACGGCCCGGTCCATTTCCAATGGATGCCCAACCAATTCTTCGAGGAAATGCAGAAGATATTCGTATTTTTTCTGGCTCGTCTGCCCCGGAAGCAAGGCGGACATCGTTATCGCCCCCGCATTAATGAACGGATTGAACGGTTTGTTTGGCCGGTGGATTTCAAAGGGGATAATTGAGTTGAATGCTTCTCCGGTCGGTTCGACATCCACTCTGTCCAATACAAATTCCAGACCGTAATGGCAGCTCAACGCGACAAACGTCAAGGCTTTGGAAATGCTTTGGAGAGTGAACTCGATATCCGTGTCACCCGCGCAATAATAATTCCCTTCCTCATCAAGCATGCAGATGCCCAACTTGCTCGGGTCGGCTTTCCCGAGCTCGGGGATGTATTGCGCTGTCGCGCCAAGGATTACATGGCCTCTATTTTCTTCAATCCATTGCTCGAGCTGCTGCTGAATTCTTGGATTCGTTTGCACACGATCCCTCCTTTATTTTCTATTGTGGTTTCATTGTGCCTGAAATCCTGCTGAAATGCCAAAAAATCCTCCTGCAAGCCGCAGGAGGAACGTTTCTCTAAATTTTACTGTACCAGACCTTGGCCGCTTCAACCTCGGGCATCGAAAGCTGGTGGCCCTGATTCTCCCAGTGGAGTTCGACTTTGCCGCCAGCATCTGCCAGCAACTTTTGGAGATCTTCCGATTCCTGGGCCGGGCAGATCGGATCGTTCGTTCCTGCGGCAATGAAAACGGGTGTGCCGTTCAATGCCGGGATATCCGCGTCGCGATTGGGCACCATCGGATGATGGAGAATCGCAGCTTTCAACGCATTATCGTATGTGAACAGCAAGTTTGCTGCGATGTTCGCTCCGTTTGAATAGCCGACTGCCACAACGTTTGAACGCTCAAAGCCATATTGTTCCGCTGAATCAGCGACAAACTGATGCAATTCTTTCGTCCGCAGTTTCAGGTCCTCCATGTCGAAAACGCCTTCAGACAATCGTTTGAAAAATCTCGGCATGCCATTTTCGGATACATTTCCGCGAACACTCAATACCGAAGCTTCCGGATCGATATGAGCCGCCAGCTGCATCAAGTCATTTTCAGTTCCACCCGTTCCGTGCAGCAACAGCAAAACCGGTTTTTTCGGATCTTTTCCAGCTTTAAAAATGTGTTTCATTCAATAACCTCCTGTACTTTTGGATCTTCTATCCAATTCCTTTCTTAAGGGTAAATCAAACTTATCTCGAATTCAAGATATTTGTTTCCAATAAGAAACCACCCGCATTACTTTATACGGGTGGCATCAAAACTATTTTGCCTGTTCCAATAAATTCTCGAGATTTTCTTTGGAAAAATGATATTTTTCATTACAGAAATGGCATTCCGCTTCCGCCTGGCCATCCGTTTCGATCATATCCTCTATTTCATCTGTACCGAGGCTGGTAATGGCATTGGTAATGCGATCACGCGAACATTGGCAATTGAATGTCACCGGCATTTCATCCAGTATTTTCACATTTTCTTTTCCGAGAACTTCATGAAGAATGTCTTCGGGGGTCATGCCCTCACTGATCATTTTCGAAATTGTGGGGATTGCCGACAGACGTTCTTCAATCAATACAATGATTTCTTCCGAAGTACCCGGCATCAACTGGATGATAAATCCGCCGGAAGCCAGGATCGTATTATCCGGATTGACGATCACGCCAACTCCGACCGATGATGGAATCTGCTCGGACGTAACGATGTAATGCGTAAAATCCTCACCGATTTCTCCGGATACGATGGGCACCTGGCCGTTAAACGGTTGGAGCATGCCAATATCTTTCGAAACGGACAAAACCCCTTCCGTCCCGACCGCTCTCTGCACATCGAGTTTGCCAAGGTCGTTCAAGTCGAAATGAGTCTGAGGTTTCGAGACATAGCCCCTCACTTCACCTTTGGCGTTTGCATCAACGAGAATATTGCCAATCGGCCCACCGCCGTTGATTCGAATGGTCAGTTTTTCTTCACCTTTCATCATGGCACCCATCATGACACTCGCTGTCATGGAGCGGCCGAGTGCTGCTGAAGCGGTCGGCCATGTATAATGGCGCCGCTGGGCCTCACTCACTGTTTCCGTGGTTCTTGCTGCATATGCGCGAACCTGGCCATCAAAAGCCAGAGCTTTTACTAAATAATCTCCCATTATGTTTTCCCTCTCTCATAAAGCATACTGCCGGGAAAAGTCCAAGCGGCTTTTTCGTTCAGCCATTCAGATGTCCGGCTTCAAAGTTTAACTTTACTAAGATTAAAACCTCTCCCTTTAAAAGTAAATAAATTTGCCTGACATACTGCGCTCGGCACAACTAAGGAGCCATCCACATTTGCTGATGGCTCCACCAATTTACTCTTCCGATGCTAATTGCCATTCTTTTTTTCAAGAGCGGTACAAAATATGCCCGGCGCCACTTCAAAATCCTCCGTCTCAATAAAACCAAAGCTTTCATAGAGCTTTTTCGCGGGCACATTCGCCTTGCCGGTGCTGACGATAAAATCCATTCCTTTGTATTTTCCGAGTAAAAAAGCCAAGAGCTTCCTGCCGATTCCCTTTCTGAAATGCTCGGGGTCAACGACCAGCCGGTGGATATCTATCGTATTAGTTTCTTTCTTATATGAAATAAAGCCCAATAACCGGTCTTCTTCCAGGTACCCCACAAACACTTCACTGCTGTTCCGGAGTTCAAGAACGGATTCTTTCAATTGCGGGATTCCCTGAAACCCCATCATTTCCGCTTCCACCAGATAGGCGGGATGCTGAATCCTTTGGATCGCTTTAGCTGTAGATTCACTCCGATGATCAAGTTCTTGTATCAACTGGCTTCACCTCTCTTCAAATAGTAGAATCACGCCAAAAAATCAAGAGGGCAGACCCTTTGCCCTCTCCAATCCATTTATTACTACGGACGAAACTAGCCTATTTTCCGGATAAGGCCCGGATTGTTGTTTTTTGGTGAATTGACTGCATCTGATACTTCGTATGCTTCCATTTCTTCGGCGTCGAAAGGCTTCAGCAATTCCTCCAGCACACTGACATCCTGCACATCCGGATCCAGCCAGATTTTTTCCGCTTCCTTCGATAGGATGACCGGCATGCGGTCATGGATGGATTTCATCATTTCATTAGGTTCAGTGGTCAGAATGGAGCAGCTGTGGACCGTTTCCCCTTCAGGCGATTCCCAGGATTCCCACAAGGCTGCAAAAGCGAAAGGCTCACCCGATTTCATCTTAATCAGCATCGGTGTTTTACCGGTTTCTTCTTTTCTCCATTCATAAAAAGAGTCTGCCACCACGAGGCAGCGCTTCTTTTGAAATGCATTTCGGTAACTCGGTTTCTCTGCAGCTGTTTCCGCTCGGGCATTGATCATCTTATAGCCTATTTTCGCTTCTTTTGCCCACGGCGGAATCAGCCCCCACCGCAACTTGCCCAGACGGTTTCTGCTGCCGTCACTGATTACGGCTGCCACTTGCTGGGAAGGTGCAATATTATAGCTTTGTTCATACTCTTCTTCTCCAAACGAAGCCTGCTCAATGTCAAAGCGTTCCAGTAGAACCTTATAATCCGCATATAACGCAAATCTTCCGCACATTTCTACCACCCTTTCCCGCTCATTGTATCTTTTATTCTGACAAGTTAACAGAAGCGTATTCCATACTTGTGCTTGATTTTTTGCCGGGTAGACGTCATTCAGAACACCATCATAGTTTATTGTTTGACTCGGAATTTCCGGCATATTATTATCATGAAATCATAAATGCATTATGAAAAAGTCAGTTATTTTACATAAAATGTTAATATCTTGTTTAGTATTTCTTGAATCGATTTAATATGAAGGGTTCTAAACCCTTTCCTAAGGAAAGAGTGCTATAATAGACATACAATGATTTCCGTAAGGAGGAATAACATGGCTACTGCACGCGAAATGAGTATGGTCAATAAAGATTTCCTGGTAGAAGAACTCGGGCTGAAGCAACAGGGTAATTCGGCTGTTTTTACAAATGAGGATACATTTGTATTATCACCGTCCGTTCAGCGATACGAAAAAGGATTTGATGTCAGTGAATTTACTTTGGCGAAATACAATCCGGAAAAACAACAGGGATTCCTGATTGTCCGCTATATGGACACCTTCCTCATGGCCAAGCTTGAAAGCTTCATTGGTAAAATGATGCCTCCTGAGCTGAAAATCACGAAGAAAAACACAAAACCGCATTGGAAGTTTACAGTCGCCGAAAATCCGGCTTATCATATCGTCAACACTCAAAACAAGGAATTGCGTTATCGTTTGCAGGAACCATCCAAAAAACAAATTCTATCGTACTTCAATAAAATGTAAAAGACAGCTCCCGGATGGTTCCATGCGGGAGCTGTTTTTTTTTGCTATTCCTTTTCATTTTCACGGATAGGGGTTTTTTCGTCGCCTATCCCGGTATTGCTGTGTGCCCCTTCTTTTCGGAGCTGTTCGCCGTCACGCTGTTCGGAATTCTTCCCTCCGAAACTTCCGTGATCCTGTCCGCCGCGTCGCGTGCTCCTGTTCTCCTGTTCCCGATCGGAAAATTCCTGTTTGCTCATGGTGCTCCCTCCCAGCAGATTGTCTTACCCGTCCTATTCCCCAATCATCCCAAAGAAAACACCCGCATGAGCAGATTCAAAGAAATTCCCGGGCTATCGGATTTCTTTTACGCTTCTGTTCAATAAGCGAAATCAAAAGCTGAATAACCGAAATAGACCGCAAGAAGCGACAGCAGCGCAAAAACCACATTTTCTGTCGCTCCCCCGGTTTTCGTGGTGACCGGAAAACGGACCGTTAATTTAAATGGGAAAAATAACTTAATGCCATTTTTAGTCGCCATATCCAACAGGAAATGGCTGCCCATCCCCACCAGCAAACCGGCTGCAAGCGCCTCGTTTGGCAGGAAGCTGTGGAACAGAAATGCTGCGATTACTAAAAAAAGTAAACTGTGGGTGAATGTCCGATGTCCGAAAAGCAGGTTTATGGTTTTCGATGCAAGCGGCAACGTCCTGCCGATTTTGCTGCCGCCATGGCAGATGTCCGGTATTATCGCTCCGACCGCTCCTGCTCCCAGGAGGATCACCGGTTCGTAATTCGTAATTTGTGCGAATGCAAGACTTGCTGCAATACCGCCAATGATGTGTGTTTTTCCAGTCATGCTGATTCTCCTTCTGCTGTCCGCTCTTTTATTATACGGAAAATAGGGTATGGTGAAGATATAGAATATCGATAAAGGAGTTTTAGTTATGGGAATTCATACATTTTTTAACTCATTGAACGACCTGGAGCGTATTATCCGGGCTCCCGGAAGATTTAAATTCGAAGAACACAATGTGGCTGCCCATTCCTGGAAGGTCAGCCAATATGCCATGTTCTTTGCCACGATCGAAGAACGGGCAGGGCGTGCTATCGATTGGAAATCGCTGTATGAAAAAACCATCAACCACGATTTTGCAGAGGTTTTCATCGGTGATATCAAAACACCGGTCAAACATTCTTCTCCTGAATTGAAGGAAATGATCTCCAAGGTAGAAGAAGGGATGATGGAGAAGTTTATAATCCGTGAAATCCCCGAGGAATTTCAGGAAGTATTTTTCGATCGCATGAAAGAAGGCAAGGACGAAACAATTGAAGGCCGACTGCTCGAGCTGGCTGATAAACTTGACCAATTCTATGAATCCTTTAACGAAATGAAACGGGGCAACGCCGACCCGGAATTCGGCAAGATGTACCGAATCGCGCTGACCAAATTGCTCAACATCCCGCTTGCAGCCAGTGTCGGCTACTTCAAAAACATCCTTCTTGAAGATGTCATCAATGAAGACAGTGTCATTGATGTTAAAGGGATTACCTTGCAGGTGCTTGAACGCCATAAGCACTCGCCATATATTTCCTAATCCCCTTGTGGTAAATTAGGAACAGTACAAATTAACCCGGAGGTGAATCCCTTAGTCAAGGGAATTTATTGGACCCCATACTTTTAGTCAATTCAGCGTTATTCGTTTTATTAATTATATTTACAGCAATATTTGTCGGAGCGGAGTTCGCAGTAGTCAAAGTCCGCATATCCCGAATCGATCAGCTGATCGAAGAGGGAAATAAGCGGGCCGGTCTCGCCAAAAAAATCCTCGATGACCTCGATTATTATTTGTCGGCGTGTCAACTCGGCATCACGATGGCCGCACTTGGACTTGGCTGGTTGGGCAAACCGGCTGTCGAGCAGCTCATTCTTCCTTTTTTCCGGGATTTTGGCTTGCCTTCATCTTCAGCTTTGGTGATTTCCTTCCTATTGGCTTTCTCACTGGTGACTTTTCTGCACGTGGTCATCGGCGAAATGACGCCCAAGTCCCTTGCTTTGCACTCGGCTGAGCGTATGACGCTTGCGCTTGCCCCGGTACTGTATGTATTCGGAAGGATCATGGCGCCGTTCATTTATGTTATGACCGGAGCTTCGCGGCTGCTGTTGCGCATTTTCGGCATACAGCCGTCCCTGGCCGAACAGGGACATTCAGAAGAGGAATTGAAAATCATCATGGCGCAAAGCTTCCAAAGCGGCGAAATCAATCAAACAGAATTGTCCTATATGCAGAACATATTCGCTTTTGATGAACGCAGCGCAAAAGATGTCATGGTGCCGCGCACGCAGATGATTTCTTTTCCTCATACCCTGAGTTCCGTGGAATTGTTGGAGGAAATACGGGAGCACCGCTTTACACGCTACCCCATTGCACGCGACGGCGACAAGGATGACCTTATCGGTTTCATCAACGCCAAGGAAATCCTTACGCATTATGCGGTCAACGGCAGCGTTGAAATGACGGCACTCATCCATGGCCTGCCCTATTTCCATGAAACGACCCCTCTCCAGACCGCCTTGGTGAAAATGCAGAAAGACCGCACCCATATCGCTTTGGTGATTGATGAATACGGGGGCACTTCAGGTTTGATAACGATGGAAGATATTCTCGAAGAGATTGTCGGTGAGATCCGGGATGAATTTGATGAAGACGAAGAAGCGGATATTATTAAAGAAAACGAACAGCGCTATTTAATGAACGGCAGGGTGCTTTTGAAAGACCTTGAGGAGCGCTTTGGACTGGAGTTCGATGACAGCGAGGATATCGATACGATTGCCGGATGGGTCCAGCATCAGCTGATCGAAGCCGAGACTGGAAGCACTTTTGAAAGGAACGGCTCCCGCTGGTCCATCCTGGAAATGGAAAACCATCATATCCTGAAAATCTCCCTTGATATACTCAATGATTAGGCCATACCGAATCCATTAAAACAGGGCAGAAGGAAGCGATGCTTCTTTCTGCCCTGTTTTACCATTTGATTCAATGATGCCTTTCATTAGAAATAGGGAAATCCCCATTCTTTAGGGTTAACCTATTTGCCGAGCGGGCATATAGGTTATAAGCAATTTTTAAATTGGAGGTTGAAAATATGGGGAAAGCAAAATCCTATGTAAAAGAATTCGGCGAGAAGTTCAAAGATGACAAGGCTACTATACTTGCAGCAGCACAGGCTTATTATTATTTGCTTGCCATTGTGCCATTATTGATCCTGTTGCTGTCCATCCTGCCTTATCTGCAAATCGATCCGCAGCGCGTCATGGACTTCCTCGGAACCATACTCCCGGGTGAAGTCGCGTCGATGTTTGAAGAAAACATCATCAGCGTTGTCACAACCCCATCTGGCGGTCTATTGACTTTTGGTATCCTGGGTACATTATGGTCCGCTTCAAACGCTGTCAGCGCATTTATAAAAGCCACGAACGAAGCTTATGATGTGGAAGAAACAAGATCATTCATCAAACAGAAAGGCATGGCAATCCTCCTTACGCTGTTCATGCTGATTGCAGTTATCGTGGCTCTTGTGCTGCCAATCTTCGGGGGCGCAATCATCAGCACTGTCAGCTCATTCCTGGACTTGCCGCCAGAGACCGAAATTCTGTTCCAGGTACTTCGGTGGGTCATTTCCATCGCAGTAATGAGCCTTGTATTGGCGTTTATGTATAAGATTGCGCCCAATAAAAATTTCCCGTTTAAAGAAGTCCTCGTCGGCGCGTTGATCGCCACTGTCTTGTGGCAGCTGGTTTCTCTTGGATTCTCGTTCTATGTATCAAATTTCGGAAACTTTAATGCCACCTACGGCAGTCTTGGCGGTTTGATCGTCCTGATGTTATGGTTCTTCCTGACTGGACTTATCCTGGTGATCGGCGCTGAAATAAATGCCATCATCCATAAAAGGAAAAACGTAAAGAACGCACCCGCAAAAGTTTATCAATAATTCACAGCAAAACACCTCTTTGCCATGAGCATGCGTTGCTCAAGACAAAGGGGTGTTTTTGGTTTACAGAAAGCCCTTCCCCTTCGGCAAATGGTTTAAAAAATTCCGGTGGGCAAATCCTTCCACTTGGGTTTCGGTAAAATGCTTCTGCAGTTCATTGATCAGATTTGGATAGTCCCCCGAATTTTCCAGATTATCCGTATAAACTTTAATGCCATCAAAATCTGAACCGAAACCAATATGCTCCACTCCGCCCAGTGCGCAGAAATGGTCGACGTGACGGATCAGGTCCGGAATCGTCGCGGTCGTCCCTGCCGGATTGATAAATTCAGGAAAAAACACGACATTGACCATCGCATTTTTGCCAAACATGGCAAGCGCCTGTTCGTCAGTCAAATTTCTGGCGTGATCGCAAAGTGCCCGCGCATTCGAATGGCTTGCAATCGGATATTCCGCCAACTCCATAACATCCCAAAAACCCTTTTCCGCCAGATGCGAAACATCCGTGAGGATCCGGTTCTGGTTGTTTGCTCGAACGACTTCTTTGCCGAACATTGTGAGCCCTGAGCCTCTCGGTTCTTCTGCACCGTCCGCACAAAGATTGGCGTAATTCCATGTCAGACCGACCGACAGGACGCCCAGCCGGAAAAGATGCCGCAACTTCACAAGATCGTTGCCGATTGGTTCTGCTCCTTCAAGAGTCAGCACTGCTCCGATTTCGTCATCCTTGAGATCATCGATGTCTTCCCATCTTCTGATATGCCGCATCCGCTGATCCCCCCCTACTATTTCAGTATGGAAAAGATCAACCTGTTCAAGGGTGTGCTGCCATTTTTCATCAGAAGGAAGCTCCGGATGAAGGAAAATGGCAAAAAACTGGACTTTGACGCCCCCCGCCTGCAGCCGCAGAAAATTTACATCCAATTTTCCTGCATTCCGAAAATCCAAAAGAGGCGCGTGGTAAAGGGAATCTCTTTTTGCCACCTGCATTTTGAACAACGCATCGCAATGTGTATCAATGATCTTCACTTATACCACTCTCCTTCTGTCAGCCTTCCCAGGAAATTTCAGTGGAATAAATCAGGCTGTCACTCACAAAAATCCGACATTTGGTTTTACGGCAGCCCAGTCCCAACGAAACCTTTATATCCTGAAACTCTCCGTCTTCGCCTCTCAGTTTCCCAAACAACCTGGAGCTGAGCACAAAGCCCGGCTGGTCATCCTGAAGAACACCATCCACCCACAATTTCTTTTGATCCCACGTGCTTTCCACCCGAATACGATGTGAAGAATGTTCTATTTCCCATATGTCCCTCATCGTAACACCTCCGTTTCGTCTTGTTATGGACAGTATAGCAAATATTCCGCATAGCTTCTTCATCAGAACAGCCGGGCCATCAGAATGATGGCCCGGCTGTTCTGATATTTTTCACGAAGCTTTCTTATAAATATAAGCACCGCCTTCAAAGCGGTCGAGTGTTACTTTGTCGCCGATGGCAACATCTTCCTCCATTCGGCAGGTCACTTTGGCGTTGGCTTCATCCAGGTCGACAAGCACGACATTATACGGCGCAAGATGAGCAAATTCGGCTGGCGCAATGTGAATTTTCGTATAACTGTATACTGTACCGTCATCGCTCACTTCTTTTTCTTCAAATTCTGATTTGCCGCAAACTGCGCAATTGTATTTCTTGGCAATGGAATCCTTGCCACAACAGGAATATATCTTCATCGCTTACACCCTCTCTAGTATATGGACAGTTGAGTAAGAACCTGTGCCGCCTAAATTTTGGGCCAATGCGATGCGCGGATTGCCAGCCACCTGATTCGCCGCGGTGCCGCGAAGCTGACGGACCAATTGATAAACTTGCGCAATCCCTGTGGCACCGATCGGATGGCCGCGGGACAACAGCCCGCCGCTCGTATTCACCGGCTTTTCACCACCCACTAGTGTGCGGCCTTCTTCGATGGCTTTCCAGCCTTCGAGGGGCTTGAAAAAGCCCAGTTCCTCTGTGGCGATAATTTCGGTCATCGAGAAGCAGTCATGGATTTCCACTACATCAATGTCTTCCGGTCCAAGCCCGGCTTTTTCATAAGCCAGTCGGCCCGATTCGCCGATTGCCGGAATCGACAGCAGGTTGACGGCATCCTGCATTTTCGTCGGTCCTGATACCTGTGAGCTTGCGCGCACATAGATCGGAGACTTTTTCCTTGAAATGACGATGGCCGCCGCGCCGTCAGTCATTGGTGAACAATCAAACAGACCAAGCGGATCCGTAATCATTCGGGCTGCCATAATTTCTTCCAACGTAGTCGGTTTCGGAAATTGGGCAAGCGGATTATTGACACCATTTTGGCGGTTCTTCAATGCAACGCGGGCAAGATGTTCTTTCGTGGCTCCCGTTTCATAGAAATACCGGTTGGCCAGGACTCCGAAAAACCCTGGGAACGTTAACCCGGCATGCTTTTCGGTGGTTGTCGTATCCATTGCCGCATTGATGGCCTGCGTGACATCCGCCGTTTGCGCATGCTTCATCTTTTCAGCACCGGCTACGAGCACCGTATCGTACTCACCACTCATAATGCCAAGCAGCCCCTGGCGCAAGGCAATGCCACCGGATGCACAGGCTCCTTCAACTTTTGTCGACGGAATATAGCCGAGGCCAAGGTCGTTTGCAACGATGGCACCGAGTATTTCCTGATTGGAAATGCTGCCCCCCATGAAATTCCCAACATAAACTGCGTCTATTTTCGGCCGTCCGGCATCATTCAAAGCTTCCGAGCAGGCCTCCAGCAATAATTCCTTTAAAGAAGATTCCAATTTCCCGAATTTCGTCATGCCGATTCCATGTACATATGCTCCGGTCATTTAATCACCTCCACATGTTTCTTCTTCATTTCACGTTTCAATATTTTGCCGTATGAACTTTTTGGCAGCTCATCAACGATGAATACTTCTTTCGGCTTTTTGAAGCTGGCCAGATTGTCTTTGCAAAGTCCGATTAATTGCTCGGCTGTCACTTCTTCTTTACCGTTCGTCACTACATATGCGACTACGCATTCTCCCCATTTATCATCGGGCACGCCGATTACACATGTTTCTTTCACGCCTTTATGAAGATTCAGCACTTCTTCCACCTCGCGCGGATAAATATTGACTCCACCTGAAATGATGACATCTTTTTTCCGGTCGACAATGTGCACAAAGCCTTTGGCATCACGCCAGCCCAGATCTCCGGTATGGAGCCAGCCATCCTTCAACGTTTCTGCGGTCGCTTTTTCATTATTCCAATAGCCCTTCATGACCAGCGAACCTTTGGCAATGATTTCGCCCACTTCACCGTCTGCGACCGGCTGGCCCTCTCCGTCAACAATTTTCACATCGACGAATGTGCCAATGCGGCCACAGGAGTCGAGTCGATTCCTGATTTCATTTCTCGGCATCATGGTAATGCACATCGGTGCTTCCACCTGACCGTAAGTCTGGATGAATATATCACCCGCCTTATCAAGCGCTTCCTGCAATTTCGATGCGGCAATCGATGAACCTGCCATGTTAATCGATTTCACGGTTGATAGTTTGGATGCGTCAAAGCTTGGATGCTGGATCATTAAATTCACCATGGTCGGAACCAGAAACATCACCGTAACTTTGTCTTCCACGAGGTGGTCAAGAAATTCCTCCGGCTCGAATTTGCTGTAGACAACCTGTGTCAATCCATAAAGCCAGGAAACGTGGCTCAGGAAGTTCGAGCCATGAGTCAGCGGTGCTGCGTGGCCGATGATATCTTCATAATCGACTTCGCAAACCTGTGCCAGCGACAGAGCCCCCGAGATTATGTTCCGGTGCGACAGCATAACACCTTTCGGATTGCCGGTCGTTCCGGAAGTATACATGATGGCGAACAGATCATCTTCCACCACATTTTCGCTGAATGACTCGCCATCATATTTTCGGACGACAGCTTCGTAATCTTCCCCAACATAAAGAATCGGTAAATCGGGGTTTACGGCATCGATCAATGCCTGATCGCCGATTATCAGCCGAAGACCCGCATCTTCAATCATGTATTGATGTTCTTTCGGGTGCAGCCGGTAATTCAAAGGGACTTTAATCAGCCCTGTCAAAGCAACTGCAACGTCCAATTCGATATGTTCCAGCCGATTCGACATGAGAATACCGATGCGGTCGCCTTTTTTGAATCCTGAGTCATGGAAATAGGCTGTA
>DATHVZ010000065.1:0-4049 GCA_035461005.1 Planococcus sp. (in: firmicutes) | reverse complement strand
GAGTCGAACCGAGTAGACCAGACGTATTACCTGCGTTAAAGGTGTTCGAGAGAGAAGGTTGGTCCAATAAGGCGGCCTTCTAATCAGAGTGGAACCGCGCAACTATGCGTCTCTGTCATATATGTGACAGGGGCGTTTTTTATTTTGCCCAGAAAGGAGATTTTAATTGTGCTGAAGTTAATGAAAGAAGATGTGGATGTGGTTTTCGAGCAGGATCCCGCAGCCCGAAGTTATATTGAAGTAATTCTGACCTATTCCGGTTTGCACGCCATTTGGGCGCACCGGCTCGCGCATTCCTTTTTTAAAAAGAGATTGTATTTTATTGCCCGGGTAATATCGCAAATCAGCCGTTTTTTTACAGGAATTGAAATTCATCCAGGAGCCCAGATCGGACGCCGCTTTTTCATTGATCATGGAATGGGGGTTGTTGTGGGAGAAACTTGTGAAATCGGCAACGATGTCACCCTTTACCAGGGAGTGACGCTGGGCGGAACAGGCAAAGAAAAAGGGAAGCGCCATCCGACACTGGAAGATGGTGTATTGGTTGCAACCGGCGCCAAGGTATTGGGCTCGATTGTGATCGGGGCGAACTCGAAAGTAGGAGCTGGTTCAGTTGTCTTGAAGGACGTACCTGCCAATTCAACGGTAGTTGGCATTCCGGGGAAAGTGGTCATACAGGATGGGGTCAAAGTGAAAAGGGATCTGAACCACCAGGACATGCCAGACCCAGTAATGGATAAATGCGATGGGATGGAAATGAAAATAGCAGCTCTCCAACGAGAGATTGAAATATTGAAAAAAGCACATCAGGAAGAAGGTAATCCATAATGAGTATTCAGATTTTTAATTCATTGTCTCGTGAAAAAGAAGAATTTATTCCGTTGGAAACGGGAAAAGTAAAAATGTATGTATGTGGTCCAACCGTCTACAATTACATTCATATCGGCAATGCCCGCCCTGTGATCGTTTACGACACAGTGCGACGCTATTTGCAGTACCGCGGGTATGACGTAACGTATGTGTCTAATTTTACCGATGTGGATGATAAGCTGATCAAAGCTGCGAATGAATTAGGTGAAACGGTTCCCCAAGTAGCGGAGCGGTTTATCGAGGCTTATTTTGAAAACACCGAGGCACTTGGCTGTGAAAGAGCGGATGCACACCCGCGTGTGATGGATCATATGCCGCAGATCATCGAATTTATCGAGGCATTGATCCAAAAAGGATATGCATATGAATCGCAAGGCGACGTTTATTATAAGACTCGTAAGTTTGAAGGCTACGGCAAACTTTCCCATCAGTCGGTCGATGAACTGAAGATTGGAGCTCGGATCGAAACGGGTGACAAAAAGCAAGACGAACTGGATTTTGTCTTATGGAAAACCGCGAAACCGGGTGAGATTTCTTGGGAAAGCCCATGGGGAGCAGGGCGTCCGGGCTGGCATATTGAGTGTTCTGTAATGGCGCGTGAGCATCTCGGGGATACGATCGACATTCACGCGGGCGGGCAGGATCTGACCTTCCCTCACCACGAAAACGAAATTGCCCAGTCGGAGGCAATGACCGGCAAGCCGTTCGCACGTTATTGGATGCACAATGGCTATATCAATATCGATAATGAAAAAATGTCCAAGTCGTTGAATAACTTTGTGTTGGTGAACGATATTCTGAAAGAGATGGACCCGCAAGTACTTCGTTTCTTCATGCTGTCGGTTCATTATCGCCACCCGATCAATTATTCCCAACAATTGGTGCGGGATGCTGTGGCTGGGCTTGAACGGATCCGGACATCACACAGCAATCTGAAGCATCGTTTGGATACTTCGGCAAATCTGGGCGACCATTCGGATATTTGGTTGGCTAAAGTATCGGAGATCAAAGCGGAATTTATCGAAACGATGGACGATGACTTTAATACAGCGAACGCCATTTCGAAATTATTCGACTTATCCAAGCTGGCGAATACGTATTTATTGGAGAAGCAGACGGCGACCCATGTACTGGAAACCTTCATCTCCGAATTTGAGGAACTTGCCGAAGTGCTGGGTGTTCCGTTCCAGAAAGAGGAAGAACTGCTGGATGAAGAAGTGGAAGCGTTGCTAGAAGAGCGCATCCAGGCACGCAAGAACCGTAACTTTACGAGAGCGGATGAGATCCGTGATCTATTCAAAGAAAAGAACATCATCCTTGAAGACACAGCTCAAGGCACACGCTGGAAAAGGGGCTGATGGGGTGAACGTTTTACGTAGTAGTGACGTTGACCAGATAAATGCGTTGGCACTTGCCTATATGGGAGATGCGGTTTATGAACAAGCGGTAAGAGAGCATTTGATCCGTTCAGGACGCGTGAAGCCGAATATTCTTCACCGCCAATCAACGACGTTTGTATCAGCCAAGGCACAAGCTGTTGTTTTAAAGCGCTTGACAGAAGAAGGTTATTTAACGGAAACGGAATTGGCGATCATGCGAAGAGGCAGAAATGCCAAATCCGGATCGGTCCCGAAAAACACCGATGTCCAAACGTATAATTTCAGCACGGCGTTCGAAGCGGTTCTAGGCTGGCTTTACCTAAAGGAAGAAAAGGAGCGGCTACAGGCTACAATCCGCTATGCAATTGAAATCATCGAAGAGCTGAGAGGAGTGATCAAATGAGCGAAGAATTAGAACCGGAGATCATTGGAGGCAAAAATCCAGTGCTCGAAGCGCTGCGGGCTGAGCGCGATATGAATAAAATCTGGATTGCAGAAGGCGTCCAGAAAAAAGGGCTGACCGAAATCTTGCAGTTGGCAAAAGAAAAAGGTGTGCTGGTGCAGTTTGTGCCAAAAAAGAAAATTGACGGTTTAACGGATTCCAATCATCAAGGGATCGCTGCTGCAGTTGCGGCCTATAATTATGCGGAGCTGGATGATTTGTTCCGAGCGGCTGCCGCGCGCCAGGAAGACCCTTTCTTTCTAATATTGGACGAGTTGGAAGATCCGCATAACTTGGGATCGATCATGAGAACTGCGGATGCCATTGGTGTACATGGCTTGATCATTCCGAAGCGCCGCGCGGTCGGTTTGACGGCTGTCGTGGCGAAATCGTCCACGGGTGCGATTGAACATGTGCCGGTAGTGCGTGTGAATAATTTATCTCAGATTGTGGACGAACTGAAAAAACGCGGCGTTTGGATTGCGGGAACCGACGCAAAAGAATCGGTGGATTACCGCAAAATGGACGCGACATTGCCATTAGCGGTCATCATCGGCAGCGAAGGGCAAGGAATGAGCCGCATCCTGCGCGAAAAATGTGATTTTCTGTACCAGCTGCCCATGATTGGACACGTTACATCACTTAACGCATCGGTTGCGGCAAGCTTGCTGATGTATGAAGTCTACAGAAAACGCAATCCGCTCGGTTGAGCCATGAATATTCTACTGGTTGATGGCTACAATATTATTGGCGACTGGGTGGAACTAAGCGAACTGAAGAAGGATAAACTGATTGATGCGAGAGACCGCCTAATCGAGCAAATGGCCGAATACCGGGGGTACAAAGGGTGGCGGGTCATTATCGTGTTTGACGCGCACCTAGTACCCGGCATTGAAGCCAAAAACAAAAAGTATGACGTGGAAATCATTTATACCAGGGAAAATGAAACAGCGGATGAGCGGATTGAGAAATTGGCGGTCAGTTTGAATAACCGGCGCGACCAAGTATACGTTGCTACATCCGATTTGACGGAACAATGGGTTATTTTTGCAAAAGGTGCCTTGAGGATCTCCGCCCGGGAACTAGAAATTGAAATGCAAGAAATTCAAAAAGAAATCACCAAGAAAGTAAAGGAAATCCAGGAACACCGGGCAGGTTCAAAGATACAGCTCTCTATAGAAGTAGCTGAAATTTTCGAAAAATGGCGAAGAGGTCAAAAATGACAGGTTGACGCTCAATTTTTTTATCCTGTATACTGAACATATCGAGGCTCGCGCAACCGGAGGGATACCCGTGGGAAATTTAGAGCAAGTTCGACCCCAACCATTCATAAAAATGACAGATGAAGAACTTGTCAG
>DATHVZ010000064.1:0-33474 GCA_035461005.1 Planococcus sp. (in: firmicutes) | reverse complement strand
TACTGCGTTTATTTTACCCATTCACCAATCAGTTCTTCGTTCTCTCCAACCCACTTCTCAGCTCCATCAAGAGGAGCTTCGGCACTTTCTACATAGTCAATGAGCTCACCGATTTGTTCATCATCCATCTTCCAGTTTTGGAGCCATTCGCTTACTTCCGGATGATCTTCGTCAAATCCTAGACGGGTAGCATGGTGGATTTTTTCCACACCGCCAAATGTGTTTTGCGGATCTTCCAGGAATTTTAAGTCGAATTGGGAAAATACCCAATGTGGACTCCAAAGTGGTGCAACGATTGGTTCATTGTTTTCGACTGCCGATTTAATTTCCGCCAGCATGGCCGCTTCTGAACTTTGCTGCAACTCATAGTCAAGTTCATAGTCCACGATTAATTGTTCCGTCACTTCCATTGTTCCTGCACCAGGATCAAATCCTACAATTTTCCCGTTGAAAAGTTCCTTATGTTCATTCAAGTCTTCCACGCTGTTCACTTCTTCCACGTAGGTTGGTACAACAAGTCCGACTTTCGCGTTGTCAAACCAGGTAGCCTCCGAGAAATTGACCGTGTCCTGGTAGTTCTCCAAGTAATTGGCATCCTGCACCGGCAGCCATACTTCCAGGCTGGCATCGATATCTCCAGTCTCCAAAGCCTTCATCGTAGTACCCATGTCCAAAACACTTAACTTAACTTCATATCCTTTATCTTCCAGAATGACTTTCCACATATTTGTCACGGCAATATTTTCTGCCCAGTTAATTTGGCCGATTGATAATTCTTTGGCGCTTTCTTCAGATGCTGTATCTGAGTTGTCACCGGATGAGTCATCATCCCCGTTTCCGCATGCTGCCAGTGCAGCGACGATAAGGATCATCAAAATAAAACCTAATTCTTTTTTCCACTTATTCATGGTGTAAAACTCCCCTTTTTTAGTATATATATTAATTGAAATACATTTAAAGTATTAAGTACATTAAATGTATTAAAATTTTATTTAACGAAAAAGCCGAACA
Organism: Planococcus sp. (in: firmicutes); assembly: GCA_035461005.1. GTDB lineage: Bacteria > Bacillota > Bacilli > Bacillales_A > Planococcaceae > Planococcus. The sequence goes on along the minus strand of DATHVZ010000064.1, from coordinate 32,463 downwards.
AAGTTATCTCTTTTTTACAAAAGAGCAGAGTATTAATAATATGCAGGCAGTCTGCAGCGCTTCAGCGATAGACTGCCCGATAACTCGTTCTCACTTAATCCCTTTGATCTTTTGGCAAGAATTCAAATATCTTGCCGCTTCCTATACTCTCAACTAAGTCATCCAACCAGTAATAATAGGCTTTGGATTCTTCTAATTGGTCATAATATTGCTTTGCTTCAGCAACAACATCCGGTGTGCTGGCGGGGTCTTTTATGATATCGATGAACTCTTCTTGCGATTCCTCGATTGCTTCCAAGTTCATTTTGACTTCCCGTTCCCACATCTCACAATAGAACCCCATAAAAGAGCGGAAGAAATTCTTTTCAGCTATATAGGTATGTTTCCTGGATCCGCGTGTAAATGTTTTTTTCACCATCTTTATTTCCTGGAGCTTGCGGACGCTGGTACTCATGCTCGGTTTACTCATTTCAAGCTCAGTCTGCATTTCATCAAGCGTCATCTGATCTTTAAAGTACATCGTCGCGTATAAATTTGCGGCAGCAGGTGTTACCCCGTATAAATCCATTGTTTCTGCAATGGCGCCAATGACTTTGTCCTTGGCTTCTTCTATTTTGGTTCTGGCTCGTTCTTGAGATTCACTCATAATCGTGCTCCTTTGTTATTAAAGTAAACCGTGTTAAATATTCATTAAATCTTCTTAACAACCTTTATGTTAACGTGTTCAGTTTATAAGTCAAATAGAAAACGCTGATATTGAAAGCCAAGTATGCCCGCAACCGCAGTGACAACAGTGTTATAGATGATTTATATTTTTATGCTGCCGGTCGCTTTATTATCCTTTCCCGAGTATTTTTGACAGCTTCCATAAGGCGTGTTATGGTTTTAATGTTAAATAAATTCTTAACAAACTTAATATAATCCAAAATTGGAGTTGATCAATTTGAATATAAAACTAAAACAATACATTAACGGTGAATGGGTAGGCGCAATTTCGGGCAATACGCGGGATATTATCAATCCGTTTAACCAGGACATTATTGCAACTGTTCCGGAAGGTGACGAAAAGGACGCGAAAGCAGCAATCGCTGCAGCAAGAGGCGCATTTGATAACGGTGAATGGGCATTTGCACCGGCAACCGAGCGAGCGCTTATCGTCAGAAAGATTGCCGAGTTGATCGAACGGGACAAGCACGAGCTTGCTCATTTGGAGTCGTTGGATACCGGCAAAACAGTAGAAGAAAGCAATGGCGACATGGATGATATCGCTGGAGTGTTTCGTTATTACGCCGAACTTGCAGATAAAAATGGCGGCGAGATGATAGCTTCTCCCGTGCCAAACTCCATCAGTAAAGTCGTTCACGAACCAGTGGGTGTGTGTGGACAAATTACACCGTGGAATTATCCTTTGCTGCAGGCATCGTGGAAACTGGCGCCAGCGCTGGTGACTGGCAATACATTGGTCATGAAGCCGAGTGAAATTACACCGCTTACTACTATTAAAGTATTCGAATTGATGGAAGAGGCGGGAGTGCCTGCTGGAGTTGCCAACCTGGTTCTTGGTGCAGGAGCTACGATTGGCGCAGAATTGTCCAGCAGCCTGGACGTAGACCTTATTTCCTTTACCGGCGGACTTGCTACCGGCAAGAAAATTATGCAGGCGGCAAGCGGCAATATGAAAAAAATCGCCCTTGAGCTTGGTGGGAAAAACCCGAATATCATTTTTGCGGATGCTGATTTTGAAGTAGCAGTCGACCAGGCGTTGAACGGAGTGTTTTTCCACGCCGGACAAATTTGTTCCGCCGGCACAAGACTGATCGTAGAAGAAAGCATTCACGATGAGTTCGTTAACGCACTTGTGGAGCGGGTGAAGAAATTCAAGCTGGGAAGCGGATTTGACGAAGCCACGCAAATGGGCCCGCTTATTTCAGCTGAACACCTTGCGAAAGTGGAACAATATGTGGAAACAGGAATTACAGAAGGCGCAACCATAGCGGTTGGCGGCGGACGTCCGGAAGATCCTGAATTGCAAAAAGGCTTTTTCTACTTGCCTACTATATTCACGGACTGCACAACAGAGATGAAAATCGTTCAGGAAGAAGCTTTCGGCCCGATTATCACGGTTGAGAAATTCCGTTCAGAAGAAGAAGCGGTAAAGCTTGCGAATGACTCCATCTACGGACTGGCCGGGGGCGTTTGGACGAACGATATTGCAAAAGCTGAACGTTGTGCAACCAAAATGCGCATGGGCACTGTTTGGATCAATGAATTTAATGTTTATTTCCCGCATGCGCCGTGGGGTGGATTTAAACAGTCCGGTATTGGACGCGAATTGGGCAGACAGGGCATGGAAGAATATACCGAGACAAAGCATATATTCCAAAACCTTAAACCTGAAGTGATTAACTGGTTCTAAGCTGGAAACCAGGCATTCATTCTTTCGGGAATGGAGCAACTTAAAATTTCCCGCAAGCTCGAGTAGGAGCGGCTGAATGGATTTGTCATATACGAAATACAAACTAATAACTGAATTTGATAAATGAAGAAGGATTTTTCAGCAATGCTTTTCCTGCTGATGGAATCTCTTTCTTCCGGTTTTAATATTTGAGGAGGAACAAAAGATGAATGAAACATATGATTTTATTGTAGTTGGAGGCGGCAGTGCGGGTTCTGTACTTGGCGATCGTTTAAGTGAAGATGGTACCAAAAAGGTTCTTGTGCTGGAAGCGGGGCGCAGTGATTATTCATGGGACCTATTGATACAAATGCCGGCAGCCTTGCCATTTCCCGCAGGTAATAGACTGTATGATTGGAAATACGAATCGGATCCTGAACCTTATATGAACGGGCGCCGCATCAAGCACGCACGGGGAAAGGTGCTCGGAGGCTCGAGCTCGATCAACGGCATGATTTACCAACGCGGAAATCCATTGGATTATGAGCGCTGGGGAGCTGACGAGGGAATGGGAACATGGGACTTTGCACATTGTCTTCCATATTTCAAGCGCCTGGAAACGGCTTTAGCATCACCGGATGACGACTTGCGGGGCCACGATGGACCTATCAAATTGGAACGCGGACCAGCCACTAATCCTCTATTTCAGGCATTCTTTAATTCAGGTGTAGAGGCGGGTTATTCACGGACTCCGGACGTTAACGGGTTTCGCCAAGAGGGATTCGGCCCATTTGATAAGCACATTTTTAACGGCAGACGTTTGTCAGCTTCCCGGGCCTATCTGCATCCGGCAATGTCGCGCCCAAACCTGACGGTGAAGACGCGTGCTTTCGTGGCCAGTGTCGACTTTGAAGGAACGCGCGCCAAAGGGGTGACGTATAGCCAAAACGGGAAGACTCATCAGGTCAACGCTGGGGAAGTGATCCTTTCAGGCGGTGCCATCAATACGCCGCAGATTCTTCAATTGTCAGGTGTGGGAGATGCCAAACACCTTCGCTCACTCGGCATTGAATCGGTAGTGGACCTTCCGGGGGTAGGAGAAAACCTTCAGGATCACCTCGAAGTTTATATTCAACATTCTTGTCCGCTGCCTGTTTCCCAACAGCCCAGCTTAAGTAAAGCGCGCATGCCTTGGATCGGGTTGCAGTGGATTTTCGCTCGCACCGGGCCGGCAGCGACCAATCATTTTGAAGGCGGAGGTTTCGTCCGTTCGAACGAAGACGTGAAGTACCCGAATTTGATGTTCCACTTTCTGCCGGTAGCTGTCCGTTACGATGGACAAAAGGCGGAAACGAAGCACGGATTCCAAGTGCATGTTGGACCGATGTACTCTGATGCCAGGGGATCATTGAAGATCCGTTCAAAAGATCCGAAAGTGTACCCGAGCATGGTCTACAACTATCTTTCCACTGAACAGGACCGGCGCGAGTGGGTTGAAGCGATAAGAGTTTCCCGGAAAATCATGACTCAACCAGCGATGGCCCCTTATAATTCCGGAGAAATTTCACCTGGAGCTGCAGTAAGCACAGACGAGGAAATTCTGGAATGGGTAGCGAATGATGCCGAGACTGCGCTTCATCCATCATGTACGGCGAAAATGGGACCCGCATCGGACCCAATGGCTGTTGTAGATCCGTTGACGATGAAAGTCCACGGCTTGGAAAATGTCCGAGTGGTGGATGCTTCGGCAATGCCTTACGTTACGAACGGCAATATCCACGCACCTGTGCTGATGTTGGCGGAAAAAGCGGCTGACCTCATCCTTGAACGTGATCCGTTGGCACCTATCCATGCCGATTTCTATCGCCATGGCGTCCATCCGGCTGATGCAGGAACAGTAAGCAAATAACGCTTTCAATTAAGGAGGCCTCTTTCCCGATGTGTTCGCTAAGTGAAGCGTGCAGTTGGGAGGAGTGCCTTCTTTTTCATTTTGATGGAGCGATGTTCTTTTGAAAGCCGTCCCACGGTCACCTGTGCTATCATAAAGAAAGATAAATTTGGTTGGGATACAGGAGGTTTTAAGGTGGATAATAATGATCTATTGATCCGGCTGCGCTATGCGCTGGATATAAAGAACAATGATATGGTGGAGATTTTTAAGCTGGGCGGCATCCAGCTGACGAAGGAAGAAGTGCAGAAGGTGCTGACCAAGACGCCGGAACGCGATGAAGACGAAGACGACAGCATTTTTACCGCCAGCGCCAACGACGATTATATGCCGGTGGACAATGCGATGCTGGAGTCGTTCCTGAACGGCTTCATCATCCATAAGCGCGGGCGCCAGGAAGGCCAGACAGGCACACCGCCGCTGACCAATGAACCGTCGAAGAACCTGCTGCTGAAGAAAGTGAAGATCGCGCTCCAATTGACGAGCGAGGATATGCTCGAAATCCTGCAGCTGGCTGGAGTGACCGTTTCAAAGAGCGAACTGAGCGGCTTGCTGCGCAAGCAGGGCCATAAAAATTACAGCCTGTGCGGCGACCGCTATGCGCGCAATTTCCTGAAGGGCCTGGCCATCAAGTACAGAAAATAAGTTGAATCGACCGCATCTTTGGGTGCGGTTTTTCTTATGGGGAATAAAGGCGTTAAAACGCCTGAAATACCGTCCAACATGGCGCACAAGTGAGCGGATTGAATTTGTATAATAAACCATGCGTGGAATCTGACCAAAACAAACCATTCCTGCCCGGATGCAGCGGCGTGCTAAACTAGAAACAACTTGGTAAAAAAAGGCGGGACTTTCATGATTTCACTTAGCATTCTGGATTATTCGCCGATTGACGAAGGGGCGACGGCAGGCGATGCGCTGCAGCAGACGACAGCGCTCGCGCAATTGGCGGAGCAGCTCGGCTATAAGCGCTTTTGGGTAGCGGAACATCATCAGGTCCATTCGGTGGCCGGCAGTTCACCGGAAATGCTGATGATGCACCTGGCCGGCGCGACCGAAAAGATCCGCATCGGTTCCGGCGGCGTCATGCTGCCGCATTACAGTTCCTATAAAGTGGCGGAGAATTTTCGGCTGCTCGAAGCGCTGCATCCCGGGCGGATCGATCTCGGCATCGGCCGTTCGCGCAGCTACCGTTTGGTCAATCGCGCATTGAACGAGTCGAAGGGGATTGCGGTTTCCTATGAGCAGCAAATCGCCGATATCCAAAAATACGTGACGGACGATACGGAAACGGAACATCGCTTCCAGCAATTGCGCGCCACACCGGTGAGCGACACGGCGCCGGAAATGTGGGTGCTCGGCACGGGGGAAGGCAGTGTGAAAGTGGCGGCGGAAGCGGGTGCTGCTTATGCCTATGCGCATTTCGCGAAACCTGCGAAATCCAGTGCCAAACTGATACGAAGCTATAAGGAACAATTCCGGCCGTCGCATCTGCTGGCCGAACCGAAAACGATGGTCTGTGTTTTTGCAGTGGTCGGGGACACGGAAGAAGAAGCGGAGGATTTGGCGAAGGCCTTTGATCTTTGGCTGCTGTTTGTCGAGTCGGAGACACCGCCGCCGTATTATCCGTCTGTTGAAACGGCGAGGCAGCGAGGCTTCAGCGCAAGCGAACAGGAAAGGGTCGAAAGCAACCGGAAACGCATGCTGATCGGCACACCCGAACAGGTGAAGCGCCAGATCGAAGGGCTTGCAGAAGCTTATCAGACTGATGAAATCCTGGTCATCCCGAATGTCTCCGGTGAGGAAAGCCGGATGAAAGGAATCCGCTTGCTGGCGGAAGCGTTCGGACTGGAAGGATAAAAGGGGAACCTCGGGAGAGCGGATAAGCTCTCCCGAGGCTTTTTTGCGTGCAGGTTATATATAATAATCAAAATTTTCGATTTTTATATATAAAAGAGAGTAAATAAGGTAGCATTATAATAGAAATAAAATAATAGCCACAGGGGGGATTTTACATATGAAAGGAATCATACGTTTTTCCAATAATTTGATGGAACGCTATTTGCCGGATCCGTTTCTTTTCGTCATCATCCTGACATTGGTCGTCTTCGGGCTGGGTCTGGGATTGACAGATTCCTCACCTGTCGAAATGGTTGCTTTCTGGGGTGGAGGCTTTTGGGAGCTTCTGGCGTTCTCGATGCAGATGGTGCTTGTGCTGGTTACCGGATTTGTTCTGGCAAGCAGCCCGATTTTCAAAAAGGGATTGGGCAAACTCGCGAGTTTTGCGAAATCGCCGGGCAGTGCAATTATTTGGGTAACATTGGTGTCACTTGCAGCAAGTTGGATCAACTGGGGATTCGGTCTGGTTATTGGTGCGTTGTTCGCAAAAGAATTGGCGAAGCGTGTTGACCATGTCGATTACCGCTTGCTGATTGCGAGCGCTTATTCAGGTTTCATCATTTGGCACGCCGGCTTCTCCGGGTCGATTCCATTGTCGATTGCGACAGACGGCCATCCGTTCATGGACCGGATCGGCATTATTCCAACCGGCGATACGATTTTTGCCAGTTACAACCTCATCATCATCGCGGCTTTAGTTATTATTCTTCCATTATTAAACCGTTTGATGATGCCGAAAAAAGATGAAACGATTGTGGTCGACCCGAAAGTTCTGGTGGAACCGAAAGTCGAAGAACAGCCGGAAAAAGCTGATAGGACTCCCGCTGAGCGGCTGGAGAACAGCTGGATTTTGTCAGCGATCATCGGTGTACTTGGTGTTGCATTTATCGCGTACTACTTCATTCAAAATGGATTCGCGTTGAACCTTAACTTGGTCAACTTCATGTTCCTGTTCCTTGGGATCCTATTCCACGGAACACCACGGAAATATTTAATTGCCGTTCAGGAAGCGGTCAAAGGAGCAGGCGGCATCATCGTCCAGTTCCCATTTTATGCGGGAATCATGGGCATGATGGTATCATCCGGCCTGGCAGCAGTAATTTCGGAAGCATTCGTCAGCGTTTCGACTGCAGAAACTTTCCCATTATTCGCGTTCCTGAGCGCAGGGATTGTTAACTTCTTTGTGCCATCAGGCGGCGGGCAATGGGCAGTTCAAGCGCCGATCATGCTAGATGCAGCGGAAATGCTCGGCAGCGATCCGGCGAAAGTGGCAATGGCTGTTGCATGGGGCGATGCCTGGACGAATATGATCCAGCCGTTCTGGGCATTGCCGGCATTGGCAATCGCTGGCCTTAAAGCCAAAGACATCATGGGCTTCTGTCTGATTGTGTTGTTTGTCAGCGGCGCCGTCATTGGTTTGGGATTGTTATTCCTGTAGATGAAATCATAAATTCGGTCTTGCCGTTACAATTGGCAGGGCCGTTTTTTATATTCACCAGATTGGGAATAATTCACTGGAACAGGAATTTAATAAAAAAAGTTATACTAAAATATTAAATTTATTCCGTAAATTGGAATTGTTTTTTTCATAAGTCCTTACCCTGATATAAACAATCTCCGTAAAAAGTACTAATAGTAGGAGGTAAAATTATTCAATAAAAACAGATTAATAAGAAAATACCGTAAAATGTCTTTCGTTATTCAAATGTATAAGCTATAATTAGAAAAAAACCGAGGGGGCAACAACATGGCGAAGAAAAAGTTAAGCGTTTTCATGCTGTCAGCAGCTGCGGCATTAGTCTTGGCAGCTTGCGGCGGAGAAGAAGAAACATCTGACGGAGGTTCTGGCGAAGGCGGAGAAACTGAAGGCCTTGAATCGAATATTGTCACGATCGCGACAGGCGGAGCATCCGGTCCTTATAACATTATCGGGACGACTCTTGCAGATACCTACAGCAAAACTTACGATGTCAACTCCCGTACGCAGACAACCGGCGCATCAGTTGAAAACGTCAACCTGATTAAGGAAGATAAAATTGAACTGGCATTCACGATGAGTGATGTTGTTAGCCAGGCGGTTGAAGGATCGGAAGGTTTTGATGAGCCGACGGATAAAATCAGCCAAATTGCTGCCCTTTACCCGAACTTTGTTCAGATCGTAACAACTGCAGATTCAGGAATTGAAACATTTGAAGACCTGCGCGGCAAACGCATCGCAGTGGGCGACCAGAACTCAGGCGTTGAAGTAAACGCGCGTACCTTGCTCGAAGGCCACGGCATCACATATGATGACATCGATGTGGATTATCTTGGCTATGCGGAAGCTGCAGACGGCCTGCGCGCCGGTCAAATCGATGCAGCTTTCCTGACAAGCGGATTGCCGAACGCATCCCTGCTGGAATTGTCCCAATCACTTGATATCCGCATGGTTTCAATCGACCCGGCAGATGTTGAAAAAATTGCCGAAGATAAATCATATTTCCTGGCTATGGAAATTCCAGCGGACACTTATGGCAACGAAGAAGCCATTCCAACAGCAGCAATCATGAACGCATTGGTCGTCAATTCGGACATGAGTGACGATGACGTTTACAAGCTGACAAAAACATTCTTCGAAAATCTCGATGCTTTAGAAAATTCCCACCAGGCAGCTGCTGATATTTCACTTGAAGCCGCACAAGAAGGGCTTGTAGCGCCGCTTCACCCTGGAGCCGAACGTTATTACAGTGAACAATAAAGTTTTGTTAGGGGGGGCATGCTTGTTGGTGCTCCTCTTTTTCCTGCTGTTCAGGCTGCCGGTGATCCATTTCGATTTCGGCGAAGAACAATACTTTTTGACAGAAGACGAATTCACTCTGAAGTGGATCCATTCCGTCGAAAAGGAAGAATGGCTTGAAGTGTATGAACGGGACGGCGAAGGACTGCTGCTCACCGAGACGGTCTTCAAAACATTCGGTGCAGGCGTACCGTCAGACGGAGAAATCATTTCATCGGAAGATGGCTTTGTCCATATGCGCATCAACCGCCACCTTCCGGAAATGAACCTGACTGTCTCAGAAAATGCACAAACGACGATACTTACAGAAGACAAAACGATACCGTTATATGAGCTGACCGACGATTACGAATTCGTCGCCATCTCTATTCAGCGGGTCCATCTTTGGCAGTATATTGGAGGGAAGAAGTTATGACTAAAGATAATCGAGACCTGAACATTGAAAGCGTCTCAGCGCATGATGAAGACAAAAACCTGAATCAGGAGCTTCTGGAAAAATACGACGCCGATGCGAAGGTCCGCAAATTTAAGAACCGCAAGCTTGTATTCCTCGTTGCAGCGATTGCCGTTGCTTATTCTCTGTTCCATTTATATGTAACATTCAACCCGCTTCCTGCCCTCCAGGCAAGGTCGATTCACGTAGCTGTCGGGATGGGTCTGATTTTCCTGGTCTACCCGACATTCAAAAAGCAGGACCGGACAAAAATTCCATTCTATGACTGGATTCTCTTTGTTCTCAGTTTATCGACTGCAGGATACATCATTTATGAATACAATGCGATCATGACAACTCGCGGCGGCATTCCGAACAATATGGACATCATCATGGCTATTCTGACAGTATTGCTCGTTCTTGAAGGGGCACGGCGCATCACCGGCTGGATCCTGCCGATTCTGGCGTTGATCTTCCTGGCGTATCCTTTCTTCAGTTATAACGTTTGGGTACCAAATATGTTAATGACCCGGCAATTCGATATGGGCGATATTTTCGGTCAATTGTATCTGAAGACGGAAGGCCTTTATTCGACGGCCATTGCTGCATCTTTCCAGTTCATCTTCCTGTTTATCCTGTTCGGCGCCTTTCTGGCGAAATCGGGTATGGGCAAATTATTCAATGATCTGGCAATGGCGATGGCGGGAAGCAAACAAGGCGGTCCCGCCAAAGTGGCAGTCATCTCCAGCGGATTCATGGGCAGCATCAACGGTTCGGCCATTGCAAACGTAGTGGGAACCGGTGCTTTCACGATTCCGTTGATGAAAAAAATCGGATACCATAAAAACTTTGCCGGCGCGGTGGAAGCCAGTGCCTCGGTAGGCGGCCAGATTTTGCCGCCGATCATGGGGGCATCCGCGTTCATCATGGCCGAGACAACAGGCATCGCATACGGTACCATTGCGCTCGCCGCGATGATTCCGGCCGTCCTTTACTTCCTCGGCGTAATCATGCAGGTGCATTTCCGTGCCGGCAAGCTCAGCCTGAAAGGGATCCCGAAAGCGGACCTTCCGGCTACAAAAGAAGTATTAAAGGAAAAAGGACATCTTTTGCTTCCTATTGTCGGCCTTGTAGTGATGCTTTACACCGGCTTTCCAATTGCGCAGGCCGCATTTTATACAATCGTTCTGACCGTAGTCGTTGCGGGAATCCGCAAATCGACGCGCATGGGCTTTAAGGATATTTTGGAGGCACTTGAAAATGGTGCACGACAGTCCTTATCCGTTATGATCGCCTGTGCGGTCGTCGGCATCATCATCGGGGTTGTCAGCCTGACAAGCTTCGGTACGGTCATGACTTCGGCAATCACTGCGTTTGGCGCGGGTTCATTGTTCTGGACGCTGTTCCTGACGATGATAGCATCAATCATACTCGGCATGGGCTTGCCTTCAATCCCTGCCTACATCATCACTGCAACAATGACCGCACCGGCTCTTGCTGAATTCGGCATTCCGGTATTGGTTGCGCATCTATTTGTATTCTATTTTGGTATTTTCGCCAATATCACACCTCCGGTTGCGCTCGCCGCATTTGCCGGAGCGGGAATTTCTGGTGGAGATCCGATGAGGACAGGCTTCAACGCATTGAAATTGTCGATGGCCGGCTTCATCATCCCATATCTCTTTGTCTATAACCCGGCGATGTTGCTCATTGAAACCGAAGGAATCGCTGTCAATGCCAGAGAATTCGATTTCCCGCCGGCAATGGAAGTGCTGCTGATTGTCATTACAGCCATCATCGGTATCATCGGCTTGAGTGCTGCGGCAGAAGGGTATTTCAAAACACGCATGAATGTCGTTACGCAAATTTTGCTCGCTGCGGGCGCATTGCTGCTGATTTTCCCTGAAAACTTCACAGACGTTATCGGTATGGTCATTGTGCTTGGTATTTTCGCAATGAATTTTTTAAAGAATAAAAAAGAGAACAATGCTCCAGTGGCATCTGGTTGAACATGATTAATAAATAATAGGGAGCAAGCCTTTCAGGGTTTGCTCCCTATTTTTATTTCCCGGGAAATTATTTGATGCATGGGCCTATGAAACTAATATTCGCTCTGATTGGAGAGATTGCCACCTTTTCGACAAGCCGTATGGATAAAAAATGCACAGGTTTTCGTTATAATGGAAAGAAGGGTGCAGCTTAGACCACAGAAAGGCAGGAATTACACATGAATAAGAAGTTTTTAGCCGTAGCACTGGCTGCAGGTTTTATTGCCGCAGGGTGCAGTGACGGTTTAGATAATGAAACAACGGAAAATGCAACGCCGTCGGAAGAAGAGGCGGCACAACAGGAAACATCCACGGAAAGTTCCGGTGCGGATGATTTTTTGGTGCCGTTTGACGATGCGTTGACGCACGTCCACGGAATGGGCTATATCGAAAGTGAAGGGGGACTGTATTTTGCCTCCCACACTGGCCTGAAGATTTACCGTGACGGCAGCTGGTTTGAGACTGATGGCCTGTTCCATGATTATATGGGCTTTAATGCAGTCGACGATGGTTTTTATACATCGGGGCACCCGGACATGTCGGACTTGGAGACGGAGTTGCTCAACCCGATCGGCATCCAGCGCAGCACCGACGGAGGCCGTTCGCTTGAGGAGCTCGGCTTTATGGGCGAGACAGACTTTCACTTGATGGCGGCCGGTTATCGGAGCCACGATTTGTTTGTCATGAATCCGCAGGCAAACTCGGAAATGGAAGCAGGCTTTTACTTCAGTGAAGACGACGGGGAAAATTGGCAGCAACTCGAACCGGAAGGCATTGAAGGCGATCTGCTGGCATTGGCGATCCATCCGGACGACTCTCAGCTGATGGCTGCGGCCAGTGCTGAAGGGGTTTTCCTGTCAGAAGACGGCGGTGCGACGTTCAATCGGCTGACGGAAGACGGCGAGTTTGGAACGGCGGTGCATTTCACGGAAAATGAATTGGTTTACGCGAGCCATGGCGTTGAGGCGGCGATGAAATCATACAACCTGGAAGACGGAGAGGCTGGAACGCTCGAGCTGCCGGAGCTGAACGAAGACGGTGCAGTTTATATTGCAGTCAATCCGGAAAACAACGATGAAATTGCGTTCAATACCGTTCAGGGTGATGTCTTTGTTTCCACGGACGGCGGAGAGTCATGGGAGGAAATTATGACCGAAGGCCAGATTCAATAATTCATCTGGTTGGCAAGCTGTCGGGACCGTTTGGGCAGCTGAATGCTTTTATTTATATTCCGCAAAAAAATCATCACAAAATCCCCTGCCGAAATTTTCCGGCAGGGGATTTTGTGTTCTAAAAGTTTTTCTGGAGAAGCGGTTGCGCTAATCGCGTTTATCGCCATCGAGCTCCCGCATCCGCTCCCGGTATTCTTCCGTACCGATTTCTCCCCGGGCATACCGTTCCTTAAGCGTTTCGACTGACCTGTTTTGTGATGGGGCCGGTTTGTCCGACTCGTTTCTCCGGCTGATGCTAACAATCATCCAAATGATTAGAGCCAGAATAAACGCCAAAACGATAATTCCGAATGTCATGCCCAACCACATCCCTGGATTGCCATCCCAGTTCGTACCATAATGCCACACTGCATTCACCTCCATCGCCTTTTGTCGGATCTTCTTGCCTGTGACCAGCATATTTCCTGAAAGCGGCTCCTATCCATTACTATTAGTATACAACTAAATAGTTCAAATATTCTATTTATTGAGAAGGCGATGTTCGCTTTGATGTCTTTCCAGGACATTTGAGCCGGATTTCACATGGATTTCGCATTTCCGGTGTATACTTTCCACATGATGGAGCAAAGGATGATTTGGATGAAACGCAAAATAGGCGCAATTGGCGCGTTGGCGCTCGCTTTGCTGCTCGGGGCATGCTCCGGGGAAGTGGGCTACGACTGGCCGGAAGGCGAGGATCAGCTGTTCGTGTCGCATATCAAAGAGCCTGTGCTGACGGTCATCGGCGATGGGCAGGTGCAAAGGGAACTCGATTTGCCGTTCATCGCATCGGACATGGTGATGGCGGAAGGCCAGTTGGTGCTCGCAGGCAGGGAAAAAGACGAACTGTATGCGCTCGACTTGGAGACGCAGAAACTGGCTGCACTCGGGAAAGCGGGCAAAGGCATCACAAAACTCGTATATGCCGGGGGAAAGCTCTATGCGGCGTATGCGGATTCAGACCGGATTGCCCAGATCACATTGGAGCCGTTCGCCATTGAAAACACAGTGGAAACCGATGGGCATCCGCATTCGATGGCCGTGGATGGAACGATGCTGTATGTAACGAATGTCTATGGCCACACGGTGCAGGCGATCGACACCGCAACGATGGCTGTCGAGGAAAGCTTCGACATCGTCGGACGCCCGAATGGCGTCGCATTGGCGGAAGGAGGCCTGTTTGTCGGCGGGCACGGAGATTACGGCAAACTTAACGACAGCGTCTATCGCTACTCGTTTGACGAAGGCAAAACGGTCCAGAAGGCAGAGACCGGATTGATGCCGATTGAAATTATCACCGACGGCGCCAGCCTCTTTGTACTGAACCACGGGTCGCATGATGTCGTGAAACTGGATGCCGCAACACTGGAACAGCAGGGCAAAGTTTCGGTGGGCGATAATCCGTATTACGGCGTCGCGTCAGGCGGTAAGTTATACGTCAGCAGCATGGACGCCGATGTCATCAGTGAAATTGATATTGAAAGCTTTACCGTGACAAGTGAAATTCCGACGGCTGCCGGGCCGCACGCGATGGTGCTGGAGGAGGGAAACGATGAAAATCCTGGTAATTGACGATGAACAGACGATGCAGCATCTGCTGAGGCTCATGCTGGAAGGGGCGGGCTATGACGTGCTGACGGCCGCGAGTGGCGAAGAAGGCATCCGCCGCATCCGCGCGGAAGGGGTAGATTTTGTCATTCTCGACGTGTTGATGGGCGGCGTGGACGGCTTCACCGCATGTGCGGAGATCCGGCGTTTCACGCCAGTGCCGATTCTTATGCTGACCGCGATTGCCGGCAGTGAAGCGGACAAAGTGAAAGGGCTGCGGGCAGGAGCCGATGATTATATGGTCAAGCCGTTCTCAAAGCAGGAACTGCTGGCGCGTATCGAGGCGATTCTGCGCCGCACCCATTATACAAGCGCACAGAGCGACAGCGAATGGACGAATGGCGCGCTCGAACTGAACGAAACGATGCGCACGGTAAGGGTTGCCGGCAAGCCGGTGACATTGACGCGGCGCGAATTTGATTTGCTGGCGTTTTTGCTGAAGCACCGGGAACAGGTATTTTCCCGCGAACAATTGATGGAGAAGCTGTGGGGCGAACAGGCCTATAACGTCACGACTCGGACCGTTGACACCCACATCAAAACGCTGCGCATCAAGCTCGGCGAAGCCGGCGGCGCCATCGAAACCGTATGGGGCCTGGGCTACAAGCTGGTGAAGCTATGAAGCCGTATCGCTCCGTCGCAACGAAATTGGGGCTCCTGTTCGCTGGGGTTTCGGTGGCTGGCATTGCACTCTTGATGTTCGTCGCCTATTCGGTCTATGATGCGGTTTACGTCGATGCGGAGCGCGAACAGCTGCACGAACTGGCGGAAGCGCTGCGCGGCGCCTATTTGGCCGATGATGCAGCAGCACTGGAAGGAATCATTGGATTTCTGGAAGATTCTGGCCTCAATGCGTTGGCGATCGATGATCCGATGGTGCTTGGAGCGGCGCTGCCGCTGCAGGCGCCGGAAGGGGATGTCATCATCAATTTCGAGGAACGCGAACTATTGTCGCAGGGACAAGCGGTGGTCATTGAGCGGCGCAATGCATATGTCGATGCCGATTTGATCGGCGTGGCGCTGCCGGTGATCGAGGAGGGGGATTTGCGAGCCATCGTATTCGCCTACCGGCCGGTATCGGAACTCAGCCAGGCGTTCATGAATGTGCTGCCGATCCTGTTGGCCTCCGGATTGTTGGCGCTCGCCGGACTCTATGCCATCCGCCGGCGCATCCAGAAGGAATTTATCGGTCCCGTGGTGGAACTGCGCAACGCTTCCGACGCCATGGCAACAGGGCGTTTCGAAGGCGGTATCCATCCTGCTATCCACAACGAAGTCGGAGACCTTGCCCAGTCGTTCAACGCGATGGCGGCGTCCATCCGCGAAGAAGACGAAAAGAAACGTGAATTTCTGCAGAACCTGTCCCACGAATTGCGGACTCCGCTCAGCTATGTAAAAGGCTACAGCGAAATGCTGCAGCAGCCGGATGCGGACCACCGAAACATTGCGGTTATTTTGTACCGCGAATCGGAACGCATGGAGCGAATGGTCAGCCAAATCCTGGATTTGACCAAGCTTGAAGGCGGCGATGAGGAAATTGCGTATGAGCTGTTGGCGCTGAGTGAAATCGCGCTGTCGGCCATCGACAACACAGCGGTAAAATGGCGGGGCCGTCAACAGCGGCTGGAGGCGCAGCTGGATGAGGAAATCCTCGTTTACGGCGATGAAGACCGCTTGTTGCAAGTGTTGGTCAATTTGCTCGATAACGCCATTGCCTATACACCAGACGGCGGTCTGATTACCGTAAATCTCCGTTCTGAAGGCGGCGAAGCGGTGCTCGAAGTGGGGGACAGCGGCCCGGGAATCCCGGAGCAGCATCTGCCGTACGTTGCGGACCGTTTCTACCGCGTCGAAAAAGGGCGCACGCGGACCGGAGGGGGAGCAGGCATCGGCTTGTCGATCGTCAAAGGAATCGCTGAACTCCACGGCGGCCGGTTGAAAGTGGAGTCGTCCGAAGGCAACGGTACGCTTGTACAAGTCTGGCTTCCGCTGGCAGTGATAAACTGAGATATTATTAGAAAATTTTTATTTTGAAGATTTCACAGGCGTTTCACAATTGCCCAGTAAGCTGAATCCATTGGAACAATTTCAATCTAATGGAGGGTTTATTGATGAAAAAGTTAATGGTTATTGGTGCGTTTGGATTAATGCTCGCAGGCTGCGGCATGGAAGATGAAAGTGCGGACAATGCGACGGCGGCCGGGCAAGAGGTACAGGGACTGGAAGTCGAAGTCCTGACCGAACCTGAGGGCGAAACGGGCGAATGGACGCTTGAAGCATATGTCTCGCAAGGCACTGAAGCGGTGAACGATGCGGATGAAGTGAAGTTCGAAGTGTTCGAAGCCGGCAAGAAAGACGAAAGCGTGAAAATCGATTATACGGATGTCAAAGACGGTGTCTATTCAGTCAAACACACATTCCAGGAAGATGGCGTCTATTATTTTATCCCACACGTAACAGCGCGCAGCTTGCACACCATGCCGACACAGCAAGTGATTGTCGGAACAGTGACGGATGAAGAAATCCACGCAGCTGAAGAAGCAATGGCCGAAGCGAAAGCGAAAATGATGGAAGATAAAGATTCTGGCATGGAAGGTATGAAAGACAGCGAAGACAAGAAAGATGGCATGTAAGCGACGAAAGCTGAGTTGCAGCCATTGAAGGCACAAAAAATCCCTCCTGGTCCAGGAGGGATTTTTGTGTTGAAAGTAAAGACTACGCGATTTGTTTGCAGGCTTCTGCGCATTTAAAGCAAGCTTCTGCACAGCGCTGGCAATGGTCGTGGTCGTGCTGTTTGCATTCATTGCCGCAGGCTTCGCAGATTTCTGCACAAACCTTTGCCAATTGGGCGACAAACGGTGAATTGCGGGAAATCGCCTGTTCGAGATGTCCGCAGATGTCCGCGCATTCACGGTCCAACCGGATGCATCCCACCATCATTTTTACATCGTCTTCCTTCAGGCATGCATCAAAACAATGGTTGCATTCGGTCATGCACTCGTGCAAAACTTTCAATAATTCTGCATGCTGTTCATGTGCCACAGTAAAACCTCCAGTTTCAAATTTTTTTACCTCATAATCCTAGTTTTTCCTGTTGGATCGGATTATAAACATCTGCCCTCGAAGTTCGTGAATGCGTTCAAGGTATCCAGCCATTAAGAGTGCTTTGAACCGTTTTCCAATTCCCGCAGCTTCCGGTGGTACTCTTCTTCGCTGATTTCGCCTCGATCGTACTGGTTCTGCAGCCTATTTTCCTCATTATTCGGCGGCAGTGCGTCGACTTTCTGGGACCTCGGGTTATTTTTGGCCATGAAAAACCAGTAAATGGTCAGCACGACGGCGAGCAATAAGACGAGCCCTATCAATAGGCCGAGCGGTAAAGGGATGGCATTCATGTTTTCACTCTCCTCTATAGAATGTCTTTGTTCTATTTGTGTAGTTCCCTTTTGCGGTCCCTACTAAGCTTGAATTTATTTCTGCGTTTAGATTATCTTCATTTGAACCTCCTCTGAAATAAAATAAGGGTATTTTGTATCGTTTTGATGGTTCCAGTATAACCCGGAAGTAATCAGATAATTAGGAAAATAAACATTTCCGCAAAAAATATTAGTGAAAAATGATGAAAAAAGCGTATTTTTATTAAAGTTTACGAATTTTTTGAAAATAAATATCGGAAATACTGAAATATAATAAAAGGAATTATCGGAAAAGAAGAGAATTATAACCATTAGCAATAAAAAATTGGTAATTGAAGGGATTGAGTGGAGTGAGAGATGTGTTCAAGTATTTCTTTATTGCAGCAATTGTAAGCGCTCTAATTTTGCAGGGGGTAGGCCCGGTCAATGTGTCCGCACAGGAACAGGAACCGGTTATCCGGATCGGCGTCATTCCGACAGCTGAAAGTTTACTGCTGGGAGCGGAAGGCACATTTGATGTTGTCGACAAGGAAACCGGAGAAGTCCTTTTTGCGGGTGCAGAAGGAACGGTGAAAGTGGAACTTGGGGGAACAGCGGTCGTCAAAACGAATTACCGCCTGCAGGTCGCTTCCACAACAAGTGAAAGTTACAAGGAAGACTGGCTCAAGCGCGCAGATGCGGCAGGCTACACGACCCATGTCGAAGAGTTTGGTGAGTTTTCCCGTTTGTTGATCGGTGAATTTCCGGCTGACGCGGGCTGGAGTGAACGCGCAGCCTTCAAAAATGAAATTGTTGCAGCGGGCCTTGGCGGCAGCGATGCCTATTGGCGCGTGATCACAGTGGGTGAAGGCGAAGACGAGCTCAACGTCACGAAAGACGGCGAAACGGTGACTGTCACCAACGCGGTACAGATCATTGCAGCATCGGAGCGCGTGTCAATCAACGGCAAGCCCTACCGCGGATTGGCGGAAGCCGGCTTCAATAATTCAGGAACACTGGCCGGCATCAATGAATTGATGATGGAACAATACCTATACGGTGTCGTGCCGCATGAATTGCCGCCGAATCCTTACGGCGAACTGGAAGCACAGAAATCCCAGGCAATTGCAGCGCGTACCTATGCCATGTCCAATATGGGCAAACGCAGTGCCGACGGCTATGATTTATTGCCGACGACGTCTGATCAGGTTTACGGCGGATCTGCTCTTGAGCATCCGATTTCTACAAATGCCATCGACGGCACAAAAGGAATTGTTGCGACTCATGACGGCAAGCTGATTACCGCCGTTTACCATTCAACAAGCGGCGGGGCGACTGCCAATAACGAAGACGTATGGAATTCCGGCCCGACCGATTACCTTCGCGGCACGCATGTTGCGCAAAAAGGGAATTCATTGAAATACGTGCCGGCACTGGATGTCTACAAGAATTCGGATGAAGGCGAATCATTGCGGGAAGTGAAGAAAGGCGATTTCGAGGCCGACTGGTCCCGCTATTACCGCTGGAATTTCGAGTGGACAACTGAAGAGATGAGTGAAGTATTAAGTCTCTACTATAATACTGAAGTCGGGGAAGTTTACGAAATCAATGTGCTGGAACGTTCAAGCTCGGGCCGTGTGGCTGAAATCGAGTTTGTCACGGAAAACGGCATATTCTACGAATACAAAGACCGCATCCGCTGGGTGATGCAATACATCAACGCCAGCGGAAATCCGGCAGTGCTGCTGAGCACACTGTTCATCATCGAACCGGTGACGGATGAAACAACCGGCGAAGTCACAGGCTTCAAGACAAACGGCGGCGGCTGGGGGCATGGCGTCGGAATGTCACAGGTTGGCGCAGTCGGCATGGCTGAAGCGGGTTATAGCTACGAAGTCATCCTGAAGCATTTCTACAAAGGGATCGAGTTGGAAACAAGGTATTAAATTAGTGTTTTAATGATGGCAGTCGATTACAGCGCAGGAAGAGATATACTTTCCGGCGCTGTAATTTTTTTAAATTGTATTATTATTAGCAGAATGTAAACCCACGCGGAAAGCGCACGCCGAAATGAACATCCTAAACAATGATTGAAAATAAATAACGGTATTTTAAAGAAAAGTTGAAATAATATTTCAAATATTTATAATAAACTAGTAGAAGAGAAAAAAGAAAGCGGAGGCGCTGTTATGTATGTGTTGGGAATTGACGGGGGTGGCACGAAAACTTCTGGGGTGGTTGCGGATGAGAATGGCAATGTGTATATGCAGGTATTTGGAGGCAGCAGCAATCCGAATGCGCTGACCCGGGAACAATTCGAAGAGGTCCTGAGCAACCTGCTGGCGGAGCTCAAAAAACAGGACCCCCATATTTTCTCCCAGCTGGCAGTCTGTTTCGCGGGCATGTCCGGAGTCGGAGAGAGCGGTCGCGACGCAGAATTTACGGCGCTCCTAAAAAGACAGCTGCCTGAAAAGACAGAAGTGGTCGTTAGGAATGATGCCTATAATGCATTGTACTCTGGCACACTCGGCAATCCGGGAATTGTTCAGATCGCCGGAACCGGTGCGATTTCATTCGGCATCAATTACGAAGATAAAATAGTGCGTGCTGGCGGCTGGGGCTATTTATTTGATGACGCAGGCAGCGGCTACTATTTAGGAAACGAGGCATTGCGTGCGGTTTTTAAGAACTATGACGGCCGCGGACCGGCAACCGTGCTGACGGAGAAGGTTCTTGAGTATTTCGAAGTAAGCTATATACCGGATTTGATCGGCATGGTCTACGGAAGGGACCATCCACGCGCGGTGATTGCCAAACTGTCCCCTATCGTAGTGGATGCCGCTGCAGCCGGTGACGGGGTAGCGAAGGAAATTATCGGGAAGGGCTGTGAAGAAATGATGAAATGCATCGAAGCCTGCCACCGTCAATTGTTCATCCCTGGTCACCCAACAGTGATTGTGCTGTCGGGCGGCGTTTTTACCAATCCGCAGCAGTTTGTCTGGTATTTCAATGAATTGAGCAAGAGGTCATTGCCAAATGTCGTTTTCCGGGATACCAGGGTTGCCCCTGTCGGAGGCGCTGTAATCGGCGGCTTGAAGGCGTTGGGCATCAACAGCATTGACGAAGCTTTCACGGAACGTTTGAACAGGCACGTAAAGAAATGAGGCGATTGGATGGAATTGCGTCAGCTGCGCGACTTCAGCACAACAGAGATAACGGAATTCTGGAACCGGGAAATCGGCAATGCTTTTCCGTTGCGGGAAGAATTATGGGAACAGAATACGTTTGATGATTTGAATCTGATGGAAGAAGCTTGTGTAGCGTTAGCCGAAGATGGCGAACTTGCCGGTTTTATTGTCGCTAAACGGCTTTTGGAACAGTCGGAAGCGGCAATGCAGCGGGATGTCGGATGGATTTCGTGCCTGCTTGTCGGCCGGGAAGCGCGTGGACATGACCTCGGCGAACGGCTGCTGCGGCATGCGGAAGACCGTTTCGCGCAGGCGGGCGTAAGGGAAATCCGACTGGGACGGGATCCGTGGCATTTTTTTCCGGGCATACCGGCGGAGGACACGGAAACAGCCGATTGGTTTAAACTGCGCGGATACAAACGGGGACCAATTGAGACTGATCTGGTGCGTGAAGTAAAAGGGCAAGGCTCTTATAATTTGGCGAACCCGTCCGAACATTTCCGGGTGCTGGAGCGGGAGGAGCTTCCGGAGCTGGTGGATTTCTTGGCAGTGAATTTCCCGGGGCGGTGGCATTATGAAGCGCTGCGCTATCTGGAAACGGGAGCCGGCGGACAGGAATTCATCGGATTTTACATAGAAGGAACATTAAAAGGCTTTTGCCGCATCAACGATTCCGGTTCGCCGCTGATTGCACAAAATGTTTACTGGGCACCACTGTTCAACGGGGAACTGGGTGGCATCGGCCCGCTCGGAATCGACCGCAGCGTCCGGGGGCATCAGTTCGGATTGGATCTCGTCAAGGCGGCTGCCAATGAATTGATGGGCCGCGGCTCGGAGTCGATCGTCATCGACTGGACGCAGCTCGTGCCATTCTACGAAAAACTGGGATTCCAGGTATGGAAGCAATACATAACGATGGCAAAAACACTCGGAAGCGAAAAGGAGTGACGGCATGAGAGACTTGGTACGGACATTTCTGCAAAGCGAAATCGATAAAGGGGTGACACCCGGCGCAATCATCCGCGTACGCCATAACGGCGAATTGATTGTCGACGAAGCACTCGGGACCAATAGTTTGGAAATTGAGCGGGTGCCAGTCACCGGATCGACAGTCTATGACATGGCGTCGCTGACGAAAGTGATGGTGACGACGCCAATCATTTTGCAGCTCCTGGAAAGGGGCGAACTCTATCTGCATGACCGCGTAGCTGCGTTTGTACCCGAATTTGGCGCAAACGGCAAAGAAGGGGTCCGGCTGCGGCACTTGCTGACGCATTCGTCGGGGCTTGCGGCGCACCGCCATTATTTTGCGGAGCGGCTGACAAAGCAGCAGGTTTACGCAGAAATCTACAAAGAAGCGCTCGTGTACGAACCGGAAACCCAAGTCGTCTACAGTGATCTCGGCTTTATTATGCTGATGGCGATTATTGAAAAGGTGACGGGCCAGCGCATCGAAGACTATGCGGCGCAGCATCTGTTTGCGCCGATGGGCATGAACAATACGAAATATCTGCCGGATTATGAAACATCGCGATATGCGCCGACGGAATTTCTGGAGCATATCGGCGGCCATAAATACGGCATCGTCCATGATGACAACACGGAATTCATGGGCGGCATCAGCGGACACGCCGGCCTGTTCTCAACGATGGATGATCTGTCGATATTTACAAAAATTCTTGAAAATAATGGAATGCATGAGGGCAATCAAATCCTGCATCCCCTTTGGCTCCAAAAAGCGCGCCAGGATTTCACTCCCTACAGCGAAGACGCACGCGGCATCGGCTTTGAACTGAAAGCGCGCGGCGCAGGTCCGGTTGGCGATCTGCTGTCAGCTGAAACATACGGCCATACAGGTTATACCGGGACGAGCTTTTACATCGACCCCGAGCGGGACCTGACAATCATGCTGCTGACGAACCGGGTCTATTTCGGCCGTCAGGAGCCGATCATCCGGCTGCGTCCGCGGCTTCACAACCTCATCGTCGCGAATCTGGAACAATAAAAAAACTCGAGAATTTCCAACCACCTGAGGAGGCAAAGCATGACTTTACATAAAAAAGCCGGCCGTCTGATGATCGCCGGATTCAAAGGACTCACCATGTCAGAAGAAATAAAAGGGCTGATCCACACCTACCACATCGGAGGTGTGATCCTGTTCGGCCGCAACATCGGCACCCCGGCAGAGATCCTCGCGTTGACACGCTCGCTTCAAGCCGAAGCGAAAGCGGCCGGCTACAAGGTGCCGCTCCTGATCTCGATCGACCAGGAAAACGGCGTTGTCCGCCGTCTCAGCGAAGGCACGACGATCATTCCGGGTGCAATGCTGCTCGGTGCCGCGCAGGAGCGGGCCAATGCGCGCAAAGCCGGCGAACTGACCGGCAAGGAATTAAAAGCGCTCGGCATCAATTGGAATCTGGCGCCCGTCGTCGACATCAACAACAATCCGAAAAACCCGGTCATCGGCGTGCGCTCGTTCGGTGAAGATCCGCAAAAGGTCAGCGAACTCGCAAAACAATCAATGCTCGGCATGCAGGACGCCAGGGTCATGACGACGCTCAAGCACTTCCCGGGCCACGGCGATACCAGCGTCGATTCCCATCTCGACCTGCCCGTCATCAGCCATAACCTTGAGCGGCTGCATAGCGTCGAATTGGTGCCGTTCAAGGATTGCATCGCTGCCGGAGCAGACGCCATCATGAGCGCCCATGTCTATTTCCCGGCGCTTGAGAAGGAAGCGAATCTGCCGGCCACCTTGTCGCGCTCGGTCATTACCGGCCTGCTTCGCGAAGAACTCGGCTTTGACGGCGTCGTGACAACGGATTGCATGGAAATGGATGCGATCGGCAAGGGCATCGGCACCGTCAACGGATCGGTCAAAGCCGTCCAGGCCGGCGTCGATCTGGTCATGGTATCGCATATCCACGACTTGCAGGAACAGGCCATCCTGAAAATTGCTGACGCCATCGAACGGGGCGCCATAGATGAAGCACAGGTCGACCGCTCGATTGAACGCATCAATGGGATGATCGCCAACTACGTAACCTGGAATGAAATCGAAGAAAACAGCAGCGTCCCGGCATTCGTCGGCTCAATCGAACATCAGCAACAAATGAAACAAATTTACAAACAAGGCATCACGCTGGCCGGCGGCAAAGGCGGCGGATCCATTGCGCCGGACGACAGCGTGCTGCTGGTCTATCCGCACAACGAATACGCGACCATGGTCGAAGACAAACGCTATTCGACTTTAGAGATGGCGGAGCAGCTCAAGAAGGTTCATGCCCATGTCGAGGTCATCGAAATCAATCCAGCCAATTACGAAGGGCAACAACAGGAAACAGTGGCGAAGGCACGAGACTTCGACCGTCTCGTTATCCTAACACTCAACGCGGCCGCCCAGGAAAGCCAGCGCAATTTCGTCAGCGAGCTGATTGGCACCGGCATCCCGTCTGACGTCATTGCAATACGAACACCATACGACGCCGCGGAATTCACACAAGCCAACCGCGTCTACTGCACCTACGAATTCACCAAATCCGCATTCGAAACCATGGCGGAAGCACTGGTAGGCAAAACGGAAATCAGCGGCAAGTTGCCGGTAACCATCAACTGATTGATATTTATTTTTAAATTTAATAAAAAGTATTGATATTTAATTTTATAAAAGCTACTATATGAATAAGAGTTTTCGAACAATTCTGGCGCATCGGAAAGGCGTGGTTACGTGGAAGCAATGAGAGTTTGTGGATTAATGTCCGGCACGTCGCTGGACGGCCTTGATATCGCGGTCGCGGATTTCGCGGAAGCGGAAGGCAAGATCAGTTATCAGCTGGTCCACTTTACGACAATGCCCTATTCGGATGAGCTGAAGGCGAAGCTCCTGCAACTGATGGATCCGCTGGCACCGATGCAGCAGGTTTCATCGATGAACATGTATCTCGGTGAATTGTACGCGCGGCTGATCCGGGAGGCATTGAAAGATACGGATGTCGACTATGAATCGATCGACTTGATCAGTTCGCACGGTCAGACGATGTGGCACGAACCCGGGAATGCAGGGATCGATCCCTTTTCGCGTCCCAATTCCTTGCAGATCGGCGACATTTCAGCACTTGCTGAATTCGCCGGAAAAACGGTCATCGGTGATTTTCGACCGCGCGATATGGCAGCCGGCGGTCAGGGTGCTCCGCTCGTTCCTTTTGCGGATGAAATTTTATTCCGCTCGGAAACGACGGGCAGAATCCTGTTGAATATCGGAGGCATCGCGAACATGACCGTCCTGCCGTCAGGGCGCAGTAAAAAGAAAACGCTTGCATACGACACAGGGCCGGGCAATATGATCATCGATGCCTTTGTATCAAAGCATACGAAGGGGCAGCAGAATTACGACGACGGCGGCGGAATTGCAGCTGCCGGAGCAGTGAACAGCGAATGGCTCGGCGGGTTGCTGAATCACCCGTATTACAATTTGCCGGCGCCGAAAAGCACCGGGCGCGAGCTGTTCGGCGCATCTTATGCTGACGAGCTGTGGAACGAAGCGGACAGCCGGCAATTGCCGGAAGAAGACAGGATTGCCACGATGACAAAGCTGACAGCGGAAACGATTGCCGCTGAAATCCGGAAATTCAAGGACAGCCACGACATCGAAGAAGTATTCGTAAGCGGCGGGGGCGTACATAATGGCACGTTGCTCAGCTCCATCAAAGAGCGGCTGCCCGACAGCATCTCAGTTGGAGCCTCCAACGAAATCGGTATCGATTCCGATGCCAAAGAAGCATTTGTATTCGCGCTGCTCGGTTATTTGGGGTTCAACCGGAAGCCGAACAATCTGCCCGCTGCCACAGGGGCGGAGCGACCGACAATTTTGGGGAAAATTGCATGGCAATCAAAACATTGGGGGGAATAGGAAATGACGAAAATGTTCAGGAAATCCGTATTAACAGTAGCATCGGTGGGCTTGGCGGCCGGCGTATTGGCCGGATGCAACAGCAACGCCGAAGAAACAGGAAGCCCGGAAGAATTTAAAGGCACAATCACAATCTGGGACGGCCCGAGATGGCCCGATGCAGATGACAATAAATTCCACTGGTTAGAACAGAAAATAACTGAATACGAAGAAGCGAATGAAGGCGTTGAAATCGAAATGGTGCAGGTGCCATGGGCTGAAATGGGCGATAAACTTGGCGTGGCGATCGCAGGTAAAGGATGGCCGGATATTGCGCCGGTTGATATCAGCGGAAGTGCAATCTCAATCGACCATATCGAACAAGGGGTTGTTGAATCGCTTGATGCTTATATCGATGACGAAGCGAAGGAAGATTTCTACGACAACGCACTGGATGCCTATACATACGACGGCAAACTTTACGGGATTCCAAACTCCATCACGCTTCACACGATGCTGTTGAACCTGGATCTGTTTGAAGAAGCAGGCGTGACGCCGCCGGAAAACGGCAAATGGACGTACGACGAGTTCCTGTCGGCTGCGAAAGAATTGACATTTGACCGCGATGACGACGGCAAGACGGATGTATACGGATTCTCGACGTACATCATGCCCGGTTATTACGAAGCGTGGCCTTTCTTCTATAAAAATGGCGGCTCACCTTTGAACGAAGACATGACAGAATTCACGTTTGATGATCCTGAAACAATTCAGGCGATCCAGGATCTGGCTGATCTGAAACTGACAGAAGACGCTGCACCTGAAACGCACGGCGGCAACGATGTCGGCGGAACATTCCAGGCTTGGGCAAACGAAGAACAGCGCACAGTGGCTATGCAGCCATGGGCAACATGGGCCATCGGAGCGGCACAAGGCGCATATCCGACAAACTTCATGGTAGCTGAATATCCGTCAGGCGACGGCGGCGAAGCGACAACAATCGGCGGAGTCGGTGGCTGGACAATGTTCCACCAGGATGACGATGCCAACAAAAAAGCTGCTGTAGCAGACTTTATGCAATTCATCTCGACTGCTGATGAGCAAGTGACGATGGCTCAGAACTATGGCGTCTTCCCGGCTCGCATCAGTGCGGCTGACCAGGACCCGTTCGCGGAAAACCCTGAAATGGCGCGCGCGATGGAAATGTCTGAACAAGTGGTAATGCTTCCACGCCATCCGGAGTGGAGAAAAATCGATGAAGCGATCCAAACAGAACTTCAGCTTGTTTTCAACGGCGAGAAAACTGCAGAGCAAGCAATGGCTGATGCAAAAGTTGTCGTAGACGGCTTATTGGAATAACGAATTTTGAGCAGGCTGTGCCACGCGCAAGCCTGCTTCATTTTTAGGAGGTGTCCCGCAATGACTCAAATACCAATAGGAGCGGTACCGAAAAAAAGCGAAGAAAAATTAAAACTCGCAAAACGGTCAAACCAAAGTGTTTGGAAACAGATGAAGAAAAACTACCCGGCGTACCTCTTTTTATTGCCAAAATTGGTGCTGTTCACCTTATTCGTCGCAATTCCGGTGATATGGGCATTTGTCCTGTCGTTCCAGGAATACAAGATTTTCGGCAGTGAATTTGCCGGACTTCAAAACTACATAACCGTGTTCCAGAGCGCCGCGTTCCTGGCGGCACTTAAAAACACGATGCTGTTCACGATTGTGACGGTGCCGTTCGGGGTCATCACGGCATTGATCGGCGCGTCGATGATTTTCGCGCTCGGCAAAGTGTCGCAAAGCTTTTTCCGTTCGGCGTTCTATTTGCCGACGGTGACATCAATGGTCATCATCGCCATGGTGTGGCGCTGGATGTACAATTACGATTTTGGTTTGTTCAATTACGTGCTCGGTTGGTTCGGCATCGATTCGATCAACTGGCTCGGCCAATCGTCCACCGCGCTTTGGGCGCTGATCATCATGCAATGTTTGATCCCGTTCGGTGTCGGCATCATCATGTATCTGGCATCAATGGGTTCAATCTCAACCGCGCTGTATGAAGCGGCGAAAATCGACGGGGCCGGCAGCCTCAAACAATGGTGGCACATCACCGTGCCGCTGCTGAAACCGACGACTCTTTACCTGGTGCTGCTCAGCACAATCGGCTCGTTCCAGGTCTTCACCCAGATTATCATGATGACGGGCGGCGGACCGGGCAATGCCACGGAAACGCTTGTCCACCTGATTTATAAAACCGGTTTCCGCGACTTCGAATTCGGTTTGGCAGCCGCGCAATCGGTCGTATTGTTTGTCATTATTCTCATCTTCTCTGTCATCCAATTCCGGGTGCTCCGCCATGATGAGTGATTGGAGGATTGACTGTGAAAAATCAAAGTAAACGTGCAAACAAATTAATCATCTATGTCCTGCTGACCATTTTTGCGGTCGTTTCACTGCTTCCTCTGTACTGGGTATTCTCCACGTCGCTGCAACTTAGCAGCTACCAGTCGGCGGATATGGATCGCCCTGTTTCCTATGTCGATTCCAATCCGCCAAAACTTTATCCAATGGGAATCCCGCTGTATTTCGAGCATTGGAGCGGCGCGCGCGAAGCCGATAAGGCAGGAGATGCGGTAGAAGAAGCTTATCACCGCGACATGATGGCTCATATCGTCGACAACACATTCTCGAGTTTCACCACCCTTTTCAAGAAGCACGATGTCGGCAAATGGTTTTTCAATAGTGTTTATATCTCAGTTGTCGTAACGGTCGGCATCCTGCTCATTGATTCGATGGCGGGCTACGTGCTCGCCAAGAAAAAATTCCCCGGGAGGAATCTCATCTTCTGGATCATCATCTCGACGATGATGATTCCGGGGCAGGTCACCTTGGTGCCGCTGTTCATCATGGTCGGCAACCTGAACTTGATGGATACGCACTGGGCACTCATTCTGCCCGATCTGTCGATGGTCTTCGGGGTGTTCCTGATGCGCCAGTTTATGTATTCGATTCCGGACGAATTGCTCGAAGCATCGCGCATGGACGGCGCCAGCGAATGGCGCACGTTCTGGACGATTGTGCTGCCGCTCGCGAAACCGGGCCTTGCCGCACTGGGAATCTTTACGTTCATGAACGTCTGGAATTCATTCCTGTGGCCGATCATCGTGTTGAACAGCTCAGAGCTCTATACTTTGCCGGTCGGATTGAAGACGCTTCAAGACGCCAACCTGGCCAGCTTTAAACTGCTGATGAGCGGAGCCGCGGTCGCCGCGATTCCAATGATCATCGTCTTTATCCTGTTCCAGCGCTTCTTCATCAAAGGCTTAACGCTTGGCGGCGTGAAGGAATAATGGCCGCCGCTGTAAAGCTCGGGCTTGAAGTGTTCTTGGAAAACCGGACGCACGAACTGAGGGGCAAGCGAATCGGCCTCCTGACCAACGGGACGGGAGCTGATTCACAACTGGAATCAACGATCCGGCTGTTCCACCGGCATCCCGATCTCGATTTGCGTATCCTATTCGCACCGGAGCACGGCTTGAAAACCGATGCCAAAGAAGGCGAGAAATTCGGCGACAGCGTCCACAGCGAAACGGGCGTGCCGGTTTACAGCCTCTACGGCGATACGAAAAAACCGACGGACGCCATGATGCAGCCGTTCGATGTCGCGATCTTCGATATGCAGGACATCGGCGCACGCTATTACACTTATATCAACTCGATGGCCTATCTGATGGCCGCCTGTGCGCGGACCGGCAAAAAGATGTACGTCCTCGACCGACCCAACCCGATCGGCGGCGAACGGATCGAAGGCAATCTCATCGACGACGATTTCACCTCATTCGTCGGGCTATACCCGATTCCGAACCGCCACGGCATGACGGCGGGAGAACTGGCGCTCTATTTCAATGAAACCTTCCATATCGGCTGCGAGTTGCAAGTGGTGCCGATGGAGGGCTGGCAGCGTGGCATGCTGTTTCCGGAAACGGGATTGCCATGGATCCCGCCTTCCCCGAACACGACTGGGCTCGATATGACGCTGCTGTATCCGGGAACTTGTTTAATAGAAGGAACCAACCTGTCAGAAGGCCGCGGAACCGCGCAGCCTTTTGAAATCATCGGTGCGCCGTTTATCGACGGCGTCCGGTTGCAGGACGCGGTCAATGGTCTCGGCCTCGAGCACGTCAAAGCGCGGGCAGTGAGCTTCACACCGGCCCAGTCGAAACATGCCGGAGAAGCCTGTGAAGGCATCCAATTCCACATTGGAGACAGACGGCGGTTCGAGCCGCTGGCAAGCGTGATCCGCGTGCTCGTGCTGATTGCCGACATGTATCCGGAAGAGCTTGTGTTCCTGGAATACGGAAACCTCAAGCACCGCATGTTCGATTTGCTGGCCGGCACCGACCGGCTGCGCAATTCATTAATCAATGGCGATGCGGAAGATTTTATTGTGCAGAGCCGAACGGACAGCGGAACTTTCGCTGAAACGAGACAGCAATTCTTACTTTACAGATAAGGGGCGAAGCCATGGAAAAGTTATCACTTCTCATCACAGAAGAATCCAATCCGAAATCGGCGAGTCTGGATGAAATGCCGACAGCGGACATACTGAAAACCATGAACGAAGAAGACCAGACCATCGCGTTGGCCGTCCGGCAAGTCCTGCCGCAGATTGAGCAGACGGTGGAAAGGGTCGTCTCCGCGTTCAAAGCCGGAGGACGGTTGATTTATACCGGAGCCGGAACCAGCGGCCGCATCGGCGTGCTTGACGCCGTCGAATGTCCGCCGACTTTCAGCACGTCGACCGAAATGGTGCAGGCGGTTCTCGCCGGTGGCCACGGCGCCATGTTCAATGCGGTTGAAGGGGCGGAAGACGACGAATTGCTCGGCGCATCCGACCTCGAAAAACTCAACATCACGAAGCACGATGTCGTTATCGGCATCGCGGCAAGCGGACGCACACCTTACGTCAAAGGCGGCCTTGTCTACGCCAATTCCTGCGGTGCGACAACGGTCGCCCTCGCAAGCAATGAACATTCACTGATCGGCAAACACGCCGACATCAAAATCGAAGTGCTCACCGGACCGGAAGTGTTGACCGGCTCCACGAGGCTCCGGGCGGCTACGGCCCATAAGATGATCCTCAACATGATTACGACGGCGTCGATGGTCAAAAACGGCAAAGTCTACAAGAACCTCATGGTCGACCTTAACGCCAGCAATTACAAATTGCGTGAACGCGCCAAGCAGATGGTCTGCACCATTACTGAGGTGTCCTACGAACAAGCGGAAACGGTGCTCCAGACGACCGACTTCGATGTGAAACTGGCGATCGTCATGATTTTTACCGGCGTCGCAAAAGAAGAAGCGGAACGGCTCATCCTGACGTCCGGCGGCTTTGTCCGCGAGGCCGTGAAGATGGCCAGCGTAAAAGAGGGGTGAACGGCGGTGCATCTGCCGCGTTTCCTTTATAATAAAGATAGAATAACTGGAGAGATAAATTTTTACACGCAGAAGGGTTGATGACAATGGGCATTGCAAGTGGCGGTTTAGTATTGGTCAATGAAATGCGGAAGAACCTTCCGCCATCGGAACAGAAGATCGCGGATTATATTTTGACTAATCCGGAGAAAATCGTGTCGATGACGGTGCAGGATCTCGGCGAAAAGAGCCAGACGAGTGGCGCAGCGGTTACGCGGCTGTGCAAATCGCTGAAGCTGAAAGGCTTCCAAGAGCTGAAAATGCGCATCAACGGAGACCTCGGCCGAAAAATTGAATTGACCAACCGCGACATTCAGCCCAATGAACCCGTGGCGAGCACAATCCAGAAGGTAACGGACCATGCCGTCCACGCATTGCTTGAAACCGCGGAATTGATGGACAGCGCTCAATTGGAGGCGGCAGTCGATGCTATAGTCAATGCGCACAACATCCATTTCTTCGGTGTTGGTGCGTCCGGCATACCGGCTTTGGATGCTCAGCAAAAGTTTCTGCGGATCCACAAAGCGACCACTTCAACGGCAGATATCCACATGAGCGCAACAGTCGTGGCCAACTTTGGCCCGGAAGATGTTGTTGTCGGGATTTCGTTTTCCGGGAAAACGTTTGAAGTCGAAAAGATCCTGGAACTGGCGAACTCCCGCGGCGCGACGACGATCAGCCTGACGAAATACGGCCAGACGCCGATTTCGGGGATTTCAAAAATCCAGCTGTACACGTCGCCATCGCGCGAAGCGAATTTCCGGAGTGCGGCGACTTCTTCACGGCTGGCTCAGCTGCATGTCATGGACATGCTGTTTATGTCGGTGGCATCGCGGCAATTTGATACCACAATCACCTACCTGGATTCGACGCGTGAAGCGATCGAAGACATCCAGGCACAAATTTCCGGCAAGAAGAAAAAATAATGACACGATCAAAGAAGGTGTCCGAAATGACTCGAACATTGATAGAAAATATCCGCCTTGTGCAAAGGGACGGCAAGTTAGCAAACGGCGTGATTCTCATCGAAGACGGCAGGATTGCCGCAGTTTCGACGGCGCCGTTTGCTGACTACATCGGTGACCGCTTTGACGGCGACGGATGCGTCGCGATGCCGGGCTTTATTGATATCCATATCCACGGCGCACGGGGCGCGGATTTTATGGACGACGACGGGGCTGCGGCCGCGGTGATTGCGA
>DATHVZ010000063.1:0-2017 GCA_035461005.1 Planococcus sp. (in: firmicutes) | reverse complement strand
TCACCAATTCCAGAAACTCGTTGAGCAAACGCTCTTTATTCATTCCTTGCACCTCTTTTATAATGGCATATTGCCGTGTTTTTTCGCTGGACGTTCGTCTTTTTTATTGCGCATCATTTCCAGTGCCTGAATCAGCTTGATACGCGTTTCACGAGGATCGATCACGTCATCCACCATACCCCGCGCTGCGGCGACATAAGGGTTGGCAAATTTCACGCGGTATTCTTCGATTTTGGCTGCACGCGTCGCCTCCGGATTGTCGCTTGCCGCGATTTCTCGCGCAAAGATGATATTGGCTGCACCGTTAGGTCCCATAACCGCGATTTCTGCGTTCGGCCATGAGTAGACAAGGTCTGCACCAATGGATTTGGAATTCAAGGCAACATAAGCTCCCCCGTATGCTTTGCGGAGAATCACCGTCATTTTCGGCACTGTCGCTTCCGAATAGGCATAAAGGATTTTCGCGCCGTGGCGGATAATGCCGCCGTGTTCCTGTTTGATGCCCGGGAAAAATCCGGTTACATCTTCAAACGTGATCAGCGGAATGTTGAACGAATCACAGAAGCGGATAAAACGGGCCGCTTTGTCGGAAGAATCGATATCGAGGCCGCCCGCCATCACTTTCGGCTGGTTGCACACTAGCCCGACGGTTTCCCCTTTGATGCGGGCCAATCCGATGACGATATTGCGTGCAAACTCCGGCTGAACTTCCATGAAACTGTCCTTATCGACAACCTGTTCGACCACTTTCCGCACGTCATAAGGACGGATCGCTTCAAACGGGACAACATCTGCAAGATCCGGACGGTAATCATCTTCCTCATCCATTTCCAGGCGAGGAGGCATTTCCGTATTGTTTTGCGGCAAATAGCTGATCAGGCGACGCACCATATTCAGCACGTTTTCTTCCGAATCAGACCGGAAGTGTGCATTGCCGGAAATGGCTGTATGTACTTTCGAACCCCCGAGGTCCTCGGATGAAATTTTTTCGCCCGTGACTGTTTCAATCACTTTCGGTCCAGTGATGAACATCTGGCTCGTTTTATCGACCATGAAGACAAAGTCTGTTATGGCAGGCGAATAGACCGCGCCGCCTGCAGAAGGTCCCAAGATGACCGAAATCTGTGGAATCACGCCGGAATAAATCGAGTTGCGGTAGAAAATATGGCCATAGCCATCCAACGACAACACACCCTCCTGGATGCGGGCGCCACCTGAATCGTTCAGTCCGATAAAGGGAGCACCATTCTTCGCCGCAAGATCCATGACATTGGCGATTTTTTTGGCATGCATTTCACCAAGAGCGCCGCCAAACACCGTAAAGTCCTGGGAAAACAGATAAATTGCCCGGCCGTTCACTTTGCCGTAACCTGTGACCACCCCTTCACCCGGTCCTTTCGGCATGCCGAAATCGGTTGTCCGGTGCTCCATGAACGGGCTGAGTTCCACAAATGAACCCTCATCCACCAACAGCTCAATCCGTTCCCGGGCCGTCAGCTTGCCTTTTTCATGCTGCTTATCGATCCGCTCTTCTCCGCCGCCAAGTTCGATTTCGCGTCTTCTGTCATACAACTCATTGATTCTTTCGTAAATATCCATTTCCCCACTCCTCTATTCCTGTTTCTCACATAATTCGTATAATACGCCATTGGACGATTTGGGATGAAGAAATGCCACCAATGCGCCTCCAGCACCGGGTTTCGGCTTATCGCTCAGCAGTTGAACCCCGTTTTCACTCAGTTCTTTCATTCTCGCTTCGATGTTTTCCACACCAAAAGCGATATGGTGGATGCCCTCGCCTTTTTTCTCCAGGAATTTGAAGATGGGGCTGGTTTCATCCATCGGTTCAAGCAATTCAAGTTTGATATTGCCAGCATCCAAAAAAGCCACTCGCACTTTTTGGGATTGGACTTCTTCAATTTTCATTAATGGACAGCCCAGTGTCTCCGTATAATAGGGAAGGACTTCTTTCAGATCACGGACTGCGATTCCGATATGGTCAACTTTCTTCATTGAA
>DATHVZ010000062.1:0-3309 GCA_035461005.1 Planococcus sp. (in: firmicutes) | reverse complement strand
GTGCCAAAAGAAGTGCCGGCTTTGACGTTGAACCGCCTTTGCGGATCTGGAGCTCAGGCTGTAGTGGCGGGCGCGCAACATATTTTACTGGGAGAAGCGGACCTGGTGCTTGCCGGTGGAGCGGAAAATATGTCAATGTCTCCCTATTCAAACTTTAACCAGCGTTTTGGCGGTTCCAAGATGGGGAATCTTCAATTCGAAGACATGCTCGTTGCAACACTGACCGACCAGTATACTGGAAATGGCATGGGCATGACGGCAGAAAAACTGGCGGAACAATACTCAATCACTCGTGAGGAGCAGGATGAGTTTGCAGTCGGATCACACCAACGCGCAGCCAAGGCTGTTGAAAACGGCCATTTCGCTGAAGAAATAGTAGGGGTTGAAGTGAAGACGAGAAAAGGAACGCAAGTTATCGATAAAGACGAACACATCAAACCTGAGGCGACT
Source organism: Planococcus sp. (in: firmicutes) (assembly GCA_035461005.1). GTDB lineage: Bacteria > Bacillota > Bacilli > Bacillales_A > Planococcaceae > Planococcus. The sequence goes on along the minus strand of DATHVZ010000062.1, from coordinate 2,859 downwards.
ACGGAATCTTTAGCAAAGCTGCGTCCTTCTTTTAAGAAAGACGGAACCGTGACGGCTGGAAATGCATCAGGCATCAACGACGGAGCCGCTTCAGTCGTCATTGCCAGTGAAGACGCAGTTGGAAAACACGGCTTGTCGCCGATTGCGCGCATCGTGTCATGGGGTGTTGCCGGAGTGGATCCAACGATCATGGGCATCGGGCCGGTTCCTGCCATCAAACAGGCGTTGGAAAGAGCAGAACTTGCGCTGGAAGATATGGATTTGATCGAAGTGAACGAAGCTTTTGCGGCCCAATATCTGGCGGTTGAAAAAGAACTGGGCCTTGACCGCGATAAAGTGAATGTTAATGGCGGCGCAGTTGCGCTCGGTCATCCGGTCGGCGCAAGCGGCACACGGGTCATCCTCTCAGCGGCGTATGAATTAAAGCGCCGAGGCGGCAAGTACGCCGTGGCAAGCTTATGCATAGGAGGCGGACAAGGGATTGCGGTGGTGATTGAAAATGCTTAAGTTGCCTGTTATTGTAGCACCAATGTTTTTGGTGTCGACGCCGAAGATGGTGATTGAAGCTTCGAATGCCGGTGTGATCGGTTCTTTCCCTTTGTTGAATGCCCGGCCGATTGAAACATGCGCCGAATGGATGAAAGAAGTGAAAGAAGCGCTTGGCGAAAAGCCGTGGGCGGTCAACTTGATCTGCCACAGAGCTTCGAACAAACGGTTTGACCAAGATTTGGATATGATCCGGCAGTTTGAGCCACCGATCGTCATCACTTCTTTAGGCTCGCCCACAGATGTGATCGAGACGGTTCATGCTTATGGAGGCCTTGTTTATTCCGATGTGGCCAATGTGCGCCATGCCAAAAAAGCATCGCAAACGGGAGTGGACGGTTTGATTCTGGTGAGCGCCGGAGCGGGCGGCCATGGAGGCGTGTTGAATCCGTTCGCCTTTATCGCAGCAGTGAAAGAATTTTTTGATGGAACCATCATTTTATCCGGTTCATTATCCACGGGAGCGGATGTAGCGGCTGCAAAGTTGATGGGGGCCGACTACGCTTATATGGGAACCCGTTTTATCGCGGCTGAAGAAAGCAACGCCCAGGAAGATTATAAGCAGATGGTCATCGACTCCACAATCGAAGATGTGCTATATACCGATTCCTTCAGTGGCGTACATGCCAATGTGCTGATACCAAGCTTAAGAAAAGAAGGAATCGATCCGGCTAATTTAAAACCGAAAGATGAAGTGGATTTGTCCCATCTGGTGGACGTCAAGGCGTGGCGTGATATTTGGTCTGCTGGGCACGGAGTGACAACCGTAACCAAACGGGAGACCACAAAAGAAATCATCGACTCGCTGATTGAAGAGTATGAGAAAGGGGTGTCCAAACTTGTACGAAACGATTAAGACGGAATTACAGGATGGCGTTATGACTTTGACTCTGAACAGGCCTGATCAGATGAATGCATATACGGATCAAATGAATGAGGAGTTGCTGCATTTCTACAAAGAAGTGAATTCGAATGATGATGTAAGGGTGATTATTGTGACGGGCAGCGGACGGGCTTTTTGCGCTGGAATGGACTTGTCTGTGGGGGGCTCGACTTTTTCTTCCGAAGAGGCTTCGGAAGATTACCGTGACCTCGGCGGGCAGGTAAGCATGCAGGTCTATGAAGTGAATAAACCGATCATCGCGGCAATCAATGGCCCTGCTGTTGGAATCGGGATGACCATGACGTTGCCGATGGATATCCGCATTGTCAAAAGGGATACGAAGATCGGTTTCGTTTTCGGCCGGCGCGGGATTGGTCCTGAAGCGGCTTCAGGCTGGTTCCTGCCAAGGGTTGTAGGAATCGGTAAAGCCCTGGAATGGACGTTGACGGGACGCTTTATTCCGACATCAGAAGCATTGATAGCAGGGCTGGTCCAATACGAAGTGGATGAGCCATTGGAAAAGGCGAATGAAATCGCACGGGAAATCGCTGATCATACAGCTGCGACCTCCAATGCATTCACCCGCCAATTATTATGGAAGATGATGGGGCAGGATCATCCGCATGCTTCGCATCTGGTGGAGTCAAAATTCCTGCATTGGGCCGGGCGGAATGCCGATGCGCATGAAGGGATTCAGTCTTTTGTAGACAAGCGAACTGCCGAGTTCCCGATGAAAGCGTCAGAGCTTCCGAATTTCTTCAAATAAAACCCATTAAAAAATCCGGACGAGGAATCGTCCGGATTTTTTAATGGGTTCATTGAGCATAGAATCGTTTGAAGCTGTCGAATTTCTTTCCCCAGTAGCTGTCGTTCAGGCTAGTGACTTGAACGCGGTCGCCGCCGGCATGGATGAATTTATTGTCTCCAATATAAATGCCCATATGGGAAATCCCGGCTTTATACGTATTGCTGAAGAAAACGAGGTCTCCGACTTGTGGGTTGCTCACTTCGTAAGAGCGGGCATCGTAGCCGTTTGTGTTCGTTCTTGGAATTGAGATTCCCGCTTGGTTGAATACGTAGTAGATATACCCGCTGCAGTCGAATCCTCTTGTGGTAGACCCGCCCCAAACATATGGAGTGCCCGTCAGCGAAGTTGCTGTGGAAATCAGTTTGTTGACTGTGCTGGAATTTGATGCAATTACAGGCGCTGGTGCTGAAACCGGCTTAACATTCGGTTGGGCAGCAACTGTCGCGTTTTCAATCTTCAGCACTTGGCCCACGCGGATCAGGCTGGAAGTCAAGTTGTTCCAGTTCATCAGTTGCGTGACACTGACGCCGTTACGATGGGAGATCGCTGAAAGTGTGTCCCCGCTCACGACTCTGTAAGTGCTGCTGGCTGCCGATGATGCGGCTGGAGTTGCTGTTGCTCG
>DATHVZ010000061.1:0-2029 GCA_035461005.1 Planococcus sp. (in: firmicutes) | reverse complement strand
CTGCAGCGACGACTGATTGATTTTTTCGTTTTCCATGGTTTTCGAAATGGGCATGATGCCGCCAAGCTTGATGCGCATGCTCCCTTTCCCATCTTGGAATCTGTCTTTGCCCGTCACATAAATCCCCGGCCCGACCTTCATCTTCACATCCCAGCGAAAAGCGGGCGGGTCGGTATAGCTGATTTGCTCCGATTCGGATGCGGTCCATCGTTTCTGCTCGGGCTTCAGTTTCATCGTCCCCGTTTGCTTCAGGCGGATGCTGCGGATCGGCTCATGGCCGACAGCACCTATCGCATGCAGCCATTTTTTTACGGCGGTTGGCAGTGATTCCGTCATTTCTGCTGTGATCCTGTCCGGCATCCCGCGGCTCGATTGCGCTTCAGAGTTCACATTTTTGTCCATCGTTCTCCCACCTTTCAGATGCTCCATCTGTTTAAGGCATTCCACTTACTTCCATGACGGTAAACGAGGCATAATCTAAGGACAAGTTACTCATTTTCGCTTTTCACGCACCCGGCTTCAATTCCTGACCCTTCTGTGACATTGTCCATATTTCGCTAAAGGTATCTATCTAACATTTCTTCGTAGGACTGAAAAACCCTTTAAAATACCGGATGAAAAGTGCCATACGATACCTGTGATTCATCCACCGCATTTTATTTCCCCCGTGTATTTTCTTCCATAAAAAAATGGGCAAGAACCGCTCGTTAACGGATCTTGCCCACCTATAGTTGGTATAAACGCATCGATTCAACCGCCGATATACGACATGCCGATCTTGTTGCGGTTTTTTGCTGTCAGTTCAGTGCGTTCATCTGAATAGCGGTCGTCGCGGCGTTGCCAAACCGCACTGATTTGGCGCAATAACTCCGCATCATCCAATCCGGCGCGCACCAATTCACGGATATCGAACCCGGAATCGGCAAACAGGCAGGTATAGAATTTGCCATCCGAGGACAACCTTGCGCGTGTGCATGTGGAACAAAATGATTCCGAAACAGACGTGATAAAGCCGACTTGTGCATCGCTTCCGGCAAATCGGTAGCGCTTCGCCACTTCGCCGTAATAATCTTCGTCAACCGGTTCGAGTTCATACGCAGTCTGAAGTTTTTGGAGAATTTCTTTTTTCGTCACGACTTTTTGGAAGCTCCAGCCGTTGTCGTTGCCAACGTCCATGAACTCGATGTAGCGCAGGGTGATGCCGCGTTCTTTGAAATATGCCGCCATTGGCAGGATTTCACTTTCGTTTACCCCTTTTTGCACAACCATATTGATTTTGATATCAAAACCGATCCTTTGTGCATGGTCGATCTGCTTTAAAATCAAGTCCGGTTTGACGCCCCGGCCGTTCAATTCGCCGAAAAGCTCGGGGTCCAAAGCATCCAGGCTGATGTTCAATCGCCGCAACCCTGCAGCGTAAAGATTTTCAGCATGAGCGCCCAGGAACAATCCGTTCGTCGTCAAGCCGATATCTTCGATGCCCTCCACAGACAGAATCATTTTCACGAGGTCCGGAAGCCCGCGGCGCATCAGCGGCTCGCCGCCGGTCAGCCGGATTTTTTTCACTCCCATCGCCGCAAACACGGTGGTGAGGCGATGGATTTCTTCAAATGTCAGAAGTTCCTGTTTCGGCAAAAAAGCGTAATCATCGCCGAACACTTCTTTCGGCATGCAATAGGAGCAGCGGAAATTGCAGCGGTCCGTCACCGAAATGCGCAAATCACGGATTGGCCGTTCAAATCGGTCTTGTATGGGGGTCACTGTCATTTTCATCGGCTCCTTTCAACTGATCCGGTTTGTTGATGTTGCGAAATGCTTCCAGGGGGCCGACTGCCGATCCATCCTGCCAGTCGGTCCGGACTTTCGCCATAAATACCATGACCCGTAATTGACCGTCTTCCAAATCCTTTTCCAAAGAATCCTTAATACGGGCATTCCACAGGCTGAATAATGGAATGTCATGGTCACCGGCACGAATGGCGGTGATGTCCCTTTCTTCTGATGCCAGTTGCATAAAAGCGGACGTTTC
>DATHVZ010000060.1:0-8931 GCA_035461005.1 Planococcus sp. (in: firmicutes) | reverse complement strand
CGCTTGACCCTGACGCCTATACCGGGTTTAATGTGCTGCTCGGCGATTTGGATAATCTCTATTATTACAGCAATCTGCAAAAGGATCTTATTAAAATATCTCCCGGCACACACGGTTTGAGCAATCATTTGCTGAACACCCCATGGCCGAAAGTGGTAAAAGGCAAAAACCGGATGGAGAATTATTTGGAGGGGGCATCTGAAGTCGACCCGGATGCCCTGTTTGAACTTTTGAGTGATACAGAACAGGCTGCCGACCCGCATCTTCCGGTTTCCGGAGTCGGCCTCGAATTTGAACGCATCCTGTCGCCCATTTTCATTAAGACCCCGGAATACGGCACGCGATCAGCGACTGTGCTGTTGGTCGATTACGACAACAGGGTCACTTTCGTGGAAAGAACGTATGATAACGGGCAGTTTTCCAACCAGCAGGTTTTCCAATTCACTGTATGACGGCAACTAGAAACGACATATCCGGATGTTCCAATACAATTCCGGGTATACTAACGGCAGGGAGATGAAGCAAATGAGATTAGGCTATGCATGCATGAATACTGAGTTAAAGACCGTTTTCCGGACGTTGCGGCTGGCAACAGCCCAAGTGGCAGGCGCCGAAAAGATCAAGGAACTGACCCTAAAGAATATGCAGACGACACTTGATATCATCAATTGGAATCTTGCCAATGATATTTATTTTTACCGGGCATCCAGCTCCATCGTCCCGCTTTCGACACATCCGGTAAACACCTGGATCTGGTGGGAAGATCCGGATTTCCTTTTTATTGCCGGACAGATCCGTGACATCGTTGAAACCCACCAGATGCGGGTTTCGGTCCACCCCGGACAATATACGGTATTGAATTCACCGAGACCGGAAGTGGTCGAAAAAGCGATCGAGGATCTTGTTTACCATGAAAAGCTGATTGGGCTGATGGGCGGCAACGACATCATCATCCATACCGGCGGCGCCTATGGCGATAAAGAAACAGCCAAGCGGCAGTTTGCGGATATATACCTGAAACTGCCTGAAGCGGTCCGCAAGCGGGTTCGCCTTGAAAACGACGATAAAACCTTTACGATACGTGATGTTTTGGATGTCCACGAAATGTGCGGCGCGCCAATTTGTTTCGATATCCACCACCACAATTGCAATAATGACGGAACCGCTGTCGATTTCGCAGAAGTCCTGGCCACCTGGGAAGGCTATGGCACACCGAAAATCCACATCAGCACCGGCAAGGAAGGTTTCACCGACCTTCGCCATCACGAGTTGGTGTCGGAAAAAGATTTTGAGCAACTGCTGCTGCTGCTCGGAGGAACCGATGCAGACATCATGTTCGAAGCCAAACTGAAAGAGCAAGCAGTATTGCCGTTTCTTAAGGTTTTGAATGAAAAGGTAAATAACTGAGTGTCTTGAATTGAAAAAACCGGCGCAGAAGGAGCCATGCTCCTTCTGCGCCGGTTTTATTTGTTTATCCAACTTTCTAATCCAGCCTTGGGAAGACCAGTTTGAAGACTGTGCCTGAGCCTTTTTCAGAATTGACGATGATGGAGCCTTTCATCTGGTGGATGACACTATAGGTGACCATCATGCCAAGGCCCGTTCCTTTTATCTTATTCGAAAAATAAGGTTCCCCGAGGCGCTCGACTTCCTCTTTTGTCATGCCGACCCCTTTATCCGCCACTTCGACGGTCACTTTGGCGGGCTGTGCTTTTACCCGCACGACCAGTTCACCGCCGTCCGGCATCGCCTCCACGCCATTGCGGATGATATTGACCATCGCCTGGCGGAATTTCTGCCGGTCGCCTCTGATGCTGGCAGTTTCTTGTCCTTCATGGCAAAAGAGCTCCACATCCTTGCTGTTTGCATAAGGGCCAAGAACTTTCAGCACACCTCTCACTTCTTCGTTCACCGAAATGCGGTCCAGCTCGCCGTAAACCGGCTTGGCGTAAATCAGGTAATCATCAATCAGGCTTTCAGCCGATTTGATTTCGTTCAGGATTGTTTCGTGGAACTCGAGCTGTTTTTCACGGCTGTAATCATACATCTGCATGAGCTGAATAAAGCCTTTGATGCTCTGGAGCGGATTCCGCAGTTCATGGGAAACAGCTGCCGCAAAATGGCTGACGCTTTCCAGCTTTTCATGCTTCATCAATGTGTTGAGCAAAAGCTCCTGCCGCACAATATGTTCGATCAGCAAGGCCGTCAGCACGATCATCATTCCCTGGTTCAGCATAAGCATGAGCCAAATCCCGATGATGTCGTGAATCGGATCGCCAAACAAAAGAAAGCCGACAAACATATTAAATAAGAGGGACAGGATGGAAATGACAAAAACTGTTACGACTTTCATGGTCCGTTCCATTCGCATATAGGCTGGACGCAGAAACGGCACTCCGGCAGCAATGACAAATTGGTTAAGGATGGCAATGTACATGCCGTCTCCGCCGATCCAAATCCGGGCGACCGCTGAAACCAGAAACAGCACGGCTGATATTACGGGTCCGCCGTATAGTGCCCCGACAATCATCGGCACCTGCCGCAAATCGAATATATATTCATCTGTCAGGAATTGATAGGGAAATAACATGCAAAGAACGATGGATATTGAAAAAAGGATTGTCATCGTAACCCGATAATTGACAAAGAAATTGCGCTTTCCTGCTCCGGCAAGCATCTGATACAGCACAATTGGGAAAATGATAAAAAATATATTATTGATCATGCCGGTCATCATTTGAAACAATTTCAGCACCTGCTTTCCAAACTGCTTATGCGGAATTTATTATACAGGAAATTGATAGCCGTAAAACTTTTTTCCGTAAAAATAAATAGACAACAGTTCAGTCACGGTTCCGGAAGGAATCACTCTCTTTTATTTTCTCCAGCAGCCTTGCCCTCCTCTTTTTCATGCCAGCGACCGAAAGGCCATAAAGCCCCGCGAGCTGTTTGATGCCTTTGTCTTCCACAAATAATTCATTCAGCAGCTTCTTTTCTGTTTCCCTCAATGGCACGCCTCTGATCCAGTCCGGCAGCTTTTCGTCTTGCACCGGCATTTCCAAGTCCTCAAAATGCTCCCCTTCTGACAGAAGAAACAACTTCGCGTATCTGCCTTCTCGGGCCAATTCATCAAGCATCGCCCCGTGCACCGTCCGGAAAGCGAAAGGCGTAAAATCCCCTTTGTCTCCATCAAAACGTGACCACGCCTGCCAAAGGGCGACTTTTCCGACCTGGCGGTAAACTTCATAATCACGGTAAATATGCAATTTGCGGATCAGCGCGGAAATCATCGGCGCATATCGTTGTTCCACTTCATTAAAGTCTTCCATTCCTTATTCCTTCTGAACGTTCGTTTATTCCCGGGTAAGACCAGAATAGTACAAGCCCCTTCTGCAAGCCACTTGCCGAACAGCGCATTTGGTTAACGTATACAAATTGTTTGATTGGCCAGAAAAATCCCATTACGCTGAAAATCTATCTGAAAAATCGTTTTTTTCTGTCAAAAGAAAAACCTGCAATTCTTTACGCCATTAGCATCCTGTAGAAGTTCTGAAGTATTTCCCGGGAAATTAAAGGCATCCGAACCCGGGAACTCTCCTGAGTTTGCTCCGGTCACAATTTCTCCTTAATTTCCGATGCCAATCAAATTGACTTTGCTGTCCGGAATCCCTATCATTTATATAATGACCAGTCAGTCACTTTTCGTGACCACATAGTTACAAGGAGGAGTCCAATGGATAAAAAGCAAGAGTTGATGAATGCCGCAGTCCACCTGTTTTCCCTGAAAGGTTTTCACCAGACATCGGTTCAGGAAGTTGCCCATGCCGTCGATATTTCCAAAGGGGCGTTCTATAAGCATTACGATTCCAAAGAGAGCCTGCTGGTGGGCATATTGAAGCGCTACCAGTCCGAAACGCTGGCAGGTATGGAACGTTTCGACATTTCAGAAGATCTTGCTCCGAAAGAAGCCTTCGCAAAGAAATTGGCTTTCGAGCTGGAAAGTGTTCTTGCGGACCGCGATTTCTTCATCATGGTGTTCAAGGATATGCCGACAGAAGGAAACGAACAGCTGACTTCGTTGATGCAGGAAATGCGCAGCTCCTCCATCAAATTCCACAGGAGAAGTCTGATGGAAGCTTTCGGACCAGCTATCGAACCTTTTTTGGAGGATTTGACGATTGTTGTCGAAGGCATCCTGAAAGAGTATATGGTCACCATCATCCTGGAAAACCGCCAAGTGTCCATCGACAAATTGAGCCGCTTTATTGCGTCGTCTGTTGAAGCGATCACGATGCAGCTGGACACGATGGAAGCGATTTTCACAGCCGAAGAAGAGGAAGGCCGTTTATCCCTCGACAGCCTTTTCGGTGATATGGAAACGAAGATCAAGCTGTATTCGAAAAACACAACCCGTCTGTTGGCGTCGCTTGATTTATTGCGCCAGGAATTGCAGCAGGATGAGCCGCGCGACTTTCTGGTCGATGCGCTTGCCGAATACCTGATGCAGGAAAAACAAATTGAAAAAGAAGTTCTTCTATTGAAGAATCATCGTTGAGGAGTGTCACAGTTGAAGAAGATTATCGATTTTTCATTAAAAAATAAGTTCGCCGTCTGGATCTTGACCCTAATGGTCGTTGTGGCTGGACTTTACGCGGGATTGACGATGAAACAGGAGTCGATTCCGAGCATTACATTGCCGGCTGCGACGGTTATGACTGTCTACCCGGGTGCTGCACCGGATGAAGTGATGGATGAAATCACGATTCCATTCGAACAGCGCATCCAGAATATGAACGGCGTCGAATTGACGACATCGACATCGATGGCAAATGCCTCGATTATCCAGGTCCAATATGATTTCGAAGTGGACATGGACGAAGCGGTGCGCGAATTGGAAGATGCCCTGTCGCAAATTGATATTCCCGAAAATGCCGAGGAGCCGACTGTATCCCGTGTCAGCATCGATGCATTTCCGGTCCTGACTCTGAGCATTTCCGACCCGGACCGCTCTTTGGAAGAATTGACGGCTGTCGTTGAAGGAGATGTGCTGCCGCAGCTGGAAGGCGTTGACGGATTGTCCGACGCGCAAATTTCCGGTCAGCGCATCCAGAAAGTGACGATGGATTTCAATGAAGAACAGATGGCGCAATACGGGCTGACAGAAGAAACGGTCCAGCAATTGATCCAGGGATCCAACCTGTCGTTCCCGCTCGGCTTGACTGAGTTTGACGGCGAAGTGAAAAACCTCGTCATTGATGGCAATATCACAACAGTCGATGACCTGCGCAACCTGCAGATCCCGGCTATTCCGCAAGAGGCGGGGACTCCTGGTGAAGGTATGCCAGGGGCAACTCCAGATGCTCCGGGGGAAGCTCCGGCAACACCTGGTGCACCGGGCGAGACACCGGCTGCGCCTCCTGAAACGCCAATTGCTCCGCAAACACCGGCAGCTGCCGGTGTTCCGACAATAGCGTTAAGTGAACTGGCGGATATCGAAGTGGTCAGTGAAGCGGAATCGATTTCCCGCACAAACGGATCCGAATCGATCGGCATCCAGATCGTCAAATCGCCGGATGCCAATACCGTGGACGTCGTCAATGACGTCAAGGACATCGCGGCAGCAGTTGAAGACGAATTCGCTGTGACGGTGGACACCACATTCGATCAGGGAGAGCCGATTGAGAAGTCGGTTGAAACGATGCTCAGCAAAGCGCTGTTTGGTATCCTGTTCGCAGTGATTATTATTCTGTTGTTCCTGCGCAGTTTCAAAACGACGTTCATCTCGATCATCTCGATTCCGCTGTCGTTATTGATGGCGATTTTCCTGCTGAACCAGATGGGCATCACCTTGAACATCATGACGCTCGGCGCGTTGACCGTGGCAATCGGCCGGGTCATCGATGACTCGATCGTCGTTATCGAAAATATTTACCGCCGCATGGCATTGCCAGGCGAAAAACTGCGCGGCAAGGAATTGATCCGCTCGGCAACCAGCGAAATGTTCCTGCCGATCTTCTCGTCGACAATCGTGACGATTGCCGTGTTCCTGCCGCTGGCACTTGTCAGCGGCCAGATCGGCGAATTGTTCCTGCCATTCGCATTGGCAATCGTATTTGCACTGTCCGCTTCCCTGCTCGTCGCAATCACCATTGTTCCCATGATGGCGCATTCGATGTACGGCAAGCAATTGCAGAACCTGTCCACCAATAAAACCGAGGAACACAAACCGGGCAAATTGGCGTCAGGCTATAAACGCGTGCTGGAATGGACGTTGAACCACAAGATCGTCACGTTCGGTGGGGCTGTCGTTTTACTGGCGGCAAGTTTATTCATTGTCCCGGTAATCGGTGTCAGCTTCCTGCCGGAAGAAGAACAGAATATGGTCATGGCGACGTATTCGCCGGATCCGGGCCAAACCCGTGAAGCCGTCGAGGCAATCGCGGCGGACGCAGAGGGCTTGATCGACGGCCGTGAAGGCGTTACGACTTATCAATTCTCGCTCGGCGGAGAAAATCCGATGGCCGCAATGGGCGGAGGCGGAGGCGATAATTCCGCATTGTTCTTTGTCGCCTATGAGGATGATTTTGAGGATTTCTCGGATGAACCCGCAAAATTGATCGAGGAACTGAATGGTCTGACGGATGCAGGCGAATGGAATAACATGAATTTCGCAGCCATGGGTGCCAGCGGGTTCGAGTTGTTCGTCTACGGTGATAATATCGAAGACATCCAAACAGCCATCGATGATATCCAGCCCCTGCTGGAGGATCACGAAGGTTTGGAAAACACCGAATCAAGTCTTTCCGAAGCATATGATGAGTTCACATTGGTGGCCGATCAGGAATTATTGGCACAGAATGGCCTGACTGCCGCTCAAATTGGCATGGCGCTGCGCAGTGCCGGTGAAGCGCCGGTTCTGACAACCGTGAAAAATGACGGCCAGGACATCAATGTTTATATCGAAACGGAACAAACCGACTACAGCGGAATCGATGACGTGACAAGCGTGCAGGTTCCGACGGCACTTGGCACAACGGTTGAAATCGGCGATGTCATGGAAGTTGTCGAAGGCAAAGCATCCGACACGATTAGCCGCCGCGACGGCCAGATGTATGCGTCGCTGAGCGCCGAAGTGATCGGCAATAACGCGGCGGAAATCACTGCGGAAATTGACGAACAAATTGAAGACATCGACCTGCCGGCCGGCGTTTCCATCGACCACGGCGGTGTCACTGAACAAATCAACGAATCGTTCACACAGCTCGGACTTGCGATGCTTGCTGCAATCGCCATCGTCTACTTTGTGCTCGTCGTGACATTCGGCGGCGCATTGGCACCATTCTCCATCCTGTTCTCGTTGCCGTTTACGGTAATCGGTGTACTGGTGGCCCTATGGATTGCCGGTGAACCGCTCAGCGTATCCGCTTTAATCGGAGTGCTGATGCTGATCGGCATCGTGGTAACCAACGCAATCGTGTTGATCGACCGCGTCATCCATATGGAAAAGGCCGGACTGACGACGCGTGAAGCGTTGATCGAAGGCGGCGTCACCCGATTGCGTCCGATCCTGATGACCGCGCTTGCGACAATCGGTGCATTGATTCCGCTTGCCATTGGCGCGGAAGGCGGCGGCCTGATTTCGAAAGGCCTCGGCATCACCGTAATCGGCGGCCTGACAAGCTCAACGCTGCTGACATTGGTCATCGTGCCAATCGTCTATGAAGTGACGGCGAAGTTCAGAAGAAAAGAAATGAAATAGAGCTTAAGTTCAAATGATAGATGGATGGAGCCCTCCGGTTGGAGGGCTCCTATTTTTGTGGGGGATTTTGGACAGGGCTTGGATTAGGGGCCAGATTCGAGAGAGAGTCGGTATGTGGCGTGAAACTGGCGGGAATATTTGGGTGATTTTTTCTATGCGAAACTAAATCGTGAAATCGCGCAACTGGGGAGTAATATGTTTGAAATATTTAACAAAATAATTTAACAACACTCAAATAAGAGCGAATTTTACTTCCACCGCACCTCGATCGCGTCTAACCGCACCTCATTTGGTTCTAACCGCACCCCAAACTGTTTTACCCGCACCCCAACCCGTTCAACCCGCACCTCAGAGCATTCAAGCCGCCCCCCGCGTAACTGACCATAAAAAATATAGATAATATTTCCAGTCAACTAACCCATTTTTATTCCCAACCAAAAAAACGGTCAGCCCCAGGCCAACCGGTTTCCCCTCACTGATTTTATTCCTTCCGCAAATGGTCCAATACGACTTCATCGATCAGCCGCTCTTCGGTCCAGCGGTCATCGAAGTTCTCACGCAAGGTGAACGTTTTCATTGCATTCTTCACGGTATCATTGTAGCCGGCGTGGCTGGTCGAATCCAAAAGGCCGTGGCGTACGAGATGGCCTTTGATTTCTTCGAAAAGTTCGCCTTCGATCTCACGCTGTTCATCGGTGCTTTCCCCGAAAACTTTATGAAGCTCATACAGGCGCACTAATTCCTCGATCGGCTCGGGATGGTCGTCGACCCGCAGATCCACTTTGACGTCATTATAACCGCCATAGCCCGCGCCTTCCTGCAGAACATATACCGCTGCGGACTGCTTGCCCCGGCTGTCTCCGCCGGCATGCTGGGCCGAAGCCAATGCTTTGATCAGGCGTTCCGCGAGTGGCCCTGTCGATTGCTCGAACGTATTGCTCATGGCCGTTACCGTTTCTTCACTGACGAGGATGTTGCCCTGGCACGAATGATTCTTGCCGATTTTATGGCCGGCCCAATCGAAGCATTCCTCCCCGGTAAACGCGCTGGCCTCACCTTGCGCATTGATGACAGCCACCTGGCGCAGGTTGCGACCGGGATCGTCAGCGATCAATTTCGCGATGACTTCATCCGGCGACAGCCCTTTCTCGAGAAGCTCCAGCCCCTCCGGC
>DATHVZ010000059.1:0-5504 GCA_035461005.1 Planococcus sp. (in: firmicutes) | reverse complement strand
GCGCGAAGTGCGTTCCACGCTTGACTTCATGTATTCATGAGTGGCCGGAAAGGGCGGACACTCGTCAAACGCCATCATGATATCCGAACCGAGGTCGTTTTGAATATGCATGGCCTTTTCTGGGCTCAAGAACAATTTATCGCCGTTTATATGATTGCGGAAATGGACGCCTTCTTCTTTGATGTTGCGGAACTCGCTTAACGAAAACACTTGGAAGCCGCCGGAATCCGTCAGAATCGGCCGGTCCCAGTTCATGAATTTATGAAGGCCGCCCGCTTCTTTGATGACGTCATTGCCGGGGCGCAGCCATAGGTGATACGTGTTGCTAAGGATGATGCCCGCATTCATCGCTTTCAGTTCTTCCGGACTCATCGTTTTTACCGTCGCTTGCGTTCCAACCGGCATAAATGCCGGTGTGTCGAACGAGCCGTGCGGCGTATGGACGATTCCCAAGCGTGCGCCTGTTTGTTTACATGTTTTAATATGTTCATAAGTTACTGCTGAGGTCATTATGAGTCTCCTTTTTCTGTGGTTCGATGAACATCGCATCTCCAAAACTGAAAAAACGGTAGCGTTCATTCACTGCTTCGTTATAAGCATTCAATATATGATCTCGACTGGACAGCGCACTGACCAGCATGACCAACGTCGATTTCGGCAAATGGAAATTGGTGATCAATGCATCAATCGCTTTGAACTTGAAGCCCGGAAAAATGAAAATATCCGTCCAGCCGCTGTCTTCCTGCAATTCGCCACCAAATTTTTTGGCCACCGACTCCAGCGTACGCGTCGACGTGGTGCCGACTGACACCACACGTCCACCTGATTTCTTCGTTTCATTGATGCTGTCAGCCGTTTCTTTTGAAATCCGATAAAACTCGGCGTGCATTTCATGGTCTTCGATCGAATCGACCGACACCGGACGGAAGGTGCCGAGTCCGACGTGAAGGGTAATAAAGGCGACCTTCACCCCTTTTGCACGAATTTCATCGAGCAATTGGTCCGTAAAATGCAACCCGGCTGTCGGAGCCGCAGCACTGCCCCGCTCTTTGGCAAAAACAGTTTGATAGCGGTCCTGGTCTTCCAGTTTTTCACGAATATAAGGAGGCAGCGGCATCTCACCAAGCTGATCCAAAATTTCGTAAAAAATACCATCGTAAATCATTTTGAAGTGGCGTCCGCCATGGTCCAGTATGCCTGTGCACTCCGCACGCAGCAACCCTTCACCGAACGAAACAACCGTTCCGACTTTGACTTTTTTGGCAGGTTTCACCAGTGTTTCCCAGACATCGTCTTCAATTTGCTTCAGCAACAACACTTCAATATTGGCACCCGTATCTTCTTTGACGCCCATGAGGCGTGCCGGAAGAACGCGCGTGTCGTTCAAAACGAGCATGTCACCTTCGTGAAGGTGTTCGACAATGTCACGGAAATGGCGATGGGTGATCGCTCCGGTCGATTTATCCATGACCAGCAGCCGGCTTGATGTCCGGTCGAGCAAAGGCGTTTGGGCAATCAACTCTTCCGGCAGTTCAAAATCAAAATCATTTACATTTAAAGTGTGGTTTTCTTTTGTGATATGTGTCATTCAGGCATCTCCATTTTAAAGTGTTCGTAGGCGGATTGGGTGACTGTCCGGCCTCTCGGTGTGCGTTGAATAAATCCGATCTGCAGCAAATACGGTTCATAAACATCTTCAATCGTCGTCGACTCTTCCCCAATGCTTGCAGCAATCGTGTCCAATCCGACAGGGCCTCCGCGGAAACGGTTGATCATGCCCATCAGCAACTTGTGATCGATATGATCCAGCCCAAGCGGATCCACTTGCAGCATTTCAAGCGCCTGCTCGGCCATATCCATTGTGATGGATCCCGTGCCGCGCACTTGTGCATAATCACGCACACGTTTCAGTAAACGGTTGGCGATCCTCGGGGTTCCCCGTGACCGGCGCGCGATTTCAACTGCCGCAAGCGGGTGGATATCCGCTTCAAACAATTTTGAACTGCGGATGACGATTTCCGTCAACGCTTCGGTATCATAGTAATCCAGTCTGGTGTGCACCCCGAAGCGGTCTCTGAGCGGCGCAGATAAGGCACCTGCACGCGTCGTCGCACCAATTAACGTGAATGGCGGCAGATCCAGCCGGACGGAACGCGCAGTCGGTCCTTTGCCGACCACGATGTCCAGGCAGAAATCCTCCATCGCAGGGTACAGCACTTCTTCGATCGAGCGGTTCAGCCGATGGATTTCATCGATGAACAATACATCTCCGGGCTGCAGCGAACTAACGATTGCCGCCAGATCCCCCGGCCGTTCGATCGCCGGTCCGCTCGTCATTTTAACACCGACTTCCATTTCATTGGCGATGACCGCCGCCAATGTGGTTTTCCCGAGTCCAGGAGGCCCATACAGCAAGACATGGTCCAAGCTTTCCTCACGCATCCGCGCGGCCTGGATGAAGATTTCGAGATTGTGCTTTACTTTGCTTTGGCCGATATACTGCGACAGCAATTGCGGGCGCAGCGATTGTTCAAACCGCTCATCAAACTCCGAAATCTCGCTCGCGATCACGCGTTCTTCCATGTGAGTCGCCTCCTTTTTCTCAGTTTTGTTTCAATAGAAGCTGCAACGCTTTTTTCATGAATCCTTCCGTATCCAGATCCAGATCTTTCAATTTCGGTTTCACTTTGTTGATCTCACGTTCCGAATAGCCGAGTGCGCCAAGAGCCAGCATCGCTTCTTCCAGCTCCAGATCGTCCGCCCCTAGAAGCGTATGCGTCTCTTGCGATTCGAACGGCTCTCCGAAAAACTCGGTCAATTTGCCTTTCAAATCCAAAATCATCTGCCGGGCCGTCTTCTTGCCGACTCCAGGGAATTTCACCAAATAGCCTTCGTCTTCCCGTTCGATCGCTTCGATGACGTGCTGCGGCTGGCCGCTTGCAAGAATCGCCAAAGCGCCTTTAGGCCCGATGCCCGAAACCGAGATCAATTTGCGGAAAAGCTCCCGCTGCTCAAGTGACGGAAATCCGAACAACAGCTGCGCGTCTTCTCGCACATGGTGGTGAAGAAAGACCTGCAATTCCTCCGTGCCGAATGAATACGGATTCGGGGCAAAAATCTGCCAGCCGATCCCTTGTTGTTCCACTACTAAGTATTCCGGCGTCACGCGTGTGACCGTCCCTTTTATGTAATCGTACATGTAAGTCTCCCCTTCAATTCAACTCATTGATTATAGCATATTTGTTCGCATTAGACGAAAAAAACAACATGGACAAAGCCCGCAGTGTGCATTCATGTTAAAATGAAATCAACTATCCAGCAAATGGGGAATTCGATGAAAAAACTTTTAGGTGAACAACGGCGGGGCATCCTGCTGGAAAAATTGAAAAACGCCGAACAGCCGCTGACCGGCAGCGAGCTTGCCGCATTCGCCAACGTTTCCCGGCAAGTGATCGTCGGCGACATGACGCTGCTGAAAGCGAAGGGCGAACCGATCATCGCCACCAGCCAAGGCTATCTGTTCCTCAACAGCCGGGCAACCGCAGAAGCGACCCGCCAGATCGCCTGCAAGCATCGGCCGGAAGATACGGAACTGGAACTGAAAATTCTCGTGCGGGCCGGGGTCACGGTCAAGGACGTTTCGATTGAGCATCCGGTATATGGGGAACTGACGGCAGGTATTCACGTGTCGACTGAAAAACAAGTGGATGAATTTTTAAAACGGGTGCGCGATACCGGTGCCAGCTATCTGCTCGAACTGACCGATGGCACCCATCTCCATACCATCACAGCACCGAACTCAGCACAACTCGATCACGCAATGGAAGCCATGCGCCTCCACGGATTTTTGCTGCAGGACAATGATTAGCATCTGCTGAGTCGTATTTTCACCAAAAACAGCGTATATTTTGTAAATTTTATTGCGCAAATGATAAATATGGATGAACATTCCGTAAATTGAGCCTATCCCCAATTCTATCGGGTACAATAGACTCAGGAGGTGCTTGACGGATGCATAAGTTTTTCTTGTCACTGCTGAGCGGTACCGCGATCGGATTAATGTTCCTGTCATTTCTCATGCAATTCCCTCATATCCAACGGGCTGTTTTAAATCAAGCCGGCATCAATCAAATGACCGTCAGAGGGCTGGATTTCCAGTTTGTCTACAATGCCACATTGATCATCACCGCTTCAACCATCTTCATCTTTCTCGTCTGGACCATTATCGAAAAAGGGCTCGACAAGCATCATTATTCCAATTAAACCATAGAACGAAAAGACCTTTTTCGGTTGGAATGGGTCTTTTTTTGTTCTAGATATAGTCATTAGATATTCCAAACGAGAAAAAGGACCCAATCCATACGGATCGGGTCCTTTCGTTTATTGTCCAGACTCCAGCGCTGGTCCAGCTTTCAGTGCCTAGCTCTTCGGGACATAATCCAGCCCAACTACGTGGCATAAACCGCCACTCCCTTGGACCGTCTTATGCCTGTCAGAGCTGAGCAGGCACTTTCACTTTTCTCGAGTCGCGGCTGAACAGGCGCTTTCGCTTTTCTTATTTATACGTATAGTATGATCCGAGTGTTTTGACCTCGCAGCCCAGTGCTTTGAGTTCTTCGAATGCGCCTTTCATCATCGCGGCGTTTTCGTCTTCGACCACATCCACGATGAAGAAATAATCACCGAGTCCGGTTTTCAATGGACGCGATTCGATTTTGCTCAAATTCAGCTGGCGCCAGGCAAAAACCGACAGCACCTGATGCAGCACACCAGAGCGATCGTCTTTCGGTGGTGAAATCATCAGCGTGGTTTTGACTTGGTCATCATGGCCCGCATTCTTCAGCTTATGATTCGTCTTGGAAAGCACAAAAAAGCGGGTATGATTGAAATGAAAATCATGGATATCCCGGTAAAGGATTTCCAGACCGTATTTTTTTGCAGAAAATTCATTGCCAATGGCGGCAATATTACGTTCCGGCAATTCCGATACCATTTTAGCCGCAGCTGCAGTCGAACTGTACTGTTCAAGCGGCGTCGTGCGGTACGTATAGAAAAGGAATTTATGGCATTGCGCCAACGCGTGCGGATGCGAATAAATCGCTTCAAACGAGTCAGCTTCCAGATTGTCCGGATGCACCAGCATATGCTGTTCGATCGAAGACAACACTTCAGCCGTTACATACAATTGCGCTTCATGGAACAAATAATCGATCGTCAGCGGCACCGAACCTTCCAATGCATTTTCCAGCGGCACCACCGCGTAATCCACGCGGCTTTCCGCCACTGCTTCTATGCACTCAGGGATCGTGGTGAAAGGGATCGATTATTTGTTCCATGAAGCGCAATTGTATGTGACGGCTGAAGTTCTGTCTTCGATCGAACAGCATATGCTGGTGCATCCGGACAATCTGGAAGCTGACTCGTTTGAAGCGATTTATTCGCATCCGCACGCGTTGGCGCAATGCCATAAATTCCTTTTCTATACGTACCGCACGACGCCGCTT
>DATHVZ010000058.1:0-3874 GCA_035461005.1 Planococcus sp. (in: firmicutes) | reverse complement strand
GAAAGAGGCATCGAAAATTAATTTTCCGACTTATCTATCAAGACTTTTCAGCCTTGAAGGATTTGGCACCTTCCCTGAATCAGGGGGTTGCCGGACGTCACAGGGCCTTTTCCCTCGGTCTCTCTTGATAAGTATCATATGTGATTGTTTGCTATCTTACATTCATTCAACAAGAGTGTCAAATCATTTTTCGAACTTTTTGTACATGTTGACACGGCGATCCTCGAACACTGGAATCCGTTTTCTCACTTCTTCCACTTCAGCCAGGTCCAGCTCAGCATAGCCGATGCCTTCTTCCATTTTCATATCCATACGAATTTCCCCCCATGGCGCGATGATCATGGAACTCCCGCCAAACTCATTATTCGGATCGCTTCCCACCCGGTTGGACGCAACGATGAAGCACTGATTCTCGATGGCTCTTGCTTGCAGCAGCACCCGCCAATGATCGATTCGCGCGGCCGGCCATTCGGCAGGAACAAAAATCAGTTTGGCTCCGTTCAGTGCCTGCGCACGGATCCATTCAGGAAAACGGATGTCGTAACAAATGACGCCTCCGCAAACCGTATCTTCCAGCGTGAATGTCCCGAGTGACTGTCCTTCTTCCAAATGGATGTGCTCGTCCATCAAGCCGAATCGGTGGGCTTTGTCATACTCGTTGACCAATTCGCCTTCACGGTTCACCACGTACATCGTGTTGTAAAAGCCGTCTTCTTTTTTCGTCGAGACCGATCCCCCGACAATATTGACCCCATGTTCTTTTGCGAAACCCTTTAGAAATTCGAGGGTCCGCCCATTGCTGTCCGCAAGTTCATCCAGCTCAGTCAGCGCATATCCTGTATTCCACATCTCCGGCAGCACAATCGTATCCGCTCCGTTTTCAGCCGCTTCCGCCAAATATTTTGCAACCCGTTGGAAATTCACATCGGGTTTCCCGAATTCAATATCCATTTGCACACATGCAATTTTCATCAATTCCGCCTCCAGTAGACAAGTTACTTTAAACTCTATAAGATTTGGAGTAGATGCGCAATAATTTAAAAAATTAAAGGAGTCGACTATGGAATTCTCAAACCGCTTACAGCAATTGCCCACTCAATTTTTCGCTTCTCTTGTGGCCCGTACGAGCCAGGCCATGTCCGAAGGCCGCGATGTCATCAATCTCGGGCAAGGCAATCCAGACCAGCCGACGCCCGCCCATATTGTCCAAGCGATGCAGAAAGCCGTCGCAGATCCCAAAAATCACCGGTATTCTCCTTTCCGGGGCATTTCAGAAATGCGCCAGGCCGCAGTGGAATTTTATAAACGCGAATACGGCGTCGAGATCGATCCCGATCTGGAAGTTGCTTTACTTGCCGGCACGAAAGTCGGGCTCGTTGAGTTGCCGCTTGCTTTTATGAATCCGGGCGACCTGATGCTTTTGCCTGACCCCGGCTATCCGGATTATTTATCCGGTGCGCCACTCGCTGGAGCCGAGTTTGAAACGATGAGTTTAACTGCGGAAAACGGCTTTTTGCCCGACTACAACCAAGTTTCCGAAGACGTTAAAAAACGAACCAAACTGATGTACTTGAACTATCCGAACAACCCGACCGGAGCTGTCGCGACGCAGCAGTTTTTTGATGAAACCGTCAAGTTTGCAAAAGAGAATGACATTGCCGTGGTCCATGATTTTGCCTACGGGGCTGTCGGATTTGATGGCGTGAAGCCGCCAAGTTTCCTGAAATCCGAAGGCGCCAAAGAAGTCGGAGTCGAAATGTATACGTTCTCCAAAACGTATAACATGGCCGGCTGGCGGATCGGCTTTGCGGTTGGCCACTCCAAAATGATCGAAGCGTTAAATTTAATACAGGATCATCTATTTGCCGGGTTGTCCCCTGCTCTTCAGCTGGCTGCAACGGAGGCATTGCTGGGAGATCAGAAATGTGTCGATGAGCTAGTCGACCTTTATGAAAAACGGCGCGACGTATTGAAAAGAGAATGCGAACGAATCGGCTGGAAGATCGATGCACCCAAAGGCTCGTTCTTTGCGTGGCTCCCCGTACCGTCAGGGTTTACAAGCCTTGAATTTGTCGACCTACTGCTCGAAAAAGCGGATATTTCCGTGGCTGCAGGCAGTGGGTTCGGCGAAGGCGGCGAAGGGTATATCCGCGTCGGATTGCTTGTTGACGAAGCGCGGATTGTCGAAGCCATTCAGCGCGTGGAAAAACTGAAGCTGTTTTAAAACCTCTATAAATTCTTAAAAGCCATGAATCCCGATTCATGGCTTTTCCTATTTCTCCCTTGATTCAGTTCAAAACTTTACTTTGGATGCCGTGCTTTGCTTCAGCCAACAACAGTGCAGAAATGCGTTCAATATCCGGGCTGAAGACGCGGTCTTCATCGATGGGTCCGGCAACTTTCCGGATGGAATCCCAGCGTTTCTTCGTTCTCGAAGACATTTTGTTCACGCCCCGATATTCTGCCGCCTGAGCCGCGCAAAAAGCTTCAATGGCGAGGACGTTTCTTGCATTTGCCACAATGTCTCTCGCATGGCGCGCAGCGATGGTTCCCATGCTGACATGGTCTTCCTGGTTTGCCGAAGATGGAATCGAATCGACCGAAGCGGGATGAGCCAAAGTTTTATTCTCCGATACCAAACTTGCCGCAGCATATTGCAAAATCATCGCGCCGGACTGCAGGCCAGGTTGTGGACTGAGAAACGGTGGCAAGCCTTCATTGAGCGCAGGATTGACCAGACGTTCAATGCGGCGCTCGGAAATATTGGCCAGTTCTGCCATGCCGACTTTCAGGAAGTCCATGGCGAAAGCGATCGGCTGGCCGTGGAAATTGCCTCCTGAGATCACCACTTCCCCATCTTCGAAAATCAGCGGATTGTCTGTCGCCGCATTCATTTCAATCTCCAGTTTTTCTTTCACATACTGCAGCACCTGCCACGTGGCCCCATGAACTTGCGGGATGCAGCGCAGCGAATAGGCGTCCTGAACGCGGAACCCGCCCTGCACAGATGTCAATCCACTGTCTTCGAGCCACCATCGCATGCGTTCTGCAACCGCCATCTGTTCTTTGAAACCACGCGCTTCGTGGATAGCCGGATGAAACGCATCGATAATGCCGAATAGCGATTCAAAAGTCATTGCTGAAATCCACTCACTTTGAAGCGCAAGCGTCTCCGCTTCAATATAAGTAACGACGCCCTGTGCCGTCATGGTCTGGGTTCCGTTGATCAGCGCCAATCCTTCTTTAGCGGCCAGCTGAACGGGCTTCAATCCTAGTTTCCACCAAACGCCTTCAGCTGAAACGCGTTCATTCCCCTGCCAGACTTCCCCTTCACCGATCAACACTAACGCAAGGTGAGAGAGTGGCGCCAAGTCCCCGGATGCTCCGAGCGATCCTTGCTCAGGAATGACTGGGTGAATTCGTTCATTGACCATCATCGCCAACCGTTCGGCAAGCGCGGGCGTAATTCCTGAAAAGCCCTTCAGCAAAGCATTCAGCCGAAGCAGAACCATCGCCCGGGATACCGTCTCCGAAAACGGCTTGCCCATTCCGCAGGCATGCGATCGGATCAAATGCAATTGCAGATCGTTGACATCCCTTTCCGCAATGTGGACATCACTGAACTTGCCGAATCCTGTGTTGATGCCGTAAACCGACTTCTGATCCGCCACAATTCGCTCGACCGACCGACGGCTGTTATCCACCCGTTTCATCGCTTCGGAACACAATTCAATTTGTTCCCCTTCGAATAAAATCCGCCGCATCCGTTCGATCGTCAAGTCGTTCCCCGTTAAGGTGATCATAACAATCCATCCCTTCGAAAAAAATGCGATAGCCGAAGCCATCGCATATCCTGTTGCCTTCAGTATAAGTT
>DATHVZ010000057.1:0-21316 GCA_035461005.1 Planococcus sp. (in: firmicutes) | reverse complement strand
GCTCAATACTGCTGGCGTATCGCCGTCCGAAGACGCACGATTCGCTTTGATCTGCCGAAGCTGATCAGTAGTTTGTGCCGCAAATAAATTCGCGGCGGTATTGTTGACGTTTTGCTGTTCAGTTTTCAAGGTTCATGTTTGCCGCTTTGTTGCTCGGCGACTTTTACTATACTAAACCATCTTCAAAACGCTGTCAACAGATTTAGAAAAGTTTTTTAAAAAACAGTTTTCCCTTCTGTAATTCCATTTCCCGCTTCGACACCAGACAATTGAAAATCACACAAAGATTTCTCACATGTTCCAAACTTAATCCCAAATAAAAAAGCGCCCGCTTCGTCAGCAGGCGTTTCAAAATTCTATGATTTTTTTACAGCCGGTTTGGCATTTTCTTTCCGGGCCGCACGGCGCTCTTCAAGTTTCTGCCGGTCTTCATCAGACTTGGCATTATATTTCGGCAGAACCAAAAGCTGATATGCATTAACAGCCAGGAACGGGAACAGCAGCAAGGTAACCCAGCTGTCGGCATTTCCCGCTTGAACCATCAATGCCGGAAGCCATTCCAGTGTGGTTACTGCAATCATAAAGAACAAAGCGGATATGAAAGTGGACTTTGTGGTCCACTTCGCTTTGAAGTAGGCTGTCACTACCCCCGTCCCGATAAGTATGGCCAGAAGTCCCGCATACAGCCAGCCCTGTGCAGCTGTTTCCGCATTCGGCATAAAGCGGAAGACAATCAAATCAAAAATCACTATGGCGATGATTAGCAACTGAACCCAGTTCCACAAGGTCAGCGTCCGGAACATATTGATTCCGAATTGGTGGATTGTCAAATAAGCGAAAAAGCCCATTTGCGCAATCAGGCTCATTGTCATCCCGACAACTACCAACCAGATAAAGCCGGCAATGAATTCGCCCCAAGCCCCATTTTCGAATGGCGCTGCGAATACATCGTTCCATCGGATGAATAATCCGAGTACTCCAGTAATCACACCGCCTATCAGCATTGCATTTATAAAGAATTTTACCCAATTTCGTATAGTCACATTAATGCCTCCGTTATTTGAAGTTCTTTAAAGATTGTACCAATCACAAGGTTAAAAATCCATAAACGAAACTGCCGAGATGTGAACAAAGCTTGAAGTCACAGGAACTGTTCGAAGTTTCGGCACAATCAAAAACCCGGAAACCAGTGAAAGGTTTCCGGGCACGTATTATTGATTCTTTGCTGCAAATTGCTTCAGAATGCTCTCTGCAATCTCGCCATAGAGCTTGCCCGTTGGATGATCTTCAAGATAAACAGACGGTGCAAAATCCGCCTCATTCCAATCAGGCTGGCCAAGAGGAATCTGTCCGAGCAACGGTACCTGCAATTCTTCTGCAAGCTTTGGTCCACCGCCTTGTCCGAAGAGGTATTCCTTCTTGCCTGTTTCTTTGCTTTCATACCACGACATGTTTTCAATAACACCCAGCACTTCGTGGTCTGTCTGCAAAGCCATCGCTCCCGCTCTTGCTGCTACGAAAGCAGCTGTCGGGTGAGGAGTCGTTACGACAATCTCTTTGGAAGCCGGAAGCATCTGGTGGATATCAAGCGCGACATCTCCAGTTCCTGGCGGCAAGTCCAATAGAAGATAATCCAGATCGCCCCACTCCACATCGCGGAAGAATTGATCCAGCACTTTGCCCAGCATTGGCCCGCGCCATACAACCGGCATGTTCTCTTCAACGAAGAAGCCCATTGAAATGACTTTGACGCCAAAACGTTCAACTGGAATGATGGTATCTCCACGCACTACAGGTGTTTTTTCGATCCCCATCATATCAGGAACACTGAACCCGTAAATATCCGCATCGATTAATCCGACCTTCTTGCCAAGACGCGCCAGCGCGATTGACAGGTTGACGGACACAGTGGATTTACCAACTCCGCCCTTACCGCTCGCAATCGAAATGAATTCGACTTTATTCAGCGGTGACAACAGATCCTGTGCTTCGGATTCATTCGCCGTTCCGCGGAATTTAGCCATCGCTTCCGGAGCCATCTCTTCAAAACGAATTCCGACAGAATCCACTCCCGCACCTTTCAAGATTTCAACCACTTTCATCTGCAACTGCATTTGCTCTGGTGTATTCACTTTGGCAATCGCCAATTTCACACTGACATGATTTTTCTCTTCTTTGATTTTCACCGATGTGATGCCATCAGTTTCTGTCAGCGATCTATGTAAAAACGGATCTTGAAGCTCTCCGAGTAATTCGCGAACTTGTACTTCAGTCAACATATATATTCACTCCTTATCACTTTTGCTCACCGTAAAGTATAACATAGCGTTATTCATTTTAAATCAATTCTGTCTTTTATAATAGAAAAGCGAAAAGCCGAGAAGACCTGCTCTCATGAATCATCAGATCGAGACTCAAATTTTCACAAAAAAATAAAACCCCTCTTCCCAGAAGAGGGGTTCGAGAATTGTATAGATAAACCCCAATTAAGCCTTATTCTTGTTTTTCAGCTCCTGCAAACTTCCACTTATCATCTTCTTTTACAAAATCAATAATATATTTGATTTCATAAGAAGTTCCCCCTATATCCTGCGGTCCAATTTCTTTTGTTTGTTTAACTTTGAATTTTCCACTGTCTTTCGTTAATACTTCTAAATCGTATGAAGGGCCATAAAACGATCCAGGGGCAGTTGGCTGCCAAAAGATTGAATATGCTTCGTTAATTAGAAATTCCATTCCTTCTTGAACAGCCAGCTCTTTCACTTCCGGATATAACAACTCATATATATCTTTATAGAATGGATCGTTAGGATTGACTCCAGTATCCCAGATCCTTTGTCCATCTTCTAAACTATAATACGTATCGAACAGATTATTTATATATACTCCACTGAGAGACATCTCTAACTTGCGATAGTTTTCTCTCATAATGTAATCAATTTCATCATCGCTAAGTTCTGGATTTTTTTTGACTTCCGCTAACTCTCCACCTTCATCTTCTTTGTTTAATACAAATGGGATAAATGAATGTCCAATTATATCGCTTTCCTTATATTTCTCATTAATTGTCTCTATACCTACTTCTGCCATTAACCCATCGGGATCTGTTAAACTTTTATATACTGGATCTTCCCCCGTACTCTTTTCAAACTCCGCCTGCCATTGCTGGGTACCATCATCATTCAACTGATAAAACGTACATTGAATGATTGTCCCAACCTGCACAGACGAACATGTTTTAATCGTTCCATCCTTGTAAATATTTACATTAGTTCGCAGACCGACTTCAAATAGCTTAATTGGCTTCTCGTTTTGTAAGGTGTATATCTCGTGAATCTCCGCTTCTCCATCCTCTCGATAAACACCTAATACTAATTCTAGTTTTCCATTACCATTTATGTCCCTTAATTCATATCCATAATCAGAGGATAGAGATTGAAGGTCATAATTTAAAGGACCTAAACCTTTCTGGACTAATTCACTCTGACCCCATTGCTCATTAATAGCTGTACGATAGGTTTCTATCATTGAATTATAAAAAGGGTGCGCATTTAAAAATGCAGTCATATCCAGCATTGGATATGAATCCTTATCGCCTTTCGTTTCTACTACCTTCTCCTTGGCACTATCCAGCAAAAGCTCCTTTATTTCCCCGGCCTTCATCTCAGGGTTATAAGACCACGCCAGTGCTGCTGCTCCAGATACCATAGGCGCTGCAAAGGATGTTCCACAAAACAGCGGGCATTTGTAACTTCCAACCTCCTTATCCCTGTCAATAAATAAGTCACTAGCAGGCGCAGCTATATCCACCGCAGCTCCATAGCTAACCCAGTCCGGTGATTGGTAGGCATTTTTACCGCTTGTTTGTTCAGCTCCTCCTACAATAATAATGTGGTTCAGAATTTCATCCAATCCTGCTTCGACCAGCTTAGACACTTCCTTATATGTGTCTTTATTAATATTCGTATATAACCCAGTATACTTTGCCTCCAGAGAGGTAGCTTCATCCCAAACCTCGTTTTTTGTGCGACTATACCCATTACCTGCACTCTGTATAATTAAAAAATTATCTCTTCCAGATTGCAACAATCCATCCAAAGCTATAATTAGTTGTTCTGAAATCTCATCATTTGATTCTTTTGTTGCTTTTAAATATTCATCATATCCCGATAACCTATTAAACCAATTCTCCTCTTCATTCCATTTAGTTTCACTATCAGGGGGATTCCCCCATGAATTATTAATTACCACTAAATCATCATCTTCAATAATAGTCTTTAGTTGACCAATAATTTCAGCTTCAGACTTGCTTCCATTATTACTCGCTTCAATTCCTCCAAGAATTTCATCAGGAGACACATTTCCCATGCTGATAAAATCAATCTCCGCAATCGGTTCCGCAACACCACGTATTGTTTCCGAATTCTTCTCGGCCGCTATAATTTTTGTAACTAATTTCGCATGCGGTTTATTCTCGTATATACGTCCTTTAACATTGGCAGGAGGCATCACGGTAACTTTCTTCTTGTTTATGGAATCATCTTTTTCGTCCAATTTACCACTTTCTAACACAACAACTTTGACATCTTCAAACTCTTCCTCATTTTCATCCATATAGTCCCAGGCAGAATAAGCATTTATCGCTTCAGCCCACCAATTGTATCCGCCTGGATTGGCTTCATCAGCTTGTTCTGAATCCGTCACTACATCATTACTATTTAAATCAGAAATAAATGATGGTGTTGACGAACCGGCAAACTTCACCAATGAATCTTTTTCCAAACGATCTGCAAGGTGATTGAGTTCTTTTAACGACACCTCTTCTACTTGAATCTGAAGCATATTAATTGAACCCTGCATTTTTCCAACTAACTTCCCGCCCACTCCATCAGCAAGTTCTTCAGCTTGTTCGTTCGATATTTCCGAAATAAGAAAAAGATTTAACAAATTTTCATAAAAGAAAACTTCTTCTCCACTGTCATAGGCAATCTCTTCATTAGCAGGGGTGTAAATAAAATCCCCGTTTTCATAGGTAATTGTCTTGTCTGGATTTTCTTCTGATACTTCCTTTACATCCTTTTCGGTTGACGGATCACTAGTTTTATCTTTCAAAAAGTAAAAGCCACTAAAAAGTAGGATGATAACCAACAATATAGATAATAACGAGATGTAACTTTTTTTCACTATTACAAACCTCCTAGGCAATCTTTCAAGTATTAATTAACATTTCTTCCTTATTTTGACGAGAGAGAACTAGTACGTCAATGTTTTTAACGGATTTCCTTAGGCCTTCATTTTCAAAGACGAGTAGGAGGTTTTCAAACCACCAACAATAGTTCGTTTCAAAGTTGATTAATAATTTGAAAGATGGGTAAGAATCCTGAAGGCAGTTAGTGCCCGGTTTTCCTATATTACTGATTCATTCGAAATAGAAAGCGAGTATACAGATTAACAGTTATGAACGTTCGCCTATGATTATTTTTTCCAAGTTCATTTCTTCTGATTTCCACTTGTGAAATCAAGTTAATGCCAAAAAAAGCACCAGCAAGATGCCAATGCTTTATAACTGTAAAATGCCTTATAAGGTTCAAGTTGATTTGAATCTACTTGAAACAAAAAAGCACTTCCCATTTCTGGGAAGTGCTTTTCGAAATATAATATTAACGTTTTGAGAACTGTGGTGCACGACGAGCTGAACGCAAACCTGGTTTCTTACGTTCTTTCATGCGTGGGTCACGAGTTAACAAGCCAGCAGATTTAAGTGCTGGACGGAAAGCAGGGTCTACAGTTAGTAGAGCGCGTGCAATTCCGTGGCGTACTGCTCCAGCTTGACCTGTGAAGCCTCCGCCTCTTACGTTTACAAGTACATCATAGCTTCCAAGAGTTTCAGTAGCCACTAATGGTTGTTTGATGATTTGCTCAAGAGTTTCGTATGGAACGTAATCCGATACGTCACGGTTGTTGATTGTAATTGTGCCGTCACCTGGAACTAAACGGACACGTGCTGTTGAATTTTTACGGCGACCTGTACCTAAATATTGAACTTGTGCCAAAGGTGTATCCTCCTCTAATTTACTGATTATTAGCCGCGAAGTTGGTAAACTTCCGGTTGTTGTGCCTGGTGGTTGTGTTCTGGTCCTGCGTATACGTGAAGTTTCTTGAAAGTTTGGCGTCCAAGAGAGTTTTTAGGAAGCATCCCTTTGATAGCCAATTCAAGCATTTTTGTTGGGTATTTCGTGCGCATTTCAAGTGCAGTACGCTGTTTCAAACCGCCAGTGAATTGTGTGTGGCGATAGTAGATTTTGTCCGTAAGTTTTTTACCTGTAAGATGGATCTTTTCAGCGTTGATGATGATCACGTGATCACCAGTGTCAACGTTTGGTGTGAATGTTGGCTTATATTTCCCGCGTAGGATTGAAGCGACTTCAGAAGCTAAACGTCCAAGAGTTTGCCCTTCTGCATCGACAACCAACCATTTACGCTCTACTTCGTGACCTTTAGCCATGAATGTTGTACGCATGTATATTGTCCTCCTAATAAAATCGTCTTGTTAAAAATTAAAAATACAGTGTTCCGCTGTTCCGTTTTTTCGTTATCCCTTAACACAAATAACCTTCCGGGGCATATCGTGGGGGTAATGAAAATACCATACATTATGTTATAACGCCAGCGCCAAAAAGTCAAGGGTTTTTCTAAAAACACCTGGATTGGTTGCTTCAGTTTTCATACTCGACATTTTCAAGGTATAAACCATGTGCTGCAGCCGTCTTTCCAGCCGCTCCCCGGTCCATTGAACGGATGATTCCCGCCACTTCTTCCGGCGCAATCTTGCCGATGCCCACTTCAAACAATGTTCCGGCAATGATGCGCACCATATTATAGAGGAAACCGGATCCTTCAATGACCATATGCAATTCTTCCCCGTGCTCTTCAAAATCCAGCCGCCGGATCGTCCGCACCTTATCGACCACCCCTGTATTCGCAGCGCAGAAGCTGGAATAATCGTGAGTGCCCAGAATCGCTCCTGCTGCTTTACGCATCGCGTCGACATCCGGTCGTTGCTTCAAGTGGACCATATAATTCCGCGTGAACGGACTTATGATGTTGCTGCGGTCCCATTTATAGCGATACGTTTTTCCAGTTGTATGGTAGCGTGCGTGGAATCCGTCTGCTGCCTCTTCAATAGACAGGACACGAATATCTTCCGGCAACAGCACGTTCAATGCCTTGAGCCACCCTTCGATCGGAATGCTGAAATCCGTATCAAAATGGATAACCTGGCCGATAGCATGGACCTTCGCATCTGTCCGGCCGCTTGCCACCACCTGGACATCCCGCCCTTTATGGATGGTCTTCAGCACCTTCAGCAACTCCATTTGGACTGTCCGTGATTCCGGCTGGATTTGATAACCCGCAAACCCAGACCCCTCATATGCGATGACCGCTTTCATTCGTTTCATAAATTCTCTCCTTATGTCCGGAAATACCAAAGTATCCCCGTCAGGCCTGCGAGCATTACTAAACTGAGCGTGTCTGCAACCCGCCAATTCAGTTGGCGGAAGCGCGTCCGCCCTTCTCCCCCGCGGTACCCTCTGACTTCCATGGCGGTTGCCAGATCTTCAGCGCGTTTAAAGGCGCTGACAAACAACGGGATTAAGAGCGGCACGACCGCTTTCACCCGTTCTTTCATCGGACCCGATCCAATGTCAGATCCACGGGCCATTTGCGCTTTCAGGATCTTGCCGGTTTCATCCATCAATGTCGGAATAAAGCGCAGCGAAATCGACATCATCAGCGCCAGCTCATGCACAGGCAATTTAATTTTTTTAAATGGTCCGAGCAGGATTTCGATACCGTCCGTTATGGAAATAGGCGAAGTCGTCAGCGTCAGGACGCTGGTGATGAATACCAGCACCAAAAATCTGATGGAAATGAAAATCCCTTGCCTCAGCCCTTCCTCATAAACTTCGATAAACCAGAAACTGAATAACACATCCCCTTCCCTCGTAAAAAAGAGGTGCAGGAAAAAGGTAAACAACAATAGAATAAAGACCGGTTTCAACCCGTTTATCAAAAAATACAGCCGGATTTTCGACAGGAAGACGACCAATAACGTAAAGCCGAGCAAGATTGCATAGCCTATCGCATTATTGGCGACAAAAACAATCGCAATAAACAGGAAGACAAAAAGAATTTTTGCCCGCGGATCCATCCGGTGGATCAATGAATTTCCCGGAATGAACCGGCCAAAAATCATTTTTTCCATCATCGGGAGCCACGTCCTTCCGCCAACGCCAATGCAATATTCTGCGCCAGCGCTTCTTCAGTCAACGACACACCTTCCAGCTTTAACCCCGTTCGCTCTTCGAATTCGCGTTGCAGCCTGAAACTGCGCGGCGGCTGGAGGCTGTAATCGCCCAGTTGCTCTTCATTTGAAAAGATTGCTGTCGGCTCTCCGGTGACCACGCAACGCCCTTTATGCATAATGGCAACCCGATCGGCATATCTGGCCGCGTCTTCCATACTGTGAGTCACTAGAACCGTCGTAAGATTTTTGGTTGTGTGCAGTTCATAAAAAAGGTCCATAATTTCCCTGCGTCCCCTCGGATCCAGACCGGCTGTCGGTTCGTCCAGCACAAGGACTTCCGGTTCCATCGCTAAAACACCAGCTATTGCGACGCGCCGCATTTGGCCGCCTGATAAATCAAAAGGCGACTTTTCCAATACTTCCTGAGGAAGCCCGAGCTGCACCACCAGCTCCCTCGCCCGCCGTTCAGCTTCTTCCTCAGGAACACCGAAATTGAGCGGACCGAACATGATATCCTTCAGAACCGTTTCATCAAATAGCTGCTGTTCAGGAAATTGGAATACAATTCCTACCCGACGCCGGATATCCCGAAGGTCCTTCGCCTTTACACCGGCTTGGATCTTTCGGTCCCCAATCATGACAACGCCTTCCGTTGGTTTTAAAAGAGCATTAAAATGCTGCAGCACTGTCGACTTGCCGGAACCGGTATGACCGATGATGGCTGTATAGGAGCCTGATGGAATATGAAGATTAACATCCGTTAAAGCCCTTTTTTCAAATGGCGTATCCGCAGCATAGCTATAGCCTACGCCCTTGAGTAAAATTTCCACAGTTCATCCACCAACTCATCTTCTGTCATATGTTCTTCCTGAAGCTCTACTCCCTCTTCCTGCAATAAATGCGTCATCCGCATCGCAAAGGGCAGATCCAAACCCATTTCCATCAATTCATTGCCGCGCTTAAAAACGTCTTTCGGTGAGCCTTCCGTATGCTTCCTGCCCTGGTTCATCACAATGATGCGTTCAGCCAATGCCGCTTCTTCCAAATCATGCGTAATGGAAATTACCGTCAAACCGGTTGACTCTCTTAACCGCCGAATCGTTTCGATGACTTCCACTCGTCCCTGAGGATCGAGCATGGAAGTGGCCTCATCCAGGATCAGCATTTTCGGCCGCATAGCAAGCGCACCCGCTATCGCCACTCGCTGTTTTTGCCCCCCGGATAAATGGTGGGGTTCCTGATCTTTATATTCTTCCATCTTCACCTGGCTAAGAGCCTCATGAACCCGTTCCACCATTTCCGCATGCGGAACACCGTTATTTTCCAACGCGAAAGCGACATCATCCTGCACTGTCGCGCCGACAAATTGATTGTCCGGATTTTGAAAAACCATTCCCATTTGCGATCTGATTTCCCATAGGGTTTCTTCCGTCATCGCTTTGTCCATTACCTTCACTCTTCCCTCTCCCGGAAAAAGCAGGCCATTCATTAATTTCGCTATCGTAGATTTGCCTGACCCGTTATGGCCGACCAAGGCGATCCACTCCCCTTGCTGGATAGAAAAAGAAACATTTGCAACTGCCGGACGCACCGTTTCATCTTCTGCATTATATGTGAATGTCACGTTATCGAATGACAAAATTTCCAAATTCATCTAGGCTGACCTCCTCTGGCTCGTCTCGTCTCTACTCTACTCGGTGGACTAACCATATGTAAAATAAATAAAAAAAAGCGCGCACCTCATTCAGAGAAATGCGCTTTTCTGTCTCTATGGCTCCCCGGTTGCTTAAGCCAGGGTTGAATGAGGTGCGTAGAGCTAGACAAGACGCCGCCTATTAAAGGCTCGCTCATCATAACGCTCGGCTTTTCATAAATGTCGTATAAATCATTATGCTAAAAGAAGAGGGCGTGAACCCTCTTCAGATGAATCAATTTGACCGAAGCCCAACTGATTCAGAAGATGAAAATTAAACTAACTCGATAATTACGATTGGTGCGCCATCTCCGCGACGAGGCCCCATTTTCATGATGCGTGTGTAGCCGCCTTGACGATCTGCGTAACGTGGTGCAACATCATCAAACAATTTTTGCAAAGCAAAGATTGTGTTTTCGTTGCCTTCTTCATCAGCAGTTGTCACTAGTTCACGGCGCATCCATGCTGCAGCTTTACGGCGAGCATGGATATCTCCACGTTTACCAAGTGTAATCATTTTTTCAACAGTCGAGCGCACTTCTTTCGCACGAGCTTCAGTCGTTTGAATGCGTTCGTGTACGATTAAGTCTGTTGTAAGGTCACGTAATAATGCCTTACGTTGAGAACTTGTACGTTGAAGCTTTCTCATTGAAGTTTCCCTCCTTTGTTAAATAGTTCGGATCCGGTTTTGAACTCAGTCTTCTTTGCGAAGGCCCAGTCCCAAATCTTCCAACTTCACTTTGACTTCTTCAAGTGATTTGCGTCCAAGGTTGCGTACTTTCATCATGTCGTCTTCCGACTTGCTCGCCAATTCGTGTACCGTGTTGATACCCGCACGTTTTAAGCAGTTGTAAGAACGGACTGAAAGATCCAGCTCTTCGATGGTCATCTCCAAGACTTTCTCTTTTTGGTCTTCTTCTTTTTCAACCATGATTTCAGCAGTTTGTGCCTCATCCGTCAATCCAACGAAGATGTTCAAATGCTCAGTAAAGATTTTTGCTCCAAGTGCAATCGCCTCTTTTGGACCGATGCTGCCATCTGTCCATACATCAAGCGAAAGTTTGTCGAAATGCGCCAATTGGCCCACACGAGTATTTTCAACCTGGTAATTAACGCGAGAAACTGGAGTATAAATAGAGTCAATCGGGATTACGCCAATTGGAAGATCTTCACGTTTGTTCTGATCAGCCCGAGCGTATCCACGGCCTCTGTTCGCATACATACGCAAACGTAAATGGCCGCCTTTAGCGATTGTTGCGATATATAGATCCGGATTCAGAATTTCTACATCACTGTCGTGAGTAATATCTGCAGCCGTAACCGTTCCATCACCTTTTACATCAATTTCAATGACTTTTTCTTCGTCAGAGTAAATTTTCAGAGCCAGTCTCTTAATATTCAAGATGATTGATGCTACATCTTCTTCTACACCTTCGACAGTGGAGAATTCATGTAATACACCATCAATTTGAATTGAAGTAACCGCAGCGCCTGGTAAAGATGAAAGTAAGATTCGACGTAAGGAGTTTCCTAAAGTAGTACCATATCCACGCTCAAGAGGTTCAATAACAAATTTGCCGAACTTGGCATTGCTATCGATCTCGACCGTTTCAATCTTTGGCTTTTCTATTTCGAGCATTCATTTTACCCTCCTTCACAACGTCGGTATTTTTCGTTAAACCAAGAATTCGATAGTCACAGACTTTCGCAACGATTCAGAACACATTCAGTAAGTCGTGATGTTCAAAAATCCTATTCAAATTAACGATTATACGCGACGGCGTTTTGGCGGACGGCAACCGTTGTGAGGAACTGGAGTTACGTCTTTGATAGCAGTAACTTCTAGTCCGGCAGCTTGAAGCGCACGAATAGCGGCCTCACGACCTGATCCAGGACCTTTAACTGTAACTTCCAAAGTTTTAAGGCCGTGTTCAATCGATGTTTTAGCACATGCTTCAGCAGCCATTTGAGCAGCGAAAGGTGTAGATTTACGTGATCCTCTAAATCCTAATGCACCTGCGCTGGACCAAGATACTGCATTTCCTTGCATATCTGTAATCGTAACGATTGTGTTGTTAAATGTTGAGCGGATGTGAGCAATACCTGATTCGATATTCTTTTTCACACGACGCTTACGAGTTTGTTGTTTACGTGCCATGTTAAGAAGAAACCTCCTTTACTGATTATTTTTTCTTGTTCGCTACAGTTTTACGAGGACCTTTACGCGTACGCGCATTGTTCTTCGTATTTTGACCGCGTACAGGTAGTCCACGGCGGTGGCGGATTCCTCGGAAGCTAGCAATTTCCATCAAGCGTTTGATGTTCATTGATACTTCACGGCGAAGGTCACCTTCAATTTTGTATTGATCCAATTGTTCACGGATATTGTTCAACTCATCTTCTGTAAGATCACGAACTCGTGTATCTTCAGAGATACCAGCAGAAGAAAGAACTTTCTGAGCTGTTGTTTTACCAACACCGAAAATGTAAGTTAATGAAATAATTACGCGTTTGTCGCGCGGAATGTCAACACCAGCAATACGTGCCATGTGTTCGATGCACCTCCTTCAATATTAGCCTTGTCTTTGTTTATGTTTCGGATTTTCACAGATTACCATGACTTTTCCGTTTCTGCGAATAACTTTACATTTTTCGCAGATAGCTTTCACAGATGGTCTCACTTTCATCTAACCCAACCTCCTTAGTAGTCCGGAGTGCAAAAGATTATTTAAAACGGTACGTGATACGACCGCGTGTTAAATCGTAAGGAGAAAGTTCTACTGTCACTTTATCTCCCGGCAGAATGCGGATAAAATGCATGCGGATCTTGCCTGATACATGCGCAAGAATCGTATGGCCATTTTCCAATTCTACTTTAAACATCGCGTTAGGCAAAGTCTCA
Organism: Planococcus sp. (in: firmicutes); assembly: GCA_035461005.1. Lineage (GTDB taxonomy): Bacteria > Bacillota > Bacilli > Bacillales_A > Planococcaceae > Planococcus. Next base: position 8,413 of record DATHVZ010000057.1, on the reverse strand, counting down.
ATGACTGTTCCTTCGATTTCAATTACATCGTCTTTCGCCATCGACCCAGTCTCCCTTCTGTATACAAGTCAGCCCTCATCTTCAAACAGTAAATGCTGATTGAATAATTGTTTTCTATTCATTCACCAGGATTGCATGAGTGACATATAAAAGACATCTTCCGAGTTCCGTTTCCCGCGGTAAGCAGGTCGGGATTATCCGGTCAAGTCCTACAGCCTCATGTATCCTCGAGCGCCCGGACTGCTTTGGATGAGTTCCAAACCCGTTACACAGATGCTTCCACGAAACCCATTATACTATTTCCAGTGCTGAATTGCACGGTTCAGACAAGGTCTGGAGCAAGCAGCACCGGCTTTCATATAATAAGGCATCAAGCTTTTGCAGCTCTCGAAAATTCATATCTCCGGTGCTCCTTAAAGCCGCATGGAGGCAACTAACTGCGCCCGGCGCCGGGGATTATCCTCGGTCGCCCTTTAGAAGAGCATCAATGTCAGCAAATACTTTTTGAATGTCCTGCTGTCCATTTATATTTTCCAGCACACCTTTGCTTCCGTAAAAATCAAGAAGTGGCTGAGTTTGTTCCATATTAACTTCTAAACGATTCTTGACGGTTTCAGGCTTGTCATCTTCACGCTGGTAGAGTTCTCCACCATCTTTGTCACATACACCAGCAACTTGCGGCGGATTGAACTCAGTATGGTAAGCAGTTCCACAAACTTTACAGATCCAGCGGCCAGTCAAACGTGCAATCAATGCGTCTTGCTCGACTTTAATGTTTACGACATACTCGATTCTTTTGCCGATATCGGCAAGAAGAGATTCTAGAGCTTCAGCTTGAGGGACTGTTCTTGGAAAGCCATCTAAAAGAAAGCCACCTTCACAATCCGCTTTGCTAAGGCGCTCACGGACGATACCGATAGTCACTTCATCAGGCACCAAAGCACCTTGATCCATGAACGATTTTGCTTTCAAGCCCAGTTCCGTACCACCCTTGATGGCTGCACGAAACATATCACCTGTAGAAATATGAGGGATGTCGTACTTCTCAACAATTTTGTCTGCTTGGGTACCTTTACCGGCTCCAGGCAGACCCATTAATACGATATTCATACGGAGTGCCCCCTCAGACAAGTGGATATGGAACGTTTTCACGTTCCCACCACAATTCTCTTATTTCATAAAGCCTTTATAATGACGTTTTACAAGCTGCGATTCCAATTGTTTCATCGTCTCAAGTGCTACCCCTACTACAATCAATAGGCTGGTACCACCGATTTGTGCTGATTGCGGCAAGCCCGCAAAGTTAATGAAGAAAATCGGCAGAACAGAAATGACTGCAAGGAAAATAGCTCCGACAAATGTTAATCGGTAAAGCACACTTGTTAAATAATCCTGTGTATTTTTACCCGGCCGGATTCCCGGGATGTATGCCCCTTGCTTTTTCAGGTTGTCCGACACGTTTTCAGGATTGACCTGAATAAATGCGTAGAAGTACGTGAATGCAATAATCAAACCGACATAAATAATCATGCCGATAGGTTGAGTGTAGTCAAACGTATTCTGAACCGCATCCGTAAACGCACTTTCTCCGAAGAAAGAAGCAATGGTTTGAGGCGTAATAATAAACGCTACTGCAAAGATTACCGGGATAACTCCGGCCGCGTTTACTTTTAAAGGTAAATGCGTTTGTTGCCCGCTAGTTGTCTGGCCGCGGCCAGCAACACGCTTAGCATATTGGATCGGTATTTTACGCAGCGCTTGCTGAACGTAAATTACCAAAACAGTAATGGCGACAACTGCTAGTGCAAGCAACGCCATGATAGCGATATTGATCGGAAGCTGATCTCCAGCTCCTTGGATCTGCTGTGCATATAATTGGTTAATTGCTCCTGGTACTGCAGCGACAATCCCTGCGAAGATGATAATCGAAATACCGTTCCCCACACCTTGTGCCGTAATCTGCTCACCAAGCCACAATAGAAACGCTGTACCACCAGTTAAAACGATTGCAATAACAATATAAGTTGAAATTGTATCGTTTTGGATCAATGATCCGCCATACATTTGGTTAAATCCGTAAGACATACCAATTGCCTGGATGAAGGCAAGCACGATTGTGAAGTAGCGAGTGAATTGAGCAAGTTTCCGTCTTCCGACTTCTCCTTGTTTCGCCCACTCAGCAAATTTCGGTACAACATCCATCTGCAATAACTGCACAATGATCGATGCTGTAATGTAAGGCATGATTCCCATTGCTAAAATCGAAAAGTTAGCAAGGGCGCCTCCACCGAAAGTATTTAAGAATCCGATCAGACCCATCTGATCAGTTGCCTGCAAAACTGTTGCATCGACATTTGGCACCGGAACAAAAGTTCCGATACGGAAAATGACGAGCATCAGTAATGTAAAGATGATTTTATTTCGAATATCAGTCACGCGCATAAAATTTGAGATTGTCTGAAACATTAAAGCACCTCTGCTTGTCCACCGGCAGCTTCTATCGCTTCTTTAGCTGATCCAGAGAATTTGTGAGCTTTAACATTCAATTTCTTTTCCAAGCTACCGTTGCCAAGGATCTTGATACCTGATCTTTCGTTGCTGACAACACCTGATTCAATAAGCAATGCAGGTGTAATTTCTGTGCCTTCATCGAAACGGTTCAATACATCCAAGTTCACGACTGCATAGTCTTTACGGTTGATGTTTGTAAATCCACGTTTTGGCAAACGACGGAATAACGGGTTTTGGCCACCCTCAAATCCAGGACGAACTCCGCCGCCTGAACGAGCATTTTGACCTTTATGACCTTTACCTGCTGTTTTACCAGTACCTGAACCGATACCGCGTCCGACGCGCTTTCTTGAGCTGCGTGAACCTTCTGCTGGTTTTAATTCATGAAGTTTCATTTGGTTGGCACCTCCTTCTATAGAAATCAGGGATTAAACTTCTTTAATAGTTACTAAGTGAGCGACTTTATCAAGCATACCGCGGATAGCAGCATTGTCTTGGTGCTCGACTGTTTGATGCATTTTGCGTAAGCCTAGTGACTGGACAGTTTTACGTTGTGGCGGTTTAGCACCGATCACAGATTTTGTGAGGGTAATTTCTAGTTTAGAAGCCATGTAATTTCCCCCCCTTATCCTAATAGCTCTGCTGTAGTTTTACCGCGAAGTTTTGCAACTTCATCAGCACTTTTCAGTTGAGTCAAGCCATTGATTGTTGCACGCACCATGTTGATTGGTGTGTTAGAGCCAAGAGATTTAGACAAGATATCTTGAACTCCTGCAAGTTCAAGTACCGCACGGACTGGTCCGCCAGCGATTACCCCAGTACCAGGTGAAGCAGGTTTGATAAGGATTTGCCCTGCACCAAAACGTCCTGTTACTAGATGTGGAGTTGTACCTTTAACCATAGGTACTTCAATCAGGTTTTTCTTCGCATCTTCAATAGCTTTACGGATTGCATCTGGAACTTCTTGTGCTTTCCCAGTACCAAAGCCGACTATGCCATTTTTGTCGCCTACAACAACTAATGCGGAGAAACGGAAACGACGTCCACCTTTTACAACTTTCGCTACGCGGTTAATCGTAACTACGCGTTCTTCAAGTTCAAGTTTGTTTGGATCAATACGACGCATGAAATGTGTCCCTCCTTCTTTTAAAATTCTAAACCATTTTCACGTGCTGCTTCTGCTAGAGCTTTGACACGTCCATGATATAAATAACCACCGCGGTCGAAAACAACCGATTTCAAACCTTTTTCAGTAGCTTTTTTTGCAATTGTTTCGCCGACTTTTGATGCTGCATCCACGTTGCCAGTTACATCTCCGGAAAAATCTTTATCCATTGAAGATGCGCTTGCAAGTGTTACACCATTTGTATCGTCGATCAATTGAGCGTAGATGTATTTATTTGAACGGAATACGTTTAAACGCGGACGTTCTGCTGTACCCGTAATTTTTGAACGTACGCGTGCATGACGTTTTTTGCGAGATGCATTTTTATCGAGTTTCGTAATCACTGAGGTCACTCCTTTCAGCCTGCCTAAGCAGCATTATTTACCTGTTTTACCTTCTTTGCGACGAACAACTTCGCCTTCGTAACGAATCCCTTTACCTTTATACGGCTCTGGTGGACGCGTAGCACGGATGTTTGAAGCAAGAGCTCCAACACGTTCTTTGTCGATACCTTTTACGATAACTTTTGTATTTGCTGGGACTTCAACTTCAACGCCCTCTTCCGGAGTAAATTCAACCGGGTGAGAGTAACCAACGTTAAGAATCAATTTCTTGCCTTGCATTTGAGCACGATACCCGACACCCACTAGTTCAAGCGTGCGCTCGAATCCTTGTGAAACGCCAGTAACCATGTTCGCCAGCAATGCACGGCTTGTTCCGTGGTTTGTGCGGTGATCTTTTGAATCAGAAGGACGTGTCAAAGTTAACACGTTTTCTTCTAAAGAAATAGTAATAGCTTGGTTAAATGTGCGAGACAACTCGCCTTTAGGACCTTTGACTGTTACATCGTTCTTGTCACCAAGAGTGATTGTAACGTCAGTTGGTACCTCGATGGGTTTTTTACCTACACGTGACATTCTTTTGCACCTCCATTCGTTTGTTGCTTATTACCAAACGTATGCTATGATTTCGCCGCCGATTTGTTTCGCGCGGGCTTCTTTATCAGTTACCAAACCTTGTGATGTCGATACTAAAGCGATCCCTAGACCGTTTAGTACGCGTGGCACCTCGTCAGTTTTAGCGTATACACGCAATCCTGGTTTTGAAATACGTTTCAATCCAGTAATAACGCGTTCGTTGTTCGATCCATATTTCAAGAAAATCCGGATCATGCCTTGTTTGTCATCTTCAACATATTCTACGTCACGAACGAAACCTTCACGCTTAAGAATTTCAGCGATGTCTTTTTTCACATTAGAAGCCGGAAGCTCCAATTTCTCGTGACGAACCATATTTGCATTTCGAATGCGTGTCAGCATATCTGCAATCGGATCAGTCATTGTCATTACATTTACCTCCTTCCCAAATTAGGGGATTACCAGCTGGCTTTTTTAACGCCAGGAATTTGTCCCACATATGCAAGTTCACGGAAACAAATACGGCAAAGTTTAAATTTGCGTATTACAGAATGCGGACGTCCGCATCGTTCACAGCGTGTGTACTCTTGTACTTTAAACTTTGGCGTGCGTTTTTGTTTTGCGATCATAGATTTTTTAGCCACGTTTACGCCTCCCTCACGTTTACTTTTGGAACGGCATTCCGAATTGTGTCAATAACTCACGAGCTTCTTCATCAGAGTTCGCAGTTGTTACAATTACGATGTCCATTCCGCGTACTTTCGAAACTTTATCATAATCGATTTCAGGGAAGATCAATTGTTCTTTCACACCAAGTGTAAAGTTGCCGCGGCCGTCGAATGATTTATTCGAAACACCACGGAAATCACGTACACGTGGAAGAGAGATAGCAATTAATTTATCCAGGAAGTCATACATACGCTCTCCGCGCAGTGTAACTTTACATCCGATTGGCATACCTTCACGAAGACGGAAGCCAGCGATAGATTTCTTAGCTTTAGTGACCACTGGTTTTTGACCAGTGATTGTCTGCAATTCTTCAACAGCTGAATCAAGTGATTTAGTGTTTTGGACTGCTTCACCGACACCCATGTTAATAACGATCTTATTAACTTGTGGAGCCTGCATGACTGATTTATATTCAAACTTGCTCACTAGAGCAGGAGTGATTTCATTCACATATTTTTCTTTTAGGCGGTTCATGTGTATACCTCCCTTCATTCAAGAGTTTTAGTTGTCTAATTTTTCACCGGTTTTTTTTGCAACACGAACTTTTTTACCATCTTCAACCTTGTATCCAACGCGAGTCGGCTCACCTGATTTAGGATCAAGCAGCATTACGTTTGAAACGTGGATAGCTGCTTCCTGGCTGACAATTCCGCCTTGCGGGCTTGCCTGGTTCGGTTTTGTGTGTTTCTTGATGATATTGATACCTTCAACTAGCACACGGTCTTTTTTAGGTATCGCAGTCAAAACAACGCCTGTTTTGCCTTTGTCTTTGCCTGAGATTACCTTAACTTTATCACCTTTTTTAACATGCATTCTGTCGCACCTCCTTGGTATGGCACATTGATTTATTAAAGAACTTCAGGAGCAAGTGAAACGATTTTCATGAAGTTGTTGTCACGAAGTTCACGTGCAACAGGTCCGAAAATACGAGTTCCGCGTGGACCTTTGTCGTCACGGATAATGACGCATGCGTTCTCATCAAATTTGATATAAGTACCGTCTTTACGGCGAGCCCCGCTTTTCGTGCGAACGATAACAGCCTTAACGACTTCACCCTTCTTAACAACGCCACCTGGTGTTGCTTTTTTCACGGTACAAACGATTACGTCACCGATGTTTGCTGTCTTGCGACCAGAACCACCTAGTACTTTAATCGTTAGTACTTCACGAGCACCCGAGTTGTCTGCAACTTTTAAACGACTTTCCTGTTGGATCACTTAGGTAACCTCCCTCCGGAATTTCTTAAGTTCCGAAATTATTTAAATTAAATGACAACCGCTTTTTCTACTACTTCCAATAAACGGAAGCGTTTTGTAGCTGATAGCGGGCGAGTTTCCATGATGCGAACTACATCGCCAATTTTGGCTTCGTTTTGCTCATCATGAGCCTTATATTTCTTCGAGTATTTTACACGTTTGCCGTAAAATGCATGCTTCTTTTGAGTTTCAACCATTACTGTAACGGTTTTGTCCATTTTGTCAGACACAACACGGCCTGTGTATACTTTGCGTTGATTACGCTCAGTCATACTAGCAAACCTCCTCTCGATTTATCAGTTGTTTCCACTGAGTACTCTTTCATGAATCACAGTTTTCATACGGGCAATCGCTTTACGCACTTCGCGGATGCGAGCAGTATTTTCTAATTGACCAGTAGCCAATTGGAAGCGAAGGTTGAAAAGCTCTTCTTTCAGTGATTTCACTTTTTGTTCGATTTCAGCAGTGGTCAGGTCACGGATTTCATTAGCTTTCATTCGATTCACCACCAATTTCTTCACGTTTAATGAACTTAGTTTTAATCGGAAGTTTGTGAGATGCAAGGCGCAATGCTTCGCGTGCCACTTCTTCAGATACTCCACCGAGTTCAAACATTATTTTACCAGTTTTAACAACAGCTACCCAGCCTTCAGGTGAGCCTTTACCAGAACCCATACGAACCTCAAGAGGCTTTTTCGTGTATGGTTTATGCGGGAAAATTTTGATCCATACTTTACCGCCACGTTTCATGTAACGTGTCATTGCGATACGGGCAGCTTCGATTTGGCGGTTAGTGATCCAAGATGACTCTAATGCTTGGAGACCGTATTCGCCGAATGCGATTTCTTTGCCGCCTTTAGCTTCACCGCGCATCTTGCCTCGGTGTTCACGACGATATTTAACGCGTTTAGGCAATAACATATTATTTGCCTCCTTCCTCAGATTTCTTCTTAGTTGGAAGGACTTCACCGCGGTAGATCCATACTTTTACGCCAAGTTTGCCGTAAGTTGTGTCAGCTTCAGCATGTGCGTAATCGATATCAGCACGAAGCGTATGGAGCGGAACAGTACCTTCACTGTAGTGTTCAGCACGCGCAATGTCAGCGCCGCCTAGACGTCCAGATACTTGAGTTTTGATCCCTTTAGCGCCAGAACGCATAGTGCGCTGGAGTGCTTGTTTCTGTGCACGACGGAAAGACACACGGTTTTCCAATTGACGTGCAATGCTTTCAGCAACTAGTCTCGCATCAAGGTCAGCTCTTTTGATTTCAATGATGTTGATGTGTACACGCTTGCCAGTCATAGTGTTAAGTTGATTGCGAAGTACTTCTACTTCAGAACCGCCTTTACCAATAACCATTCCTGGTTTCGCAGTGTGAATTGTTACGTTTACACGATTTGCAGCGCGCTCAATTTCGATTTTAGAAACTGAAGCTTCTTTCAAACGTGCTTCGATGTATTCACGGATTTTAATATCTTCGTGAAGAAGTGTCGCATAGTCTTTCTCAGCGTACCATTTTGACTCCCAGTCACGAATGATGCCGATACGCATACCTATTGGATGTATTTTTTGTCCCACGAATTATCCCTCCTTCTTCTCAGATACCACTAGTGTAATGTGGCTAGTGCGTTTGTTGATTGCGCTTGCGCGTCCCATTGCTCTTGGACGGAAACGTTTCAATGTTGGTCCTTCGTCAACGAATACTTCACTGACAACCAGGTTGTTCAGATCCATTTCGTAGTTGTGTTCAGCGTTAGCTGCTGCAGATTTCAATAACTTCTCAACAACAATCGATGATGATTTTTGAGTGTGTTGTAAAATCGCAACGGCTTCG
>DATHVZ010000056.1:0-2940 GCA_035461005.1 Planococcus sp. (in: firmicutes) | reverse complement strand
CAAGTTGAGTTTGGCGGAAAAACAAATGGTGTTGATAGCGCGTGCGCTGATTCACCGGGCCAAAATCATTATTTTCGATGAACCGACAGCGCCGCTGTCGGTTCACGAAGCGGATCAATTGTTCAAGGTGATCCAGAAATTGAAAGCGCAGGGCGTGGGTTGTGTGTTCATTTCGCACAGGTTGCCGGAAGTGCTGGAAATCAGCGACCGCATCACCGTGATGCGCGACGGTGCATTGGTCCGCACTTTCGGTGCAGCAGGCGCTGTGCAGGACGACATCATTGAAGCTATGCTCGGGGCAGCACTCAGCCATGAGCTGGAAGGCTGCGTGCACAGCATCGGCGAAACGCTCTTGAACGTGCAGAAGCTGGGTGACGGCGGCAAATTGAAAGACCTCTCGTTTTCGGTCGCCTCAGGGGAAATTGTCGGCATTGTCGGACTCGTCGGCGCGGGCAAGACCGAACTGGCGAAAGCATTGTTCGGCGGGATTGCAGAAGGAAATATTGAAATCTCCAATAGGAAAGTCACCATCAAACATCCAGGAGACGCCATCAAAGCAGGCATGGCCTTGATCCCGGAAGAGCGGCGGAAAGAAGGGCTGTTTGTCCACGAATCACTGCAGACCAACACGTCTTTCCCGAATCTGCGGAAATTCTCCCAGAATTTGTTTATGAACAAGAAGGCGGAAAAGGCGTTTGCTGAAGACATCATCGATCGGCTGAAAATCAAGACCGGCAATACCGAAACGCCGCTCGTTCACTTGAGCGGCGGCAATCAGCAAAAAGTGGCGATCGGCAAATGGATGTCATTGGATTCCAAGCTCTATCTGTTTGATGAACCGACCAAAGGTGTTGATGTCGGGGCGAAAGTGGATATTTTCAAACTGATTCGCCAGCTTGCCCAAAGCGGCAAAGGCTGTCTTTATTTCTCCAGCGAAATTCATGAAGCAATCGGCATTTCCGATCGGCTTCTGGTTATGTACAACGGTCAAATCGTGAAGGAATTTTCACGGGAAGAAGCGACCCAGGAAAGGATTTTATTGTATGCAAGTGGCGGAACAGAAAAGCGGCATAATAACCTTGAAAGAGAAAAGCATCCAGTTTCTGTTTAAATACGGCGCTGTCGCGCTATTGATCTTCATCATTCTTTATTTCAGCTCCATCAGCGACGCGTTTCTTTCTTACGGCAACTTCACCGATATCCTACGGTCGATTTCCATCGTCACGCTGCTGGCGCTCGGCGTGACATTCACGCTGGTGGTCAACGGCTTTGACTTATCGGTCGGTTCCACGATGTCGTTGTCGACGGTCGTCTCGGCATCGCTCATGGTCTGGTACGATATGCCGCTTTGGCTCGTGCTTCTCCTGCCGCTGCTGGTCGGGGTATTGGTGGGCTTGTTCAACAGCTTTCTGATCGTCACGCTTGGAATACCCGACTTGCTGGCGACGCTCAGCACAATGTATATCGTGGCGGGCCTTCACCGCACGTACACGGAAGGCTATTCGATTTATAACAACATGCCGCTGACGTCTGGAGGCACGGCACCTGGCGAGCTGTCCGCAGCTTTCCTGTGGATTGGGCAAGGACGCATGCTCGGGCTGCCGATTCCCGTATGGATCATGCTGGTGATGGTGCTTGCCGCATACGTAGTGTTGAATCACACCCGTTGGGGCCGTGTGCTCTATATGACGGGCGGCAACGCGGAAGCGGCGACGCTGTCCGGAGTTAATGTGAAAAAGGTGAAAACGACAGCTTACATTATCTCCGGTGTGTTCGCATCGATGGCCGGCATTCTTTTCACAGCACGCGTCGGCTCGGGACAGATCGACGCCGGTGCGCCGCTGCTGATGGAGGCGGTGGCCGCGGTGTTTGTCGGCTATTCCGTACTTGGAGCCGGCAAGCCCAACGCTCTCGGCACATTTTTCGGGGCCGCGGTGATCGGTATTCTGCTCAACGGCCTGACGATCCTGAACTTGCCGTATTACGCGTTCGACATCATCAAAGGGTCCGTGCTGGTGGCCGCACTAGCGGTGACGTACGTCTATGCGAAGAACAAATTCACGAAAACCTAAATTCAGAAGAAGCCCGCTGATTCGCTGTGAATCAACGGGCTTCTTTGTTTACTTATCCGGTACATAGCTCGAAATGACCACACCCGTATCCGTTGTCCAGTTTTCCTTCAGGATCAAGTCCACTTGGTCGACTCCTTCTTTGAAAAGTTGCTTGCCCGAACCAATGACAACCGGAAACGTCATTAAATGCAGCTCGTCAATCAACCCATTGTCGAGCAAGGTTTCGATCAATTCTGCGCTTCCGTAAATGAGGAAATTTTGGTTACTGTCTCTCAGTTTGGCAATTTCTTTTGGAATATCCCCTCTGATAAAACGGGCATTCCATTCCGGTTCGGCTTTTGAGGTGGTGACCACATACTTCGGCATTTTGTTTATCCGGTCGGCGAACCCTTCTTCGTCCGTGGCGGAAGGCCATACGGCTGCGAATTCTTCATACGTAATCCGTCCCAGCAGCAAAGCGTCGCTTGCATTCAACAAGTCGAGCTGGAACTTCGCAATCTCATCGTTCCAGTAAGGAGCAGTCCAAGAAGGCTCTTCCATGACGCCATCCAAAGAGACATACATCGATACACGGATTTTTCCCATCTTATTACCCCCTTTCAACCAAATTCCCAAATCCATTTTGTGTTTAATTAATAAATTCTACATTTAGCTCAAAAACCCTGCAAAAAAAGAGACAGGCTGTTTATTGCAGCCTGTCTCTTTAAATTTACCTGGCAGCCACCGCAGCGGCTTCTTCAAGTTTCTTGCGGTCGTTGCGGCCATGGAGGAAGTAATATAGGACTGCAATGGGCAAGGTCATAAATCCGAGAATGATGTAAAGGGAACTATAACCGGTCATGGGGATGATGAACCCGAGCAAGTATGG
>DATHVZ010000055.1:0-3460 GCA_035461005.1 Planococcus sp. (in: firmicutes) | reverse complement strand
ACCTAAAAAAGAATCCTTCCTGTACCGTCCGGAAGAAGTGCTGTCGGCATTTGAAGATTTCCGCCTCGTCCATTTCTTTACGGGTGAAGTCGAACGGAATGAAGGAAAGCTGCACAAAGGGTTATCACACGTCATCCAGCTTGCTGCCCAAAAGCCTTTAGATGAATAAAAAAAAGAACACCCATCGCCGAATCAGGCGATGGGTGTTTTGCTGGTTACTCGGCATTTTTTCCGAGCACTTCATTCCAGTCGATCGTGCCATCTTTTACTTGGTCACGGCGATCTTTTGTCATGATATCCGGCGGTCGGTCGCCATTTGGCCAGTCCTGGTCATGGCCTCCCCATTCCGGGCGGTCCTGTGACAGGACGAAGGCAGCCAAGTCACTCGCTTCCTGGTCGGATAAAGTTTGCTCAGCGCCTTTTGGCATATTGTTCTGCAAATATCCAGCCATTCTCGACATGCGCGCGAGTCCTGCACCGTCATTGAAAGAGCCATCTCCCCATACGGCTGGGCCAGTATTCGAACCGGTTCCCGCACCATCTGCAGCGTGGCACGCAATGCAGCTTGACTGATAGAGCTTCTCGCCATTATTGACATCCGGCAATGGGACATCTTCCATGTTATTGTTATTGCGCCATGGCATATCGGCGCCGACTGGGACGCCTTCCGAAATATATTTGAAATAAGCGATTATGGCATCCATGTCCTCATCATCTTCCGCGAACACTTCACCGTTCATGCTGCGGACCATGCAGCCATTGATGCGTTCTTCCAATGTCACAATTTCACCGGAGCGGCCTATGTACATCGGGTAAGCGGCAGTCATTCCGACGAGCGATGAAGAATCTTCCTCGAGTCCAGCTCCCGCGTGGCAGCTCGTACAGGATAATGCATTGATGCGTTGCTGTCCGTCTTCCACACTGGCAGTATCCGCGCGCAGCACTTCAGATGTGTTGTTGACGAGATCATAACCCCGTTTCACAGCTTCACCTATCGGTCCTTCCGGCACTTCTTCCAGAGACGGCGGATTATGGGCGACTCCCATTGTCGATTCTTCCGTTTGGGCTGTTTCGGTGTCGTCCGTCTGGGCTTCCGCTGATTTGGATTGTTCAGCAGACAGTTGACTGGTCAGGACACCGATGGCGACGGCAGCGAGTATCAATAAGAAAATGCTGGCGTAGCCGATATTTTTCATCATATCGAACACTCCTTACTTGTTTCCTCAACTCTAACAAATATTCCCAATGTTGGTTGTGACATAAGTCACAATCAATATTGGATGCGCTTGACTTATTTCACATTAAACGCTTGGAAGTGAGAGCTCAGCATAATCAATTAATTTTTCCCATACAAAAAGACGAGGGAAATTCCCTCGTCTTTTTGTTTATTGAATTATTAAGGGGCAGGGTTGATCGTTAGAACGCCGCCTACAAATTCGATTTCTCTGTCACCTTTTTTCGCGTACGCATTGATTTGGTAACCACCTGGAGTTAATGGTGCTCCATTGATGGTCAAGTCCCAAGAGAATGAGTGTAAGCCGCGTGGCAGGTCCGTTGCTTGAGCTGTTGTTTCCAACAACTCGCCTGTTGCTGCGTTGCGGATGCGCAATTCAAATTGGTCTGCGCCAGCCGGCAAGTTTACGCTGCCGACAAGGTTACCGCCTGATAGACCCAAATCGATCGTGTTGATCAACGGATAATCCGGCTGTTGAACAAACAGGATTGTTGGTACTTCGATCGTTTGCGTGCCGTCGCTTAGAGTGAATGTTCCTTCGTAGTATCCAGGTGCCAATTTGCCTGCATCAACTTGGACGCTGAAGTTCAGGTCCTGTGTTTTGCCCGGCTGCACTTGAAGGTTTTTGCTTGTTTGAACTTTGATGCCTTCGTGTCCAGTGAATTTGATAGAGTAGTTTTTGCGCTCGTCCGAAAGGTTATGGACAGTGAATTTCTGGCGCTTCACTTCTTTGTCGTCATTGTTTTCAAAGATTCCGAAAGAGTGGCTGCCAGGAAGTGCCAATGTTTCTGTGTTGATCGCATCAAGAACGCGGATGCTTCCTGCGCCTTGTGAGTTATGCGGGTAAAGCTTGCCATTTGCATCGTAAATTTTTTCTGCTGTGTTCATCAATGCCGCTTTGACAAAGTCAACGCTCCAGTCAGGATGCGCTTGAAGAACCAACGCTGCTGCTCCCGCTACGTGCGGTGCTGACATGGAAGTTCCTTGCAGTGAAGCATAGCCGTGCGGGTTCGCCGGGTTATGCGTTGGAACTGTTGAGACGATTGCAACTCCAGGAGCTGAAACGTCCGGTTTGATCATCCACGTGTCCATAACCGGACCGCGTGAAGAGAAGCTTGCCATTGTTTCGCCAACTGCTTGAGCGAATTCGATATCAAATGAAATCGTGTTGTTTCCTGCTGCCAATTCAGCAAGCAGTTTTTGACCGTCCGCCAATGTTGTGCGGATTGTCGGTAGGGCAAGGCCAGGTACGTTTGGTACTTCGCCTGCTACGTTATTGTACATAACAACGCCAACTGCTCCGGCTTTTTTCGCATTTTCCACTTTGTCGACAAACGCGAATTCGCCGCGTGAAATCAAGGCGATTTTGCCATCTACATCAACGTTTGCAAAATTAGCTGGTGATCCAAGACCTGCATGAACAAATACAAATTCGCCTTCATTCAATGCAAGAAGCGCTTCTTCATTCGGGAAGCCCATTGTTGCAGCGGAAGGATAAGTTACGCCTTCAGAAGTGAACAGCTCTGCGCTGAACATATTGTAAGGAAGTTGTGTAGCACCAACGGAAATCGCTTCACGGGAAGTTCCCGGAGATCCGACTGTCCAGTTGTTCGGGCCGCTGTTGCCGTTTGAAGTGACTGCAACTACTCCGTCTGCCATCGCTGTGTCCAACGCGATGCTTGTTGCATAATCAGGATCGTTTACTGCTGCGCCAAGAGAAAGGTTCATTACGTCAGCGCCGTCAGTAACCGCGCGTTCGATACCAGCGATTACGTTCGCTGTTGTTCCTCTGCCGCCGGGTCCAAGAACACGGTAAGCAAGAAGTGTCGCATCAGGTGCCACACCTTTGATGTTGCCGTTTGCCGCAATCGTACCCGCTACGTGAGAACCGTGGTTCGTTGATGCGCCGCGTGGGTCGCCAGCAGGTGTTTCCTGTGGGTCGTTGTCGTTATCAACAAAATCCCAGCCTTTATAGTCGCCGAAAGCGTGTGCCAGATCCGGGTGCGTATAGTCAACACCTGTATCAAGAACCGCTACGGTAACGCCTTCGCCTGTATAGCCAGCTGCCCAAGCGTCATCAGAACCGATGAACGGTGCGCTGTCCAACATTTGCGGGCTGTAAAGTTCAGGATCGATCGACTCCGCATCGAACGGAGTGACCAAGTACTCCTGGTTGGAATAAATCGCTTTAACGCCTGCGATTTCCGCTAATGTATTTAGATCGCT
>DATHVZ010000054.1:0-1845 GCA_035461005.1 Planococcus sp. (in: firmicutes) | reverse complement strand
CCGTTCTTTCGGATTCCCGGCAATCGCCAGTGCTTTGCCTTTTAATGTTGGATCGTGCGATTGTTCCACAGAGGCATAGAAACTATTCATATCAATATGGAATATTACTCGGCCAGCCATTGCGATCGCTCCAGTTGTTTTCTTTCAGTGTATCATAAAGAAAAGCGACAGCGCCCGTTCAGCTCTGATAGGCATAAGACGGATCAGCGGAGCGGCGTTTTCTGCCGCATAGCTGAGCTGGCTTATGACCCGAAGAGCTGGGCCGCTGAAGTCTGGACAAAAAAAAGAGAGAACATACATCCTGTTCTCTCTTCCCCAGTCGCTATTCGCTTATGCAATTGTGGTTTCCTTTACGATTTCAATCAGCAGTTCCGCCAATTTTTCCAGTTCCTCGATCGGCATGCGTTCGTTCTTCGTATGGATTTCTTCATAGCCGACACAGAGATTGACGGTCGGGATTCCGAAGCCATTGAATATGTTCGCATCGCTTCCGCCGCCGCTTGTCAACACGGGTGACGGGCGCCCAATTTTCTTGGCGGCACGCTGCGCGATTTCGACAACCGGTTCGTTTTCAGCAAAATGGAAGCCGGGATACATCAATTTCACTTCGGTTTTGGCCGTGCATCCGAAGCTTGCAGCTGTGTCTTCAAAAACGCTTTCCATATGTGCCGTCTGAACAGCAAGTTTGTCTTCACTGATGGAACGAGCTTCAGACAGGATGTTCACTTCTTCACAAACAATATTCGTTGCTTTGCCGCCTTCGAAACGGCCGATATTGGCTGTCGTTTCCGAATCAATGCGCCCAAGCTTCATCGCAGAAATGGCTTTGGCAGCAATGTTGATGGCGGAAACCCCTTTTTCAGGCGCCACACCGGCATGTGCAGTCTTGCCGTAAATTGTCGTCCAAAGCTTGGCCTGGTTCGGAGCGGATGTGACAATGCCCCCCACTTTTCCGTCGCTGTCGACAGCGTAGCCGAATTTGGCAAACAACAGCGACGAATCGAATTCCTTCGCTCCTGACAGCCCGCTTTCTTCACCGGCGGTAATGACCAATTGAATATCCCCATGCTCGATTTGCTGGTGCTGGATGGAGCGGATCATTTCGAACAATGCGGCGATGCCGGCCTTATCGTCTGCACCCAGAATCGTGGTGCCGTCTGAATAGACATAACCGTCCCGAATCTGGGGTTTGATACCGTTGCCGGGAACCACTGTATCCATATGGACAGTGAAATAAATCGGCGGCACATTGGAAGCTGCTCCGCGCAGCGTGGCAACCAGATTATTGGCACCGTGTCCGTTCCGCAGAGAAGAATCGTCTTCTGTCACATAGAATCCCATGTTTTCGAGCTTTACTTTTAATACTTCTGCAATATGGCCTTCATTTTTAGTTTCAGAATCGATTTGAACCAATTCCAGAAATTCGTTTAATAATCTTTCGTTTTTCATTTAGCAGCACCTCTTTTCTAAAAAATATAAAAAATTAAAACTATCTCAGAGTAAAAGAATTTGGAATGAGGTACATCCATGTCCAGACTCCAGCGGCCCAGCTCTTCGGGTCATAAGCCGGCCTAGCTATGCGGCAAAGGACGCCGCTCCGCTATTCCGTCTTATGCCTTTCAGAGCTTAACGGGCGCTGTCGCATTTCTTTTCTATAACGGCATATTGCCATGTTTTTTCGCCGGACGCGAATCTTTTTTGTGACGCATCATTTCAAGCGCCTGGATCAATTTAATGCGGGTTTCGCGTGGGTCGATGACATCATCCACCATGCCGCGCGCCGCAGCCACATAAGGGTTGGCGAATTTCACACGGTATTCCTCGATTTTGGCCGCCCGTGTCGCT
>DATHVZ010000053.1:0-41346 GCA_035461005.1 Planococcus sp. (in: firmicutes) | reverse complement strand
TAACATAAGGACCTCCTGTATTCGAAAACTCTTCTTTCATTGTACTGAGAAATGGGTTTGAATGCGAATGGATTTCCTTTAAAAATGGAGGAATTGCCCTATGAACAGTCAAATCATCGACACAATTAAACAATACGATACGATTATCATCCACCGGCACGTCAGGCCAGACCCTGATGCCTACGGTTCCCAGTTGGGGTTAAAATACATACTGGAGCATAATTACCCTGGAAAACGAGTACTGGCTGCAGGGGAACATGATGTGACAATGGACTTTCTTGGTATGCCGGATAGAGTGGAGGATGCCGATTTTAAAGGGTCTCTCGTCATCGTGACCGATACTGCGAACACGGAACGGATTGACGATCAGCGTTTTATCGGAGGAGAAAAGATCATTAAAATCGATCACCACCCGAATGATGATGCATATGGAGACATCTTGTTCGTGGATACAAAAGCCAGTTCGTCTTCAGAAATGATTTATGAAATATTTGCTGCCGGCCAGCAACAGGAGGGATGGGAACTGCCTGAAACCGCTGCGCGGCAGCTTTATGCCGGAATTATCGGCGATACCGGAAGATTCCTGTTTCCGAGTACAACCCAGAAGACATTTGAGATTGCCGGAGAACTGATCAAGAGTGATTTTGACCGCAATGCGCTGCATAATGGCATGTATGAAATGGAGAGAAAACTTCTTCACCTTCAGGGCTATATGTATCAAAATTTCAAAATGGATGAAAATGGAGCCGCTTTTGTAAAAATTACATTGGATGTGCTGCGTGACTTTGAAGTGACCGCTACCGAAACCTCGCTGCTGGTCAGCTCGCTGGGGAATGTAAAAGGGATGAAAGCATGGGTCATCTTTATTGAAGAAGAAGATGAAATACGTGTACGCCTGCGTTCAAAAGGTCCGGTTATCAATGGTTTAGCGAAAGAATTCAATGGCGGCGGCCACCCGATGGCTTCAGGGGCCACTGCCTACTCATGGGAAGAAGCGGAACAAGTAATCGTCCGCCTGAAAGAGATTTGCGCATCAGCAATATGAAAAGGAGGGATTCTTTTGTCAATGGTCTACCCATACATAAGCACGTCCGCAGACCTGCTGAAGAGCACGGTGCGCCTTGATGAACTTTTCCCTTTTCTGAAAGAACAAGGGACGGCCTCCGTTGCCATCGTCAATTCCAGACTTTACGGCGTGCTGCCTTTTTGGGAAGCCTGCTATCAGGCCGGCATCCATGGGGTGCTCGGCTTTTCGACGTCCATTGAATTTGAGGAACACCACTATCCGGTCGTGCTTTATGCGCAATCCAATGAAGGCTACAGCAATTTGCTGAAAATATCGAGTGCGCTTGCGACCCGCAAGCGCGAATCGATTCCGGAGCAATGGCTGAAAGCTTATGAAGATGGCCTCGTTTGTGTTATTCCCGATGGGCTCCAATGGACATTGACGGACCGAAGTGAAGTTTTCAGTTATATTTCCGGCATTTTTGGCGATCGCTGTTTTGGCAGCGTCCAACGGCCTGGTGGTGAAATATCGGAAAGTGAAGAACGTTTTGTTGCTGCGTGCAAGCGCGTCTCATTGCCGATCATCGCCACACAGGAAGTCCGGTATCTCAAAAAGGAAGGTGCATTTGCACACGAAGTGGCTTCCGCAATTAGTCAGGGACTGAAACTGTCTGATGAACAGCGGCTGACTCCTGATCACACCAACGCCTATGCACCGACTGCTGGTGAGATGAGGGGTTGGTTTTTAGATCGGCCCCAATGGCTGGAGGCTGCGCAAGCAATGCTTCAGAGTTGCAACGTGACGATCCGTACAAACCGGCAGCTTCTGCCGGTCTTTCCATTGAACAAAGAAATAGACAAAGCCGATTACATAAAAAAGTTATGTATTCAAGGATTGGAGGAAAGGCTGGCCAGCGCCTCTCTTTCAAGTGAATACGGGGTCCGACTGGAATATGAGCTGGATGTTATCAAGACAATGGGTTATATCGATTATTTTCTGATTGTTGCCGATTTCATGAAATTCGCACGCAATGAAGGCATTATGACGGGGCCTGGGCGCGGTTCTTCCGCCAGCTCCCTCGTCGCGTTTTCGCTCCAGATAACGGATGTCGATCCACTGGAGCACGGTTTGCTGTTTGAACGGTTCCTGAACCCGGAGCGGGTGACGCTGCCGGATATCGATATCGATTTTGCTGATCACAGAAGACATGAAGTGGTTGAATATGTCGCCAAAAAATATGGGCAGGCAAGAACTGCCCAGATTATTACATTCGGCACATTGTCTGCAAAAGCGGTTGCACGGGATACCGCCAGGGTTTTCGGTTTTGACAATGAAGACCTGGATGCCATTTCAAAAATGATACCAAACCGGCAGGGCACCACATTGCGGTCTGCGTTAAAAGAGAATAAAGCGCTGAATGACTGGATCATTGCACGTGAAGAGCGCAAAACCTGGTTTAAGACCGCGATTCAACTGGAAGGCCTGCCGCGGCACGCTTCGACCCACGCTGCAGGCGTCATACTGAGTCCGTCTTCTCTGGTGGATTATGTACCAATCGAAGAAGGCAATGAAGGAATCTTCCTGACACAATGGCCAATGGGGGACCTTGAAGCGATAGGCTTGTTGAAGATGGACTTTCTTGGTTTGCGGAACCTGACGATACTTGAGCAAATACGCAAACTGCTGGTGTGGGACTCCGGCCGGTCGGTTGATTACCGGAAAATTCCGTTGGATGATGAAAAAACGTATAAATTATTGGCTGAAGGTGATAGTTCTGGCGTGTTCCAACTGGAATCGGAAGGCATGCGAAAAGCCTTGAGACAAATTCAGCCAACCGCTTTCGGAGATATCGTCGCTGTTAACGCACTTTACCGGCCGGGTCCAATGGAATTTATTCCGTTATACGCCAGAAGAAAGCATAAGCAGGAATCCGTGGCTTATGTCCACCCAATACTGGAGCCGATACTGAAAGAGACCTACGGCGTCATCGTCTACCAGGAGCAGATTATGAAGATAGCTGCCCACATGGCCGGTTTTTCTTTGGGTGAGGCCGATATATTGAGACGGGCAGTCAGCAAAAAGAAACGGGAAATCCTGGATCAGGAACGAGTCAATTTTGTTAATGGAGCGTTGAAAAAAGAATTTAAGGAAAGTGAAGCCACCGAAGTCTATGACTTGATCGTCCGCTTTGCCGATTACGGCTTTCCAAAAAGCCATGCTGTCGCCTATAGTATGATTTCTTACCAGCTGGCATATATGAAAGCGAATTTTCCAGTCCATTTCTATACGGCAATGCTCGGCAATTCCGCTGGCAATGCTGAAAAGACCAAACAGTTTCTCCAGGAAGTGAAAGAAAAAAATATTTCTTTATTGCCGCCGTCGATCCAAAGGAGCTTTTCTTCCTATTCTATAGAAGAAGGCAAAATCAGAATCGGGCTGAACAGCATCAAGGGCGTTCCGGGAATAGCAGTTAGAGCGTTGCTCGCTTCACGGAAAGAGGGGCCGTTTACAAGCCTCTTTAATATTGCGGAGCGGATATCAGCAATCCACTTCACTCGAAAAGCATTCGAACCGCTGATCAAAGCCGGTGCGCTTGATGATTTCGAGCTTGACCGCGCAGTCCTTCTTGCTTCTCTCGACAGTGCCGTCAAACATGCGGAACTCGTCAAACCAGATGAAGAACCAGGCCTATTCGATGAAATGGGTGCGAGTTTCATGAAACCGAAGTATACGAAGGCTTCTCCGATTCCCGAGAATTTGAAACTGGATATGGAAATGGAAGTGCTGGGTTTCTATCTATCCACCCATCCGCTCCAACGAGAAAAAGAGCAGAGGAAGAAAAAGTTTGATGATTTGAAATCGTTGAAGCATAAACGGGATAAAGACCGTGTGCATGTGCTCGGGATGGTGGAGGAAGTCAAAAGGATTCGCACGAAAAAAGGGGAGGCCATGGCTTTTGTCAACTTGCAGGACGATACGGGCCCGGCTTCAGTCACCTTATTCCCGGAGGAATATGCGAAATTCAATGCATTGCTCCAGGAAGATGCGATTCTCGAAGTGCAGGGTGTCATCGAAAATCGCATGAACCGGACATCGATTATATGCAAAAATATCAGCAATTGACTGCTTTTCTGAAAAGAAAAGCAGTTTTTTCTTTACGTCGGGCAGTTTTTTTTGTATTGTAAGGATATGAGTGGTCAGACCACTTTCAAAAAAATGGGAACTGAGGTCAATTATGAACCAACCAAAACGATATTTGGACATTGTGCTGGATATACGAAAAATGATCAGCCACGAAAAGATCAGGCCCGGCGATAAGATTCCTTCTGAAAGGGAATTGGCTGAAACCTTGAAGGTCGGCCGTTCAACAATTCGTGAGGCATTAAGAAGCCTGGAATTATTGGGTCTGATCGAAACACGCAGAGGAGAAGGCACATTTCTCGCAGATCACCGCAACCATCAACTGGTGGAGGTACTGTCAACATTCATACTTCAGGATAATCAGTCACAAAAGGATGTTTGGGAGACGCGGATAATACATGAGATTGCAGCAATCCGGACGATATGCAGCAACGACTCTGTAAGCCGCCTGCCTGTTTGGGAAGGTTTTTCACAGCGCCTCGATGATGGAGAAGGATTTCTTCGGGAAGATTTTATTCGGGAGATGATGGTCTTATCCGGTAATCGGCTGTCTTTGAAAATCTGGCTGCTATTGGCCCAATACAGCGGCAATCCCTATAGGGACAGGGTATCAATGGATGAAACGGCAATGATCAAAGATATATTGGATGCAATCAGGCAACAGAAAGCTGAGAAAGCCGCTTCCGGATTAAAGTTCTGGATTGACTGGCTGCAAAAGGAGAGTAAAAAAGATGACGATGATACGTGATATTTTCAAACGCAATAAAGAGCGGAACGGAACTACGATACCTTCTAAAGAAGCTAAAGACGTCCCGGAAGGCCTGATGTACAAATGTCCCGAGTGCAAGCACATCGTATTGACGAAAGAATTGGCGAAGCTGCAAAAAGTTTGCCCGAAATGTGATCATCATTGCAAAATGACGGCACACGAACGAGTCGAGAGTTTAATGGATACAGCTTCATTCGAATCAATAGATGATCATCTGAAAAGCGCCAATCCACTGGGCTTTCCGGGGTATAGTGAAAAAATCAAAGCTGACAGCAAGAAAACCGGATTGAACGAAGCCGTTCTGACTGGCACCGGCAGGATTGATGGCCAGCCGGTAGTTGCTGCAATAATGGACTCCCATTTCCGAATGGGTTCTATGGGATCGGTCGTAGGTGAAAAGATAACACGCGCTGTGGAATTGGCAACACACAAAGGCTATCCATTTGTCATTTTCACCGCAAGTGGCGGTGCGCGCATGCAGGAAGGTGTTTTGTCGTTAATGCAGATGGCAAAGACCAGCGTCGCATTAAAACGCCACAGCAATGAAGGTTTATTATTCATCTCGGTCTTGACGCATCCGACTACAGGTGGAGTTTCGGCTAGTTTTGCTTCAGTCGGAGATATCAATATTGCCGAACCAAGGGCGTTGATCGGATTCGCGGGGCGTCGTGTAATTGAACAGACAGTTCGCGAAAAATTGCCCGAGGATTTTCAAACCTCAGAATTCCTATTGGCACATGGCCAGCTTGATGCAGTCGTTCACCGCAATGATATGCGCAAGACATTGTCTTCACTGATCAGACTGCATACGAAAGGGGCTGTGGCACATGGCTAAAAAAGTTCAGAAGTCGCTGCCGTTCGAAGAACCATTAATTCAGCTTCGGAAAAAAATTGCCGAGCTGAAAGAGTATACTGAAAATGCGGAAGTGGATTTAAGTTCAGAGATTGAAAGCCTGGAAGCCAGGCTGGAAAAGCTGGAGACTGAAATCTATGAAGATATGAAACCATGGGACCGGGTCCAGGTGGCCCGTCATCCGAATCGTCCGACTACGCTGGATTATATTCCGTTAGTGTTCGAAGATTTTATTGAGCTCCACGGAGATCGGCTATACGGCGATGACGAGGCAATTGTTGGAGGCATCGCTTCCTTTCGAGGCCAGCCGGTTACAGTAATCGGCCATCAGCGGGGCAAGGATACAAAAGAAAACGTCCGACGGAATTTCGGGATGCCGCATCCTGAAGGCTACCGAAAAGCATTGCGTCTCATGAAACAAGCCGAGAAATTCAGACGGCCAATTATCTGCCTGATTGATACAAAAGGCGCTTATCCGGGGAAAGCTGCGGAAGAGCGTGGGCAGAGCGAAGCAATCGCACGCAACCTGGTGGAAATGGCCGGTCTGGAAGTTCCAGTCGTATCCATAGTCATCGGTGAAGGTGGAAGTGGCGGAGCTCTGGCGCTGGGTGTCGGGAATCATATTTTGATGCTTGAAAACTCCACTTTCTCCGTTATATCACCTGAAGGGGCCGCGTCCATTTTGTGGAAAGATTCAGCGCTGGCTCAAACTGCCGCTGAGGCAATGAAAATAACAGCACCGGACCTTCTTGAGATGGGCATCATTGAACGGATGATTCCGGAAATTCGGGGTGGTGCACACCACAATCTGCCGAAACAGGCTGAGCTGCTGTCTATGGCCATTGAAAATTCATTAGATGAATTGAATCCTCTGGATGCAGCTGCATTGATCGATCAGCGCTATAAAAAATTTAAGGCCATCGGAGTCTTCACAGAATAAAGACCGCTTCGGCGGTTTTTTTTCGTTCTGTGAACTGGATATAAAATGAAAAAAACAGGGAAACCAAACTGACAGCAAGCCATAAATCGTGGTAAGGTGAACTGAGTAGAAGGTAGACCAGGGAGGCATGGATGATGAAAAGAATCGGAGTTTTGACAAGTGGCGGAGACTCGCCTGGCATGAACGCAGCGGTGAGGGCTGTGGTGCGGAAAGCGATCTTTCACGAGATGGAAGTTTTCGGTATTTATTATGGCTATCAGGGGTTATTGGCCGGGAATATTGAAAAGCTTGAAGCGGGGGATGTAGGAGATATTATTCAGCGCGGTGGCACAAAATTGTATTCTGCGAGATGCGAGGAATTCAGAACGGAAGAAGGTCAGTACCGGGCAATTGAACAGATGAAGAAACACGGCATCGAAGGACTCGTTGTCATCGGTGGAGATGGCTCATACCGGGGAGCGATAGCATTGACGGAAAAAGGTTTGCCGTGCATCGGAGTTCCCGGCACGATTGATAACGATATTCCGGGAACCGATTACACAATCGGTTTCGATACCGCGCTTAACACAATTATCGAAGCGATTGATAAAATCCGCGATACGGCGACGAGCCATGAGCGGACTTTCATCATTGAAGTGATGGGCCGGGATGCCGGAGACCTTGCTCTTTGGGCAGGTCTTGCCGGAGGCGCTGAAACGATCTTGATTCCTGAAGTGGATTTTGATTTGGATGACATGATCGACCGTCTTCAAAAAGGGAAAATGCGCGGCAAAAAGCACAGTATCATCATCGTGGCTGAAGGCGTGATGAGTGGCAATAAGCTTTCTGAAATGATCCACGGAAAAGTCGATCTGGAAACAAGAGTCTCTGTTTTGGGGCATATTCAGAGAGGCGGTTCCCCTACAGGACGTGACCGTGTACTGGGCAGCCTGTTTGGTGCGCGCGCTGTGGAAGTTCTGCTCGATGGATCCGGTGGGCACGCTATTGGCATGAAAAATCATCAAGTGGTAGACTATGATATGACAAAAGCGTTCCTTGAGGAACATGATACCGATATGAGCTTGTATAAATTATCCAAAGAATTATCAATATAAATGCTAAATGGAGTGAGTCAATTGAGAAAAACAAAAATCGTTTGTACTATAGGGCCAGCAAGTGAATCACCGGAAATATTGGAAGCCCTGATTAAATCAGGAATGAATGTTGCCCGTCTGAATTTTTCACACGGCAATCATGAAGAGCATGCCGAACGCATAAAACGCATCCGCCAAGCTTCTGAAAAAACCGGTAAAATCGTAGGGATCCTGCTGGATACAAAAGGTCCTGAAATTCGGACACATAAAATGGAAAACGATGGAATTGATTTGGTGACAGGCCAGAATATCACCATTTCAATGACAGAAGTGCTAGGTACAGTCGAAATGTTCTCAATCACTTATGACCACCTGATCGAAGATGTCCATGAAGGCTCCATTATTCTATTGGACGATGGCTTGATTGAATTGCGTGTCGCGAGCATTGACAAGGAAAACGGACGGATCAATACAATCGTGGAAAATGCCGGCACCCTTAAAACCAAAAAGGGTGTTAATGTGCCGGGTGTTTCGGTTCAACTGCCGGGAATTACCGAAAAAGATGCACAGGACATTTTATTCGGCATCAGTCAGGGAGTCGATTTTGTAGCCGCTTCTTTCGTCAGACGGTC
Organism: Planococcus sp. (in: firmicutes); assembly: GCA_035461005.1. Classification (GTDB taxonomy): domain Bacteria; phylum Bacillota; class Bacilli; order Bacillales_A; family Planococcaceae; genus Planococcus. The sequence goes on along the minus strand of DATHVZ010000053.1, from coordinate 32,932 downwards.
TTCGGACGTAATGGATATTCGTGAACTTCTCGAAAGAAACGGCGGTTCGCATATCCAGATCATCCCGAAAATCGAGAATCAGGAAGGCGTAGATAACATTGACAAAATCATTATGGTGTCTGATGGCCTGATGGTTGCAAGGGGCGATCTTGGTGTGGAAATTCCTGCGGAAGAAGTGCCGCTTGTCCAAAAATCCCTGATTGAAAAATGCAACAGTGCAGGAAAGCCCGTTATTACGGCTACCCAAATGCTCGATTCCATGCAGCGCAATCCTAGGCCGACAAGAGCTGAAGCAAGTGATGTTGCCAATGCGATTTTTGATGGCACGGACGCGATTATGCTTTCCGGTGAAACAGCAGCCGGCATATACCCGGTGGAGTCAGTTGAAACAATGCATCGCATTGCAATGGCGACTGAATCTGCACTTAATTATAAGCAACTCGTTTCAATAAGAAGAAAAGAAAAAGAGATGAATATGACAGAAGCAATCGGACAGGCAGTTGTCTACACGGCACTGAACCTGAAAGTAAAAGCGATTATAGCACCAACAGAAAGCGGCACTACGGCCAAGATGATTTCAAAATATCGACCGGAATCACCGATAATCGCTGTGACATCTTCAGAAAGAGCAGCGAAAAAACTGACTTTGGTTTGGGGTGTCCAACCGATAGTTGGAGCACCTGTATCATCAACGGATGAATTGTTCGTAGTAGCCGTTGAGGAAAGCCTGAAGCACGAATACGTTGACCATGGCGATCTGGTCGTCATTACTGCCGGCGTTCCTGTGGGCAAAGCAGGCACAACGAATCTGATGAAGGTCCACGTTATTGGCGATATTGCGGCCAAAGGCCAGGGAATCGGCAAGATGGTCGGATACGGTGAATCGCTTGTAGTGAGAACTGCAGAAGAAGCAAATGCTGCAGACGCTGAAGGAAAAATTATTGTCACAATCGGATCTGACCGTGACATGATGCCGGCAATCAAAAAATGTGCAGGCATCATAACAGAAGAAGGCGGATTGACGAGTCATGCCGCTGTTGTTGGGCTCAGCCTTGGAATCCCTGTAATCGTAGGGGTTGAAAATGCGACAAGCATGATTAAAGATAAAGAAAACATAACAATCGATGCAGACAGTGGCGTTGTTTACCACGGGCATGCAAGTGTGCTGTAATCAGATTTATTCAGGAGGTGCAAGGTCATTATGAAGTGGCTCATCGCATTATTAATCGTTGTTCCGGCACTTGAATTGGCGCTGTTGATCTGGGCAGCAAATAATATCGGTTTTTTCGTCACTGTAGCAATGATCATCACCACCGGCCTGGTCGGTGCTTTCCTTGCCAAAAAACAGGGGATGAAAGCCATTGGCGATATCCAAAAGGCAATGTCGAATTTTCAGCCACCGGGTGAAAAATTACTGAGCGCTGGATTCGTTCTGGTGGGCGGCGTCTTGCTGCTGACCCCGGGTTTTATATCTGATGCGGTCGGTTTCAGCCTGTTGTTTGCGCCGACCCAAAAACTGTATAAACCATTGGTTCTCCGTTTTATCCAAAAAAGAATGAAAAATACTCGGGTTATAGTTGGATAATCCGAGTATTCTTATTGTCTTTTTCTTGTAAATTACAGAAAAACAAGCGTTTTCATTCACAAAGCAGGGTTAATTGATTATAATGAACAAGGTAGGAACTTATCAGAGTTTCATAAACGCAGATGAATCATCATTCTGCCTTTTTTTGTGGGATGATGGATTATACTGGAGAAGGAGCGATTTTTTTATGACATCGTCAAAAGGTTTAGAAGGTGTAGTAGCTACACAATCCGCCATCAGTTCTATTATTGATGACACGCTTACATACGTTGGCTACAATATCGATGATTTGGCAGACAACGCCAGCTTTGAAGAAGTGATTTATTTATTATGGCATCAACGTTTGCCAAAAGCTGACGAACTTGCAGAATTGAAACAGCAATTGGCTGATAATATGGCGGTTCCTCATGCAGTTTTGGATCATTTCAAAACTTACGACATCAAAAAAGTTCATCCGATGGCTGCTCTACGCACAGCTGTATCGTTGCTTGGTCTATTTGATGAAGAAGCAGAAGAGATGAATCCGGAAGCGAATTACCGCAAAGCGATCCGCATACAGGCGAAAATCGCAACATTGGTTACTGCATTCGCACGCGTCCGGGGTGGCCAGGAGCCAGTTGAACCGAAAAAAGACCTCAGCTTTGCTGCGAACTTCCTTTATATGTTATCAGGCGAAGTTCCTGCTGATATTGAAGAAGAAGCATTCAACAAAGCATTGGTCCTTCACGCTGACCATGAGCTGAACGCTTCGACGTTCACTGCACGTGTCGCTGTCGCAACTCTTTCTGATGTTTATTCAGGTGTTACTGCTGCTATTGGTGCCCTTAAAGGCCCGTTGCACGGTGGAGCCAATGAACAGGTTATGAAAATGCTGACAGAAATCGGTTCTGTGGATAATGTCGAACGAGTGATCAACGAAAAACTGGCGAACAAAGAAAAAATCATGGGCTTCGGCCACCGTGTATACCGCAAAGGTGACCCGCGCGCGAAACACCTTCGCGACATGTCCCAGAAATTGACGAAAATCCGCGGCGAAGAAAAATGGTACGATATGTCGATCAAGATTGATGAAATCGTCACAGGCCAGAAAAACCTTCCACCGAATGTGGATTTCTATTCTGCTTCTGTCTACCATTCATTGAACATCGAACACGACCTGTTCACTCCGATTTTCGCGGTATCACGTACCTCCGGCTGGTTGGCTCATATTCTTGAGCAGTATTCAGACAACCGCCTGATCCGTCCACGCGCGGAATATATCGGACCAGGAATGCAAACTTATGTTCCTGTTGAAAAAAGATAAATATATTATAGAAGCAATATCAATAAAACGGATAGGGCTGCACAATGTGGCAGCCCTATGACTTTGAACACAGGAGGAATTTTATAATGACTAACGGCGAAAAGATTTCAGTAGAAAACGGTGTTTTAAACGTTCCCAATAATGCAGTAATTCCATACATCATCGGTGATGGAACAGGACCGGACATTTGGCACGCAGCTTCACGCGTCCTTGAAGAATCCGTAAATAAAGCTTATAACGGTGAAAAATCGATCGTTTGGAAAGAAGTTCTTGCTGGTCAAAAAGCATTCGACAAAACAGGCGAATGGCTTCCGGAAGAAACTCTTGATGTGATCCGTGAATATTTGATCGCTATTAAAGGACCATTGACTACGCCAATCGGCGGCGGTATCCGTTCGTTGAACGTGGCATTGCGCCAGGAGCTTGACCTTTATACTTGTCTGCGCCCTGTACGCTATTTCCAAGGCGTACCTTCACCGGTTAAACGCCCTGAAGATACAGATATGGTCATCTTCCGCGAAAACACTGAAGATATCTACGCTGGTATCGAATATGCAAAAGGCAGCGACGAAGTTAAAAAATTGATCGCTTTCCTTACTGACGAAATGGGCGTTAAAAACATTCGCTTCCCTGAGTCATCAGGTATCGGCATCAAACCGATTTCTGAAGAAGGAACTAAACGCTTAGTGCGCGCTGCTATCCTCTACGCAATCACTGAAGGCCGCGAATCTTTGACGCTTGTCCACAAAGGGAATATCATGAAGTTCACTGAAGGAGCTTTCAAAAACTGGGGCTACGAAGTTGCTGAGCAGGAGTTTGGCGATAAAGTGTTCACATGGAACCAATATGATGCAATCAAAGACGAGCAGGGGACAGATGCAGCAAACAAAGCACAGGAAGAAGCGCTCGCTTCAGGCAAAATCCTTGTTAAAGATTCAATCGCTGATATCTTCCTGCAACAGATCCTTACACGCCCAAGCGAGTTCGATGTCGTTGCTACTATGAACTTGAATGGCGATTACATCTCTGATGCATTGGCTGCACAAGTCGGCGGAATTGGTATCGCTCCAGGAGCGAACATCAACTACGACACTGGACATGCTATTTTCGAAGCAACTCACGGAACTGCCCCTAAATATGCAGGCCTTGATAAAGTAAACCCTTCATCTCTCATCCTTTCAGGCGTATTGATGCTTGAACACCTTGGCTGGAGCGAAGCAGCGAAATTGATCACAAACTCAATGGAAAAAACAATTGCTTCTAAAGTTGTAACTTATGACTTTGCACGTCTGATGGACGGTGCTACTGAAGTGAAAACGTCGGCATTTGCTGATGAGCTAATCAAAAATATGTAGTTTTTAGAGAGAGGGGATTTCCTCTCTCTTTTTCTTTTTCTATAAATTCAGCCCTCATTTGTTTCAGAATGGCCGGCAGAGGAAATTATAATGGAGCAAGGGTTATTTAACTCAGTCCAAAAGTTTGGAAAATCCGAATACAAAGGAGAGTTTCTATGACATTCAAACGTAAGAAAATTTCAGTGATCGGTTCCGGTTTTACAGGTGCCACTGCAGCATTTCTGTTGGCACAAAAAGAGCTTGGAGATGTCGTTCTGGTGGATATTCCGCAAATGGAGGATCCGGCAAAAGGCAAAGCTCTTGATATGGCGGAGGCGGGTCCGGTTATCGGTTTTGATGCTACCGTCACCGGCACTGCGGATTATGCGGACACCAAAGATTCCGATCTTGTTATCATTACAGCCGGGATTGCCCGGAAACCGGGTATGAGCAGGGATGATTTGGTTCAGACAAACCAGAAGATCATGAAATCCGTTACAGCGGAAATCGTCAACTATTCACCGAACTCGACAATCCTCGTTTTGACAAATCCGGTGGATGCGATGACCTATACGGTTTACAAAGCATCCGGATTTCCGAAAGAGCGTGTAATCGGCCAATCGGGCGTGCTGGATTCCGCGCGTTTCCGTACGTTCGTCGCACAGGAGTTGAACCTTTCTGTAAAAGACATCAGCGGGTTTGTTATGGGCGGCCACGGGGACGATATGGTGCCACTCGTGCGCTATTCCTATGCCGGCGGGATTCCGCTCCAAACCTTGATTTCCAAAGAGCGGCTTGGAGAGATCGTGGAACGGACCCGCAAAGGCGGTGCAGAGATCGTTAACCTCCTTGGCAACGGTTCAGCTTATTATGCTCCTGCCGCATCACTGGTCGAAATGGCAGAGGCCATCATCAAAGACCAACGCCGCATTCTGCCTGTTATTGCCTATCTTGAAGGTGAGTATGGCATGGATGGAATTTATCTCGGTGTGCCAACCATCCTCGGAGCTGGGGGAATTGAGAAGATAATCGAAATTGATTTAAATGAAGAAGAAAAGGTGCTATTGAATAAATCAGCCGAATCAGTAAAAGCTGTTATGAAGGTTTTGGCGTAATAGGCAAAAAACGGGCAGATAGTTTCTGTCCGTTTTTTTAGTGTGAAAATTCCCGCTGCCGGAACAGCTGTTGCTTTTCCGCACGCCATTTGCTTTTCAGTGCTTAATTGATATGATTGAAGTATCAAGACAACAGGAGGGATTTTAATGTTGCTGGGCAAGAAACGGAAGTTAGGCCGTAAAATCGAAGACATGGCGGCTGGCGAGAAACTGAAGCTTACAGAAAATATCGAGGATAAGGATCTTCTCCTTTATCTCGGTCTTACGAATGATGGGAATCCACTTTACATTCAGCATGATTTTGCGTCGCAGACAAAATTTGAAAAGCCTGTAGTTCCAACGGCCATGCTGACAGGCATCATCACTTCGGCAGTGTCGAAATACCTGCCGGGTCCGGGTTCTTATATTAAGGAACAGCATTTGAAATTCAGCAAGCCTGTCTACCATTATGCAACAATCGATTTTCAGTTGGAAGTTACAGAAGTGAATGTTGCAGCCAACGAAGTGACGGTCCGCGTGGAAGCGACTGATGAAAAAGGCGAAATAGTGGTGGAAGGCACACTTGTGGCAAACCCTCCTCAAGTGCTGAGTCAGCTCACCACTCAATCAATGGATAATTTCTGATTGGTTTGAAATGGGGGTTTCAAACTGAATGTGGAGGCTGTTAAATGCAGAAGAAAATATTAATTATCGAAGACGAGCAATCCATCGCAACTTTGCTGTCCTATAACTTGAAACAGGCTGGCTATGAAACGCTAATAGCCAATGATGGAAAAGAGGGCTATGAACTGGCATTAAGTGAAATGCCGTCCCTTATTGTGCTGGATCTTATGCTTCCGTCAATGGACGGAGTGGAAATCTGCAAGGAACTGCGACTGCAAAAAGTGGGCATACCGATCATCATGCTGACAGCGAAAGACGATGAGTTTGACAAGGTACTCGGTCTGGAGCTGGGAGCGGATGACTATATGACAAAACCGTTTAGTCCACGGGAAGTGGTGGCTCGCATTAAAGCTGTGCTCCGCAGATCGGAAGGCCTGAAGGTGACCCGGGAAGACTCATCATCATCTTCTGAAATAAAATTAGGCAAACTGAAAGTTTATCCCGAACGCTACGAAGCTTTCCTGAATGACGAGCAATTGGAATTTACACCGAAAGAATTCGAACTTCTCGTCTATTTGATGGAGAATAAAAACAGGGTGCTAACACGCGACCAATTATTGAGCGCGGTATGGAAATATGATTTTGCGGGGGACACCCGCATTGTCGATGTCCATATCAGCCATCTTCGGGACAAGATTGAAGAAAATAGCAGAAAACCTGTTTTCATCAAAACTATTCGTGGGCTGGGCTACAAATTTGAGGAGCCGAAGTTGGTATGAAACCATTTCGGCGGCGCCTTTTAGGCACTTTCCTTTTATGGCTTGGCAGTCTTCTTGTCAGTCTCTATATTATAATCATGCAATTTTTCCCTTTGTATCAGGAACTCGGTAATAATTTTGAATTCTGGTTGCTGCTCGGGCTCCTCTTCCTGGCTGCTTTTGTAATATCAGCTGCCATTGGATATCGGATTATCAAAATCCATATCGCTCCAATCGAAAATATTACGGATACGGCATTGGAACTGGTAAAAGGAAATTTCCGTGCAAGGGCTTATGAGGATTCTGATATCGGTGCGCTGCAACTGAGTTCGACGGTCAATGTGCTGGCGAGAACTCTTCAGGAGATTACGGCCGTCCGCGAAATGGAGCATGAACGGCTAAAGACGCTGGTTGAAACGATGGGCAGCGGCTTGATCATGGTCGACCGGCAAGGGAAAATTTCACTGTTCAATAAATACTTCCAGAATGAATTTGAATTGAGCAGCGAAGACTTGACCGGCAAATTTTACGGAGAACTGCCGATTCCAGCTACGCTTGCCAGTTTTATCGAAAAAGTGTTTATGACTGAAACACCGGCACGCGAGCAAATTGAATATCATGCAGGCATCAACAGGCGCGCTCTTGAAGTGTATGGTGCCCCTGTCCTTGGGAACAATGAACAATGGCTGGGTATAGTCATTGTTCTGCACGATATCACTGAACTGAAACGCCTCGAACAGATCAGGAAGGATTTCGTGGCAAACGTCTCCCATGAACTGCGCACACCGGTTACATCGATAAAAGGATTTTCAGAAACATTGATTGATGGCGCTTATAAAGATGAAGCCACCCTCTTATCTTTTCTTGAAATTATCTTGACTGAAACCAATCGGCTTGAAACGTTGATTGAGGAGCTTCTGGAATTATCAAGAGTCGAACAAAGCGGTTTTCGAGTGGATGCACAGCCGACTGATATGAAGGCCATCATCGAATATGCAATTGAAATGGTCCAGCCGGCACTTGAAGAAAAGAAAATGATGCTGAAAACGTCATTGGAACCGTTGACTGTTGCAGGGGACGCCAATCGCCTTGTTCAGATTCTGATGAATTTATTGGCCAATGCCATAAACTATTCAGCCCCTGAAAAAACAATAGAAGTTCGTTTATATAAGGACAGGAATCAGGCAGTAATCGAAGTCAAAGACCAGGGAATCGGGGTTGCGCCATCCGAAATCAACCGGCTTTTCGAAAGGTTTTATCGCATCGACAAAGCGAGAAGCCGGAATTCGGGAGGAACAGGATTGGGGTTATCAATCGTTAAACATCTAGTGGAAGCGCACCAGGGGAAAATTGAGGTTCGCAGCGCACTTGGTAAAGGCAGCACATTCACCATATTTCTGCCGCTTGCTGAATAACATTATTTGCGAAAACACAAAGATTTACAATCCTTTAATACTGGCTTCACATACGGGTGGTATCTTCTAATAGAACCCCCTTTCAACACATATAGAAGAAAAAGGACCTTCCACGAGGTCCTTTTTCTTTTTTAGTGAAACTATTCAATAGTTTTTCCGTATAATAACTGTACATAGATTATAGATAGGGGGAAAGAATATGACAGCAAAAAAAGTCCTGTCCATTATCGGCTTGGCCATCGCAGGAATCCTGCTACTCGTGATCGTTCTCACGTCCTGGTATACAGTTGATGAATCCGAGCAGGCTGTAATTATCACGTTTGGTGTCGTCAATGAAACCATCGTCGAACCGGGTTTGCATTTTAAAATGCCTTGGCCGATTCAGCGGGCAGAAATTTTGTCCAAGGAAACCTACAGCCTTCAATTTGGCTACAGCCAGGATGCAGAAGGCGAAATCGTTTCTTTCGACAAGGAAACAAAAATGATTACCGGGGATGAATATATTGTACTGACAGATTTGGTTGTGCAATGGAAAATTACAGATCCAAAAAAATTCCTGTTCAATGCTGAAAAACCTGAAAATATTCTGCATGACGCCACTTCAGCATCCATCCGATCCATTATCGGCAACTCGCTGATTGATGATGCCTTGACTGCCGGAAAAGCGGAAATCGAAGCGGACACGCGTGATCTGCTGGCATCGTTAATCGAGAAATACGATATCGGAATAACGGTTCTTGCAGTCAAATTGCAGGATGTCGAATTGCCGAACGAAGAAGTGCGTGCAGCATTCACAAATGTTACAGACGCACGGGAAACGATGAATACGAAAATCAACGAAGCCAGAAAATATGAAAATCAGAAACGAAATGAAGCGCTGGGGGAAAAAGCGGCGATCAATTCCCGTGCTGAAGGCCAGAAAGTGGCACGGGTTGAACAAGCGCTTGGGGACGTCGCGGTATTCGATAAATTATTCACAGAATATGAGGCGAATCCTGAAGTAACCAGACAGCGGCTGATACTGGAAACACTGGAAACGGTCCTGCCGAACGCCAAATTATACATTATGAATGACGAAGGCGGCACGATGAAATATTTGCCGCTCGGAGACAATCAGACTTTATTGCCGCCGGCTGCTGAAGCTGAGACGGGAGGCGACAATTAATGGAAACGAATAAACCAAAGGGCGAAACTAACAGATTCAATGCTTTCAACCCTTCAAATCCAAAGAAACAACCGAAAGATCCTATTAATTTCAAGAGGTACTGGAAGATGATTTTGGCATCCACACTTGCTTTCATCACACTGCTCATTATCTTGACGAATGTCTATGTCGTCAAAGAAAGTGAGTACCGGGTAGTCCGCCAATTCGGTGAAGTCGTGGGTATTAAAGAAGAGCCGGGGCTCCATATGAAAATTCCATTTATCCAAAGCCTGACGATGATTCCAAAGCATCAGATGATCTATGATGTTTCGGAAGCAGAAATCAATACCCGTGACAAAAAACGGATTATCATCGATAATTATGCGGTTTGGCAAGTCACGAACCCACGCGATCTGATAACCAATGCCGTGACAATCGTCAACGCCGAATCACGGATGGAAGAATTTATCTATTCTGTAATCCGTTCCGAGCTTGGCCAATTGAATTATGATGAAATTATCAATGATGAGAATTCCTCGAGAGGCAGTTTGAATGACAACGTCACGGCAAAAGTCAACGAGCTGCTGGAAAAAGACAAATACGGCATTCGAGTAAAGGATGTCAGGATGAAACGGACGGACCTTCCGGCCGAAAACGAGCAATCGGTTTTCACGCGGATGATTTCCGAGCGGGATTCCACAGCACAGGATTATTTATCGCAGGGAGATGCCAAAAAGCAGGAAATTGAAGCTCAGGCAGACCGGGAAGCCCAGGAAGTCATCGCAACAGCCCGCAAGGAAGCAGCGTTGATCCAGGCGGAAGGGGAATCCGAGGCTGCAAAGATATACAACGAATCGTTCTCGAAGGATGCGGAGTTCTATCAATTGTATCGATCTCTCCAATCCTATACGAAAACGATCGGTGAGGATACAGTCATTATTCTGCCATCCAATTCACCTTACGCAAGCGTTTTAACAGGTATAATGGAATAAAAACAGCCGTCATTTCTCTTCTTTTTGCCCGCGTGGTAAAATGAAGGGAATGACGGTTTTTTATTGAAAGGGGTAATTTTGTGGCTAAGAAAATACTTTTACTGGACGGCAATAGTTTGGCGTATCGCGCATTTTTCGCGCTGCCTTTGCTGACAAATGAAAACGGCGTCCACACGAATGCCGTATACGGTTTCACAATGATGCTCCAACGGGTTCTTGAAGAGGAAAAACCGACACATATGATGGTGGCATTTGATGCAGGGAAGACGACCTTCCGGAATGAAATGTTCAGTGAATACAAAGGCGGCCGGCAGAAGACACCGCCTGAATTATCCGAGCAATTTCCTTATTTGCGGAAGCTCATCGATGCATATCGTATCAAGCAATACGAGCTGCCGAATTACGAGGCGGATGACATTATCGGTACGCTCAGCCTGGAAGCGGAACAGCAGGGCGACGAAGTCATCGTCATTTCCGGGGACAAGGATTTGACCCAATTGGCTTCCGCGTCCACAACAGTTTACATCACCCGCAAAGGGATAACGGATATCGAGAAATACACGGTAGAACATATCAAAGAAAAGTACGGGCTGACCCCTTTACAGATTATCGACATGAAGGGCCTTATGGGCGATTCTTCCGATAATATACCGGGAGTTCCAGGTGTTGGGGAAAAAACGGCGTTGAAACTGCTGGCGGCCCATGGGTCAGTGGAAGGCGTATACGAGGCAATCGAACAGCAAAAAGGAAAAATGAAAGAGAAATTGGTCGCCAATGAAGACCTGGCCTACATCAGCAAAAAACTTGCAACGATTGAACGACAGGCTCCGGTGGAAGTGGCAATCGAAGATTTGAGTTATGCGGGGCCGGATCAGGATGAGTTAATCCGGATTTGGAATGAACTGGCTTTCAAATCTTTATTGGAAAAAATGGATTATACGGCTGAAGAAACGGTTAAAGAGGAATTGAAGTTCTCCGTGGTAACTGAAGTTGATCCTTCAATTTTGAAAGATGAAATGGCCGTGCATCTGGAAATGTATGACGAACATTACCATACTTGTGATCTGCTCGGCATCGCTTTGGCTGATGAGAATGAAACTTATGTCATTCCGATGCCGGTCGCAACGGAATCGGAAGCATTCCAAGCTTGGCTTGCGGATCCATCGAAGAGGAAGTATATGGCGGATTCCAAAGCATCCACTGCCGCATTTCTGCGCAGCGGCATCAAATTGGATGGCGTCGATTTCGATTTGATGCTCGGCGCCTATATTGTCAATCCCTCTCTGACGTATACCGATATGGCCAATATTGTATTGGAATACGGTTACACGGATGTTTCGACGAATGAGCAGGTCTACGGAAAAGGCGCTAAGAAACGAGTGCCGGAAGAGGAAATCCTGAACGAACATATCGCCAGAAAAGCGCGGGCAATCTGGAAAGTACGCGACACCATCCTCCAAAAGCTTGAGGAAAATAAGCAATTCGATTTGTACGATAAATTGGAGCTTCCGCTGGCCACTGTGCTTGGTGAAATGGAATCGCTGGGCGTCATGGTCGACCGCGAACAGCTGTCTGATATGGGCAAGGAATTGTCCGGTAAGCTCGTAAAGATCGAGGCAGAAATCTATGGACTGGCGGGACAGGAATTCAATATCAATTCACCAAAGCAGTTAGGGGTCATCCTTTTTGAAAAGCTGGGATTGCCGCCATTGAAAAAAACGAAAACGGGCTATTCGACGGCTGCTGACGTGCTAGAGAAATTGGAAGGTCAGCACGAAATCATTTCACATATTCTGCTGTACCGCCAGCTCGGCAAACTTCTTTCTACTTATATAGAAGGTTTATTGAAGGAAATTCATGAAGATGGCAAGATCCATACCCGTTTCCAGCAGGCTCTGACTACCACTGGCCGCTTGAGCTCCACAAATCCGAACCTGCAGAATATTCCGGTGCGCCTTGAAGAAGGGCGGAAGATCAGAAAAGCATTCGTACCTTCCCAACCGGATTGGATCATGGTTGCCGCCGACTATTCCCAGATTGAGCTGCGGGTTCTTGCACATATGTCCGAGGATGAGCGTCTGGTCCAGGCGTTCAAGGATGATCAGGATATCCACTCGGCCACTGCGGCGGACGTATTCCATGTACCATTGGAAGAAGTTACCGGAAAGATGCGCAGTGCAGCCAAAGCGGTCAATTTCGGTATTGTCTATGGCATCAGTGATTACGGTCTGTCACAAAACCTCAATATTCCGCGGAAAGAAGCGGCAGAATTTATCGACCGGTATCTTGCCAGCTTCCCAGGAGTGCAGCGGTATATGACCAATATCGTGGCGTCCGCGAAAAAGGATGGATTTGTCACAACGTTGATGAACCGCCGCCGCTATCTTCCGGACATAACAAGTTCGAATTTCAATCTCCGCAGTTTTGCTGAACGCACAGCGATGAACACCCCGATTCAGGGAAGTGCCGCTGATATCATCAAAAAAGCGATGATTGAGATGGACGAAGCGCTTGAGCGCGAAGGCTTGCAAGCAAATATGCTTCTGCAGGTCCATGATGAACTGATTTTTGAAGCACCAAGGGATGAACTGGAGAAGTTAATGGAACTGATACCAAAAGTGATGGAATCGGCTGTGGAATTGAATGTTCCGTTGAAAGTCGATATCGCATCCGGTGATACCTGGTACGACACCAAATGATCGGAGGCCGATAATATGCCTGAACTTCCGGAAGTGGAAGGCGTGGTCCGGCAGATACGGCCAGTCGCCATCGGCAAAAAGATAGAAGATGTCTTTGTCTCCGACACCATCCGGCTTTCAAAAGCCGGCGGCAAGGAAGCGATCCTAAAAAAGATCGAGGCAGACAGTTTTATTGAGAAAGTAAAAGGTTCACAGATTATCAGCGTCGAACGGCGCAGCAAATACATTTATTTCGAGCTAAGGAAAGACGGGGAATTCCTCCTCGTCAATCACCTGGGGATGTCTGGCGCCTGGTTTTATGTCGGCAGCCTGTTGTCGATTCCGGAAGAAAAATTTCGGAAGCATGTACATATTGTCCTGACCTTGAGTGATGGCAATATTCTCGCTTATTCGGATATCCGGCGCTTCGGTGAAATGCGTGTGCTGAGCGATGAAGGTGACTATCCGCCGCTCCTGCTGATGGCTCCGGAACCCTTTGCGGAAGAGGCTTTGCAGCATTTTTTGGACATGTCCGAAAGCCCGAAATACCGCAATAAACCCATTAAAGAAGTGATCATGGATGGGCGGGTGATTTCCGGAGCAGGTAATATCTATGCAACGGAAGCTCTTTTTCGGATGAAAATCCACCCGAACAGGGCGGCACACCGCATCAGCAGAAAACGCAAAGTTGAATTGTTTGCTGCAGTCGTAGAAATCTTATTGGAAAGCATTGAAGCAGGAGGCAGCACCATTTCTGATTACCGGAACATCAACGGAGAGTCAGGGGGTATGCAAAACCGCTTCGCAATGTATGGAAAAAAACAATGCATGGCTTGCGGCAATGCGACAAAAACCCTGAAAATCGGGGGACGCACATCAGTCTATTGCCCGGCATGCCAAAAATGAGGGCTTAGGATGATCATTGGATTGACAGGCAGTATAGCAAGCGGAAAAAGCACCGTTTCGAAAATGTTGGAGGAATTGGGTTATCCAATCATTGATGCGGATCTGGTTGCCCGGAAAGTGGTTGAACCCGGGACTGGAACGCTGAAAAAAATCGGGGATTTATTCGGACCCGAAGTAATCCGGCAGGACGGCACGATGGACCGGGAAAGGGTCGGTGCGCTGATCTTTTCCAATCCTGCAATGAGAAAGCAATTGAACGATATCATCCACCCGGCAATCCGTGAAGAAATGCTCCGCCAACGAAGCGAATATCTGGCAGATGGCCATAAAACAATCGTAATGGATATCCCGCTGTTGTTTGAGAGCAAATTGCAGCATTTTGTTGATAAAATCCTGGTCGTCAGCGTAACAGAAGAAAACCAGCTTGCCCGCCTGATGGAACGGAACGGGTTAAGCGAAAGGGATGCCAGGGACCGGATAGGCTCACAGCTCCCAATGTCTGTAAAAGAAGAAGGGGCTGACGCTGTGATTTATAATAACGGCACTATTGAAGAAACAGCCCGTCAATTGTCCCGCATACTGGAGCTTTGGCAATAAATATGTACAAAGGTGAGATATTCATCCCTTTTTGAGGTTCTGGAATCGGCATAATGTGTTATACTATATAACGGATAAAAAAATAAGTATAACTTAATTAATGGAGGACTTTTAAATGACAGTTTCTATTGCGATTAATGGATTTGGCCGTATTGGCCGCATGGTGTTCAGACAGGCAATCCTGATGGACGACGTAACGATTTCAGCGGTAAATGCAAGCTATCCTGCTGAGACTTTGGCTCATCTGATAAAGTATGACACAAATCACGGAACCTTTGCCGGTGAAGTAAGCGCCGAAGAAGGAGCTATAATTGTCAACGGAAAACGGGTCCAATTGGTAAGTGAACGTGACCCGCTGAAACTCCCGTGGAAAGAAATGGGCGTCGATATTGTCATTGAAGCTACAGGGAAATTCAATTCGCGTGACAAGGCAGCCCTTCATCTTGAAGCCGGAGCGAAGAAAGTCATCCTGACTGCTCCGGGCAAAAATGAAGACATCATGATTGTTATGGGTGTCAACGAAGATAAACTGGAAATCGCCAAGCACGATGTCATTTCAAATGCCAGCTGCACGACGAATTGCCTTGCGCCGGTAGCCAAAGTCCTCAACGATTCGTTCGGAATCGACAATGGTTTGATGACAACTGTACACGCTTACACGAATGACCAGAAAAATCTTGATAACCCGCATAAAGATCTTCGCCGTGCCCGTGCCTGTGCCCAATCCATCATCCCGACATCTACAGGCGCCGCGAAAGCGCTGTCACTGGTGTTGCCGGAACTTGAAGGCAAATTGCACGGAATGGCGTTGCGCGTTCCGACGCCGAACGTCTCGCTTGTCGATCTTGTGGTTGATCTGAATACAGATGTAACGGCTGAAGAAATCAACGACGCATTCAAAAATGCAGCGGATGGACCGATGAAAGGCATCCTGAGTTTTACGATGGAGCCTTTGGTTTCCATAGATTTCAATACGACTACTGATTCAGCGATTATCGACGGACTGTCTACGATGGTTATCGGAAAACGCAAAGTGAAAGTCCTTGCCTGGTATGATAATGAATGGGGCTATTCTGCCCGCGTGATCGACCTGACAAAACGGGTCGCATCAGCAATGAGCGCAATTTAATGACAAAAACCACTTTTTCTATTAATATGGAAAAGTGGTTTTTTATTTGTAAGAAAAATCCACGAAAAAAAAGATATTTATATCAGATATATTTGTTGCATTTCCACGGGAAAAATCATATACTATGTCTCGTAGCTAAAAAATGCTGCTTTCTTCCGGACGATCCCAAAGCTCAATGAGGGATCAGGACGAAGAATTTTTATTCACATGACTGCTTAAAGGGTTAGGACCTCTTTGGACTAACTTTCCCCCGTGGTAGTCAACTTTGAATATTTTGAGCACGAAACCAAAATGATATCAAAGGGGGAAACGAACCATGGAAACAATGGGACGTCACGTAATTGCAGAACTTTGGCAGTGTGATTTTGACAAATTAAACGATATGGATTATATCGAAAAAACTTTTGTTGATGCAGCACTCAAATCAGGAGCAGAAGTCCGCGAGGTCGCGTTTCACAAATTTGCGCCACAGGGCGTAAGCGGCGTAGTGATCATTTCTGAATCACATTTGACAATCCACAGCTTTCCAGAACATGGCTATGCGAGTGTAGACGTATACACTTGCGGCGATATGGATCCGACTATTGCAGCGGATTATATCGCTCAGGCACTTGGCTCACAATCGAGCGAAGTTACAGAGTTGTCACGTGGAATGGGTCCAGTTGGTGCTGGAAAAACCAAAGTTACAGTAACTGCATAATCCATTAAACCATACCAGTAAAGCAGGGGATCCGTTCCCCTGCTTTTTCTATTTGTGTATATATAAGTTGGAATAAAATCTTAATAACCGAGATTGCGCAAAACAGCTTCGCTTGCGGGCCCACAGGATGTGGGTCATGCAATCGGCGCGACAGGACGTCGCGGCGCCGACTGGCGGGGGCTTGAAACCCCGTGCTCCTGTCTCTGCATTGCTACGCTAGCTTCGAGACATGAAAGTGCGTTGCATCGCTACGCTGCTTCGTCGCAAACGATTCGCCTATGCTCGAATCGCTTCCTGCGGGAATTAGAGCGAGTCCTGAGACCCCGCAGGGAAGGTTTGACCGAACCGCATTCGGTCGAACCTTTGCGACGAAGCGCAAAGCGCTGCAGGAGCATCGGTTTTCATAGCGACTGAGGAGGCTCAGGCCGCTCCCCGTGGAAAGCGTCTGCCTGCAGCAATTTCATCATTCACACGACAAGATTCTAAAATGAAATATAATAAACACGAAAATTTTGTTATACTTATAGGAACAGAAAGAGAATTTGGGGAGATGTCAAAAATGAAATGTCCGGCTTGTCAGCATAATGGAACCCGCGTAGTGGATTCGCGGCCAGTAGATGAATTGAAATCGATCAGGAGAAGAAGGGAATGCGAGGAATGCAGCTATCGCTTCACCACTTTCGAGAAAGTGGAAGAGATGCCGCTGATCGTCGTGAAAAAAGATGGTTCCCGCGAGGAGTTCAGCCGTGAAAAAGTGCTGCGCGGATTGATCCGTGCCTGTGAAAAGCGTCCGGTTCCTCTGGAAACACTTGAGGAACTTGTTTTCACTATTGAAAAAGACCTGCGAAGAATCGGCAATGCCGAAGTGAAATCTGAACAGGTCGGGGAAATGGTCATGGACAGGCTGGCAGCAATTGATGAAGTGGCTTATGTCCGTTTCGCTTCCGTCTACCGCCAATTCAAAGACATCAATGTATTTATAGACGAACTGAAGGATTTATTGAACAAGAATCCGGATGGCAAAATATCCGAGTAAGGCGGTGACATATGACTGCATTTTATAAGGAATTGCAGCCGGCAGATGCTTTCAAGATCCGGTTGCCTTATCCATTTTCCGATTATGACCGCCAATTGCTGACGCTGTTTTATCAGCCGATGGTCGGTGCCGAGGCCGTATCGCTGTATCTTACGCTGTGGGCGGAGGGGGAAGCGATGCGAGCGGAAACGCCGCATTATACGCTGATGAATACTTTGGGTTTGCCAATTTCGAAGATTTTCGAATCGCGCATTCAGCTCGAAGCAATCGGGCTGTTGAAGACATACAGGAAGGGAGCTGATTCCCGCACATTCCTGTATGAATTATGCCCGCCGCTCGACCCGAAAGATTTTTTCACTGATCCGCTGCTATCGATGTTCCTGTTCAGTAAAATCGGAGACATTGCTTACCGCAGAGTGCGCGACCGTTTTATCATTCCTGCAGAGAGCATGGACCTCTTTGAAGAAGTGTCACGGACATTCACTGATATTTTCAAGCCGGTGCATGCCAAGGCCGGCTATCCGAGTGATTCGCCAAAAATGCAGCAGCGCAGCCGAAAAGGCTATGAAGCAGAATATGATTTCGACTTCAGCCTGCTGCATCAGGGACTCTCCGAGCAGCTTGTTCCGAAACGCGTGCTGACTGCGCCCATTAAAGATACCATCTCTAAACTGGCGTTCCTCTATAGCTGGGGGCCGCTTGAAATGCAAAAAGTGATCTTACTGGCCATTGATGATGATTACCGGCTTACTATAGAAGGAATTAAAAAATCAGCTTCCGAGTATTATAAGATGACGGTGTCAACAACTGCGCCGAAATTGGAACCGGCATATACGAAGGCTCCTGAACCGAAGGATGATCCGAAGACGCAACAGGATGAATTGGTCCTTTATCTTGAGTCGGCGTCACCCCTCGACGTTCTCCGCGATATCGCCGGAGGCAAGGAACCGCTTTCTGCCGATGTTCAGCTGGCCAATAACCTGGTGGTGCATCATGGAATGGAGCCGGCCGTGGTAAACGTGCTGCTTCAATATGTGTTGCTGCGCACGGATATGAAACTGACGAAAAGTTACGTTGAAAAAATCGCCTCCCACTGGATCCGCAAAAATGTTTCAACTGCCGCTGAAGCGATGGAATTGGCGCGCACGGAACATGCCCAGTATGTGAAATGGAAATCGGAAGGGTCGCCGACCGCTGCTTCAAAATCTTCAGCGCGCTCTGGAGGAAAACCTGTTCGCGAGGAAAAATTGCCGGAATGGTTCTACACGAAAGATGAACCTCAGGCAGCAAAGGCTCCGAAAAACGAAAGCCTTGAAATCGAGAAGCAAAAACTCCTGGCGAAACTTGCTTTGAGAAAAGGGAAGGGTGATTAAATGGAACCGATTCGGGAAACCTTAAAACGCGTCGTCAATGCACCGGCTTTTTCAGAGCGCTATGATGTTATGCGCAAGGAAGTGCTTGAGAACCCCGGTGTCCAAAAATTTCTTGAAGACCATGCTGCGGAAATTGATAAAAGCGTTGTCGACAGAGGCATGCACAAATTGTATGAGTATATCGACCAATCCCATGATTGCAATAAATGCCCGAGCCTTGAAGGCTGCATCAATCATCTGAAAGGCTTTGAACCAAAGCTGGTATTGGAACGCAATACAATCGGCATCGCTTATTCAGCATGCAAATCGAAAACTGCCTACGACAATAAACGCCGTGCAAGTTCTCTGATTCACAGCATGTATATGCCGAAGGAAGTCATGGAGGCAACGCTTTCAAGCTTCGAACCCGACGACAGCCGGATGGAAGCATTCCGTGCAGTCGGCTCGTTTCTGGATCAGGCGACGGGGCCGGACAATCTGCCGGAAAAAGGCCTGTTCCTTTACGGGAAATTCGGTGTCGGCAAATCCTATCTGCTCAGTGCTGTGGCGAATGAACTGGCGGAGATGAACGTCAAATCCGTTCTGGTCTTCGTGCCGGAATTCATGCGCGAAATGAAACAGGCGATCGGTGACCAGACGCTGCAGGAAAAAGTCGATTATGTTAAAAAGGCGGATGTCCTGATGCTGGATGATATCGGGGCCGAAGCGATGTCGAGTTGGACCCGTGATGAAGTGCTTGGAACCATCCTTCATTACCGCATGGCGGAAAAGCTGCCGACATTCATGACGTCGAACTTCAGCTACTCTGAACTTCAGCATCATCTCACTTATTCACAGCGCGGCGAGAAGGAAGATTTGAAAGCGGCGCGCATCATGGAACGCATCCGTGCACTGACCATCCCGGTAAAACTGGATGGCCGCAATCGGCGCAATTAAAATATTGAAATAAACCATTTTAAATGCTTTTTAGACAGTCATTGCATTTTTGATGCTTTCGGTTTATGATAAATCTAATCGAAATAAGATTTTAAATGCAACGACGAGGACAATAACGGATTGAACGACTTCAAGAGAGAGAAGCCCAGGCTGAAAGCTTCTTAAGAAACGGCAATCCATTTACCGCCTTCGAGCAGCAGTTGTGAACTTTGGAGTAGCAGCTGCCGGCAACCGGCCCGTTAGCCGATGCAGAGCTTCGTTCCGATCAGTCCGCTGATAGGAATAGAAGAAGGGTGGAACCACGAACTGAGCTTCGTCCCTTTGGGATGGGGCTTTTTGTGTGGAAAAAAGTATGAGGAAAAAGGAGAGATTGCTATGTCAGACATGATCAAATTGAAATTCCCGGACGGGGCGGTTAAGGAATTCGAACGGGGAACTACAACTGAAGACGTGGCTCAATCAATCAGCCCGGGCTTGCGTAAAAAAGCGCTTGCCGGAAAACTTGGCGACCGCCTTGTTGATTTGAAAGCACCACTGAACGAAGATGGAGACATTGCTATCATCACTGCGGAATCGGATGAAGCATTGGAAATTCTGCGCCACAGTTCCGCTCATGTAATGGCGCAAGCAGTTAAGCGTCTGTATCCGGACGCCAAGCTTGGTGTTGGCCCGGTAATTGAAAACGGTTTTTATTATGATATCGATACTGCTTCAGCAATCACTTCTGAAGACCTTCCGAAAATCGAAAAGGAAATGAAAAGGATCATCGGCGAAAATGCGGAAATCGTGCGCCATGATGTTACGCGGGGAGAAGCACAGGAGCGTTTCGCTGCGATTGAAGATCCGTACAAATTGGAATTGCTCGAAGCAATCCCGGAAGATGATCAGGTTTCCATCTACGAACAGGGCGACTTTTTCGACCTGTGCCGCGGAATCCACATCCCGACAACGGGTAAGCTGAAGGAATTCAAATTGCTCAGCGTAGCAGGGGCTTACTGGAGAGGCAACAGCGACAATAAAATGCTGCAGCGCATCTACGGCACTGCGTTCTTCAAGAAAGAAGACCTGAAAGCGCACCTTGAAATGCTGGAAGAAGCGAAAGAGCGCGATCACCGCAAAATCGGCAAGGAACTAAACCTGTTCATGAACTCCCAAAAAGTCGGACAAGGCTTGCCGATGTGGCTGCCAAAAGGCGCGACAATCCGCCGCATCATCGAACGCTATATCGTGGATAAAGAAGAGCGCCTGGGCTATGACCATGTGTACACTCCGGTTCTCGGCAGCGTTGATCTTTACAAAACAAGCGGCCACTGGGACCATTACCAGGATGATATGTTCCCGGTCATGAGCATGGATAATGAAGATCTCGTGCTTCGCCCAATGAACTGCCCGCACCATATGATGATTTTCAAACATGGCATCCATTCCTACCGCCAGATGCCGGTCCGCATCGCGGAGCTTGGCACAATGCACCGTTATGAAATGTCCGGCGCATTATCCGGTCTTCAACGTGTCCGCGGCATGACGCTGAATGATGCCCATCTATTCGTTCGTCCGGATCAGATCAAGGAAGAATTTATTCGCGTTGTGAATCTGGTTATTGAAGTATACAAAGATTTCAACATCAACGATTATTCTTTCCGCGTTTCGTACCGCGACCCGGCAGACAAAGAGAAATATTTCGATGACGATGCCATGTGGGAACGCGCACAGTCCATGCTGAAAGAAGCGATGGATGAAATGGGCTTGGATTATTTTGAAGCCGAAGGGGAAGCGGCATTCTACGGACCGAAACTCGATGTCCAGGTGAAAACTGCATTGGGCAAGGAAGAGACTCTGTCCACAGTGCAGCTCGATTTCCTGTTGCCTGAGCGTTTCGACCTTTCCTATATCGGAGAAGACGGCAAGCAGCATCGCCCGGTTGTCATTCACCGCGGCGTCGTTTCAACAATGGAACGGTTTGTTGCCTTCCTGATCGAAGAATACAAAGGCGCATTCCCGACTTGGCTGGCACCGGTCCAGGTGGAAGTCATTCCGGTATCACTCGATGTCCACAGTGCTTATGCCAATGAAGTACAGGAAAAATTGCAGGCGCATAAATTGCGTGTCGATATTGACGGACGCGATGAAAAATTAGGCTACAAAATCCGCGAAGCCCAAATGCAGAAGGTTCCTTATATGCTCGTGCTGGGCGATAAAGAACTGGAGGACGGTTCAGTCAACGTCCGCAAATACGGCGAACAGAAATCGGAAAGCATGCCGTTTGAAGACTTTCTGTCAATGATCCGCGGAGAACTTCGATAAGCTTGTTGACACGCATCCAGATGCGTGGTATTGTAGTTAAGGTTATAGAATACTTATATGTGCAAGCAGGAGCACCCGCTTCTCACCTGATCGACCAATTGTTGGCAGGTAGACACGATTTGACTTTTTCACGCTGCGGCGTGTTGTCATAAATTGCGGGTGGACCGAACGAGGTCCATCCGCTTTTTCTTTGGATCGGAACCTGTAGGCTGACACGGTCGGTTATGCATTTTAAGCTATTCGCAACACTATCCGGAGGTGGATTATTATTAGCAAAGACAGTAATGTAAACGAAGGAATTCGTGCACGGGAATTACGGGTTATTGATCAAAACGGTGAACAACTCGGCATTAAAACGCGCACTGAAGCCCTAGAAATTGCAGGTCGTGTCAATTTGGATCTGGTTCTTGTGGCTCCTACAGCTAAGCCGCCGGTTGCCCGCATCATGGACCATGGTAAGTTTAAGTTTGAGCAGCAGAAGAAGGAACGTGAGATTCGAAAGAATCAGAAAGTCATCGTAGTGAAAGAGGTTCGTTTGAGCCCTGGAATCGACGATCACGACTTCAACACGAAGCTTCGGAACGCGATCAAGTTCCTTGAAAAAGGCGACAAAGTGAAAGCTTCTATTCGTTTTAAAGGCCGTGCGATTACGCATAAAGAAATCGGACAACGTGTCCTTGAACGTTTCGCAGAAGCGTGTAAAGACGTTGCTACGGTTGAACAGCGCCCTAAAATGGATGGCCGCAGCATGTTCTTGATGCTTGCACCGATCCACGAAAAAGAATAAGAGATCATTGTTTAGGAGGAATTCGAAATGCCGAAAATGAAAAGCCATAGCGGTGCATCAAAACGTTTCAAGAAAACGGGTACTGGTAAAGTAAGACGCCACAGCTCACACACTAGCCACTTATTTGCAAACAAATCAACTAAGCAAAAACGTAAACTTCGCAAAGGGAAGCTTGTTTCTTCAGGCGACTTGAAACGCATCAAATCATTGATCTATAACATGAAATAAAAGCACCAAAAATCGAATTTTTTATATTCAGCAGGAGGTAATGTGATATGCCACGCGTAAAAGGTGGAACAGTGACGCGCCAGCGTCGTAAAAAGGTCATTAAATTAGCAAAAGGTTATTATGGTGCAAAGCACATCCTTTTCAAAGTAGCAAATCAACAGGTAATGAAGTCAGGTAACTATGCTTACCGTGACCGTCGCAACAAAAAACGTGATTTCCGCAGATTGTGGATTACACGCATCAATGCGGCAGCTCGTTTGAACGAAATCTCTTACAGCCGTCTAATGAACGGTCTTAAAGTTGCCGGGATCGACATCAACCGCAAAATGCTTGCTGAAATCGCTGTAACTGATTCAGTTGCATTCACAGCATTGGCTGACCAGGCTAAAAAAGCTTTGAACAAATAAAATCAATACACAAAAAAGACTGGCGATCATTCGCCAGTCTTTTTTATTGGAGGAAATCAAATGTTCGTAATCATTGCAGCTTACATTGCAATCCTATCAATCATGGCTCTCGCTATGATGAAAATTGACAAACGGCAGGCGCAGCGGAAGGGCCAGCGGATTCCCGAGAAGAACCTTTGGCTTGCAGCGCTGGCCGGTGGAGGCATCGGCGCCTATATCGGCATGATGGGGTTCCGCCACAAAACAAAACACACGAACTTCCGAATCGGCTTCCTGATGCTGGCCATTCTGCAGGCAGCAGTGCTTGTCTGGTCCTACAATGAATTCGGTCTGTAGTAAGTTTGGTTCAGTCCTTCATTAATTGTTCAATCGGGTTTTTCCAATTGATGTCGGCATTCGGGTAATTCATCTGGATTTCCTTTTCGAGAAAATAGAAATCCTCTTTTGTGAAGCCCTGAAGGCTGTCCGGATTTTCCGCCCAGACGAATATGGAAACCACTTCAAATGCATCATCGGTGGTGCCAAGGTATTTCTCCCCTTCAAAAATAGCGCCGCGCAGCGTGATGAAAAAGTTTTTACGGACGTTGTGGACATCATCGTAAAAATAATAGGACTTGCTTTCAACCGCAGCATCAAACTTGCGTTTCGGGTCGAATACAAAACGTATCAACCGATAAAATAAATAAATAATTAGTGCAATTACAAGAAAACGGATAATGATGGCCATGCAAAATACCCCCTTTGGAAAGTGGTTGTCATGTATAATACGGACGTAAAGTGGTATGGTTTCAAGATTTCTTGTATTAGAGGAGGATTTTAATGAATTTAAACAAATTATTCACCATGCAGGAAGAGCTGGACCGTTTTATCCAAACGAATAATGAGCTGAATGAAGATCTTTTTGAAAAAAAAGGGCTTGCCTTGATTGTGGAACTTGCAGAGCTTGCCAATGAAACCCGAGCATTTAAATTTTGGAGTTCGAAAGGGCCTTCGGATCGTGAAGTGATTCTCGAAGAGTATGTGGATTCAATCCATTTCCTGTTGTCACTGGGCATCGACCGGGATTTGAAGATGCTTGCGGAATGGCCGGAACCACTGGCCGACAAGGACTTGACCGCGCTGTTCCTGAAGACGAATCGGAGCATCCTGGAATTTCTGGAGGAGCATTCCATGTCGACCTACCAGACGGTCTGGAGCTGCTATGGAAGGATTGCGGAGATGCTGGGCTTCACTTACGAAGATGTTATGGAAGCCTATGTCGCGAAAAACCAAAAAAACTACGACCGCCAGAGGAATGGATATTGATCCTTTAGATGAATTTTTTGAAAATATGCGCTTGTTCATTTATAATGATGGAGTGAGACTATTTAGGAGGTCGAAATAATTGGTAAAATTAGATGAAACGCTTCAAATGTTGAAAGATTTGACGGATGCTAACGGTATTCCGGGCAATGAACGCCAATCGCGCGAAGTCATGAAGAAATACATAGCGCCTTTTGCAGATTCTATTGAAACGGACGGGCTGGGAAGCCTGATCGCTAAAAAAGTAGGGAAAGCCGACGGACCGAAAATCATGGTTGCCGGTCACCTGGATGAAGTAGGCTTCATGATTTCCCAGATCGACGAAAAAGGATTTTTGAAATTCCAGACAGTTGGCGGATGGTGGAACCAGGTAATGCTGGCGCAGCGCGTTACCATCACAACTCGCAGCGGCAAGGAAATTACAGGAGTCATCGGCTCAAAACCGCCGCATATCCTGTCACCGGAAGCACGCAAAAAACCTGTTGAAATCAAAGACATGTTTATCGATATCGGCGCATCTTCACGCGACGAAGTGAAAGAATGGGGCGTGACACCAGGAGATATGGTGACACCTTATTTCGAATTCAACGTCATGAACAACGAAAAATTCCTAATGGCGAAAGCTTGGGATAACCGCATCGGATGCGCAATCGCAGTCGATGTGTTGAAAGGCTTGAAAGGCCAGGATCACCCGAACGTCGTTTACGGCGTAGGAACTGTCCAGGAGGAAGTTGGACTGCGCGGCGCGAAAACAGCGACAGCGAAAATCCAGCCGGACATCGGATTTGCAGTGGACGTGGGCATTGCCGGCGATACACCGGGAATCACACCTCAGGAATCCAACAGCAAAATGGGCGATGGACCGCAGATCCTTCTGTTCGACGCATCTATGGTATCTCACCGCGGATTGCGTGAATTCGTTGTTGATACAGCGGAAGAAGCCGGTATTCCTTACCAGTTCGAATCAATTGCAGGCGGCGGAACTGACGCTGGCTCTATCCATTTGACTGCGAATGGTGTTCCAGCATTGGCGATTGGCGTAGCAACGCGCTATATCCACTCCCATGCCGGCATTCTGCACCGCGACGACTACGAAAATGCAGTAAAACTGATTGTTGAAGTCATCAAGAAATTAGACAAAGACACAGTAGCGAAAATTACGTTCGAATAAAAAGTTGTGGCCCCAGCCGATTTGGCTGGGGTTTTTTGTGCGGATTTGTGAGGGTTTTTGAGCCGAGTGATCATAGAACTCGTTGAGTGATCATAGAATCCCAAAAAGTGATCATAGAATCGTTTGAATGATCATAGAATCCGCTGAATGATCATAGAACCTCAAAAAGTGATCATAGAATATAATCCGAGCCGCTCTTATCGCTTTTCGCCTGCGAAAAGCATCCATACAGTGGTTTTGAAGTGAGAGAATCACATGACAATGATGAAATTTGCTGAAAAACACACATGAAAAATAAAACCACTTTTCAAACAGCCAAATGCTATAATTCGAGTAAACAGAAAGGGGAGATACAAGATACTTACTAAAGTTGATATGTTAATAAGAGCTATTCGGCGACTAAAGGAGAATACATCAGATCGCGATTTTTTGGAGAGGGAATTATTCCTCGCAGAAGCTGGCATCCGGGGAGAAAAACGACTTCAAAAAAAGTTTGTGGAATTTTATTCGTCTGAACCTTTTGAAATCCTTTGGAATACAAGCCTTACTCTCGGCAATTGGCCAGTGCAGATCGACGGATTGCTGCTGACACAAAAAGTTGCGGTTATACTCGAGTCGAAAAACATCAGCGGAGAGTTGCATTTTGAAAATAGAACTGGCGAGTTCTTCCGTATTGATGCAAATGGTGTAAAAACAATTATGGATAATCCGGCAGTTCAAGTTGAAAAACATATGCGTTTTATAAGAATGTGGTTTGATGAAAACAAAATTCCCCTCCCCGTAGATGGCATGCTCGTTTTTACTGCTTTAAAAGCTGAACTGTGTTCACTTCCACAAAATACTCGCACCTGCAGACACCACCACATGATTGAACTTCTTTTTAAAACCATCGAAGAGTATCCATCCCGCACTCATCAAAACCGGCATGCCCTTAAAAAATACAGAAAAATAATTGAAAATCAGCTTACACCCTATACTCAAAAACCGATCGCAGTTCAGTATTCCATGGACCCGCGTTTATTTAAACCTGGAATTTATTGTGAAGCATGCAAAACATTTAACGTATCCCGCCAACGCCGACGCTGGCAATGTGAGGCATGCGGAAAAACTTCCCTAACTGCAGGGGAAGAAGCGGTATTGGACTACTTCGCGATATTTGGATTTCAGGCAAACAATGAAAAACTACGGAAGTTTTTAAATGTAAATGATCGCCACATTGTGAAGCGGCTGCTGTCACAGGAGATTTTGACGAAAGACGGAAGCAGAAGACACAGCAAATACTCGTTGAATGAAGTAAAAACTTTGCATGAGTAATCATAGAATCTGCCGAGTGATCATAGAACCTGCTGAATGATCATAGAATCCGCTGAGTGATCATAGAATCGTTTGAGTGATCATAGAACCTCAAAAGTGATCATAGAAAATAATTCGAACCGTTCTTGTCGCTTTTCGCCTGCGAAAAGCATCCATTCAAGGACCTGAACCTACTAGAAGCACTCGAAATGTACAATTCAAGCAGTTTCACATACAGAAAGTGAAGTATTCCCTTAAAACCAAACCCAAAGGCATGCGCCAACCCCGCGCATGCCTTTTAAAATGCCCGGAGCGCTTCCAGCGCTCCAATAAAAAAGTACAGTATACTTTACTTAATGTTAAGTATACTGTACATTATGTTATATAGACCGAACATCGTTACAGGAAGGATGAATGGGATGCTGAAGAATCGGGTGAAGGAAATGCGCGCTCGGCATAACCTGACGCAAAGTGATTTGGGCAAACAAGTCGATGTGACGCGCCAGACGATAGCGTTCATTGAAAAAGGGGAGTTTTCACCGTCAATCACATTGTCGCTTAAATTGGCGAAGGCGCTGCAGGTGGATGTAAACGAATTATTTTGGCTGGAAGGGGATGGGAAACATGAAAAATGATATCAGATTAAATTATCCGTTGTGGATGATGGCGTTTATCGCTCTTTTGGGGGTATTTGCTTTAGGCATCAACTCACCGACAGTTGAATTGACAGAAACCAGTTTTGCTATTCAATTGGAAGCTTTTCAGAGCTTGCTTGTTTTCGGGTCTATTTTACTGTATCTGATCCTATTAGCCATCTTCAGTGTGAAGGTCAAACAATACAATAAGAAAAATCCGCATCAGAAAATCTCGATGTTGGCGATACGGCCGCCGGAGTATCTGGAGGCGGATGAAGGCATGACGCATATTACGAGAAGAGCGGTGCAGAAAGTTTACACGTTCTATTCATGGGCATTGCCGGCGCTTGCGACAATTGTCATTATCCTGCCGCTTCCGCGCCTTGTGATCATTTACGCCATTCTTGGTTTGGCGTTTGTTCAATATTGGATTTATTACGCAGAAGTCCGCAAGCATTTTAAGGGGGAAGAAGAATGATCTACGAATACTTTCTGGTATTCCTCGGAGCCGCGATTCCTTGGTTTGAAATCGGCCTGGTCATCCCGCTTGGCATCATCTGGGGGCTGTCGCCTTTTTGGGTAGTGGTCCTTGCGTTTACTGGGAACATGGTGACGGTGCTGGCGCTAATTATGGGATTTGATCGTTTCAAGGAGTGGTACACCAAACGCCAGGAAGCGAAAGGCAAGACGCAAAACAAGAGGAGCGAGCGCGCGAAGCGAATCTGGAATAAGTACGGGTTGCCCGGCGTGGCAATGCTGGGTCCGATTCTGATCGGCACGCATATCGCGGCATTTATCGGCATGTCGCTCGGCGCAACGAAAAGGCATACGACTGTCTGGCTGACAATCAGCATCGCGGCCTGGACACTGGCATTCGGCATCCTGACGGCGCTTGGATTTGATTTCTTCACAAAGGAACTCTAAAGAAGCAGCTCCAGTATGCTATACTGGAGCTATTCTGACTTAAAGGCGTGAGCAATTATGAAACGTATTGAATCTATACAAAATTCACTGGTGAAGCATTGGAAAAAACTTGGTACCACTCGCAAGGAACGTGATAAATTTTCGGAATTTCTCGTTGAAGGTTTCCATCTGACGGAAGAATCCCTGAAAAAGAAAGATCTGGTCAAATCGTTGATCGTCCGTGAAGGCGTCGATATCCCGGACGCTTGGGACATTGAAGGGGTGCCGCATTATTCGGTGACCGCCGCGGTGGCAAAGGAAATTTCAGAGACAGAACATTCGCAGGGTATTTTTGCGCATTGCGCGCAGCCGGAATTCACTGAAGGAGATCAGAAAAACTGGACGCGCCTCCTATTGATCGACGCCGTGCAGGATCCGGGCAACATCGGCACGATGATCCGGACGGCTTCAGCTGCCGGAATCGATGCCGTGATCCTCGGCAAAGGCTGTGCAGATCCGTTCAATCCGAAAACGGTTCGATCGGCTCAAGGCTCACATTTTCAGATTCCCGTAGTTAAGGGAGAGCTTGCTGAGTGGGTTCAGCAAATGCATGATGCAGGAATTCCAGTGTTCGGCACGGCGCTGCAGGATGCCATCCCGGTGCATGAAGCCGAAACGCAGGACAAATTTGCGTTGATCGTCGGCAACGAAGGAAGCGGCGTCTCGCCGGAGCTGTTGCAGTTAACGAAACAGAACCTGATGGTGCCTCTCTACGGCAGCGCGGAATCGTTGAATGTTGCAGTGGCGACCGGGATTTTATTGTACAGCCTCGTTTCCAAGAACTAAGGTTGATAAAGCCGAGGAACTTTCGTATAATTAACAGGTAAATAAAAACAAAAGCATCGACCGGGAAAAGTATGGAACCCATTTGCATCAACAGGAAATTTGCGCCCAGGACTGAAAGCGCGGATATGCAAACGTTTCGGAAGTTCACCCCGCGAGCTGCCGCCGGGACCAGCTTATTGCTGTAAAGGTGGGCCGGTGAAGAGCCGTTACGTAAATGAGTGATTGCTTATGTGCAATAACTAGGGTGGTACCGCGATTAATGCCTCGTCCCTTTTCTGGGACGGGGCTTTTCTATGTTTAAGAGGAGGAGAAAAGATGGAAGCACAATTGAATGAATTAAAAACACAGGCGCTGGAAAAGATAAAGGCGGCTACTAACGTCAAAGAATTGAACGCTGTCCGCGTTGCGTATCTTGGCAAGAAAGGCCCGATTACGGATTTACTCAAAGGCATGGGCAAATTGCCGGCTGAAGAGCGTCCGAAAATGGGTGCGTTGGTCAACGTCGTCAGAGAAGAAGTGACGGCGCAACTCGAAGCACGCATGGTGCTTTTGGAAGAGCAGGCAATCAATGAAAAACTGCAGAGTGAAACGATCGACATCACGCTTCCGGGGCGTCCGGTGAAAACGGGCAACGCCCATCCGTTGACGCGGGTAGTCGAAGAAATCGAGGACCTGTTCATTTCCATGGGCTACGAAGTGGAAGAAGGACCGGAAGTGGAAAAGGATTATTATAATTTCGAAGCATTGAATTTGCCGAAAGGCCATCCGGCGCGTGACATGCAGGATTCCTTCTATATATCAGAAGATATTTTATTGCGCACGCATACTTCACCGGTACAGGCGCGGACGATGGAAGCGAAAGGCGGAGAGCCGATCAAAATCATCTGCCCGGGGAAAGTCTACCGCCGCGATAATGATGACGCGACGCATTCGCACCAGTTCACACAAATCGAAGGGCTTGTCATCGGCGAAGATATCCGCATGAGCGACCTGAAAGGGACGCTGTCGGTATTCGCTAAGAAGATGTTCGGCGATGACCGGGAAATCCGTCTGCGCCCAAGTTTCTTCCCTTTCACGGAGCCATCCGTCGAGATGGATATTTCCTGCTTCAAATGCGGCGGAGAAGGTTGCAACGTCTGCAAAAAAACGGGCTGGATCGAAATTCTTGGAGCGGGCATGGTGCATCCGAACGTGCTCGATATGGCAGGCTATGATTCGAAACGCCTGACCGGTTTCGCATTCGGCATGGGGCCGGAGCGCATTGCGATGCTGAAATACGGAATTGAAGATATCCGCCATTTCTACACGAATGACGTCCGCTTTTTATCCCAATTCGAACGCACGGAAGTATAAGGAGGAAATCAAATGTTAGTATCGATAAAATGGTTGAAAGAATATGTAAATACACAGGATTTGCCGCCGGCTGAGCTTGGCGAAAGGATCACGCGTTCAGGAATTGAAGTGGACGCCGTCATCGACCGTTCGGATGGCCTTTCGAACATCGTCGTGGGCTATGTGGAATCATGCGAAAAACATCCGGAAGCGGACAAATTGTCCATCTGCCAGGTCAATGTCGGCGAAACCGTCGACCAGATCATCTGCGGCGCACCGAATATCGCAGCCGGCCAACACGTTATCGTGGCCCGTCCGGGAGCAACACTGCCGGGCGGCATGAAAATCAAAGGAGCGAAACTGCGCGGAGAAGAATCGAACGGCATGATCTGTTCGCTGCAGGAACTCGGCATCGAAGGCAAGCTGGTTCCAAAAGCTTACGCAGATGGGATTTATGTCTTGCCTGAAAACGCGGAAGTCGGTTCAGACGTCATCGCCAATTTCGATTTGGACGATACGGTTCTGGAACTGGGCCTGACGCCAAACCGCGCAGACGCCATGAGCATGCTCGGAGTCGCCTACGAAGTCGGCGCGATTTTGGAAGAAGAAGTGAAGCTGCCGGAAATCACTTATAAAGAAGTGGCAGACAAAGCATCGTCCATGCTGACGTTGCATATCGATTCTCCGGAAGCCAATCCATTATACGTCGCAAAAGTTGTGCGCAATATCGAAGTGAAGGAATCCCCGATGTGGCTGCAGCAACGATTAATGGCTTCAGGCGTCCGCCCGCATAACAACGTGGTCGATATCACGAACTACGTCCTGATGGAATACGGCCAGCCGCTCCACGCTTTCGACTATGACCTGCTGGAAACCGGCAATATCACTGTGCGCCATGCGAAAACAGATGAATTGATCACGACACTTGATGGCAATGAACGCAAGTTGTCGTTGAACAACCTGGTCATCACCAATGGCAAAAAACCTGTTGCGCTTGCAGGCGTCATGGGCGGCGCAAATTCGGAAGTCAGCAAAGACACGACAACCATCGTCATCGAGTCCGCTTATTTCGCGTCGGGCTCAATCCGCCAGACATCCAAACAGCATAACCTGCGCAGTGATGCGAGTTCCCGCTATGAAAAAGGTGTTGACCCGAACCGCGTAATACCTGCTGCGGAACGCGCTGCACAATTACTCTCAGAAATTGCGGGTGGCGAGGTGCTTGCCGGTTCAGTTATTTTTGACCAGTTGAAGCGTGAAGAAAAAATAGTTAAAGTGTCCCCGGATTTCATTAACAGCCGTCTTGGCATGAAAATCCGTTTGGACGATATGCTCGATATTTTGAACCGTCTGCAATTCAAAACAGAGGCAATGAACAATCAATTGGTGATTTCAGTGCCGACACGGCGCCAGGATATCCAGATTGAAGAGGATATTGTAGAAGAAATTGCGCGCCTTTACGGCTACGACGAAATTCCGTCGACACTGCCGGAAACCGCAACAACTCCGGGCGGCCTGTCGCCGTACCAAACGAAACGCCGCATCGTCCGCAATTACCTGGAAGGTGCAGGCCTGCTGCAGGCGACGACCTATTCATTGACATCCCAAAAATCTGCGACCCAATTTGCAATGAAACACACCGAATTGACGCGGTTGTTGATGCCGATGAGCGAAGAGCGCAGCACGCTTCGCCAAAGCATCCTGCCGCATCTATTGGAATCCGTAACGTACAATACAGCAAGACGCACAGACTCGGTCGCTTTATACGAAACCGGTTCGGTGTTCCTTAAAGGGCACGATGAATTGCTCAATGAAGAAGAGCATGTCGCGGTGGCGATGACCGGATTATGGCTCGATAACAGCTGGCAGGGAGAAAAGAAAGCAGTCGATTTCTTTGTGCTGAAAGGCATCGTTGAAGGCCTTGCCAATAAATTGGGGGTAAAAGTCGACTTTGAACGCGGCGAAATGGATGGATTGCATCCAGGAAGAACCGCCTATATCACTCTCGACGGACACCGCATCGGCATCATCGGCCAATTGCATCCGACCGAGCAGAAAGCACGCGATCTGAAGACGACGATTGTGATGGAACTCAGCCTTGCTGAATTGTTCAAAGAGCA
>DATHVZ010000052.1:0-1891 GCA_035461005.1 Planococcus sp. (in: firmicutes) | reverse complement strand
TCGTTTTCCTCTATTGTTAAAGACGCGATGAGCTCGTTTGCGTAAGACGAACAAGTACTCCTTCGGGAAACACGTTGTGGAACGTGACTTGGACGCCGCAAATATCAAAAAAACCCTGCCTTTTGGCAGGGTTTTTTTTAGATTAAATGTCTAATTAATCTCTTTAGTAAACACCTCAACAAACCGAGTCGTTGGATTTAGGTACAGAAAGTCCGAACAGGGGCCGCAGGTAAAGCGCGAAGAAGGTTCCGGCGAGTGCCAGGATTCCCCATACATACCCGTGCAGGCTGAACGAGGCGATGCCGCCGAAATAGGCACCGATGTTGCATCCGAACGCCAAACGCGCGCCATAGCCCATCAGCAAGCCGCCGATGACGGAAGCGGAGAAGTTGCCGAGAGTGATTTTTGAGAACTTGAACAAACCACCTGCTGCCGAAGCGATAAATGCGCCAATGATAACCCCGAGATTCAAGACCGTCGTGGAATCTGCGAGTATGGACGCTTCCAGCATCGCGGCATTAGGACCTTGCCAATATCCCCAGCTCGCCACATCAACTCCGAAGAATTCAGCAACTTTCGAACCCCATAAAGCAAACGCGGAAGTGATTCCCCATGGAGTACCGCGCACCATCAAGGTTAAAGCGTTCAGTGCCGCCAGCGCAATGGCTGCGGCGAAGAGCGGCCATGAGCCGCGTAGAATGCGTTTCCACCCTGATGCCGAAGGAACCGGCGCCATTTTCGGTGCATTTTTCTTTTTCTCGATCACTAACGTGATCCAGGCAACCAGCCCGAACAGTGCAATCGATACTAACCAGGCACCACCGTATCCAAGGCCAGTAGAAGTCGCCAAGGAAATCGGTTCGAACGCAGGCAATTCATCCGTCCAGAACGGCAAGTGATACGCGCCGATTGTCGTCCCGATGATAAAGAACAGCAATGTGACAAACATGACTGAACGACCGCCACCGATGGCAAACAGCGTACCGGAAGCACACCCGCCGCCAAGCTGCATGCCAATGCCGAAGATGAATGCGCCGACTACGAGGCTGACGCCGACCGGAGAGACATATCCGGTGGCCCCTGTGCCAAAGAAAGAATACCCGTACGCGAGAATTGGCGCAAACAACGTCACAGCGACAGCAAGCATCAGCATATGAGAGCGCATGGCCTGTCCGTTGCCGACACTCATGAACCGGCGAAACGCGGAAGTGAAGCCGAAACGGGAGTGAAATAAGGTGTAACCGAGTGCCAATCCGATGGTGAGCAAGATCGGTTGAGAGACATGCTGAGTCGCCAATAAGTAGAACACCAATGCGGCGCCAACCAGCAATCCGGCAATAATCAAGGATCGCTGTGGAGCGTTCAGCTCAGCACTTTTCCGCAAAACCGGATCCTGCGCTTCGTCGATGGACTGAACGCGTGTATATGTAGTCATGAAATCATCCTTTTCAGAGTAGTTTAGTCGGGATACTTAGCTATAATAGGACGTTAGCTATTTAATGTCAATAAAAGGGTTCTAAAAATGAACAGATGGGAAATCGATATTTGTTTTCACTTCAACAGCCTGTTTAAATAGAAAGTAAGCAATTGACGAACGGGAAAGGATAAGTCATGAATTTTTCAATAAATGAGCGAATGATCATAAAATATTGTGGAATGGCTGCATCCAAAAAAGGCAAAAGTTTCAGCATGGCCGGAAAAGTTGCCCTCGAACAGAACTCGGAGGATGAATCCTCAATGGAGGCCACCGTCCAAGGCAAAAGCGACTTTCAAGTAAGCATGAAGCAAGAAGCCGATGAAAGCATCCATGCTTCTTGCAGCTGCCCTCCGGTCGGATTTATCACCACTTATTGCCACCACATTGCGGCGGTCATGTGGGCGATGGCTGACA
>DATHVZ010000051.1:0-3131 GCA_035461005.1 Planococcus sp. (in: firmicutes) | reverse complement strand
GGTGTGATGGATCCCGTCATTACGAGGAGTGCCGGACGAACACGGCGGATCCTGCGCATGTAAGGGATTCATATAGGGGAAACTAGAGAGCTGATTCTTCAGCTCTCTTTTTCTATCGTTATACATACAGACCGGAATTATTTATTTAACACCAGTGGGCTGTTTTAGGTTTAAGAAAAGAAGGAATAAGGAATAAATCTATCAAAGCCAATGAATCGAATCTAGTGGTCCGGACAAAACATCACGTTGCTGGCGAAGCCAGCTCCTTCAATTCCGCCCTGCTCTACGAAAAAGTTTTAGGCTATTAATCCTTTAGCAATCGCTAATTCTTCAGTGAATTAGCGATTTTTTAGATTTTTCCACGTCATATGCGAGGATGTGATGAATCGTGGTTGACTGGTTGATTGGCATGCCGCCTGTCATGCAAGCTTTGCTCGCTTCGCTTTTCACATGGGCCGTTACAGCGCTTGGGGCTGCAACCGTTTTTCTCGTGAAAACCATCAACTTAAAAGTCATGGATGCCATGCTTGGTTTTGCAGGAGGGGTCATGATCGCCGCCAGCTTCTGGTCTCTTCTGTCTCCCGCAATCGCAATGGCGGAACATGCGCATGCCCAGCCCGCCTGGCTCATCAGTGCTACCGGTTTCATGGCGGGGGGATTATTCATTTTCTTTTTAAACCGGTACATTCCCCATCAGCACCCGTCCGATAAAAATATCACACCAAGCGCGAATCGCAGCCGGCTGTTAATGCTCGCCATTACATTGCATAACATCCCCGAAGGACTCGCTGTAGGCGTCGCCTTCGGGGCGGTGGCGGCTGGCTATGAAGAAGCTTCACTAGCGGGCGCCGTCGCTTTGGCAATCGGCATCGGGCTGCAGAACTTTCCTGAAGGGATTGCGGTGGCGATGCCAATCCGCCTGGCAGGAAATTCCCGACTGAAAAGCTTTCTGTACGGTCAGGCGTCAGCGCTTGTCGAGCCGGTGGCGGCGGTGGCTGGCGCTTTAGCCGTCAGCATGATGCAGCCGCTGCTTCCTTATGCGTTGAGTTTCGCTGCAGGTGCCATGATTTTCGTCGTCGCAGAAGAAGTGATTCCAGGTTCTCGGGAAAACGGCAACCACGGACTTGCAGCCAATAGTCTGCTGATCGGTTTTGCCGTCATGATGATGCTCGATGTCGCGTTGAGCTGAAAATATAAAATCGCTCCCTGAATGCTATGTGTATTGCATATTTCACTGGGCTGAATGGAGGAAGGAAAATGAAAGCCATGGTCTGCACGCGTTATGGACCGCCGGGAGTTTTGGAGCTCCAGGAGCTAGATAAGCCGGTGCCGAAAGCCGATGAAATTCTTGTGAAAGTCAGAGCATCCACCGTGACAGCTGGGGATTGCGAGATGCGAAGCTTTTCATTTCCATTGTTCCTGTGGATTCCGTTGCGGCTGTTTTTTGGCGTGCGGAAACCGAGACTGAACGTATTGGGACAGGAGTTTGCTGGAGAAATTGAATCTGTGGGAAGTGAGCAGACGCGATTCCAAAAAGGGGACCGTGTATTTGGGTCGACGGAGTTGAAGCTTGGCGCGAATGCCGATTTTCTCTGTCTTCCCAGCAGTTATGCCATCGTCCGCATGCCGGAAGGAGTTCGTTTTGAAGAAGCCGCCACGATCCCGACTGGCGGAATGAATGCCTTGTTTTTTCTTCGGAAAGCCAGGATTCAGGCGGGCCAAAAAGTGTTGATCATCGGAGCGGGCGGCAGCATCGGCACGATGGCCATACAGCTCGCCAAGGATTCAGGCGCAGAAGTGACGGCCATCGACCGTGGCGAAAAGCTGGATATGCTCTTATCCATCGGTGCGGACCACGTTATTGATTACCAGCAGGAAGACTTCACTGCCAATGGTGAAATCTATGATGTGATCTTCGATGTTGTGGGGAAAAATTCTTTTTCAAAAACCATCCAATCATTGAAGCCAAAAGGGGTCTGCCTGATCGCCAATCCGAGCCTCGGCAACATCCTCCGGAGATTTTTGCCGGGGATGAAAAGCGGCCGGAAAATCGTCGTGGCAGCGGCCGGTTATCAAGCAGAAGATTTACAATACCTCAGCGAATTGTTGGCAAATGGCAGGATCAAGCCGGTCATTGATCGGACCTTCCCCCTGGAAGGGCTGCGAGAAGCGCATCACTATGTAGAGAGTGGAGCTAAAAAAGGGAATGTTGTGATCACCAATATGAGATAGACGGCAACATTGATATAAACCCTTCATGCGATACGCAGAATAGACTATACTGAATAGAGAAGAGTTGCGGTAGCGTTTTCTCGCCGCTCATTCGATGACGATCCCTATCATACCGGAAAAAGGAGTTCTTGAAATTGCCTATATTACTAACCGCTGAATCTCCACATCTCTGGGGAGTCCTAAGCCCGTTCATCCTTTCGCTCGGGCTGACATTTGCACTGGCGATGCTCCTGTTTTACATCGCCATGCGGATGACGCCCGGTCGGAAGCAAAAAGCATTTTCCATCCTCACGCTGATCCTCATCCCAGCGAGTCTGGTCGGCTTTCTCTATTTATTTTTATCCATGAGATAAGTCAGCCGAAACGAATAAAAGCAACCGCCACTTCCGATAGGATAGGCGGTTGTTTTGCTTTATGTGAACTCATTGAGTTTTCGAATTCCTCAACATATAATTGTTGGATAATGATGTTTTATTCACTCCAATTAAATCCAGCATAAAGGGGGATGGATGATGGGCAGGTTGGATGGCAAAGTGGCGATTATCACGGGGGGAGCCAGAGGAATAGGGGCTTCTTGCGCGAGAAACTTTATAGCAGAAGGCGCGAAGGTCATGATCACGGACATTCTGGAAAAAGAAGGCAAAGCGTTGGCAGGTGAGCTTGGCGTCAATATCAAGTTTATGAAGCATGATGTGACGAAGGCGTCAGAATGGGAACAGGTGGTTGCGGAGACGGAATCCGCTTTTGGGCCAGTCAGCGTGCTGGTGAACAATGCGGGAATTGCACTGCTCAAGCCAATCTCCGACATGACAGAAGCTCAATACCGGAGAGTCATTGACACCAACCAAGTCTCGGTCTTTCTGGGGATGAAATCTGTGCATCCGTCAATGAGCAAAGCG
>DATHVZ010000050.1:0-21995 GCA_035461005.1 Planococcus sp. (in: firmicutes) | reverse complement strand
TTGCTGATGGCGCCTCTCGCGGTCATGAAAGGTTCCTTTCAAGCAAGCAGCCGGATGCAGCCGGTCGCCTATGCACAAGTCATCGAGCAGGCAATCCGCGTGGCCGTCATTCTGCTGGGCACGTGGATCGTTGTCACGAATGGGTTGTCGCTGTACACTGCAGGGCAGACGGCAATGCTGGGTGCGGTTATTGGAGAGCTGGCGGCAGTCGGTTTGTTGATCTATTATTTCTATAAGAAGGTAAGTTGGCACCCACAGCCGGCAGCGGTCCCTTTGTGGCCGACTGTCCAAAGGATGCTGTTGATCAGCCTGAGTGTCAGCATGAGCTCGTTGATTCTGCTGATTTTTCAGATGGCGGATTCGTTCAGCGTTTTCCGTTTGCTCGAAGCGAGCGGATTCGAACGCCTCAACGCCATGGAGCAAAAAGGCATTTATGACCGCGGCCAGCCGCTTGCCCAGTTTGGTTTGTTGGTGGCCACTTCGCTGGCGCTCTCCATCGTGCCGCTCGTCGCGCAGATGCAACGCAAAAAGAAGGGGCGTTCGGCAGAGCTTTATGCCAAACTGGCCTACCGCATTTCCGTGCTGTTCGCCGTCGCGGCTGCTGCCGGGCTGACGTTTGTTATGCCCTATGTCAATGAAATGCTGTTTCAGACAAGGGAACAATCAGCTGCGCTCATCGTCTTCAGCTGGCAGATTGTCTGGATGTCGCTGCTGTTGATACTCACCGCATTGCTTCATGGCATCGGTAAAGTCCGCGTTCCTGCGCTGTTGATGGCGGGCGGGCTGGCGGTGAAAATCATCGGCAACTGGTTGCTCATTCCGTTGTACGGCGTGATGGGTGCCGCGTTGGCAGGGAATTTGGGCCTTGCCTTTATTGTCTGCGGGCTGGTGCTTTACTTTAAAAAGGAATGGCCGCTTCAATTTGCGCCGCCTCGTTTTTATGGCTGGATGTTTGCAGCGTCGGCAGCGATGGGTGCTGCGGTGCTGGTCTGGTCGATTTTTGCGGACTGGACGCTGTTCGACGCATTATCGAGCCGATTCGCTGCAACTTTAACGGCGCTGACAGCGGTGCCGCTGGGTGCTGCTGTGTTCCTGCTGGTAATTGCGCGGAGCCGCATCATCACGGAAAAACAATGGTATATTATGCCGTTCGGCCGGAAAATGGCGAAACTGCAACTGGCCATCAATTCAAAGAAAAAAGGTGATGGACAATGAATATGATCCAAATTATCGGACTCGGCGCTGGCGATCTCGACCAACTGCCGCTCGGTGTTTATAAAAAACTGAAAAATGCGGAACGCTTATATGTGCGGACCGCAGACCACCCGGTGCTCGCCGAATTGGCAAAAGAAGGCCTGGCGTACGAAAGTTTTGATGAAATTTATGAAAAACACGATGACTTTGCGCCGGTCTACAAAGAAATTGCCGATAGCCTGCTGCAGCTCGCGGAACAAGGGCCGGTCATCTATGCGGTTCCGGGCCACCCGCTTGTTGCCGAACAGACCGTGCAGCATCTCATCGAAGCGGAAAGCGCGGGAAGCTGCCGATTAATCATCGAAGGCGGCAGCAGTTTTCTCGATGCGGTGTTCGGTGCATTGCGCATCGATCCGATCGACGGCTTCCAATTGGTGGACGGCACGACGATGGAAAGTGATCGGTTGAATATGACGCAGCATATTCTCATTGCGCAAATATACGATACATTCAGCGCTTCGGAAGCCAAACTGACGTTGATGGAGAAATATCCGGACGATTACCCTGTCACCATCGT
Source organism: Planococcus sp. (in: firmicutes) (assembly GCA_035461005.1). Lineage (GTDB taxonomy): Bacteria > Bacillota > Bacilli > Bacillales_A > Planococcaceae > Planococcus. The sequence goes on along the minus strand of DATHVZ010000050.1, from coordinate 20,224 downwards.
CACGGCCGCCGGTTCAGCGCTGGAAAAATTGCGGACGGTGCCGCTCCATGAACTGGACCGTGCCGCTGAAATCGACAACCTGACCACGGTTTACGTGCCGCCGTCAACGGACCCGCAGGAGCGGCTGAAGGAATGGCAGACATTCCGCTCGGTCATTGCGACGCTGCGCAGCCCTGCAGGCTGTCCGTGGGACCGTGAGCAAACGCATGAAAGCCTGAAGCCGTATCTGCTGGAAGAAGCACATGAACTGCTGCAGGCGATCGATGAGCAGGACGACGACGCCATTGCCGAAGAACTGGGCGATGTTTTACTTCAGGTGTTCCTGCACGCCCAGATTGGACACGATGACGGCTACTTCCAGCTCGAAGATGTGCTCGAATCGATCAGCGCCAAAATGATCCGCCGCCATCCTCATGTTTTTGGAAATGTGGAAGTTGACGGCTCGGATGAAGTGGTCAGCAATTGGCAGGCCATCAAAGCGCAGGAAAAACCGGCGGCCGAGTCGTTATTGGACGGCCAGGAGCGTTTCAGCTCGTCGCTCACGACGTCTTTCAATTACCAGAAACGAGCGGCAAAGGCCGGCTTCACATGGCCGGATGCAGAAGGCGCATGGGACAAATTCCAGGAAGAACTGCAGGAATTCCGCCTCGAACTGGCGAATGGTTCCAAAGAACAGCAGCTCGACGAACTGGGCGACCTGCTGTTCACGCTCGTCAATATCGCGCGGTTCCATGACTTATCGCCGGAACAGGCAATGGTCCAGGCCAACCGCAAATTCCGCAGCCGCTTCAGTTTCGTGGAGCAAAAAGTGAATGAAGGAACCGGCAGCTTCAATGATTACTCATTGGAACAGCTGGACAATTTTTGGAACGAAGCCAAGCTTTTGGCAAGAAAGGGAGAATAACGATGCGCCTCGATAAATTCTTGAAAGTTTCCCGGCTGATCAAACGCCGGACTTTGGCCAAGCAAGTGGCAGACCAGGGCCGGATCACCGTAAACGGCAATAAAGCCAAAGCAAGTTCGGTCATCAAGGAAAACGATGAACTGCAGATCCGTTTCGGCCAGAAAGTGGTAACGGTGCGGGTGGATATGCTGAAAGAAAACGTCCGCAAAGAAGAAACGGTGAATATGTACACGATCCTGAAAGAAGAGAAATTGGATAAAGTCGAGCCTGAATTTATTGATGATGAAGCTTAAAGATTGGGAACGTAAAAAGCTGCACTGTGAGCATTAGGCTCATAGTGCAGCTTTTTTATAACCCATCAAAAGTGGAGTCTTGAAACTATGTTCAATCTGCCATTAATGCAACCAGCAATGCTTTTTGTGCGTGCAGCCGATTTTCCGCTTGCTGGAACACCACTGAGTTGGGTCCTTCGAGGACGCCGGTTGATACTTCTTCTTCACGATGAGCTGGCAGGCAGTGCATGAAAATATAGTGTGGATGTGCATGCTGAACGAGTTGTTCATTGACTTGGAAGCCCTTGAAATGTTCCATGCGTTCAAGCGCTTCGGCCTCCTGTCCCATGCTCGCCCATACATCCGTATAAATAACATCGCAGCCAGTTACCGCCTCTACCGGATCTGTCGTTGTGTGGATAGCTGCGCCGGTATGTTCGGCAATGCTTTGTGCCAGCTCCATCATCTCTGCTTTAGGGGCATAAGCGGCAGGACTCGCGATGGTGATGTCCATTCCAACTTGCGCAGCCCCGATCATCAAGGAGTTGGACATGTTATTGGCATCGCCGATGTAAGCCATTTTCTTGCCACTGAAAGTGCCGGAATGTTCTTGGATCGTTAGTAAATCGGCGAGCACTTGGCACGGGTGGAAATCATCGGTCAACCCGTTGATGACAGGTACACGGCTATTATCTGCAAGTTCCTGCACGGTCGCCTGATGGAAAGTCCGGATCATGATGCCATCCAAATAGCTGGACAGCACTTGAGCTGTGTCAGCGATGCTTTCCCCGCGTCCCATTTGAATATCGCGTGTGCTGAGGTATATGGCATGTCCACCTAGTTGCAGCATGCCAGCTTCAAAGGATACGCGTGTACGGGTGGAAGATTTCTCGAAAATCATCCCCAGAATTTTTCCTTGCAGCAGCGGCAAATGTCTGTTTTCCGGTTTTTTCAGCTCTGTAGCCAAAGCCAGCAGTTCCAGAATTTCTGAAGGGCTGTAGTCTTTCAAGGACAATAAATGCTTTTGGACAATTTGTGGAACATATGGCAAGGTTAAGGTCATTTGGCAAACACTCCTTTTTGGTTTTTCATGTGTTCCACAGATTCTTTGAATGCACTGACTGTCTCGGCGCGCGTCCATACATGAACACGATGAACGGCAGCTTGAGACGCTTGAACTTTATCCGGGTCCGGGGTCAGATCGATATAAGCTTTCTTGGTTGTAGTAGTCAGCCATTCAGCGAACGGCAATGATGCTTCTGTATGGAAAGTAAAACGATGATCTTTCCAGAAATCGGTGTCGATCAGCGGCAATGATTTTTCAGTAATGAATATGCTGCCGCCTTCCGCCAGGTCAGCTAATTGTTGAGAGGCTCCGACTAATGCTTTATGCATCGCGATAGCAAAATCCGGATGTTGGCCGATTACTTCACCGGTCGACATCATTTCAGGCGATAGCACCGGTGAAAGTCCTGGCAGTTTGATGTGTGAGAATACTGGTGCTTTTACGGTATATTCCGGTTGGCCGTTATACAGTTTGTCGATGTCCAGAGTTTTATATCCCACGCCGAGCATGAGGGCGGTGGCCAGCTGAACCAGCGGCACATCTGTCGCTTTGGAACTGATCGGTGCCGTGCGGGAAGCCCGCGGGTTGACTTCCATAACAAATAACTGACCTTGTTCATAAACAAATTGAATATTGAACAAGCCTGTGTACGCCATATTCCGGGCAATATGTTTTGCGGTCGCAGTCAGTTCTTCCAGTTCCGCATTTGTCATGGACACGGGAGGTGTAATGGAAATGCTGTCTCCCGAATGCACACCGGTTCCTTCGATGTGCTCGAAGATGGCTGATACCCAAACGTTTTCACCGTCAGTCAAAATATCGGTTTCCACTTCTTTTCCTGAGATAAAGTGGTCGACGAGGACAGGAAAGACGACTTTGGTTTTTGCAAGCCAGGCTTCAAGTTCGTGTTTGTTATGCAGCACATTCATCCCTTTGCCGCCAATCACATAAGAAGGGCGCAACAAAACGGGATAACTGAGCTTTTCTGCAAATTGGGAGGCCTCCTCGGGTGTAGAAGCCGTGAAACTGGGAATTGTGGACAGGCCGATAGACTTGAGGAACGAATAAAAGCGGTCACGATCTTCCATTTGATCCAGCAAATCCGCTGTTGAGCCAAGCACGGTGATGCCTGCTTCTTCAAGCGCTGCCGCTATATTAATCGATGTTTGGCCACCGAACTGGACGATAACATCGGTAATGCCTTCAAAATCGAGCACATTCAAGATATCTTCGGCAGTCAACGGTTCAAAATAAAGCGCATCAGCAATTTCATAATCAGTGCTGACTGTTTCCGGATTGTTATTGATCATCACAGCTTCGTATCCAAGCTTTTGAAGCGCCATAACACTGTGGACACAGCAATAGTCAAATTCAATGCCTTGACCAATGCGGATCGGCCCGGAACCGATCACTGCCACTTTTTTAGGATTTGCCGACCGCACATCAGAAGAGCCATTCCAAGTAGAGTAGTAGTAATTTGTCTGAGAGCGGAATTCTGCTGCGCAGGTATCAATGACGCGGTAAGCAGGAAGCAGATTCCAGCTTTTTCGTTGTCCCCAGATCTCAGAAACGGGCACTTCCCATAATCCCGCCAACTGCTGGTCGCTGAACCCGAGCTTCTTTGCTTGTAACAGCCGTTCAGAGGTCATATTCTGCCACGACAATAAATGCAGTTTATGCCATTCATCGACAATGCGTTTTAGTCTATACAAAAAGAAAGGGGCGATGCCTGTCGATTGCTGCAAGGAATCGATGCTTTTTCCACGGATCAGCAATTCGAAAAGCACGAAAAGCCGGCGGTCATCTGCATTTACAGCAAGTGTCTCGAGTTGGTTCGTCGGCATATTGGAAAGCTCGGGCAGAAGGAAGCCGTCAAGTGTCAGATCAAGCGAGCGGATCGCCTTTTGGATTGCCGCTTCCATGCTGCGTTCAATCGCCATCACTTCGCCGGTCGCTTTCATTTGTGTCCCGAGTTGGCGGTTGGCATTGTGGAACTGGTCGAACGGCCAGCGGGGTATTTTTACCGCCACGTAATCGAGTGCCGGTTCAAAGCTGGCGAATGTCGTGCCGGTTACCGGATTTTTTAATTCGGAAAGCAAGTAGCCGAGTGCCAGCTTGGTCGCAATTTTAGCGATTGGGTAGCCGGTTGCTTTGGAGGCAAGGGCTGACGAGCGGCTGACACGCGGATTTACTTCGATCAAGTAATATGCTGAAGTGACAGGATGCAGCGCGAATTGCACATTACAAGCGCCGACGATTCCGAGTGCTTCGATAATATTGATGGAGGCAGTCCGCAACATGTGATAATCCCGGTCATTTATCGTCTGGCTCGGCGCTACCACGATGGAGTCGCCGGTATGGACGCCGACTGGGTCCAGGTTTTCCATATTGCAAACCGTGATGCAGGTGCCCGCGGCGTCACGCATCACTTCATATTCAATTTCCTTATAGCCCGCAATGCTTTTCTCGACAAGACATTGCTTGATGGGACTTGCGCTGAGTCCTTGCCCTATCAATGTGATATAGCTTGCTTGATCTTGTGCGATGCCGCCTCCGAAGCCGCCGAGTGTATAGGCTGGGCGGATGATAAGCGGATAACCGATTTGTTCAGCAAACTCGAGAGCGCTTTCGACTGAATAGATGATAGCGCTCTGGGGAACCGGCTCATCGAGTTTATTCATCAAGTCGCGAAATTGTTCGCGGTCTTCGGCTTGTCTGATGGAATCGATGTTGGTGCCGAGAAGCTGTATACCGTATTTTTCCAGCGTGCCCGAATCGGACAGTGCCATCGCTAAATTCAACCCTGTTTGGCCGCCTACTGTAGCGAGTAAGCCGTCGGGGCGCTCACTTTCAATAATGGCAACCAGGCTGTCGATGTTCAGCGGCTCAAAATAAACTTTATCGGAGATGGATTTGTCGGTCATGATTGTTGCCGGATTATTATTGATGAGAATTACTGTCATGCCTTCTTCTTTCAATGCCAGGCAGGCCTGTGTACCTGAATAATCAAACTCAGCAGCTTGTCCGATCACAATGGCACCGGAACCGATCACCAACACTTTTTTAATATCTTTGTATTTAGACATGCATTTTCACCTTCTTTTTCTGCTGGGCAGTAGATAGAAACTGCTTGAACAATGCAAGATGATCGGCGGGTCCCGGTGCTGCTTCCGGGTGGAATTGTACCGTCATAATTGGCAGTTCCGGGTGGAAAAGCCCTTCGATACTGCCATCATTGACGTTATTGTAAAGAACAGAAAGTGGTGTCTGTTCAATGCTGTTGTCATCTACTACATAGCTGTGATTTTGAGAGCTCATTGTGACCTGTTCGGTTATCAGGTTTCGGACGGGATGATTCGCCCCACGATGGCCGAACGGTAATTTTTTCGTAGCAGCTCCAAAGGCTGAGGCGAGCACTTGATGTCCGAGGCAGATGCCGAACGTCGGATACCGCTCTGCCCAGTCGCGGTAAATGGAGAAGTATGAAGACAAGGCGGCAGGATCTCCAGGCCCGTTCGAAAATAACAGACCGTCAAGCTCAAGCAAGTCCAATTGTTCGGTCGATATTGTATAGGGAAGAACACTGACTTTGCATTGGCATTTCAGTAATTCGGTGAGGATGGAAGATTTGTAATGAAAGTCAATCAAGCCGACATGAACTTCTCCTTCACCAAATGTAGCAATCTCTGTGTGCGTGGAAACTTCCATAAAGAAATCGGTTTGCACCGGAGACCAGTGAACGGGTCTAGAAGAGAAAGCCCCTAACTGCGCTTGCATAGTGCCCGACTCCCGAATTGCCTGGATCACAGAGCGGGTATCGACTCCGCTCATTACAGGCACCTTCGCAATTTCAGCAAAACGCCCAAGCGGCAGTGCTCCTTTTTCCACAGGCCCTTCATATAATTCAGCCACAACAATACCTGCTGCTTGAATTTTTTCTGATTGAAGATGACTGGCTTTAATGCCGTATTGACCGATCAATGGATAAGAAAAAACGATGATTTGCCCTTTATAAGATGGGTCAGTCAACACTTCTTCGTACCCGGTCATACCCGTGAAAAAGACAATTTCCCCTTGTACCGCTTCTGCATTTCCGTTCCACTGCCCTTTGAATAAAGCCCCGTTCGCTAAAGTTAACAATCCAGTCATTTTTTCGCCTCCTCATTATTATTCATTCAAGATGCATATTTATTAACAAATAAATTATGAATGTAAGAAATAAAACGCATAATAATAGAGTTATTACTATAGTTTCTCATAATACAGCATGCATAAATATTAAGTCAATGGAATATTTATGAATATAAAAGTTGAAAATAATAATTCATTTTGAATAAAAACACGATAAAGGTGAAAGAATTGATAAAAACTCTTATAATAGAAAGAGTTTTCATGTATAATGGCAACAACGTAAGCAAAGGGGGCAACAAGTCATGAGTTTGAAGAGAGAAAAAACCACCGTCGCTCCGGAAGTCGCTTCAATACGAAATGACTATGTTCGCTCGGTGGAACGCAAAGAAAAAAGGCAGATGGCCCACAAGGTGCGGCTGTTCAGAAGACTGACCGTTTTTGGACTAGTGGTCCTGCTGGCAAGCATATGGGTCGGTACGACGATTTATGCGCAATCCCAGACGATGAACGAAAAAGAGCAATTGCGGGTAGAAGCTCAGCTCGCACTCAAAGAAGTCGAAAAAGAACAGGTTCAATTGGAAGAGCAGATCATTCTGCTGAATGACAATGAATATTTGGCGAAATTGGCCAAAAAAGACCTGTTTGTTTCAGAACAGGGTGAAATTATCTTTACGTTACCGGAAAAGTGAAGAAAAAACGTATTAAAAAGAGTCGTCAGTTGACACTCTTTTTTTCATGGTTATAATTAGAAGTGTGACGGAAAACCGTCATCACAACTAAATGGCTTTTAGTAGCCATCTTAATTTTTAAGGAGGAGCATTTTTTTTATGTCGATTGAAGTAGGCAGCAAGTTAGAAGGTAAAGTTACAGGTATTACAAATTTTGGAGCGTTCGTTCAGCTTCCAACTGGTGCAACAGGCCTCGTGCATATTAGTGAAGTCGCCGACAACTATGTAAAAGACATCAACGATCATTTAAAAGTTGGGGAAATGGTGGAAGTTAAAGTGATGAATGTGGAAGCTGACGGCAAAATCGGTCTTTCCATTCGCAAAGCAAAACCACAGCCAGCCGGTGCAACAGATCGACCACAACGCCCACGCCCAAGCAGCCGTTCGTTCGAACGCGCGCCCAAGGAGAACTTTGAAACAAAAATGGCGAAGTTCCTGAAGGACAGCGAAGAGAATATGACGACCTTGAAACGCGCTACAGAATCCAAGCGCGGCGGCCGAGGTGCAAAAAGAGGCTAACTTGCTAGCTGTTTTAATGGCATTGAAAAATGCTTCAGCGCAGCTGAACCATATTGGTAGTGGAACGCTTCTCAATCGGGAAGCGTTTTTTTTTCTAATAAATTCCCTGATGAAGTGTGATGAGGATAGAAAAGGAACAAGTTTGATGCTTTTCTGGAAAACAGGGCATAAAAAATAAGCGTCCCCACAAGAGGGACGCTTATTTCTGTAAGATGGCGGCAGAGGGGATCGAACCCCCGACCTCACGGGTATGAACCGTACGCTCTAGCCAGCTGAGCTACGCCGCCATGTTGAAACCGACATTTCATATCATACTATCGAAATGGCAACAAGTCAATTGAGATTTCTAAAAAAGTTGCTATTCCAATAAAATAGATAAAGCATCACGATACGAGGGGGAGAGCAAGTGAAGAATTTCCATGAGCAGATGGCCGATTACGCAACAAAGTATAAACTTCTGGAATCTGGAGATCACGTGCTACTCGGCTGCTCGGGTGGGATTGATTCAATGGTGCTGCTGCATTATTTGAAAACGCATGAAGCCGTGCTGTCGATTACTGTGGAAGCTGTCCATATTAATCATATGCTGCGCGGCGAAGAATCGATTGAGGATCGGCTGTTTACAGAAAACACCTGCAAACAATGGGGCATTCCCTGCCACAGCCGCGATATTCCCATTCCAGTTATCCTCGAAAAAGCCGGCGGCAATAAACAGCAAGTTTGCCGGCAGGAAAGGTACAGTTATTTCGAAGAGGTGATGGAGAGGACGGGCGCAACCAAATTCGCCACCGCCCATCACGCGGATGACCAGCTTGAGACAATCCTGATGTCAGGACTCAGGGGGACGCTGCAATCAGGCTCATTCGGCATGCCATCGAGCCGGCCTTTCGGAAAAGGAATGCTGATCCGTCCGCTGCTGTCGGTCACCAAACAGGAGATTGCTGCATACGCCAGCGAAAATGCAGTCCCTTTCAGGGAAGACCCGAGCAATGCGGAAAATCACTATACGCGAAACAGAATCCGCAAAAATGTCGTGCCGGAATTAAAGAAGGAAAACGCTGACGTATCGAAACAGTTTGTGGAATTATCCCAAAGCCTGCAGGAAGACCAGAAGTTCCTGACCGAATTGGCGCAGGAAAAATTGGATTCGCTCCTTTTGTCAGAAGAACAGGAAATCGTATTATCAGCTGAAAGATTCAGATCCCATGCATCTGCTTTACAAAAAAGAATGGTTCTACTACTATTAAACTATCTATATATTGGTGAGCAAGTAATCGTTACAAGGCAACTTGCCGAACAAGTGCAGGAAATGATGCAAAGCTCTGCCGGCACCGTTTTTCTGCATTTACCCCAAAAATATATGATGGTTCGGCAATATGATCGTGTTTTATTCAGCCGTCGAGACCCGGAATCTGCTCCACAGGAACTTGATTTGCTGATTACCGGTGAATGGTCAGGGGCGGTAAAGAATTTTCGTTATAAACTGGTTCCAGTTCAAGACTTTGTAGAAACGCCGGATGTTTTCCCCTGGTATCTTTCAAGCGAAGACGAACCACGGCTCCATCTTCGCAGCAGGCTTCCGGGTGATCGTATCCCTTTGCCCGGAATGTCACATTCAAAAAAAGTGGCAAGACTGATGATTGATGAAAAAGTGCCTGCTCCTTTGCGGAGGGATTGGCCGGTCATTACAGACGGCGATGGCGAAGTTTTACTGGTGCCGGGTTTGCGTCCGTCACGGCATATCAGCCGCTTCCTGCGCCCGGAAGACAATTGGGTGCTTATGGAACAAAAATGTGAAGATCGCGGAAGCGAATTATAGGAGGCCCACTTATGTTGCAGAAAGACATCGAAGAAATATTAATCTCTGAAGAGCGGCTTCAGGAAAAAGCGCGTGAACTTGGAGAAATCCTGACAAATGATTATAAAGACAAATATCCTTTGGCAATCGGCGTATTGAAAGGCGCGATGCCTTTCATGGGCGATTTGATGAAGCGTTTTGACGGCTATGTCGAAATGGATTTCATGGATGTGTCAAGCTACGGCAACGCCACTGTTTCTTCAGGGGAAGTAAAAATCGTCAAGGATCTGAATGCCAGTGTGGAAGGCCGTGACCTGTTGATCATCGAAGATATCATAGACAGCGGTTTGACGCTCCACTATCTGGTGGACCTCTTCAAGTATCGGAAAGCGAATTCCATTAAAATCGTCACTTTGCTGGACAAGCCGAGCGGCCGGAAAGTGGATTTAAAAGCAGATTATATCGGTTTTGAAGTGCCTAACGCTTTTGTCGTTGGATACGGGCTGGATTTTGCGGAAAAATACCGCAACCTGCCTTATATCGGGGTTCTCAAGCCAGAGGTATACAGCGAAGAACAGGAATAGACATAAGAAATTCATAGTCTGCCGATTAGCCTCGCTATGTGAGTGCTTATCGTTGTATGCTTAAATGTTCCTATGTTAGTATTTAGTATAGTTTTGGGAAACTTTGTGAGGAGGCTCGGGATGAATCGAATATTTCGATACACCATATTTTATTTACTGATTTTCCTAGTTATTATCGGTATTCTGGGGACATTTAATAACAGTGGCCAACCAACTGAAGATATAGGATATAACGAATTTTTGCAGGCACTGGAAAATGGACAGATCGAAAAAGTTACTATACAGCCAACGTCCATGGTTTATGAAGTGACAGGGTCATTGGTTGGTTATGACGAAGAACAGTCATTTGTAACGAACATCCCTCTGGAAAATGAAGCTTTGATGAATCAAATTGATGAAGTCGCGAGAGCTGACGGTGCAGATATCACTTATGTGGAAGCGCCGCAGACCAGCGGGTGGGTTCAATTCTTCACAGGAATCATTCCATTTATCATCATCTTCATCCTTTTCTTCTTCTTGCTGAACCAATCACAGGGCGGCGGAGGCGGCCGTGTGATGAACTTCGGTAAAAGTAAAGCGAAGCTGTATGACGATCAGAAGCAAAAAGTGCGCTTCGATGATGTAGCAGGAGCGGACGAAGAGAAACAGGAACTGATCGAAGTGGTCGACTTCCTGAAAGATCCACGGAGATTTGACGCTATCGGCGCACGCATTCCGAAAGGACTTTTGTTGGTCGGACCTCCGGGTACCGGTAAAACCTTGCTGGCCCGTGCTGTTGCAGGAGAAGCGGGTACTCCGTTCTTCTCAATCAGTGGTTCCGATTTCGTGGAAATGTTCGTAGGGGTCGGGGCATCCCGTGTCCGTGACTTGTTCGAAAATGCCAAGAAAAATGCTCCATGTATCATTTTCATCGATGAAATTGATGCAGTTGGACGCCAGCGTGGCGCAGGCCTCGGCGGCGGACATGACGAGCGTGAACAAACCTTGAACCAATTATTGGTTGAAATGGATGGTTTTGGTGCTAATGAAGGCATCATCATTATCGCAGCAACAAACCGTCCGGATATCCTGGATCCGGCACTTCTGCGCCCTGGCCGTTTTGACCGTCAGATTACAGTTGGCCGTCCGGATGTAAAAGGACGCGAAGAAGTATTGAAAGTCCATGCACGCAACAAGCCGCTTGATGAAACTGTTGACATGAAAGCAATTGCTCAACGTACTCCAGGATTCTCAGGCGCCGATTTGGAGAATTTATTGAACGAGGCAGCACTGGTTGCCGCTCGTCGCAGTAAACTCAAAATTGATATGTCCGATATCGACGAAGCGACTGACCGCGTAATTGCAGGTCCTGCCAAGAAGAATCGGGTCATCTCGAAGAAAGAACGCAATATCGTCGCTTACCATGAATCTGGCCACACGGTCATCGGATTGGTATTGGATGATGCGGATATTGTCCACAAAGTAACAATTGTTCCGCGTGGACAAGCTGGCGGATACGCTGTCATGCTGCCGCGTGAAGATCGTTACTTTATGACAAAACCCGAATTGCTTGATAAGATTGCCGGTTTGCTCGGCGGCCGTGTCGCTGAGGACATCACATTCGGTGAAGTTTCAACCGGCGCTCATAACGATTTCCAGCGTGCAACGGCTATCGCCCGCAGCATGGTTACGGAATACGGCATGAGTGATAAAATCGGGCCGATTCAATTTGGCAGCCCACAAGGCGGAAATGTCTTCCTTGGTCGCGACTTTAATTCAGAACAGAATTATTCAGATGCCATCGCATTTGAAATTGACCAGGAAATCCAACGCATCATAAAAGAGCAGTACATCCGCACAAAAGAGATTCTTACTGAACACAAAGAACTTCTTGAATTGGTTGCGACAACACTGCTTGAAATTGAAACATTGGATGCCGGTCAAATTCTGCACTTGAAAGAGCACGGCACTCTTCCGGAGCGTTCATACGAAGCGTTAAACGGAGACTATGAAGATAAAACCATCGATCTGAAAAAAGACCAGGAAGTTCCTGATGTAACAGGAGCACCGAGCGATCCTTCAGCTGGAGATCTTCCAAGTGAAGAACAGCCGGGTGAAGCAAAAGGTCCTATTCAAGAAGACCGCAAATAACAAGACTGAAAGCTGGTTGTCCAATTCCGATAAGGAAGAGGCGACCAGCTTTTTTCTTTCCTATGAAACTATGGTATGATATTTTGGAAAATTGCAGAAAAATGGGGAGCGCATAATGATTCTAGTAATGGACATCGGAAACAGCAATATTGTTATGGGTATTTACGATCAAAGCGTATTAACCCATCATTGGCGAATGGAGACTGACCGCCACAAAACGGAAGATGAATATGGCATGCAGGTCAAGGCGTTTCTGCAGGATGTCGATCTGAAATTCACTGATGTCAAAGGCTTCATCATGTCGTCGGTAGTTCCGCCCATCATGTTTTCATTGGAACGCATGGCCTCCAAATATTTTGGCCTCAAACCACTGATTGTGGGGCCGGGTTTGAAAACGGGTCTCAATATCAAATATGAAAACCCTCGGGAAGTCGGAGCAGACCGCATCGTTAACGCAGTGGCAGCCATCCACGAATTTGGTGGACCGCTGATTATCGTCGATTTCGGAACAGCGACTACTTATTGCTATATCAATGAAGCGCAGCAATACATGGGCGGAGCGATTGCGCCGGGAATCGGCATCTCAACAGAAGCCCTTTACAGCCGGGCCGCGAAATTGCCGCGTATTGAAATCACCCGTCCGGAAAATGTCATCGGAAAAAATACGGTTTCTGCAATGCAGGCCGGCATTGTCTACGGTTTTGTCGGACAGGCGGAAGGCATCATTGCAAGAATGAAACAACAGAGCAGGGAAATACCGACCGTAATTGCGACCGGTGGAATGGCTGGGATAATAGCAGCTGAATCGAAGCTTATCGATATGGTAGAACCGTTTTTAACATTAAAAGGCCTCTATTTAATTTATAAGCGCAATGAAGCATAACGAGAAAGGGCGATTGGAATGACAGATTATTTAGTGCGGGGACTTGGTTTTGGCGGAAGTGTCCGGGCATTTGCGGTGGACAGCACCGAAACCGTGGGGGAAGCTCAGCGCAGACACATGATGTGGCCGACTGCTGCAGCGGCAGTCGGCCGCTTGATGACTGGCGGTGTAATGTTCGGAGCAATGCTGAAAGGCGATGACAAAGTCGTTTTGAAAATAGATGGCGGCGGACCCCTTGGCGCAATTCTTGTGGACAGCAACGCACACGGCGGAGTCCGGGGCTACGCAAGAAATCCACAAACTCATCTTGAGCTGACAGCCAAGGGCAAATTGGATGTCGGAGGTGCGGTTGGCACCGACGGAATGGTGTCGATAGTCAAAGATTTGGGGATGCGTGATTATTTTACAGGGCAAAGCCCAATTGTTTCAGGTGAAATTGCGGAGGACCTGACTTATTATTTTGCCGTATCAGAACAAATTCCATCTTCAGTAGGACTCGGCGTATTGGTGGATACGGACAATTCTATTCTGGCAGCCGGCGGCTTCATTGTCCAAATCATGCCGGATGCTGATGAAGGTACGATTTCCAGGCTTGAAGACCGTTTGGCTAAAATCGATCCCGTTTCAAAAATGATCCGGCGGGGATTGAGACCGGAAGATATTTTGGAAGAGATTTTTGGCGAGGGCAATGTTGAAATTTTGGATAGAATGCCGGTGAAATTTGAATGCAATTGCTCTAAGGAACGTTTTGCAGAAGGGATTATTAGTTTGGGGAAAGAGGAAATTCAAAAAATAATCGACGAAGATGGCGCAGCTGAAACGCAATGTCATTTCTGCCTGGAAACATATAAGTATTCAAAAGAAGAATTGGAAGCGCTCATCGATGAGTTACAATCGTGACAAGGGTCAGCCCGCCACATCACCGGGTGAAACGGGCAGACCGAAAAGAAGATTAAAAACAAAACCTTTAATGGTGTTGCTGCTGATCCTATTGGCAGGCAATTTGCTGTGGTTCATCTCATGGCTCATCCCCAATAATCCTGGGGGGAGTGAAGAAGTGGCTTCCGTAGGAGGAGACGAAATCACACGCCAGGAATGGATGGTTGCAATGGAAGAGCAGCACGGGCGAGAAACCTTGCTCGACCTTGTGAATTTAAAAGTGATGGAAATGGCAGCAAAAGAATACGGCATCAAAGTAAGTGACAAAGAAGTCGATCTTGAATTGGCGATGATGCGTTCAGCCCGGGACGGCAGCGAAAAAACACTTTATTCCTCAGATGGTGAACGGATGAGGAACAACGTGAGGGCGCAGTTGATTTTGGAAAAAGTGTTGACCAAGGATGTCGTTATTGAAGAAACTTCAATCGAAACTTTTTACCAGGAAAACCAATCCCTCTATGATGTTCCTGATTCCTACAGGACGAGGATGATTTTGGTAGAGTCAACAGAAGAAGCCCAGGCTGTCATAGCGGAACTGGAAAATGGATCTTCGTTTGAAGCGCTGGCGAGGGAACGCTCTGTTGATACAGCGACCGGAAGTCTGGGCGGTGACATCGGGTATGTGGTTCCTGGACAGTCCACTATTGATGAATCGCTAGCGAATGCAGTTGCTGCAGTAGAAGTGGACACTTGGTCGCAACCGCTGACGATGGCAGATGGCCGAGTGGCCGTGATTACAGTAACCGATAAAGCAATAGGCCAGACCTTTACATATAAAGATGTTGAAGGCCATATCAGCCGGGAGTTGGCTCTTGAGCAATTGCCGCAAACGGTTAACCCGGAAGCGTTCTGGCAGGAATTTGAAACCGAATGGTTCTATGGTGGATAAATCCTGCTGTTTGACAGTGAAGGATAAACATTGATACGATAAGTCCATGAAATGCCGATTAAACTACTAGGGATTAGGAGTGTTGAAAATGGCTCGTATTGCAAATGATATTACAGGTTTGATTGGCCAGACGCCTATCGTCAAGTTAACCCGGTTGACAGGTGCTGAAGAGGCTGAAGTTTATTTGAAATTGGAGTATTTCAACCCGGGCAGCAGTGTGAAAGACCGCATTGCATTGTCTATGATCGAGGCCGCTGAAAAATCCGGCGATTTAAAAGAAGGCGATGTCATCATCGAACCGACCAGCGGGAATACCGGCATCGGTTTGGCGATGATTGCTGCTGCCAAAGGATATAAGGCAGTCTTGGTGATGCCGGATACGATGAGCATGGAACGCCGTAATCTCCTGCGTGCTTACGGAGCAGAACTCATTTTGACTCCGGGGGCAGAAGGAATGAATGGCGCCATCAAAATGGCGGAAAAACAAGCAACTGAAAACAACTGGTTCATGCCTCAACAATTCAATAATGAGGCGAACCCAGAAATCCATCGCCTTACAACGGGACCTGAAATCGTTGAAGCGATGGGCGACCAACTCGATGCCTTTGTTTCAGGTATAGGAACTGGCGGCACCATTACAGGAGCTGGGCAAGTATTGAGAGAGAACTATCCGAACATCCTGATTGCTGCAGTGGAGCCTGCGGATTCACCAGTGTTATCCGGTGGTAAACCAGGCCCTCATAAAATTCAGGGGATTGGGGCAGGTTTTGTTCCAAAGGTATTGAATACAGAAATTTACGATGAAATCATTCAAGTGTCGAATGAGCAATCCTATGAAACTGCGCGGAAAGTTGCGCGTGAAGAAGGAATTCTTGGTGGTGTTTCTTCCGGAGCAGCGGTATACGCTGCGCTTGAACTGGCGAAGCGCCTGGGCAAAGGCAAGAAAGTCTTGGCAATCCTACCGTCAAACGGGGAACGTTACTTGAGCACGCCGTTGTATCAATTCGACGAAACTAAATGAAAAATTATTAAAGGGCATGCCGGCGCATGCCCTTTAATTGTGGTGCAAAATCCGCTTTTCGCGGTAAGATATATACATGCAAATACATATAATATTTCCCGGGAAATAAAATAACTATTAATCGAAATGGAAGGTGCCGATTTTGAATATTGATTTTACTGGAAAAACCCTCGTTATGGGAATCTTGAATGTCACCCCTGATTCGTTTTCCGATGGCGGGAAATATAGTTTTCTGGAAAATGCCGTCGCACATGCCAAAAAAATGGTGGAAGAAGGCGCTGATATTATAGATGTGGGTGGAGAGTCCACCCGTCCCGGCCACAAACAGATATCTGTTGAAGAAGAAATTGCAAGGGTAGTTCCAGCCATTAAGGCAATAAAAAAAGAATTGGATATAGTTCTTTCCATTGATACGTATAAATCAGATGTTGCGGAAGCGGCAATAGCGGCCGGAGCGGATATTATAAATGATGTTTGGGGTGCGAAATATGACCCTGCGATAGCAGCGGTCGCAGCAAAACACCAGTTGCCAATCATTTTGATGCATAACCGCAACGATGCGTCGTATACTGATTTTTGGAATGAAGTGAAAAGCGATATGGAAGAGAGTGTTGCTATAGCTTTGGAAGCGGGTGTGAAGAAAGAGCAGATTTGGCTTGATCCCGGTATCGGATTCGGTAAAGATACCTACCAAAATATCGAGATGATGCAATTATTGGAGCGGTTTGTTGGCTTGGGTTATCCGGTTTTATTGGGAACTTCCCGAAAGTCGTTAATCGGAAAAGTGTTGGGTGTTCCGGTCAGTGAGCGATTGGAAGGGTCTTTGGCTGCGGCTTGTTACGGAGCCGGAAAAGGATGCAGCATCATACGGGTGCATGATGTGAAAGAAACAGTACGGGCATTGAAGATGACGGATACACTGAATGGCAAAGTGAAATATCAGGAGGCGGAATGATGGATTATATTCATTTGAATGAGATGGAGTTCTATGGCTACCACGGAGTTTTTCCTGAAGAGACAAAACTTGGCCAGCGTTTTCGGCTGACGGTTTCATTGGCAGTCGATTTGAAAAAGGCTGGAGAAACGGATGGACTGGAACATACTGTCCACTATGGAGAAGTATATGGTGCATGCCAATCAGTAGTTGAAGGAGAACCAAGTAAACTTCTTGAGGCAGTTGCAGAAAATCTCGCAACCGAAATACTTTCTACATTTTCTTTAGTAAAAGGTATCCGCGTGCAATTGATCAAACCGGATCCGCCAATTCCAGGCCATTATAAATCAGTGGCGGTCGACATCACCAGAGGAGAATTCCTATGAATGAAAGTTATTTGTCGCTCGGTTCGAATATGGGTGATCGTTTGGAAATGCTTAAACAAGCAGTTCGCTTATTGGTGAAACACCCAAGAGTTGATGTGCTGAAAATCTCCTCTTTATATGAAACGGATCCTGTCGGGTTTACCGAGCAAGACGCATTCCTGAATATGGTTGTTTATTTGAAGACTGAGCTCTCTGCGCTGGAATTGCTTGAAGTGTGCCAGGATATCGAAAGGGAATTGGATCGTAAACGTGAACTAAGATGGGGCCCGCGAACAATAGACCTTGATATTCTGCTCTATAATCATGACAACATGGAAACAGAGAGGCTCATCATTCCGCATCCACGGATGCATGAACGGGCCTTTGTTTTAGTTCCGTTGCTGGAGCTCGATCCCACTCAGGATTTTATTGAACCTCAAAGAGAAGGTATTATTTTATGGAAAACATATAGTAGTGTCGATTCGTTTTTGTTTGAAAAGTAGAATAGCGTAAAGAGCGCTGGATGGAATTGGCAAGCCAATCTGTTTTGCAGTTATTATAGAAGAACAAGTAAATAAGTATGACGACAAATGAAATACCTTTCCACTATTGCGGGCTTGACAAACGGTATCGCATAAAGCTTGTGGAACGTGAAGCGGTTAGCAATGTTAAGTTAATTAGGCAATATTCAGCTGCCGTAAATTCTTGGTAGCTTTTTATGTGGGAAGGAGAAAAATTGTGTACAATAGATAAATACACGAACGAGCGTGGTTTTTATAAATAAAGGAGTGTAGGGAATGTCAGAAGAGTTAAATGATCAATTATTGGTGAGACGCCAAAAAATGCAAAACATGCGTGATAGCGGAATGGATCCGTTCGGCGCGAGGTATGAACGAACGCATTTATCTGAAGAAATAGTGAAGAAATATGATAGATTTTCCAAAGAAGAGTTGGAAGAAGCGGGGCATGAAGTAGTGATTGCCGGACGAATCATGACGAAACGGGGCAAAGGAAAAGCGGGATTTGCTCATCTTCAGGACTTAAAGGGCCAAATACAGATTTATGTCCGTAAAGATGCTATAGGAGAAGAAGCTTATAGCTTTTTCAATACAGCAGACCTGGGAGATATTATCGGCGTTAAAGGAACAGTCTTTAAAACAAACGTAGGTGAATTATCCGTAAAAGCCAGAGAAGTGGAATTTCTGACTAAAGCCTTGCGACCGCTGCCGGAAAAATTTCATGGCTTAAAAGATGTAGAACAGCGCTACCGCCAACGCTATCTGGATTTAATCTCAAGTGAAGGAAGCAAAGAAACTTTCATTCTCCGCAGCCGCATCATTCAAGCGATGCGCCGCTATCTGGATGATTTAGGGTTTCTGGAAGTCGAAACGCCTATGCTTCATTCAATCCCTGGGGGAGCAGCAGCTCGTCCATTCGAAACTCATCATAATGCTTTAGATATGGAGCTTTATATTCGGATTGCCATAGAGTTACACTTAAAGCGCCTAATTGTGGGTGGGTTGGAAAAAGTGTATGAAATCGGCCGAGTATTCCGTAATGAAGGAATATCGACCCGTCATAACCCTGAATTTACAATGCTGGAACTTTACGAGGCTTTCGCGGACTATAATGACATCATGGAACTCACTGAAAATTTAGTTGCCCATGTGGCACAAGAAGTCTTAGGTACGACAACTGTCAACTATAATGGAGAAGAAATTCATTTGGCACCTGGCTGGAAACGTCTCCATATGGTGGATGCCGTTAAAGAATACGTAGGAGTAGATTTTTGGCAGCCTATGACAAAGGAAGAAGCCCAATCTCTCGCTAAAGAATATAACATAGAGATTAAACCGACAATGGAAACAGGACATATTCTTAATGAATTTTTTGAACAAAGAGTGGAAGAACAATTAGTTCAGCCAACATTTGTTTATGGTCATCCAGTTGAAATTTCACCTCTTGCCAAAAAGAATTCGAAAGATGAGCGTTTCACAGACAGATTTGAATTATTTATCGTGCGTCGAGAGCATGCGAATGCGTTCACTGAATTGAATGATCCTATTGATCAGCGCCAGCGTTTCGAAGCACAACTTCTGGAAAAAGCTGAAGGTAACGATGAAGCTCATGAAATGGATGAAGATTTCATTGAAGCACTTGAGTATGGAATGCCCCCAACTGGTGGTTTGGGAATTGGAGTTGACAGGCTGATCATGCTATTAACTGACTCGGCATCAATTAGAGACGTTCTCTTATTCCCTCAAATGCGCCCGCGGGAATAAACCATTTGGTGTAGAAGGCTCGGTATATTTTACTGAGCCTTTCTTTTTTTAAAAAACACTTGTTATCTTTTAGAGATAATGATATAATATTTCTTGTCGCGTTTTTGATATATATACAAGCAATGAAAAGACGCAGTAATTTAATTATTGACATCTTTTGGAGAAGCTGGTAGTATTGAAAAGTCGCTGTCGTAATTGATAGCAATGATTTTTAATGAACCTTGAAAACTGAACAGCAAAACGTCAACAATACCGCCGCGAATTTATTTGCGGCACAAACTACTGATCAGCTTCGGCAGATCAAAGCGAATCGTGCGTCTTCGGACGGCGATACGCCAGCAGTATTGAGCAATCAACACTACTCTATAATGGAGAGTTTGATCCTGGCTCAGGACGAACGCTGGCGGCATGCCTAATACATGCAAGTCGAGCGGAACTTTGGGAGCTTGCTCCCATTGTTTAGCGGCGGACGGGTGAGTAACACGTGGGCAACCTGCCCTGTAGACTGGGATAACTTCGGGAAACCGAAGCTAATACCGGATAATCTTTTGAACCACATGGTTCGAAAGTAAAAGTTGGGTTTACCTAACACTACGGGATGGGCCCGCGGCGCATTAGCTAGTTGGTAAGGTAATGGCTTACCAAGGCGACGATGCGTAGCCGACCTGAGAGGGTGATCGGCCACACTGGGACTGAGACACGGCCCAGACTCCTACGGGAGGCAGCAGTAGGGAATCTTCCGCAATGGACGAAAGTCTGACGGAGCAACGCCGCGTGAA
>DATHVZ010000049.1:0-13092 GCA_035461005.1 Planococcus sp. (in: firmicutes) | reverse complement strand
CGCTTAATCCAAGCGTCATGCCGTCCTGGATCCAAGAAGCCGCTTCTTCCGGCGTAACAATCCGGTCCTGTAATTCTACTGCTTTAATCCGCACTTGTTTGTTTTCCATCGTCATCACTCTCTTTCGCTGATTTTCAGACGACCGGCATTAAAGCGTTTTCATCTTTGGTAAAGAAAAGAGAATCCCGCTTCCTACGGCCCACTTGTGGATCGTCTGTTTCTAATTATTAGATAATTTTAACTTATCACCTGATGAATTAGAGTTTATGGGAACCGAATAGCGAAAGAATGGACAAAGCAGAGAATCCAGTGGCCGAACGAGCATTTTTCAGTAACCGAGCAGCTTGCGGAAATAGCTGGAATAGGATTGGCTGACAGGTATCTGCTCTCCGTTATCCATGGCCAACAGGAATGTCGAGTGGGTATCGGGGTAAATTTCCACGATATGGTGCACATTGACGATAAACGACCGGTGGCAGCGGATAAACGAATCGCGGGGCAGCAGAAATTCAAATTCCTGCAGCGAATTCTTGTTGGTGCCGATGAAGTTTTCAGCGTGCACATGCGTTTTGCGGTCTTTGACTTCCAGATACTTCACATCCGTGAAAGAAATGGGTTTCCAGCCGTCCGGGCTTTTCACCGTGACGACCGATTTCCCTTCCGTTAACGCGGGGTAGATCGCCATAAGGCAGCCTTCCAATTCCCCATCATATTCCACTGGCACAGCCATCCCGTGATATGGAACCCCAAAAATTTCGCGGTCAATAAATTCAGAAGCCTTTTGCCGGGTATGAAGCGCTTTGTGGGCGATGGTCCCGTCCTTCACCGGGTCGCCGGGCTTGATCTTCAGGTTCACCCGCTTGCTCGGCCGATAATAGATATATTCTTTCGTATTTGACACCGCAATCGATACTTCATCTGACAATAGTTCTCCCATGACATCAAGGAGGGAACTGAGTGTGAACTTTTCCATAAAAGAACCTCCTGTATTCGTGCTTCAATTTCTTTATTATAACTGATTCACCCCGAATTTGGCTTTTTGGGCTTACTTGTCGGGTATGAAAAACAATCCCTCCAAAATGGGGGATTGCCTGAATGTTAAACATGAAGTTTCGGGTCTTGGAGCATGGTTCCATTTTCAGCCAGGCCGGTATGCCAGGAAAACGCTTTTTCCAGAACATGCGGCGTATGGCCGCCTCGTTCCAGCGCTTCTTTGATGTAAGCACGCATCTGTTCACGGTAAGCCGGGTGCATGCAGTTCTCGATGATCCGCTCCACGCGCTCGCGAGGTGCCAGTCCGCGAAGGTCGGCGTAGCCTTGTTCCGTCAGCACGACGTCCACATCGTGCTCTGTGTGATCGATGTGTGACGCAAATGGCACGACGCAAGAAATCCTGCCGGCTTTGGCAATCGATTTGGTCACGAAAATCGACAGGCGTGCATTGCGGGCAAAGTCGCCTGAACCGCCGATCCCATTCATCATTTTCGTGCCGGATACGTGAGTCGAATTGACGTTGCCATAAATGTCGAATTCCAATGCCGTATTAATGGAAATCACGCCGAGACGGCGGATGATTTCCGGGTGATTGGAGATTTCCTGCGGCCTTAGGATGACTTTATCGCGATACTGCTCAAAATCATTAAAAACTCGGTCCATATACGGTTCCGACAATGTAATGGAAGAAGCTGAAGCAAACTTCACTTTCCCCGCATCAATCAGATCGAAGACCGCATCCTGCAGCACTTCCGAATAAAACTCCACATCATGAAACTCGGAGTCGACCAATCCTTGCAGCACGGAGTTGGCCACTGAACCGATGCCCGACTGCAAAGGAGCCAGGCTATTGGTCAACCTCCCTTTCCGGACTTCCGAGCGCAGGAATGCCAGCAAGTGGCCAGCCATCTCTTCTGTGCACTCATCGGGCTCGACAATTGTTGAAGGCGAGTCCCTTTGATCTGTGAAGATAATTCCCCTGATTTTTTTGAGGTCCACAGGAATTCCGATTGTGCCGATGCGGTCATCTGCATGGGTTAGCGGAATCGGATCGCGATCACCTTGCTTGCCGGTATCATAGATATCATGGATCCCTTCGAACGCAGTCGGCTGGGCCATGTTGATTTCGACTATTACGTTTTTGGCGTGCTTTACGTAAACAGCCGAGTTGCCGACCGAAGTGGTCGGGATGATCATGCCGTCCTTCGTAATCGACAGGGCTTCAATGATTGCAAAGTCGATCGGTGCCATGACACCTGAGCGAACCCATTCAGCCGTCTGGGACAAGTGGTGATCGACAAACAGAATCTCTCCCGCATTGATCTTTTCACGCATCGTCGGGTCTGCCTGAAATGGCAGGCGCTTGCCGACAATGCCGGCTTTCGCCATCAATTTATCTATGTCCGAACCGAGGGAAGCCCCTGTAAAGATATTCACTTTGAAACTTTCCAATTCCGCTCGTTCCACAAGTGCCAGCGGGACTGCTTTCGCGTCTCCTGCCCGTGTAAATCCGCTTAACCCGAGTGTCATGCCATCCTGGATCCAGGAAGCCGCCTCAACAGCCGGAATCACTCGATCCTGTAATTCCGTGGCAGCTATACGATGAAGTTGTTGTTTCATCATTTCACACCTCTCGTGTGCACAAGATATCTTGCCTTGTTTCCATTATAACTGTTTCTTTGCCAATCCTTAATAACCCTGCTGGATTTTGTCCTGTAAGTTCTTTTCCTTCATTAGAAAGCCTATTTTACTTATACAACACCTGCGCGGATTTGTCGGGTTCAAGAATTTCAGGCAATCCCTTTGACATTAAACACCAAAAAACTTACTATATTAAAGTTGGATTCAAGAATTTCGAGTTTCGAACCATCATATATTAAGTAGAAATGAGGCTGCCATTATGACTGCAGACCAACGAAAAAAAATCACCATACTGATGGTCAATATGTTCATCGCCATCGCCAGTTTCGGAATCATCATCCCTATACTTCCTTCCTATCTTGTTTCCATTAACCAAGGAGGCATGGCTGCCGGATTGATGATCGCCATTTTTGCGGCGGCCCAGTTCTTGTTTTCACCGATTGCCGGTAAATGGGCGGATCAATACGGACGCCGCATCATGATCATTTCGGGCCTTGCCGGACTGACGCTTTCCATGTTCATCTTTTACGCATCCGATCTGATCTCGGTCCTGTATTTCTCCCGCGTGATCGGAGGGATTGGCGCCGCCATGCTGGTTCCCGCCATTTTTGCTTATATCGCTGACATTACGACGTACGATCAACGCGCAAAAGGCACCAGCCTTGTGTCGGCGGCCATGTCTCTCGGCATCGTGGTCGGGCCTGGAATCGGAGGATTTCTGGCTGATTACAGCCTGAAGCTGCCGTTTCTCGTATCGGCTTTCGTATCACTCGCAGCCGTCATCTTCTCATTGGTCCTGTTGAAAGAAAGCGATGCCGGCCAAGAAAAATCCGAACATGCCATTCAACTCGCGCCCGAGGAATCCATGGCGCAGAAAATCATGCGTTCCACCACAATGCCTTATTTTATTCCGTTGATCATCACACTGGTCATGAGTTTCGGTCTGCTTGCCTATGAATCTGTGATCGGACTGTATTTGGACAATCAATTCAGTTCCTCCGCCAAGGATATTGCGTTTATGATCACGGCTACCGGCACCGTCAGTGTGATCATCCAATTGTTCGTCGTGGACCGCATCGTCCGCAGATTCGGTGAGGTTGCTATTTTAATCTCGTTCCTCGGCGTGGCAGCATTCGGCTTCCTGATGTCGTTGTTTGCAACCAGCTATGCCATGTTCTTCGCTGTGTCACTGGTCATTTTCCTGGCAACTTCCATTTTGCGGCCGGTATTGAACACACTGATCTCGAAAATGGCCGATGGCGAAGTCGGCTTCGCCATGGGCATGAACAATGCCTATATGAGCATCGGCAATGTCATGGGGCCGCTCATGGCCGGAATCCTGTTCGATATCAACATGATCTATCCCTTTATCCTGGGATTGATCTTACTGATGATTACCATGTTAATCACTATTCTATGGAAAAAAGCACAGGCCACCAAAATGGCTGAAGTTCTTCAGTAAGCAGCGAAAAACCGGACGCTCCAAAAGAGGTCCGGTTTTCGTTGTTTATGCATGTGAATTATTGATCTATCAGGCTTTACGTAACACGCCTTTGGTTGTATAATATTTGTATAAGAATATTGACCATATAAAAGAATGTGGGTGACGTGATGTATAATATTAAAGCTGCTGCTAAATTACTTGATATGCCGAAAGTGACAATCCGGTCATGGGAAACGCGTTACGGTGCGATCACCCCCGCACGCACCGAATCCGGCCACCGCCTTTATTCCGATCAAAATCTTGAAGACCTCCAATGGTTGAAGATCCAGGTCCAGGAAAACGGCTTGAAAATCAGTGAAGCAGTCAAGCAGCTCCACACCTCTAAGAACAAGACTGTCGGCAAAAAGACGCCTGAATTGAAAAGTTTCCAATCGGATCCTTATCAGAAACAAGTTGAAGAATTATACTTGGCAGCCAAAGAAATGGACGTTGAGCGTTTTAATTATTTACTCGATTTACACTTTTCTCTGTTTCATTATCGGGTGGTTTTCTTTTCCATCCTCGTTCCCCTCATGCAACTTCTTGGAGATGAATGGGAAAATGGCAATATCACAATAGCGCACGAGCATATCATCACTAACATTGTTCAACAGCGCTTCCATCAGTTTTTCCGCGTTTTTCCGGTTTCAGACAAATTGCCGAAAGTCGCCGCCTTCACCCCGAGCGGCGAACATCATCAACTCGGCTTGTTGCTGTTCACTTTATTCCTCCGGGAAAATGGCTTTCAAGTGATATACGTCGGAACAGATACACCGCTTGACGGCTTAGCTGAAGTGATTTCGCAGCAAAACATCGAAATTGTCTGCATGGGCATCGTCAATCCGAAACTTCAAAAGCTCACCCTTCACTATTTGGACGAGTTGAAAGAAGTCAATCCGGATATGTACTTCCTGATTGGCGGACAGGGATCCGAAGGAATGGAATGTGCACACAACCAATGGATCCTCGAAGCAAGTTACGAATCTTGGGAAGAATGGCTGAAAACTCATCTTAACTAAAAAAACTCCGTTCGCCTTGTCGGCTGAACGGAGTTTTTCGAATGCGTGGAATTCTGGTGCTACTCGCGGTCCAAATCCTGGTAAGCCGATTGATAGGGCCCGTTATCCGTGACTTCGGAATGGTAAAGTGCCTTCAACGCGAAGGGTTTTTCCAGTTCCATTTCTTTCATCAACACAGTTAAACGCTTTTTCAGCTCCGGATTGTCTTTTACGAGTTGTTCCATTTTCGTTTTCGTGTATTTCATGATGATCGACAACTCCTATCATTTATTGTTGAATTTATTATACCACCGTTGCGGTCCCTGGAGAAATTCGCTGAACACACAGAAAACGCACCTGCCGAAGCAAGTGCGCCTTTCGCCCTCTTTATCCGATTACATGAAAAACAAAATTCAGCAGGAATAAAGCGGAAATGATGTAAAGCGTCATCGACACGTCACGCCATTTGCCCGTCGCAATTTTCAGCACCGGATACAGGATAAATCCGACCGCAATGCCGTCCGCAATACTGTACGTGAACGGGATCAACGCAATGATCAGCAATGCTGGAAAACTCTCGGTCAAATCGTTCAAATCGAGGTTCTTTATGTTTTGCAGCATCAAGCCGCCGATGATGATCAGAATCGGCGCGATGGCGCTATCCGGAATCAGCTTGATCACCGGAATGAAAAACGCCGCGGCCAGAAACAGGATGCCAGTCGTAATCGCCGTCAACCCCGTTCTGCCTCCTGCCACCATACCAGCCGTACTTTCCACCGTCGCCACTGTCGGACTCGTGCCGAAAACACCGGAAGTCATCGTCGAAATGGATGTTGCCTGAAAAGCCCGGCTGAACCGGTCCGGCCGGCCGATGAAATTCACTTGTCCGTGGACCAGTCCGATATTCTCAAACACCAGCACCATCGTCAGCGAGAACACCGCTGCCCAAAAGACGAGCGACGCCATATTCCCGAACGACAGTGCGCCGAATACCGCAAACGCATCCCCCATTGCCAGTGATTCATTCGGCTGATTGAAATCGATCAAGCCGAAAAGCGACGCGATGAGGGTTCCCACAACAATCGTGATGAGGAAATTCCCCGGAACATTGCGTACAAACAGCACGATGGCAATCAAAAACGTAATGACCGTCGCCAATACAGGTGCTTCCCCTAAAGAACCAAGTGCCAGAATCGAGCTGGTCCCCCGCTCCACGATTCCGCCTTTTTCAAGGCCGATGAGCATGAGGAACAGACCGAGCCCGACCGTGATCGCTTCTTTCAAGGAATGCGGCACCGCGGCGCTGAGGATCTTCGCGAAACGTGTAAACGCCACTGCGATAAAAATGACGCCCGATACAAACACCACCGCGAGCGCCTCCTGCCACGACAAGCCCATCGACTGGACCATCGTGTACGAAAACAGCGCATTGATGCCCATGCCGGGCACTAACAGGATTGGCACATTGCCCCAAAACCCCATCAGCAAACAGCCGAACACTGACGCTGCAATCGTCGCGACAATCGCCGCTTCGAGCGGCATGCCCGCTTCCGACAAAATCAGCGAATTGACCGCGATAATGTAGACCACCGTAAAGAACCCGATCATCCCCGCAGTCATCTCACGCTTCACCGTCGTGCCGTTCGCTTGAAGCCCAAAAATTCGTTCCATCCAACTAAGCATCTATACTACCTTCTATTAAATTCGCCCTCTCCCTACCCGCTTTACCTAGAGTGAAATAGGTTAGCCAAGATAGGATTGTAATTCAAAATTTTGAGGGTGTCAAGGATGTGTGCGGGTGGTCGTGAGGGGCTCGATTTTGGTGGACGATCATAAAATTTGCTGAGCGATCATAAAAAAATTTGAACGATCATAAACTCGTCTGAACGATCATAAATTCTCCTGAGCGATCATAAAAGTTTTTGAACGATCATAAGTCGTGGAATTCTCTCATCTTCGACCTTCGAATAAGAAAGGTACGCCTTTGTCGAGGGCATATTAAAAGCCATTCGCCTGCGAATGGCTTCCTTCAAACAAATAAGGAACTTTTCGCGAGCGAAAAGTCTCCTTTTGGAAGTTCTGAGTCTGGATTGGTATTTGAGTGATGTTTCTGATTTTGGAAATAGGTCCTTTTTTTCTGAACGATCATAAATCAAAAATCACGCACTTTCCATCCACGATTCGAAGGCTTTTCGCGAATGAA
Source organism: Planococcus sp. (in: firmicutes) (assembly GCA_035461005.1). Taxonomy (GTDB): domain Bacteria; phylum Bacillota; class Bacilli; order Bacillales_A; family Planococcaceae; genus Planococcus. Next base: position 5,774 of record DATHVZ010000049.1, on the reverse strand, counting down.
AACCAGTCTTTCATTCCTCAAAAAAACCCACTTGCGCAAGCGCAAGCGGATCAAAACTACTTTTATACAAACATCCCTGCAATGGATGCGCTCAGCAATGACGCAAGCATACCTGCAGCGATGGCGCGCATGCCAAGACGCGCGATATCCGGGCGACGGTTTGGAGCAAGTGCGCCAAGTCCGCCGAGCAGGATTGCCAATGAACTGAAGTTGGCGAATCCACAAAGTGCAAAGCTGACAACGATGACCGTTTTCGGTGACAAGTTGGCGATTTCAGGTGCGAACGCCGCATATGCCACAAATTCATTCAATACGAGTTTCTGGCCGATATAACTGCCGGCCTGAACCGCTTCTGCCCAAGGTACGCCGATAGCGAACGCCAGCGGAGCGAAGATGAATCCGAGGATTCCTTCTATCGTAAGTCCTTCAATGCCAGCTACACCGCCAGCCCAGCCTAACATCGTATTCAATAACGCAATCAATGCGATGAATGCGAGAAGCATTGCCCCGACATTAAGCGCAAGCTTCAATCCATCACTCGCGCCGCGAGCTGCAGCATCGATGACGTTGACGGCTTCTTCGTCTTTTTCCAGGACAACTTCTTCAGTTATGACTTCTTCCGTTTCCGGGATCATGATTTTCGCCATGATCAATCCGGCCGGTGCTGCCATGAAGCTGGCTGCCAGCAGGTACTCAAGCGGAACGCCAAGCAATGCGTAACCCGCAAGAACGGAACCGGCAACAGAAGCCAATCCACCGGTCATGACCGCAAAAAGCTCTGACTTGGTCATGTTCGGAAGGAATGGACGGACGACAAGTGGTGCTTCCGTCTGGCCGACGAATATATTCGCTGACGCGGACATCGACTCCGCTTTACTCGTGCCAAGCAGCTTCGAGAGTGCGCCACCGAGTACTTTAATAAAGATCTGCATGATTCCAAGATAGTAGAGAACTGAAATCAAAGATGAGAAGAAAATGATGATTGTCAATACTTGAAACGCAAATACAAAACCAAGTCCATCTACATCAGCGGCTGGACCAAATACAAAGGCGATTCCCGCTCCTGCAGAATCGATGACGCTCTGTACCAAATTGGTAAGCCATGCTAAAGCTCTCCGGCCCGCTTCCCACTCAAGCACGATAAAAGCAAAACTGATTTGTATCGCTAACCCACCTAGGACTGTGCGCAGACTGATCGATCTTTTGGCACTCGACATTAAGAAGGCAATCCCCATGACCACAAAGATCCCAAAAATACCCCACAATAAATTCAACTCGTCACCTCATCAGTTTATTTTTGTTAACGCTTTCTATTATTTCTAAAGGCATGAGCTTAATTAGCATTAAGATCTGTCGTCTGACATCTTACCAAATGCAAAGAAAGAAGTAAATGAACAATGTGTGAAAACCAAAGATTGAGTCTCTGCGACTAGACAGTTCATCAGAAGCCATGACAAAACGCGTCCTCCTCCTTTATTCCTTCTCAGGTTCCGGGTTTGAACGTTTCAGGAAGAAGGCCAGAAAGACGCCGATTAGACTGATGATGCCCGCAACGAGGAAGCTCATGTTGACGCCGTGAACCAATCCTTCCACCCCGTATTGATCCGGATCGCGGGCCGAGTTGGTCATGACGGTCACGAGCAGGGCCGTTCCAATCGAACCGGATACTTGCCGCAATGTGTTGCTCATTGCGGTGCCGTGCGGAATGAGACGCTCCGGCAGCTGGTTGAGACCAGCTGTTGTCACCGGCATCATGACCATCGCAACGCCGAACATCCGGACAGCGTGCATGACCGTCAGGAAGGTGAATGAAGTTGTAGCGGTTAGCGTTGTAAATTGAAAAGTGGAAAACGTCACCAGGGACAAGCCGATTATGACCAGCCACTTGCCGCCGAACGCATCAAAAATACGGCCGGTGATGGGATTCATGATGCCCATGAGAATCGCACCGGGCAACAGCATTAAGCCGGATTCAAAAGCGGTAAATCCGTGCATCGTCTGCATGTAAATCGGCAGGATCGTCGCGCCCCCGATCATGGAAATGAACACGATCATGCTGAGACCGGTCGACAACGCAAAAATCCCGTATTTGAATACTTTGAATTCAAGCAGCGGTTCTTCCAGCCGGAATTGCCGGAAGATGAAGAACAGCAGCGACACAACTCCGATCAGGATTGAAATCCAGACAAATCCGCTTGACCAGCCGTAACTGCCCGCATTGGAAAAGCCGTATAAAATCCCGCCGAAACCGAAAGTCGACAGGATCACCGACCAGATATCCAGCCTCGGAAAGGTCTGTTTCGTGACATTCTTCATCAGGAAGTACGCGAAAATCAAGTCCAGCACAACAATCGGAATGACGATATAAAACAACGCACGCCACGGATATTGTTCCACTATGTATCCCGAAAGTGTCGGGCCGATCGCCGGAGCGAACGAAATGACCAAGCCGTAAAGCCCCATTGCCCTGCCCCGCTCCTCAACCGGAAAGATGATGAAGAGAATCGTCTGGGTCAGCGGCATCATAATACCGGCTCCCGAAGCTTGGATAATCCGCCCAAGTATGAGGATGTTAAAGTCCGGCGCGAACGCGCAAATAACCGTGCCCGTCGCAAAAAGTCCGAGTGCCGTCAAAAACAGGTTGCGCGTTGGGAACTTGCCGATCAAAAATGCGGTGATTGGAATCATGACACCCATGACAAGCATGAAAACGGTCGTCAGCCATTGCGCCTGATTCGCGTTGATGTCAAGGTCCCGCATAATATGCGGCAGCGCGGTGGATAGCAAGGTTTGATTCAGAATCGCGACAAATACGCCTGCCATGAGTACAGCAAGAAACGGTCCTCTTCTGAAGTTTTCTCCTGTCGTCGATTGAATATTCACCTTCATCTTCACCTGCCCATCAAACTCATTTAACAACGAAAACCTTTATTCCTTTGATTACCCTGTCGGACTTTCACTACACCATAACCCCATAAAAAAATGCGCAGCCTAAGCTGCGCATGGGTATTCTATGCTGTTTTCTCTTTTCTGTGTTTAACTCGGTGGAACACCAAGTAAAGCGATGGAATCATGACCAGCGTAAACAAACTTGAGAACGCCAGACCTGCAATGATGGTGATCGCTAGCGGTTCGAACAACGGATCCCCGCTGAGAGCGATTGGGAGCAACGCCACAATGGACGTAACTGTCGTCAGGACAATCGGTTTGATCCGGGCATAGCCCGATTCCATGATCGCATCTTTGATTTCAAAGTTGCCGCTCAAGCGTCTTGTTTCAACAAAATCGATCAAGACTACTGCGTTCCGGACCACAATCCCTGTCAGGGAAACAATTCCCATGACACCAAGGAAGCTGAGCGGTGTCTGCGTGATGAACAAACCGAGAATCGCTCCGGATATGCCGAGATACACAGCAATCAGTACAAGGAACGGTAAGCTGAATGACTTGAACTGGAATGCGATGACCAGATAGACAAGCAGCAGGACTACCAGGAACAGTACGCCGATTTCAGCGAAGAAATCTTCCTGATCGGAGTTTTCCCCGCCTGTCGTGATGGCGTAGCCTTCCGGCAAATCCGCGCGTTCTCCGTCGATGACCGACAGCATGTCCGCTTCAAAATTCGAGCTTTCCCCGAACGCACGCAACGTGATCGCCCGGTCTCCGTCTTGATGTGGCACTTGTGCCAAAGCGGTGGTTTCTTCCGCCGTCAACAACTCATCAAACGAGACGAACTGCGGCGGCCCTTCTTCGCCAAGGATCGGCAAGGTGAATTCGGACAGATCGATTTCCTGTCCTTCTTCAATACCACCCTGCTTCAAGACCACTTCGTAAGGAACCTGGCCTTCATAAATGCTGAACAGCGGAACTCCCTGCGTCAGCAACTGCAACTGTCCGGTCACTGTACTAAGGGCGACGTTATTGTCTTGAAGCGCATCCCTATCCGGCACATATTCGATTGCCGGAATGTCTCCACCGAGATTATCGGTCACGAGAGTTGCCGTGCTTGCCAGCATCTGCTCTTCCAGCGAATCCCGGAGCGCCTTCAATTCCTCCATGTCTTCCCCTTTGACGGTGACCGTCACCGGAGCGCCTGCAGGAGGGCCCTGGACAATCGTATCGAGGAACAGTTCCGCTTCCGGGTATTGCTCCCGAAGCTGCGGTTCCCACTTGTCGATAAACGCCGACGCGCTCATCGTTTCACGGTCAATGCGGAATGCCGCCTGACCCGTGTTTGGACCCGTGTTGTTCATCGATGCCGCGAATAGATTCGGCAGCCCGTCACCGGTGAAAATAGCGACTTCTTCAATGACCTCTTCATCGTTTCGCAATTGCTCGGTCAACTCGACCATGAATGCGTCGGTTTCCTGGATTGTCGTTCCTTCGGCAAGCCGCACATCCATCGTCACTTCTTTGCGGTCGGCTTCCGGGAAAAATTCGAACGGCGTAAAGAACGCCAGTGCCAGCAAAGCGGTCGCAGTCAGCAAGCCGCCAATCCCGACAAGCAACGGACGCTTTAACGTCGTGCGAAGCACTTTTTGCGAATAAAACACGGCCAGCTTTTCAAGCGGTTTGCCCAAAAACCCTGGCGTATCGGAAATCTTTTTCGTTTTGCGTTTTGTCTTCAAATACTGCAGCATCGGCACTAGTGTAATGGAAAGAATGGTCGATGCTATGATGGTGGTGATTAAAATACTTGGCAAGGCACGGATGAATGCGCCGTTGCCGCCTGATAGGAACAGCAAGGGCGAAAACGTCACGACAATCGCCAAACTGGATGAAATAATGGAAGAATACACTTCCTTCACGCCATTCACCGCGCCATTGAGCGGCGAATCGCCCAGTTTCAGGCGCCTTTGGATATTGTCATTGACCACAATGCTGTCATCGACCAATATCCCGATGGCGATGATGAGACCAATGACGGAAATCTGGTTCAAATCGACTCCCATAAACGGAATCGGAATCAGTCCGATCATGACGGAGGCCAGCACCGTCAACGCAACCGCGAAAGCCCCAAACAGGGTCAATCCTGCAGTCGTCGTGATGAGAACCGCCATAACCGCGATCAACAGCGATAGATACAAGCTGTTGAAGATGGTATTGACGTTTTCCGCCTGCGATTCGTATTTATCGGCCTGCACGCCCGCCGGCAATGAATCAGCGGCAAAAGCGTCGATTACGGCCGAAACGTTTTCATCCACGGACGGCACATCTTGGCCTTCCTGCAAGAAAACGGTATAGGAAATGGCACGCTCACCTTCGAAGGTCACGATATCTTCCGTATCCTGATCCACTTGTTCAATTGTCGCAATATCGCCGAGCGGCACTGCGGCGGAACCGACCTGCAGCTCCTCTAACCCCTCTATGCCTTGGTTGCGCTGAACCAACAGCAACACCTGCTCGTTGCCGTTATCATGAGTCCCAAGCGACAGGGGCTGATTGGACTGCTGAAGCGATTCGATGACTTCAAACGGCTGCAAATTGTTTTCAGCCAACCCTTCGTCGTCCAATTGAATGAGGATTTGCTGGTCATTCAATCCTTTGACCGTCGTTCCGGCAACACCCGAAACGCCTTCCACTTCGTCGGTCAAATCTCGAAGCAGTCCGTCCAATTCCGCCAGTTCTGCTTCGTCACCGTAAAACATATACGATACGAGAGGGAACGTCAGATCCAGCGTTTCAACATTGACGGTTTGGGCTTGTTCCGGAAAATTAGCGGTAGCCCGTTGAACCTGGCGGCTGATCGCATCAGCCAGTTCGTCCGGAGAAAA
>DATHVZ010000048.1:0-20110 GCA_035461005.1 Planococcus sp. (in: firmicutes) | reverse complement strand
CGGGTATTGAGCAGCTCCACCGGATATTTCGCGTGAAGCTGGTCTACCAAGTAAGGCAGTCCCGACGACTGAATAATGATGCGATTCGCGGGCCGGCTGTTGACGATGGACGATGGATACGTAAAGACAATGGCACCGATGACAGGAAGAGTTACTTTTTGCGATGCCAAAAACTGCTGCATCCATTTTTCGTGTCGGTGCAGCTGGTCGTCCGGATTTCTCATGCCGTCGACACTGCCGTCCCTATTGGTACGCGAAAACTGGCGCAGCTGCGGATCGAAATTCAGCTGGCCTGCGATGCTTTTAATTTCAAGTACCAGCACGAAGCGGCTGGTGACGAGTATGGTGTCGATTTGATGGGATGAGTTCGGTTTCTGGATGAAAAGGTCGTGCAGAAAATAATGGGGACACTCAACAGGGATCTCCTGCCAGAGCGCATCGACGCGCTGTTCGCCGTGGAAGCCGGCGGTTATTCGGCGGAGTTTTTCCGTCCAGTGGGGAAATAGGGGATGGACGACGGGCACGCGTTGCAGCAAGTTTTGGAGCTGGCTGATTTCGGACGGTTCGGGACGCTGTTTCAGGATCAATCGGTCAACTCCTTTCTATATATAAATAAAATATACCGTTATTCCTCATCGTCAGCAATAAAATTCTGACAACTTCACACAGGTTTTATTACTAATAAATCCCTATCACAAAACCCAATCCAACTGCCTATCACCGCTGAAAATGTTATAATAGCCAAATGAGAAATGAGGGTGAAACTATATGAAATCAGTAGTATTAGCAGAAAAACCATCGGTGGCGCGCGACATTGCACGCGTGCTCGAATGCGGCCAGAAAGGCAACGGCTTTTTCGAGGGCAGTCAGTATATCGTGACGTGGGCGCTTGGCCATTTGGTGACGCATGCGCAGCCGGAGCAATACGACAACGACTTCAAGGAATGGAAGATGGAGAATCTGCCGATTGTCCCGAAACCGTTCAAACTGGTACCGATCAAACAATCGATGAAACAATTCAACGCCGTGAAAGCGCAGCTGGGCCGCGGTGACGTCAATGAAGTTATCATCGCAACGGACGCCGGGCGCGAAGGGGAACTTGTCGCGCGCTGGATTCTGGAGAAGACAAACACAAAAAAGCCGATCAAACGCCTGTGGATTTCGTCGGTCACCGACAAGGCGATCAAAGACGGCTTCAACAATCTGAAAGACGGCAAAGCTTATGAAAATCTGTACGAGGCGGCAGTGGCGCGCGCCGAGGCTGACTGGGTCGTGGGCATCAACGCGACCCGTGCACTCACGGTGAAATACAATGCGCAATTATCAACTGGCCGCGTGCAGACGCCGACGCTTGCGATGATTGCGGAGCGCGAACAGCAGATCCGCAATTTCCAGCCGAAACCATATTACGGAATGCAGGCGGTAACGGACTCCGCCGCGTTTACGTGGACGGACGGCAATTCCACGCAGTCGTTTGACAAAGCGAAGATCGATGTTTTATTCCATAAGCTCGACAATACCCATGAAGGCACCGTCACCGACATCAAAATCACGCCGAAGAGACAGCCGGCACCGCCTTTGTTCGACTTGACCGAACTGCAAAAAGAGGCGTACAAACGCTACAGCTGGTCGGCGAAAGAGACGCTCAACACGCTGCAGAACCTTTATGAGCGCTACAAAATCGTCACCTATCCGCGGACGGATTCGAAGCATTTGACGTCCGATATGAAGGATACGCTGAAAGACCGCATCAAAGCGGTGCAGACGGGACCTTACCGCCCGCTTGTCGCGACAATCCTGAAATCGCCCGTGGCGGCGCAAAAAGGGGTCATCGATGATGCGAAAGTTTCCGATCACCACGCGATTATCCCGACCGAGGAGGCTCCGCCGCTGCATGAGCTGTCCGATAAAGAGCACAAATTATACGACATGATCGTCAGGCGTTTCCTGGCCGTGTTTTATCCGCAATACGAGTATGACCAAACGACGGTCAAACTCGAAGCCGGTGGCGAAACGTTCCAGGCAAAAGGCAATACCGTACGAAATGAAGGCTGGAAACGCATCTACCTGGATGACGGCGAAGACAAAGACACAACGTTGCCGAAGTTCGAAAACGGACAGACGCTCCACATCAAAGGCATCTCTCTGACCGAAGGCAAAACCAAACCGCCCGCTTTCTTCAATGAAGGAACGCTGCTCGGCGCGATGGAAAATCCGGCGCAGTTCATGGCCGGCGAATCGAAGGAATCCATCCGGACACTCGGCGAAACGGGCGGCCTCGGAACCGTGGCAACACGTGCGGACGTCATCGAAAAATTGTTCAATACCTTCCTGATCGAGAAAAAAGGCAAGGATTTGACGATCACCTCGAAAGGGCGCCAATTGCTGGAACTCGTGCCGGAAGATTTGAAATCGCCGAAACTGACGGCGGACTGGGAACAGCAGCTGACGAAAATCGCCAATGGCCAGTTGAAGAAGAACGAATTTATCCAGGAAATGATCCTGTTCGCCGAAAAATCAGTGTCTGATATCAAAAAGAGCGACAAAAAATTCAAGCACGATAACATCAGCGGCAAGGTGTGCCCGGATTGCGGCAAACCGCTTCTGGAAGTCAACGGCAAACGCGGCAAGATGAACGTCTGCCAGGACCGCGAATGCGGCTACAAAAAACAGGTGGCGATGCTGACAAACGCGCGCTGTCCGAATTGCCACAAGAAGCTGGAGATGCAGGGCGAAGGCGACGGCAAGATTTTCGTCTGCAAATGCGGCCACCGCGAGAAGCTGTCGGCATTTGAGAAACGTAAAAAAACCGGCCAGTCCAAAGCCACCAAAAAGGATGTCAATCAATTCTTGAAGCAGCAGGACGAGCCGCCGGAAAATAACGCAATGGCGGAAGCGCTGAAAAAAATGATGGAACAAAAAGACTGACAGGAGTTGGCACAATGTCAAAAAAAGCTCCAAAGACCAATGCCGCGCGCATTCTGGACCGTGAAAAAATCCCATATGACCAGCTGCAATACAGCAGTGATGACGGGAAAACCGATGGCGTATCAGTCGCCGCGAAAATCGGTTATCCGGTGGAAGCCGTCTATAAAACGCTGGTTGCAGCAGGAACTTCCAAAAGCCATTACGTATTCCTGGTTCCGGCAGCAGCGGAACTGGATTTGAAACTGGCCGCAAAAGCCTGCGGCGAAAAGAAAATCGAAATGGTGCCGGTCAAAGAGATTTTGCCCCTTACCGGCTATGTGCGGGGCGGCTGTTCGCCGCTCGGCATGAAAAAGCCGTTTCCGACATTTGTCGCCAGCGAAGCGGCGGCCCGTGAAGACATCATTGTTTCCGCCGGGAAGATTGGCGCCCAGTTAAAGCTTGCACCAAAGGACTTGCTGCGGGTGACAGGGGGACAATTGGCGGAGTTGACGGTTCAGCATTGAGCGGTTCCTTTTCGCCGAATGGTCGGGGAAGCTTTATATAGAAAGAAAGAAGGATGACGGATGAATGTTTCTTTGTATTACCGGTGGCTGTTCTTCCTCGTCGGCATGATGGTGTTGGGGCTTGGAATAGCCATGACCATCAAAGGCGACCGCCTCGGCATCGGGCCGTGGGATGTGCTGCACGTCGGCCTGTACCAGAATTTCGGACTGACAATCGGCAGCTGGGCAATTATTGCGGGCTTCGTATTGATCAGCGTCACGTCGATGGCCCGGCGAAGATGGCCTCAATTCGGCACCTTATTGAATATGGTATTGATCGGCCTGTTTATCGATCTGTTCAACTTCCTCATTCCAGATATTCATTCCATGGCGGGCCAAATCCTTATTTTCACAGCCGGCATCTTTGTGATGGGCTATGGCGTCGGCCTGTATGTGGCACCGAAGATGGGTGCGGGACCGCGGGATGACCTGATGCTGATCCTGGTCCAGAGGACTGGATGGAGTGTCAGTGTCATCCGGACCGCTATTGAAGTAACGGTTGCGGTTTTGGGCTGGCTGCTCGGTGGACCAATCGGCATTGGCACGGTATTGATCGCATTGTTCCTCGGCCGCATCGTGCAATTGTCGCTTGTGCAATGCGAAGCGCTGTTGAAGCGCTTGATCCTGAAACACCAGGATGAATTGCCGCCAATTTTAAAATTATGATGGAAAGAGGCCCGGCGCTTGCCGGGTCTTTTATTGTGCAGAAATTTTGATGCGAACTAAAACCTATAAGTTGAAAGAGCGAAAAGCATGTGTTATAAATAAACCCTAGTAAGACTATTGGTTTTGTTGTATTATAACATTGAAGAAAGCGGGAGTTCAAATATGGGAAGAGAATTTGTAGAGATATTTGATGATTGGGTGCATACCTACGATGAATCTGTCAGTGGGCAGGACCCGGAATACGCAGCGGTTTTTGAAAATTACCTGGAGATCCTGGCAGCGGTCGCTAAAAATACGGAAGGGCCTGTCGTCGAATTTGGCACAGGGACCGGCAATCTGACAGCTGCGCTTCTTGGACGGGGGCTTAAAGTGGTGGGCATTGAACCGAATGCGGCGATGCGCAAAGCGGCAAAGGAGAAATTTCCGGAGCTGGTCCTGTTGGATGGAGATTTTCTGGATTTCGACTTGCCGGCCGCGCCGAAGAGCTTTGTCAGCAGTTATGCGTTCCATCATTTGACGGATAAGGAAAAAGCACAGGCGATTCAGCATTATGCTTCGATCTTGCCACGCGGCGGGAAAATTGTTTTTGCAGATACCGTGTTCGAATCGGATGAAGCGAAACTTGGCCGGATTGTCTACGAGGAAAGTGAAGGGCATTTAAACCTTGTGGAGGATTTAAAGCGGGAGCATTACACCACGGTGCCCGTGATGAAAGCGATTTTCCAGGACAACGGATTTGATATAAAGTTCACTCCGATGAATGATTACGTCATCCTCATGGATGCGACCAAACGATGAAAGGAAGATTCAAATGAAAAAAATGAACGTAGAAAGCTTTAACCTTGACCATACAAAAGTAGTGGCGCCTTATGTGCGTCTGGCCGGAGAAAAAACGGGGGCGAAAGGCGACACGATCCGCAAATACGACATCCGTTTCAAACAGCCGAACCAGGAACACATGGAAATGCCAGGGCTTCACTCACTGGAGCATATGATGGCGGAACACAGCCGCAACCATTCGGACCAGATTATCGACATCGGGCCGATGGGCTGCCAAACAGGCTATTATCTGTCGTTGATCAACCACGATGATTATGATGATGTATTGCGCATCATTGAAAACACATTGCAAGATGTCATCAAAGCGGACGAAGTTCCGGCCTGCAACGAAGTGCAATGCGGCTGGGCAGCGAGCCACAGCTTAGAAGGCGCGAAAGAGTTGGCGCGTGAAATGCTGGCGAAAAAAGACGAGTGGCACCAGGTTTTCGCCCACGAAACTGTTTGAGGAGAAAAGCCATGAAATATGCTACAGGCATCCAACAATTGATCGGCGATACACCGCTGTTGGAACTGACGAATATGGACATTCCAAACAACTGCAGGATTTTTGCCAAACTCGAATATTTCAATCCGGGCGGCAGTGTCAAAGACCGCCTGGGTGTTTCTTTAATAGAAGATGCCGAACGCCGCGGCGTTTTGGAGCCGGGCGGCACAATGATCGAAGCGACTGCCGGCAACACAGGTATCGGCCTGGCAATTGCCGCCATCGGCAAAGGCTATAAGGTGAAATTTGTTGTTCCGGAGAAATTCAGCCAGGAAAAACAGGGTTTGATGCGTGCGCTTGGCGCAGAAGTCATCAACACACCGACGGCAAAAGGGATGAAAGGCGCTATTGAAAAAGCGCAGCAGCTGGCAAAAGAAGAGCAGGCGTTTTCACCATCGCAATTCTCGAATCCCGCCAATCCCGAAACGTACGCCCGGACGCTGGGTCCGGAATTATGGCACGCACTTGACGGAAACATCGATGTATTTATCGCAGGAGCGGGATCCGGCGGCACATTTATGGGCACGTCCCGTTATTTGAAATCACAAAAAGACGACATAAAAACAGTCATTGTGGAACCGGAAGGCTCGATCCTGAACGGCGGCGAATCCGGGTCGCATCTGACCGAAGGCATCGGCATGGAATTCCTGCCTGCCTATATGGATGCTTCCTATTTTGATGCCATCCACACAATCAGCGACCGCGAAGCTTTTGCGGCGCTGAAGGAATTGGCGAAACGGGAAGGCTTATTGGTCGGCAGTTCTTCGGGGGCAGCATTTGTTGCGGCCTTAAGGGAAGCCGAAACGGCCAAACCCGGCAGCCACATCGTCACGGTGTTCGCTGATTCCAGCGAACGCTATATGAGCCAGGATATATATAATAGAACCTTCGAGGAGGAAAATTGATGAGAGCCAAAACGAGACTGATCCACGGCGGCATAGTCGGAGACGAAGCAACAGGCGCTGTCTCTACACCGATTTACCAGGTAAGCACCTATAAACAGGAAGCTGTCGGCAAATTCAAAGGCTATGAATATTCACGCACCGGCAACCCGACGCGCCACGCGCTCGAAGAGTTGATCGCCGACGTCGAATTCGGACATGCCGGATTTGCATTCGGTTCTGGAATGGCTGCGATTTCATCGGTCATGATGCTGTTTTCGGCAGGCGACCACGTGATCTTAACGGACGACGTATACGGCGGAACTTACCGTGTTATGAATAAAGTTCTGAACCGCTTCGGACTGGAATTTACCTTTGTGGATACCGGCAATCTTGCAGAAGTGGAAGCGGCAGTCAAAGAAAATACGAAAGCGATTTTCATTGAGACACCGACCAATCCTTTATTGAAAGTAACGGACATAGAAGCCGTGGCGAAATTCGCCAAAACGAAGAATCTCCTGACAATCGTCGACAATACGTTCATGACGCCATATTTGCAGAGCCCGATCAAGCTCGGTGCGGATATCGTTGTGCACAGCGCCACGAAATACATTGGCGGGCACAGCGATGTTGTGGCGGGGCTGGTAGTTGTGAATTCCGGCGAATTGGCATCAGAATTGCATTTCATCCAAAATTCGGTCGGCGCTATTCTAGGGCCGCAGGATTCCTGGTTGTTGATGCGCGGATTGAAAACACTCGGCATCCGCATGGAAGAAACGGGAACCAATGCACAAAGAATCGCCGAATTCCTGAACGGCCACGCCGCTGTTGGGACGGTCATTTATCCGGGTCTCCCTGAACACCCCGGCCACGAATTGATGAAAAAACAGGCCACCGGATTTGGCGGCATGATTTCGTTTGACGTGGGCAGCAAGGAAAAAGCGGGCGAGCTTTTGGCGAAATTGAAATATTTCACATTAGCAGAAAGCCTCGGTGCGGTCGAGAGCCTTATTTCAGTTCCGGCGCAGATGACGCATGCATCGATTCCAGTCGAGCGCCGCGCGGAACTCGGCATTGTGGAAGGCTTGGTGCGGATCTCTGTCGGCATTGAAGACGTGGAAGATCTGATCGAAGACCTGGAGCAGGGATTAAGTTAACAAACCTTTTGCAAATGGAGTGGAAACCGCCTATAAGGCGGTTTTTCTATTTTATTCACATAGCGGTTCGCTTTTTCTTTTAGCCGAAATTGCGTTATGATGGATAGGTAAAAGAATCAGGTATATGAAAGGAAGATAATATTGTCAAAAAAATTAGATGCTTTCTTGAACGAAAACCTAACCGAACTTAAAGAGCAAGGTTTATATAACGAAATCGATCCGGTTGAAGGGCCAAACGGACCGCTCATCCAGGTGCGCGGAAAACAACTCATTAATTTGTCATCCAACAATTATTTGGGCCTGGCAACAAACGAGGACCTGAAGAAAGTTGCCAAAGATGCAATCGATAAATACGGTGTCGGTGCTGGAGCAGTCCGCACGATCAACGGCACGCTGGACCTTCACGTGAAGCTGGAAGATAAGCTGGCTGAATTCAAAGGCACCGAAGCCGCAATTTCCTACCAATCCGGCTTTAACTGCAATATGGCTGCCATTTCCGGTGTTATGGATAAAAACGATGCAATTCTGTCGGATCAATTAAACCACGCATCCATCATTGACGGTTGCCGCTTGTCCAGAGCGAAGATCATTGCCTACAAACACTCGGATATGGAAGATCTTCGTGCGAAAGCGAAAGAAGCGACGGAATCAGGCTTGTACAATAAAGTGATGGTCATCACAGACGGCGTCTTTTCAATGGACGGCGACATTGCAAAACTTCCGGAAATCGTGGAGATTGCAAAAGAATTCGACTTGATCACCTATGTCGATGATGCACACGGATCTGGCGTTACCGGCAAAGGGAAAGGCACTGTGAAGCATTTCGGGCTTGAAAAAGAAGTCGACATGCAAATGGGAACCCTTTCGAAAGCGGTCGGAATTGTCGGCGGTTACGTAGCCGGCAAACAAAACCTGATCGACTGGCTGAAAGTGCGTTCACGCCCGTTCCTATTCTCGACGGCGGTCCCCCCGGGCGATGTTGCAGCAACTACGGCTGCCATCCAAATGATCATCGATTCAACCGAATTGCATGATAAGCTTTGGGACAATGGAGATTACCTGAAAAAAGGCCTGAAAGAGTTGGGCTTTGATATCGGCGAATCCGAAACACCGATCACGCCGTGCATCATCGGTGAAGAGAAACTGGCGCAGCAATTCTCGAAACGTCTATTCGAAGAAGGCGTCTACGCTAAATCGATTGTCTTCCCGACAGTACCCAAAGGCGCAGGCCGCGTACGCAACATGCCGACTGCTGCCCATACAAAAGAAATGCTGGATCAGGCGATTGCCACTTATGAAAGGGTCGGTAAAGAGCTTGGCATCATAAATTAATCAAAAAAATCGCCTCACGGGAAAATTCCTGTGGGGCGATTTTTTGGTTATGGCAACGGTTTCTTCATCCTGCTGAAGCTTTTTTCCAATGTATATTTCTGTACACCGCGGGCAGCCTGCACGCTTTTGTCCGCCAACTCGTGAAACTTGGCATCATTCCTTTCGAAGGCGATCAGTGCGTCGATGGAATAGGTCATCCAAAGTTCATTGATCTGCTTGTTGAGAGCCGCTGCCCGTTCAAAATCCCCCGAAGACACAGCGGCGTGTGCCAGGTAATAACTGCGCATCGGCTCGCGGTCGATCGCTTCAGCGTGCTGGGCTGCTATTCCGGGCTGTCCGCGGTAAATTGCGAGCAAAGTCCGGTAAACCGACTGCATTGTCGCTTGTTGATGAGTTGCCAGAATCCGTTCAATGGCATTTTCAATATCCTGATCACTTCCGTGGCCAAGTGCATACGGAAAAGCGAAAATCGCTTTATGCCGATTGCGTTGGATGTACCTCTCGATCCGACGCAATGAATTGGAGAAATAAACAGCATAAATACCCGGCAATACCATTACGATCAAGTAAAAGACAATAACTAAGAAAAAAATCAGCCATCTGGATGTTCCGGTAGAGATTAATAATGCCGTCAAAGCCATCCCTGTAAGGAACAGCGCAAGTAATCGCAGGGATTTCATGGTCCACCTCCAATTAGAATTATATAATCATACTTTCAATTCCATTGTAATCCTTTGCCTCAAAGGCTTTCTACCAGTATATCAAAAACATTCCCCTATAGGGATTCTGAAAGACGTTGTGTTTTTATAGCGAACAACTTATAATATTGGTATATCAAAGACTGTTAAATCAAAGGTTAAAAAGAAAATAATGTATTTTTACAAAGGACATGTGTTTTATTCGAGAGGAGTTTATTAAATGAAACGAATTATGATTACAGGTGCATTGGGGCAGATCGGTTCTGAATTGACCGGCAAACTGCGGGAAATTTACGGTGCTGACAATGTGTTGGCTACGGATATCCGGCCGTCCGATGATACGAGCGGGCCGTTTGAAATTTTGGATGTTACAGATGCTCAGAGAATGCACGACCTCGCAAAGGATTTTGGTGCGGATACGATGATGCACATGGCTGCCTTGCTGTCGGCCACAGCAGAAGAAAAACCATTGCTCGCATGGAATTTGAACATGGGCGGCCTTGTCAACGCACTGGAAGCGTCGCGCGAACTCGGCATGCAATTTTTCACGCCAAGTTCAATCGGAGCTTTTGGTCCATCAACACCAAAAACGAATACACCTCAGGATACGCTGCAGCGGCCGACCACCATGTACGGTGTCAATAAAGTCGCGGGTGAATTGCTGTGTGATTATTATTACCAGAGGTTCGGCGTCGATACGCGCGGCGTCCGGTTCCCGGGATTGGTTTCCTATGTAGCGCAGCCAGGCGGCGGCACAACTGATTATGCCGTCGATATTTATTACAAAGCCCTGGAACAGGGAAGCTACACCTCTTATATTGATAAAGGAACATATATGGATATGATGTATATGCCGGACGCCCTTAAGGCAATCATTGATTTGATGGAAGCGGATCCGGCCAAGCTGGAACACCGCAATGCGTTCAATGTAACGGCCATGAGCTTTGAGCCGGAAGAGCTTGCGGCTTCCATCCGCAAGCACATTCCGGAATTCCAAATGAACTACGATGTGGACCCTGCCCGCCAGGCAATCGCAGACAGCTGGCCGAACAGCATCGACCCATCAGCCGCGAAGAAAGAGTGGGGCTTCAAAACCACCTATGACTTGGACGCAATGACTGCCGACATGCTTGAAAAACTGAAAGTAAAATTGCAAAACGCTTAAACAAGAAAAGCGAAAGCGCCCGTTAAGCTCTGAAAGGCATAAGACGGAATAGCGGAGCGGCGTCCTTTGCCGCATAGCTAGACCGGCTTATGACCCGAAGAGCTGGGCCGCTGGAGTCTGGACAGAGAAAAACGCCCTCCGCAACCGCGGAAGGCGTTTTCTCTTTTTATTAGAATAGAAGGTGTGCTACTCCGGCAATGATTGGCAAAGCAATCACTGTGCGAAGAAGGAAAATGACAACCAGGTCGAAAAAGTTGACCGGAATTTTAGATCCAAGCAATACGCCACCGACTTCTGACAGGTAGATCAACTGTGTAACAGACAAAGTCGCTACAACAAATTTCGTCATGTCGGATTCGAGTCCTGCACCGAGTATGGCTGGCAGGAACATATCTGCAAAACCAACAACCATCAATTGTGCCGCATCCGCTGCTTCAGGAATACCAAGCAAGTTCAGATATGGTACAAAAGGTGCTCCGAGAATCGCAAAGATCGAAGTATACTCAGCCAAAATCAATGCAATTGTACCGAATGCCATTACCACCGGTGCAACACCAATCCACATGTCCAATACGTTTTTAAAACCGTCTTTGAAGAACTTGCTGGCTGAACGGTTGCTATCGGCTTTTTCGAGTGCTTTTTCCATGCCGTGTGTCGCAACGTTATATCCTTTAGGAACATCTTCCGTTTGAGTATCCTGCTCTGATCCATCTATGAATGTCGTCGGTTTGCGCGTCAATGGATAAATGCGCGGCATGATCAATGCAAGGATGATACCTGTAAGGATGACGGTTCCGTAATACGGCAGGAAATAACCTGGAAGACCGATTTCACCGATTACAACAATAGCGAAAGTGATGGATACAACTGAGAAAGTTGTTCCGATAATAGCGGCTTCACGCTGCGTGTATTTATTGGCCTCATATTGTTTGCTTGTTAACAGAACCCCGATGGTTCCATCGCCGACCCACGATGCGAGTGCATCAATGGATGAACGGCCAGGAAGACGGAACAATGGGCGCATGATTTTCATCATCATGGAGCTGAAAAATTCAAGAAGTCCAAAGTTCATCAATAGGGGCAATAGGAGACCCGCGAACAGGAAGATCGTGAACAGGAATGACAGTAATCCATCTCCGGCAAGAAGAAGGCCACCCGTATATTCATTCCATACAGGTTCTGGTCCGACTTGGAAAAGGACCATAAAGGCAAAAACTGCAGCCAGAACGCGTGTGATCGTCCAGAAGATATGGACGTTAAAAAGTTTGTCGAAGAACGGTACGTCTTCATCTGTATTTGGCTGTTTGGTTATGTATACCAATGAACCTACTGCAGCAATCGATAAAAGAACGAGCAGAATCCAAGGAACCACAGATTCAAGCAGATCGGCCATCCAGTTAGCCAGGATAGCGATGGTGACCATCCATTCCGTATCGCCATCAGCGTTGGTAGTAGGAACGGGAGTCAGGAACAGCAGGATTCCGAGTAATGATGGAATGAGAAATAAGAGCCATGTAGATGCAGAAAACTTTTTCATTAACTTTCCCCTTTTCTTTGTGCTCAACTGCACATTCTGTTTACTGACTAAAAAGCATTCTTCCCCCTTGGAAAACGCTTTCAGTAGTATTGTTTATTTTATCTGAAAACACAAGAAAAAACACCCCTATTTTCAATTAAGAAAAGAGAGGCGCAAAATTTAGAATGATTTTTCAAAATCATCGTTCCAGCGATAATTATAAAACCGTTCCTGTGTCAACCAATTTTCGGTTTCCGTATCGCCCTGAGCCAATTTATGCTCCATTTCTTCAAGCATCCAGGCCGTCTGTGAAATATGGGCTTTCATGGAAGCCATTTTCTGGTCTCTGACGGGTGTAATGTCGTAGACAATATCCGGTTTGCCGAGAACTTCTAGCGTATTATTGGCGAATGCCACGCAATGAAGCTTCGGACGGTCCTTCATCCGGCGAACAGCACGGACAACCGCTCGTGCTGTCGCTTCGTGATCGGGATGGACGGCAAAAGCGGGATAAAAGGTGATGATCAGGGAAGGTTTCACTTCTTCGATCAGATCGGTCATCATGCCGACCATCTTTTCGTCATTTTCAAACTCGATTGTCTTATCACGCAATCCCATCATTCGAAGATCCGTCAGCCCCATGGCTTCTGCAGACGCAATTAATTCTTTTTTCCGTATTTCCGGAAGCGACTCGCGTGTTGCAAATGGCGGGTTGCCCAAATTCCTGCCCATTTCGCCAAGCGTCAGGCAGGCATATGTAACCGGCGTCCCCTGTTTGATCAGTGTGGTTATGGTTCCCGAGACACCGAACGCTTCATCGTCCGGGTGAGGGAATACGACCAATACATGTTGTTCTTTTGGAATCGTCATTTCTTTTCCCCCTCAATAACTGAATGGTGTTTCGCTGATTTGCAGCGCCACCGCAAGTTTTCCGGCTCCGTCGTGCCCTGCGAGCAACAGGCGGCCCTGGTCGTCCATTTCGTAATGGGTGATGCCCTGTGCGTAAACCCAGCCATGCGGCAATTTCAAGCCGACGCGGTGCGGGTTGTCTCCGACAACTTTGCCTAATTCATAATTAATGACGACATTGCGGATAAATGCTCCTGCATTGAAAAATGTTTCATTAAAATGGCTGGCGTAGGATCCGTTCGTGGTTTCCAGGTGAAGATAAACATCTTTCCCGGCGAACGCATCCAATTGGACCTGTAATTTCTTCACTTCGACTATTTCCACGATAAAACCCTCCTCAAACAATCCGTATCTTTTAAGTATATGGAAAACATACCGAGAATGCGATTAGTTAGCTTTACGGGTTCCGAAATAATGGTAATATAATGAAAAAGAGAATTTTCCAACAACGAGGAAGTGGAGCATGAGGTTTTTACTGAAGTTTTTGATTGGCATTGCGGGGATTATCTTTGCCAGCAGCTTGCCAGTTCTGATAACCGGCTGGTTGAACGGGGAATGGAGATGGAAGGTTTACTTTGAATCCATCGTGACGACCCTGGAGGAATTGTGGCCACTGGGTGAAATCGCTTTTTTTATTTACAGGGCGCAACGGTCGATGCCGTTATTTCCAAATATCTATGAATACATAATATATTCGCTCCAAATTTTGTTTTTGGCTTTGCTGGTGGCGGTTATGGTTTCGCTGGTCCTGACCGTCATCACGATGCTGCTTTCCGAAAGAGCACGCGAAAGGGTGAAGGTTGCCCTCTATTTCCTGGAGTCGGTTCCGGATCTCCTGATTATCATGCTGGCGCAGCTCGCTGTCGTTCTATTCTTCAAACAGACCGGTGTGCTGATTTCGAAAATTGCCGTGGTCGGTGATGACCGCATCTTCTGGCTGCCGGTGATGTGTCTGGCCATTCTTCCAACAATCCAGCTGTATCGGCTGTCGATGCTGACGTTTCAGGAGGAAGAGCGCCAAATGTATGTGGATCTGGCGCGGGCGCTCGGTTTTTCGAAAGTGTACATCATTCTTGTCCATATGTTCCGCAACGCGATCATCAGTGTCTTTTTCCAATCGAAAAAGACGATGTGGTTTATGCTGTCGAATCTTTTTGTGCTGGAGTTGATGTTCAATCTTCCGGGAATCATGTTGTTCCTCAGTGACAATATGCATCCGTTGGGCTTCCTGGTTGCCGTCTTCAGTTTTTTTCTGCCGATGTTTTTTCTATACAGCTTCGGCGAATGGTACTTTGTGCGCCGTTTGCGCGGCAAGGGGGCGGCATAAATGTGGAAACAGCCTTATTTTGTCATAGGCTTCAGCATTCTCGCCTTTTTCCTGGTCGGCAGCTTCGTCTATGAATGGGTTTGGGGAGATGTTCCCCGCCAAACTTTATACTTAATGGAAGATGGGCACGCGGTTGAAGGAACGCCCATTTCGCCGAATTGGCAACATCCATTCGGGACAGATCAATACGGCTACGATCTTCTCGGCAAACTCATGCTTGGCGCAAAATACACCATTCTTGCAGCTTTGGCAGTGGCGGCTTTGCGGATGCTTATTGCGGTGCCACTCGGGTATATTCTTGGCACTTACCTGGACAAACACCGCAAATGGATCTCCAGCCTTGCCGATTCCATGCATTATATTCCGCTGACCCTGTTTGCAGCGTACGTTCTGACACCGGTCCTCTGGATGCCGCCCGATGGCTTTACCAGCACGATCTGGGAACGCATCGGCATACAGGTCATCATTATGGCGCTGCTGACCGTTCCGATTGTCGCGATATTGGTCGCCAATGAAGCGGCTTTGCTGCGGGATAAGGAATACATACTTGCCGCGAGAACACTCGGCGCCGGCCGCTTGCGGATCATCCGCAAGCATCTGTATCCGCAGATGCGCGAAAAAATTGCGGTGCTTTACGGTCAACAAGTGATGGAGACATTTATTGTTTTTGCGCATCTCGGTTTGCTGTCCCTGTTCCTCGGGGGCACAAAAGTCAGTTATGAACCGCTGTTAGCAGATCCCCCGATGTCGATTTCCTATGAATGGGCGGGATTATTCGGATCGACTTTCCGGTATCTGCAGGGAGCCCCTTGGCTTCCACTCGCTCCCGTGCTGTTCATCGGTCTGGCGATTTTTGCGGTATCATTGATGATGGAGGGCTATTTGCGCTCTAAAAATCCAAAGGTCAAAAAGCGCCGTAAAGCAGTGGCTGAGGATCCTGTTGTCGAATGGAACCGGGAACAGCTGCGTGAGAAAATGGTGCGAATAAAAGAAAGTAACCTGTGAAATATAGAATGGAAATGAAAAAAACAAAACTCTCACACAATGCGAGAGTTTTGTTTTGACTAAATACGGACAAGTTTGCAAGACCGTGTTTTCGGCAGGAACTTATGAGTGGAATAGCGAATAGATAAATTTGAATACATATTTAATGCAAAGGGGATTTAAAGATGGTTGAAATCAAAAGTTTATCGGAATGCACGCTGGAACAGGCGGTGGAAGCCTGGAACAAAGGATTTGAAGGATATCAATTTGATATGGCCACAACAACTGAAGCATTCTCAAAAAGAATGGAGCAGGAAGGACTGTCAAAAGAATTGTCTGTGGTGGCCTTTGCAGAGGGAAATCCGGTGGGCCTTGTCCTTAATGGAATCCGTCAATCGGGCGGCAGGAAAATCGGCTGGAACGGCGGAACTGGGGTAACGGTACCCTGGCGCAAAAAAGGGGTAGGCATACAAATGATGGAGAAGACGCTCCAAATCCTGAAAGATGAAGGGGTTGAAATTGCAACGCTCGAAGCGATTGCAGGGAATGACAAAGCGATCGAATTATACAAGAAGCTCGGCTATGAGATTGTCGATGATTTATTTTTCCTGAAATTGGACGGTGCTGTTGATGAAAAAAGTGCAGCCGGTTCTGGAAAGTATAAAATCCGCGAAGCTGAGCCGGAAGAAATCGGTTCTCTTCCTTTTTATCGTGGGGACTTTCCGTGGCAAATCCAGTGGCAAAGTTTACGTGACGCTGAAGGAAGGATTGTGTTCAATCCTGAAGGAGAAGAAATCGGATACGCCTTATTCCGGAAATTGAAGGATGGGGATGGAAACCATTCCCGCACCGTCCTGTATCAATGTGAAACTGCGCCGGACGAAATTTATCGAAAAAAAATTGCGGATATCCTTTTAAATGAAGTCTTCGGCAACTTCAAAGACACGATCCACCGCACAGCAGTCAATGTGCCGGTAACCGGAAATGCCATAACATATCAAGTTCTTAAAGATAAAGGCTTTGAAAAGAGCATTGCGCAGGTTTTCATGAAGAAGAAGCTGTAAATCAGAAAAAGGAGGACGCAGAAAATGCGTCCTCCTTTCAATTGGAGCAAGGGACATAATTACAGTTCCAATACTTCCACTTCCGGTTTCGGGAATTTATTTGCAGCGCCGTGCATGACAGGGCCGACGTAATCGTTCAGTTTCCAGCCGTGTTCGATGGCAGCCGAGACAAAAATCTTGGCGTTCAATACAGCATCCTTCACCGATTGGCCGTTTGCAAGATTTGCGGTGATGGCGGCAGCGAATGTGCAGCCGGCACCGTGGTTGTAATCGGTATCCGTTTTTGTTGCTGTCAGCAGGTAATGCTTTTTGCCGTCAAACAGCAAATCGGCCGCTTTTTCGTGTTTTAACTGCTTGCCGCCTTTGACGACAACAAATTGTGCGCCACTTGCGTGGATTTTTTCAGCAGCTGCCTGCATTTCTTCAACCGTGCTGATACGGCCGAGACGCGACAATTCACCTGCTTCGACAAGGTTCGGCGTCACCACTTTGGCGTATGGCAATAAATACTTGATCATGGCATCGACGTTTTCAGGAAACATAACTTCCGCTTCGCCTTTGCAGGCCATAACCGGATCGATGACAACATCTTTGATGCCGGAAGCGGCAATCGCTTCGCCGGCCGCCTGGATGATTTCAGCAGTCGGCAGCATTCCTGTTTTGAGTGCATCGATTCCGGTAGAAAATGCAGTGGTCATTTGCGTTTTGATTGTATCAACAGGAATCGGGTGAACCCCGTGGCTCCAGTTATTATTCGGATCCATCGTGACAATGACCGTCAATGCGTTCATCCCGTATGTGCCGTGTTCCTGAAACGTTTTAAGGTCAGCCTGGATGCCGGCGCCTCCAGATGTATCGGATCCTGCGATTGTTAACGTTTTTTTGAGTGACATGTATATAATTCCTCCAATAGATAGAATGTTTGCTATGTTTCATTTTAACAAAACGCTCTGCATTTACAATCTATTGGGCTTTTGAGGCCATAAAAGCAGAGTGGAAGTGAGTGCGCCGATCAGTGCAAAGGCTGCCGCAAAGCTGCCCATTATCCAGTGGCCGCTTTTGAAAAGACCAAATGCGATAAGAAATGTTAAAATGGAAGTAATAGCGATGACGGTTGCGAGACAGCCGACGCCAGCAATTTTTGCGCTTTCGGGAGCAGTTTCGCCTTTTGTGGAAGATACGGTTTTGATCCTTTCAAGCCAGTCAGCCATGGGCTTCGCTCCTTTTCTGTGCAAACTCCGGACGCTTGCGCATTTCTTATAAAAACATCGTACCACGAGTACCAACTGAAAAAAATAGAAAGAGGGATGTCAATTGGAGAAGGACCCGAAACTGACAGAAATCGAACGTTTACTGGAAGAAGTGAAAGGCAAACAGGGCACCGAGGAATCGGGTTTCTGGAAGTCTTTTGGCGTGATGATGAGCGTTTTCCGCAATTCATTCCTTGTATTGATCGTCGTATTGCTGCTGTTGCTTGTGGCATTGCCGCTTGGGACATGGTGGATGATCCAAGGGAGCACCGCGACAGAAAGCAAAGGCGCATTTTTGGAAAGAATGCAGGACTTGAACGAATTATCGACAGCCGAAGCTTTTTCGAAAGTCATCATCGAGCGGCAAGACAACGAGGTATTCGGAAGGGAGATTGGCTTGGATCTGCCAGGCACAAAACGCCAGCTGCTGGTAGTGATTCCGGGCTCGGTCCGTGCGGGCATTGATTTTTCTGGAATAACGGAAGAAGATATTGTATTGGATGAAGAAGCAAAAACGGCAACTCTTACCTTGCCGAAAGCCGAATTCCTTGGTGGTCCGGAATTGTTTATGGACCAGGTCGAGGTATATTCCTATGAAGGGCTGTTCAGAGGCGGCGGCGATATTTCGGAAGCCTATGAATTGGCGGAAGAAGCGAAGAAATTGATGCTGGAGGAAACCCGTGGCCAGGGCGTGCTGGATCTGGCGGAACAAAATGCCGCTCGCTCGGTTGAAGGAATGTTCCAATTGGTTGACTATAACGTAACGGTAAAGTTTAGAGACTAAGGAGTGAAGGCTTTGGTAAAGGAGATTTTCTCCAACGATTGGCAGCAAGTGGTCGGCGAAGAATTCGATAAACTGTATTACTTAGAGCTTCATGAATTTTTGGAGGAGCAATACGAAACGGCAACGGTTTATCCGCCAAAAGACGAAATCTGGTCTGCTTTTGAACACACCGCTTTCCGGGATGTCAAAGTCGTCATCCTTGGACAGGATCCCTATCATGGGCCGGGGCAGGCGCACGGTTTGAGCTTTTCCGTTAAAGCCGGCGTCAAAATCCCGCCGAGCCTGCGCAATATGTTCAAGGAATTACAGGAAGATCTTGCGTGTGATAAGCCGGTTGAAGGCACCTTGACAAAATGGGCGGACCAGGGAGTCATGATGCTCAACACTGTCTTGACCGTCCGGCAAGGCGAAGCCCATTCCCATCGGGGGAAAGGCTGGGAAATCTTTACGGACCGAGTGATCCGCAAACTTTCCGAGCGGCGGGAACCCGTGATATTCGTATTGTGGGGAAGACCGGCGCAAACGAAAAAAGGGCTGATCGATTTGGAACGCCATGATGTAATTGAAGCCCCGCATCCGAGCCCGCTGAGTGCGAACCGGGGATTTTTTGGCAGCAGGCCTTATTCAAAAGTGAACAGCTTGTTACAGGAGCGCGGGCAACAGCCGATAGATTTCTGTTTGGACTGACGTCTTCTATGAAGCCGTGTTAAAATAAGGAACGATATAAAAAGGAAGGGGGATTTACTATGGCCGTCGGACACGAACGGGTGATCACTGAAATCGAAAAACATGCCCGCCAGGCGCGCACAGGAAATGCTGCGAAAATGCGCGAATCCGTTGCGGCAATCCGTGCACTTTGCGACCTGTTGCTTGAGGAAGAGCAGCAGCCTTCTTCACCATCGCCAGCACCTGCGCCGCGCGCGATTCCGCTGTCAGCATCCCCCGCGCCGCAGCCTGTCCTGACTGAAAAGAAGCTTGTAGAAGAAGGGGCAAACGGCGATTCACTTTTTGAATTTTAATGGGAATGAGGAATAGATAATGAATTTTTTCTTGATTGCCGGAGCTGTCAACGCTCTACTGAGTGTGGCATTCGGTGCATTCGGCGCGCATATGCTGGAAGGCCGCGTCGCTGAAAAATATTTGGATACGTGGCAAACGGCTGTTCAATACCAGATGTTCCATTCGATCGGGCTGATCGTTGTGGCCATATTGATGAGCTCAACATTACTCGGACCTTTGGGATCGCTCAGCTGGGCTGGTTATCTGATGCTTGCCGGAATTGTGATTTTCTCGGGAAGTTTGTATGTGTTGAGCCTGACGGGCATCAGCGTTTTGGGTGCCATCACGCCAATCGGCGGCGTAGCGTTCATCGCCGGCTGGATCATGCTGATCATTGCTGTAATAAAAGCATCATAAGAATGAAAAGAGCTGTCCGCGAGCAAGATGCGGGCAGCTTTTTTGATGGGGAAATGGATTTGGAAAGTATTTGGGCTGTTTTGGAAAGTATTTCGTTCATTTTGGAAAGTATTTGGGTGAAATAGAAAGTATTTCGTCCATTTCGGAAAGTATATCCAAATAACTGG
>DATHVZ010000047.1:0-1725 GCA_035461005.1 Planococcus sp. (in: firmicutes) | reverse complement strand
AGGATTGGTGAAAACCGATCAATCAGGGTGGCAACGCGGGTAGCTCTCGTCCCTTTACCAAGGGATGGGGGCTATTTTTGTTGTCTTTTTCCATGCACGTAAATTTTAGGAGGAATTGCCATGTTGGATATTCGATTTGTACGAGCTAATTTTGAAGAAGTGAAAACGAAACTTGCGAAGCGGGGAGAAGATATCTCTGTGCTCGATGATTTTGAGGAGCTTGATGTGAAACGCAGAGAATTGATCGCCCAGACTGAAAAGTTAAAGGCTGAACGCAATGAAGCTTCACAAAGCATTGCTGTGATGAAGCGCAACAAAGAAAATGCGGACGAAGCGATTGCCAAAACCCGCGAAATCGGAGATCAGATCAAAGTGATTGACGACGAACTGCGTGAAGTGGAAGAACGCTTGAACTTCATCATGATGCGCGTGCCGAATATTCCCCACGACAGCGTGCCGATGGGCGAGTCTGAAGACGATAATGAAGAAATCCGCACATGGGGCGACAAGCCGCCATTTGCCTATGAACCAAAACCACACTGGGATTTGGCGACGGAATTGAAGATTGTGGACTTTGAACGGGCAGCCAAAGTAGCCGGCAGCCGTTTCGTCTTTTACAGAGGCCTTGGAGCGCGTCTGGAGCGGGCTCTGATCAACTTTATGATGGACCTTCATCAGGAAGAGCATGGTTATGAAGAAATGCTGCCTCCTTATCTTGTAAACCGTGAAAGCTTGACCGGCACGGGCCAATTGCCGAAGTTCGAGGAAGATGCGTTTTTAATCGAGAAAGAAGATTATTTCCTGATTCCGACCAGTGAAGTACCGGTAACCAACTTTTATCGTGATGAAATTTTGACGAATGACATGCTGCCCCAGGCCTTCGCTTCTTACAGCGCGAATTTCCGCTCTGAGGCTGGTTCTGCGGGCCGGGACACACGTGGGTTAATCAGACAGCACCAATTCAATAAAGTCGAGCTGGTGCGCTTTGTGAAGCCCGAGGATTCTTATGATGATCTGGAAAAGCTGACCGGCCACGCCGAAAAAGTACTTCAACTATTAGGGCTGCCATATCGGGTGCTGAAAATGTGCACAGCGGATCTGGGCTTTACAGCAGCCAAAAAATACGATATCGAAGTCTGGATCCCAAGCCAGGAAACGTATCGTGAAATTTCTTCATGCAGCAATTTCGAAGATTTTCAGGCAAGACGTGCAAATATCAAATTCCGCCGCGAAGCGAACGGCAAGCCGGAATTTGTCCATACATTGAACGGCAGCGGACTGGCTGTCGGCCGGACAGTCGCCGCCTTACTGGAAAACTATCAGCAAGAAGACGGCACGGTCGTCATCCCTGACGTATTGCGTCCATACATGGGCGGCAAAGAAATCATTAAATAACAAACGAAGCCCCCGGAAGAGAAACTCTTCGGGGGCTTTTTGAATACGAAAAAAACGGGTAAGGAGAAGTTAGAGATTACGAAGAGGGAGGTATATGCAGATGGAAGACCTCAAATTTGAATATATTCAAACGAACGGTATCACGCTTCATACCGCGGTGGCCGGTCCGAAAGATGGTCCACTCGTGGTTTTGCTTCACGGGTTTCCGGAATTCTGGTACGGGTGGAAGCATCAAATCGAACCGCTGGCGTCGATGGGCTACCGGGTGATTGCGCCAGATCAGCGCGGCTATAATCTGAGCGACAAGCCGGAAGCGATCGAGGACTATAC
>DATHVZ010000046.1:0-12756 GCA_035461005.1 Planococcus sp. (in: firmicutes) | reverse complement strand
ATCGCCCGTTTCCAGGATATCTTCCGGCAACGCGTATTCTTCATTCACCGCAATGCGCGCAGCTCCCTGGGCAATCCCCGGATATTTTTCCGCAGCCCATTGTCCCAATTCTTTGACTGTACGTCCTGACAGCTCCACCTGTTCTTCGGCAACACCTGTCACTTCCTTCAATCCCGCAAAATAATGAATCGTGATCATACGGCACCTCCCGGTTTCTTTTTCTGGTCGCCAATCCATTCCTCGCCGTCTTCCCAAATTTCTTTTTTCCAGATCGGAACGATTTCCTTGATGCGTTCGATGGCGTATTCATTCGCTTCGTACGCGGCTTTGCGATGAGGGGACGAAACGGCGATTACCACAGCGATGTCGCTGATGGCGAGCTCGCCGATGCGGTGGACAATGGCGGTTTTTGTCCCGGGCCACCGCTCTTCGATCTCCGCGCCGATTTGCGCCAGCTTCCTCTCCGCCATCGGTATGTAGGCTTCGTATGCCAAATACAACGTCCGGACGCCTTTGGTCCATTCGCGCACATGCCCGGTAAACAAGGTCACTGCTCCCGCCTCCGGACGCAAGACCATGTCCGCGTAATGCTGCGGATTGATCGGTTGTGAAACGATTTCAAATGCTTTCATATCGAATTCCTCTCCATCCATTCCATAAACCATTCAGTGATTTGTGCCGTTTCATGCCGGGCGACTACATTGCGGTTGTGAACGCTTACACCTTCATGCGCCACGACAAGTGCGATAGGCTTGAGCGAACTCAATTCTTCCCAATCATTTTCAGAGCGGATCAATACTATTTTTTCATAGGGCGCTTCTTTAAACCCTTCGATAAAGATAAAATCAGTGTCAGCTTGAGCAGCCATGGCAATCAACTCTTCAACAGCCGGCTCTTCTTTTCGGGTGAGCTGTTGAATGGTCCCACCGCCGGAAACGACGGATGATACGGCGCCTTCATTGAAGAAGCGCACGCTGTCGGCAGTTGCTGGTGGCATGTCAAGGGCGTCTGGATGGCCATGGTGCTTGACCGTTGCAACTCGTTTGCCAGCTATCGACGCCAGACGGATCAGCTCCAGCATCAACGTCGTTTTGCCGCTGTTCTTGAAGCCGACGATCTGTAGAATCCTTATTTCATCCACTTGTCGGCACCTTCTTCCACGCCGAGAAGCAGGACATCGACGCGGTCGCCTTTGACAAATCCTCTCGATCCACCCGGCAGAACGATCAATGCGTTCCCTCGTGCGATCGATGATACAGCATTCGACTTATTGAATCCAGCCGGGCGAACCGTTGCGCCGTCGTATACCGCGCGGACGAAACGCGTAAAGGGATTGGCTTTTTCAAAATCCTCCGCCAATAATGCCGTTGTATGCGGCACAAAAGGTTTTTGGGACCCCATCATTTGGAGCAATGCCGGACGGACGAATAATTCAAAACCGGTAAAGCAGGCGGATGGGTTGCCGGACAGGCCAAACAAGTAACGTCCGTCCGCGACGGCGACCGTGGTGACACTGCCGGGGCGCATCGCGACTTTATTGAAGAGCACTTTCGCACCCAGACGTTCATAGATGGCTGGCAGAAAATCGAAATCCCCGACCGAAACACCGCCTGTCGTAATGAGGCAATCGGTTTCCTGTGCCGCTTCCTTTACCGCTTGGTAGCTTTCGTCCAAGTTGTCGATGGACATGCCATACATCTTGCAAGCGATTCCCATGCGCTTCAACTGCGCCATGATCATCGGGCCGTTGCTGTTGCGGATCTTCCCCGGAACTAGCGCGTCAGCAACCGCAAGCAACTCGGTGCCGGTCGACAGGATGCCCACAGTCGGCAATTTCGCCACTTCCACCTGCGTGTAGCCAAACGTCGCCAATAAAGCAATCGTTCCCGGATTGATGAGGTGGCCGCGTTCGATGACCACTTCGTCCTTTGCCACGTCTTCGCCTTGCAGCGAGACGTTTTCAAGCCGTTCAAACGGTTTGCGGATTGTGAATGACTGCCCATTTTCAACCGTTTGTTCAAACATGGCGACCGCGTCAGCACCCGCTGGCAATTGGGCTCCCGTCATGATCCGGATGGCGTCAAAGGCTTTCAGCGTTTTCGCTGAAACTTCGCCTGCGCCAATATGATCGATGACGTTGAATGTGATGCGGGACGTGCCGGATGCGCCGGCTGTATCCTCGGAACGGATGGCGTAGCCATCATATGGCGAGCGATTGAACGGCGGAACATCCACCGTGGCAATCAGCGGCTCCGCCAAAATTCTTCCGTAACTTTCTTCGAATGCCACAAGTTCGGACCCTAGCTCGCCGGCATGGCTCATCACCAGTTCAACCGCATCTCGGACTTGCATCGGTGTTCGCTTTTCAACCACTGGCTCCAACTCCTTAAAATTCATGTTATAATTTCATCAATCTATGTGAAAAGGATGATTTCTGTGAACGAACTAACGCATTTCAATTCGCAAGGCCGCGCAAAAATGGTCGATGTTTCCGGCAAGGCCGAAACAATCCGCATCGCTCGTGCCAAAACTTCCGTGATCGTAAACAAAAACATCTACAGCCAAATCAAAGACGGGGCGAATAAAAAAGGGGACGTGTTTGCAGTAGCCCAAGTCGCAGGCATCATGGCAGCAAAAAATACTGCCCAAATCATTCCGATGTGCCATCCGTTGGCCCTAAGCGGTGTGGATATCGAATTCGAATGGAATGTCGACGAAGACCAAAACCATTACGAAGTTCTGTTGTCCACCACCGTAAAAACCACCGGACCGACAGGCGTCGAGATGGAAGCGTTGACCGCTGCTTCGGCCGCGGCGCTGACCATTTATGATATGTGCAAAGCCGCCGGCAAAGAAATGGTCATCGGGCCGACGATGCTGCTCCACAAAAGTGGCGGCAACTCCGGCGATTATTCCCGCGTTTGAAGATGCTTCGAGAGTTCAAAGGTGATGTGACGGATTTCCGGCAAAATGAGCTTTTCCATCGCCAGCCGAACCGCGCCGCTGGAACCCGGCAAAACGAACAACGCTTTGGTCCCCGATGTTCCGGCTGCCGCTCGGCTTAACAGCGCCCTCGAGCCGACATCTTCTGTATAGCTGAGAAAACGGAAAAGCTCACCAAAACCGGCAAGTTCCTTTTCAAACAAAGGCGCAACCGCTTCGAGCGTAACATCCCGTTTGGCTATTCCCGTGCCGCCTGTTGTGATAACGGCATCGACAGCGTCCTGTTCCAGCATCCACTGGACTGTTTTTCGAATTTCCTCTGCATCGTCTTTAACGATTTCATAAGATGAGATGTGGAGGTTTTTTTCGTGTGCCATTTTCCGGATCAATTGCCCACTTTTGTCCGTTTGCTGATCCCGCGTATCGCTAACCGTCACAATCGCGATGGAGATGTGTTGTTCCAAATGAAAAACTTCTGACATGAGACTGCCTCCTTTTTAGCCAAACAGCTGATGATAAATTTTCCGACCCTCCGTCGTATTGCGGATGCCGTGAATGATCATGCGGCCGTTTTCAAAAAACACCATCCGGTGGCCAAGTGCGCGCAATTGAACAAAATAAGGGGTGCGCTTTACTTCCGCGCCCATTCTTAGGGCTGCAGATTCCGCGTCATCGAGCGTGATGTGCCGGTTCGGATCCGGTAAAATCTGGACCGCTTCCCTGCCGCATAACACTGCGTATAAACCTTCCGATCCTCGTTGGAGCGCAGGAAACACCGGGTTTTCACCGCATGTTTCGCAGTGCGGGTTTTGAATACGCGAAATGCCGATATCGTACTGGGAAGAGTCCCATAAATTGAAATGGTGCACTTTTTTCCGCATCGCCGCTTGGTTCCCGCTCAGCCACTTCATCGCTTCGGCGCATTGCAACGCTGCGGTCACCTGGACGGCGGGTGAAATGATGCCGACCGTGTCACACGTTTCGTTGACCGCCGGCAGCACAGGAATCAGGCAGCGAAAACACGAACCGGCGCCTGGCACGAAGGGGAAAACCACTCCGGAACTGCCGACGCATGCCCCGTAAATCCACGGCACGCCGTATTTCACGCTGGCATCGTTGATCAACAGCCGCGTTTCGAAATTATCCGTCGCATCCATGATCAGGGTGCTCTTTTTGATGAGCGTTTCCATCAGCTCCACACCCAAATTCTCCAAATAGGTGTGAAGTTGAAGATCGGACCTGATTGCCTTCAATCTAATTGCGGCAGCAACCACTTTTGGCGTCATCGCTTTCGCATCGTCTTCCGTGAAAAGCTGCTGGCGCTGCAGATTTGAAAATTCCACATAATCCCGGTCCACCAGGTGGATTTCGCCCACACCGGCTCGCGCCATCGACTCCGCAATCGCAGACCCTAAAGCCCCGCAGCCGACAATCGTCACCACTGCATCTTGAATCCTTGCCTGACCCCTATGCCCGATTGGTTTAAATAAAGTCTGCCTGGAATATCGCTCGTCCACGTTGCCCACCTCTTTCCAACCGCTGTTCCGCCATCTGGCCCCGGTCCACTTTGATGATGCGGTCCGCAAGTTTTTCCGCATCCGCCTTTAAGTGCGTCACAAAAATCACCGGTATTTTCCAGCTTTCGTGAATGCGTTGCAGTTCTTCCTGGCATCTTGCCCGCGTGTCATCGTCCAAAGCGGCAAAAGGCTCGTCCAAAAGCAGGATGTCGGGTTTCGCCGCCAACGCCCGGGCGAGTGCGACGCGCTGTTTTTCCCCGCCTGAAATCTGGTGCGGGTATTTGTCCAGTAATCTCGCGATGCCAAGCAACTTCGTCAGTTCCGTAATATGAGACAAATCACTGCCCCGTTTTGTGCCGTACAAAATATTTTCCTCCACGGAAAGATGCGGAAATAGGGCATAGTCCTGAAACAGATAACCGGTTCTTCTTTTCTGGATTTTCAATGGTTTCTGGCCGCCTTGATAAAAAGCCGAGCCGTTCAATGTAATGAATCCCGCATCCGGATGCGATATTCCAGCGATGCAGTTCAGGAGTGTCGTTTTCCCCGATCCCGATGGCCCAATCAATGCCAGAATTTCATCTTCCATCGAAAAATCCATGGCCAGTTCAAAGTTATCCAGTTTTTTTGTAAAATTCACTGTCAGCATTCCAACTGTCATTCCCTTCCGATGCGGACGGCATTTTTCTTGCGCCAATAATTGACCCAGCTGATCGCTGCGACACCCAATGCTGAAATAATGACGACCCAGAAAATGGCTTTGTCCATTTGCCCCGCTTCATACGCAAAATAAATCGCGAGCGGAATGGTTTCTGTCACTCCCGGGATGTAGCCGGCGATCATCAACGTCGCGCCAAATTCGCCGATTGCGCGTGCAAATGCCAAAATGACACCTGCCAGGATGCCTGGCCACGCCAGCGGGAATGTCACCGTCCGGAAAATCTTCCATTCCGATACACCCATGGTGCGACCGACATTTTCCCAGCGCGGATCGACTTTTTCAAAGGCAGCGAGCGCGCTTTGGTACATAAGCGGCAGCGATACAACAAACGACGCAATGGCTGCGCCGATCCACGTGAAGACCACCCGGAAGCCGAACAGGTTTTCAAGCAGGATGCCAAGCGGCCCGTTGACGCCAAACAGCACGATGAGCGCAAAGCCGATGACCGTTGGCGGCAGCACGAGCGGCAAAAGGATCAATGCATCCAGGATGCTTTTTCCGAAGAAATCTTTCCTGACCATCAGCCGAGCCAATGCAACCGAGACGATGAACACGCAAATGGTGGCAATGGTGGCCACTTTCAACGACAACAGTAACGGGGACATATCGTATGGCATCATGGCTTTTTGCCTTCAATCGGCAAAAAGCCGAATTCCTCGATAATTCCCTGCCCTTCTTCGGACAAGAGGTACGACAGAAACTCTTCTGCAAGCTGCTGCTGCTGGGAGTCTGCGAGTATGGCGGCGGGGTAACTGATTTCCGCACTATGTATCGGCAGCATGCTCATTTCCGCCACTTCTTCGGACAACTCTGCGTCAGAAGCATAAATGATGCCCGCCTCTGCGTTGCCACTTTCCAAATAAGTCACAACTTGGCGCGCATCTTTTGCGTAAATCGCCTTCCCTTCCACGGACTCCCAAACTCCCATCGCTTCAAGGGCTCCTTTTGTATAGCCTCCGAGCGGTACGCTGGCGGGGTCGGCAATTGCAAACGTGCCTTCGACAGACGATAAAACCGCTTGCACGTCAGCCCCTTCTGCTATTTCAGCAGATGTTGCCAAGAGCAATCCATTGCCTGCGAATGCCAAAACACTCTTTTCATCGACCAACCCTTTATCTACCAGGATTTCCATATCCAAGTCGCTCGCCGACAGGAATAGAGCTGCTGGTGCCCCGTTCTCGATTTGGTTCCTCAATTTACTCGAAGAGCCATAGTTCGCCACGATCTCAACCTCCGGATTTTCTCTTTTGAAACCGGAAGCGAGCTCTTCCATCACGCCGGACAAACTGGACGCTGTCGCTACCCTCAATGTATCGTCTTCGGCCGCTGAATTGGCAGCACAGCCGGACAAAGTTAGAGCTACAAAAGCCCCCAAAAACATGTTAATTTTCAATTGCATAACGCCATTTCCTCCACCGACACCAGATTTACGTCAAAATTCCCTATCAATATTGTCATTCTACGCCAATAACAATCCAAAAAGCCAGAAAACTTTGCAGCCAATTTGCTAGGACAATAAAAATCAGCCGCAAAACCCGAAGATTCTGCAGCCGCTTGTTCATGAACTTTTACTCACTAACCACTTCGCTGACAGGTTTGACAGGAGCGGCTTTATTGAGCGAACGGATTCTTGTAATGTCCACTCGGATGACCAGTGAAATGATCAGCGCGATGACGAAGAGGCCAGCGAAAAACAGCAGGCTTCCCTCGTAACTCCCTGTCTGATCTCGCATATAAGCCGCAAACATCGGGCCCGCAAGCCCAGCTGCTGCCCAGGCAGTCAAGATGTAACCGTGTATGGCGCCCAATTGTTTTGTGCCAAAGATATCCGCAATATAGGCCGGAATCGAAGCGAATCCACCACCGTAGCATGTATAGACGATGGCCAGCATGATCTGGAAAGCCAATGCGTTGGTTGTGAAGGGCAATAACGCAAACAACGCGATTTGAATGGCGAAGAAAGCGGTATACGTGTTCGGACGTCCGATATAATCGGAAATCGATGCCCAGCCCAAGCGGCCGAGGCCGTTAAAGATTCCCAGCACACCGACCAGTGCGGCTGCCTGAATCGTGGTCATACCGATGCTTTCGATTGCCATCGGCGCTGCGGCCGAAAGAATGGCGATGCCGCACGTGACGTTGATGAACAGCATGATCCACAAATAGTAAAAGCGCTTGGTTTTCACGGCTTGATTCGCAGTGAGTTGCGACAAATCTGTTTTGTGCTGAACTTTTCCGCTGTCGATTTTTTCCTGGTAACCTTCTGGCATCCAGCCTTCTGGCGGCTTTGCAAGATAGAGAGAAGACAGCACCATGATGGTTAAGTACGATGCCCCTAATATGTAAAACGTACTTTCAAGGCCGACTGAGACAATCAGCCTTTCCATGATCGGACTGCTGATGGCAGCTGCAAAACCAAAGCCCATGATGGCCAGTCCCGTTGCAAGGCCCCGGCGATCCGGAAACCATTTGACCAACGTTGAAACCGGAGCGATATAGCCGATGCCGAGCCCGATTCCTCCTAATGCGCCATAAAACAAGTAAAGAAGCGGCAATGAAGATGCGCTTACCGCTAACCCGGAACCGATAATGCCCGTTCCGAAAAAGATGGCGGCGACCAGTCCAGCTTTTCGTGGACCGTATTTTTCAACGAAGCTGCCGGAAAAGGCAGCCGATAAACCCAAAAATAATATGGCAATTGAGAATGTGAGCTGTACTTGGCTGGTGGACCAGCCAAACTGCTCGATCAACGGGTTTGTGAAATTGCTCCACGCGTAAACGGATCCGATGGAAATGTGGATGCCGACTGCCGACAATGCGATAAGCCATCTGTTTTTCGGTCTCTTTTTCATCTTGTGCTTGCCTCCTGAATTTTTAGTTTGGTTATATAAAATGAATTAGATCGACTAATTCATTGGTTTTCACACGGGCAGTTCACAGTTTTTTGGAAGCGCTTACTATTGCTGAAAAATCGAAATCCGCAACCCCTTAAATGATTAATTCGAGATTCTTGATTTCGAAATATTATGACTTTTAGAATCATAGCACCACCTAATTTGTTTGTCACCATTTTTTATTTTTGTCAAAAACAGTGACTATGCGCCGATGATGCGCTGCGGGTTTGTGTAGACATTGAATGATTTGCCGCGGATAAAGCCGACCGCCGTGATGCCCAATTCTTCCGCCAGCGCCAGCGCCAGCTCAGTGGGAGCCGATTTCGACAGAACGATTTCACAGCCGATTTTCGCGACTTTCAGCAAAATTTCTGAAGAGATGCGGCCGCTGAACACGATGACTTTGTTTGCCACAGGGATGTCGTTCATCAGGCAATAGCCATAAATTTTGTCGAGAGCGTTATGCCGTCCGATGTCCATGCGGGACACAATGATGCCCTCCTGATCACAAAGTGCCGCGTTATGGACGCCGCCCGTCTGTTTGAACATTTCGGCAGAGTCCGCCATTTGCTGCATCAGGCTGAAACAATTTTCCGGCGTCAGCGTCACGCGTGTGCCCTCCATCCTTTTTGCGATCATCGCATCATGCGCAAACACAAACCCTTGGCGGCTCATGCCGCAGCACGAACTGATAAAGCGTTTGTTCTGCAGCTGCTCGAAAAAAGGATAGACTTTGGCCGCCGTGATGTGAATCGTCCCGTTTGTTTCATCGACCCGGATTTCCTCGATGTCTTTAAAGTTTGGGATGATTCTTTCCGATGCCAAGAAACCGACAGCCATTTCTTCCACGTATTCCGGTGAGCAAACGATGGTGATGAATTCCTTGCCATTGATCTTGATGGTCAGCGGCTGTTCGACAACGACCCGGTCCTCTTTTGCGGTGAACGCGCCGTTGTCATAGCGGCGGATCGTGCGTATTTTATCTTGCGCCATCCCTATCTCCTCCTGTCTCGGCTTTTTGGTCGATCGGCCTGTCGAACAAGAAGACCGACACCGCAATATCATCTTCAACTTTGAAATCTGAGAAAAGGTGAACGAATTTCGCGCCGACCAATTCTTCCATGCCTTCGGGCGCCGCTTCGGCATAGACGGTCTGGATCATTCGCGTACGCGCAACCCGGACCATTTCACTGCCTTCTGGCGTCCGTGCGATAAACTCTTCCGACGGGCTCAAGTTTCCGTAAAGCGTTGAAACCGCCATGTCATTGATGAAAACTGTATGAATGCGTTCCGGTCCTTTGCCAAAAAGCTGTTTACGAAGCTTACGGATAATATCGTTGAACTCGTGGATTTTTTTGGACACGATAATCTTTTTCTCCTTCAGAAAATGTTTTTTTGTAATTTTTTGATAAATCCATTGTGTCTGCTTTAGACATTGTTTATAATAATAGCATACGTAGGCATCGCCGTATTTTAAACTGCGGCAGCGCTTTCAAAACAGTAGAATATTGGATTGGTAATTTAACAAGTCCTGTTAAGATACTATTCCACTATGAATCGTGTGCACTTGTCAAGGTGTATTAATTTCATAGTGGAATTTTTTTGTCTCCAATTTGCTGGAGAACAACCACAAAGGAGGTATTTGCATGTCAATCAACATCAACGGCGCGACTTACGAATTCAAAGAAGGCCAGACAATTTTGCAAGTGGTCAACGAACAAAAGATTTTGCATCCGCAAATTTGCTATATGCCGGAAGTCGATCCGATCGAAACGTGCGATACGTGCATCATGGAAGTCAACGGGGAACTCAAGCGCGCCTGTTCCACAAAAGCGATCGCAGGAATGGACGTCCAGCTCGCTTCTCCCCGCGCAAAAGAAGCGCAAACGGAAGCGATGGACCGGATTTTGGAAAACCACCTGCTTTACTGTACCGTGTGCGACAACAACAACGGCAACTGCAAAGTACATAACACCGTCGACATGATGGAAATCGAACATCAAAAATACCCGTTCGAACCGAAATGTACGGTTGACGAAGTCGATCTGACCAACCCGTTCTACCGATACGATCCGAACCAATGCATCGCCTGCGGGCAATGCGTCGAAGTGTGCCAGAATCTCCAGGTCAACGAAACGTTGACAATGGACTGGAAACGCGATCGCCCGATCGTTCTTTGGGACGGCGGCGCAAAAATCAATGATTCGTCTTGCGTCAGCTGCGGACAATGTGTCACGGCTTGCCCATGCAACGCGTTGATGGAAACTTCCATGCTTGGGGAAGCCGGATTCATGACTGCCATTCCGGAAAAAATTAAGGCTCCGATGATTGATTTGGTGAAAGATGTGGAACCTGGCTACAGCGGCATCCTAGCAATTTCCGACGCGGAAGCGAAAATGCGCGAAACGCGCACGAAAAAAACCAAAACCGTCTGCACATTCTGCGGCGTAGGCTGTTCCTTTGAAGTTTGGACCAAAGACCGCAAAATCCTTAAAATCCAGCCGGTATCCGAAGCACCCGCCAACCAGATTTCCACTTGCGTAAAAGGCAAGTTCGGCTGGGACTTCGTCAACAGCGAAGAACGCATCACGACACCGATGATCCGAAAAGGTGACGAGTTTGTCGAAGCCACTTGGGAAGAAGCGCTGGATCTGGTCGCCTCCAAATTCAAAGGCATCAAAGAAGCCCATGGCAAAGACGCAATCGGCGTCATCTCTTCTTCGAAAATCACCAATGAAGACAATTACGTGATCCAGAAATTGACGCGCCAAGTGTTCGAATCGAACAACGTGGATAATTGCTCGCGTTATTGCCAGAGCCCTGCGACCGACGGATTGTTCCGCACGGTCGGCATGGGCGGCGATGCCGGCACGATCAAAGATATCGCAAAAGCTGGTCTCGTCATCATTGTTGGGGCAAACCCTGCTGAAGGACATCCTGTACTGGCGACACGCGTTAAACGTGCGCATAAATTGCACGGACAAAAACTGGTTGTGGCCGACATGCGCAAAAACGAAATGGCTGAACGCTCGGATATCTTCATCACTCCGAAACAAGGAACAGACCAAGTTTGGCTGATGGCCGTGACAAAATACATGATCGACAACGGCTGGCACGATCAAGCCTTTATCGATGAAAACGTCCATCATTTTGGGGAATTCAACGAAGTGCTGAGCCAATACACATTAGAATATGCTGAACAACAAACCGGCATTTCAAGAGAACAACTTGTCAGCATCGCGGAATTGATCCGCGACGCGGACGGCACTTGCATCCTGTGGGGCATGGGCGTTACGCAAAACACCGGCGGCTCGGATACCTCCGCTGCCATTTCCAACTTATTGCTCGCGACAGGCAACTACCGCCGTCCGGGTGCTGGCGCTTATCCGCTCCGCGGCCACAATAACGTACAAGGCGCCTGCGACATGGGCTCACTTCCTGCCTGGCTGCCTGGTTACCAGCACGTTTCCGACGACAACGCCCGCTTGAAATTCGAAACGGCATACGGTGTGAAAATCGATGAAAAAGCTGGCATGGACAATATTCAAATGCTGCAGGCTGTCGAACAAGGCATCATGAAAGCCATGTACGTTGTCGGTGAAGATATGGCGCTTGTGGATTCAAACGCCAACCACGTGGACGAAGTGCTTTCAAAACTCGACTTCTTCGTCGTGCAGGATATTTTCTTCTCTCGCACAGCACAATACGCGGATGTGATTTTACCCGCCGCTCCATCGTTGGAAAAAGACGGGACATTCACGAACACAGAAAGACGCGTTCAGCGCCTTTACAAAGCATTGCCTGAACTGGGCGAGTCCAAAGCCGATTGGTGGATTGTCCAGGAAATCGCCAACCGCCTCGGCGCTGGCTGGAGCTACAGCCACCCTAGCGAGATTTTCGCGGAAATGGCAAGTTTATCACCGATATTCAGCCAAGCGAGTTACGCTTCGATGGAAGGCTGGAACAGCTTCTTATGGGGCAGCCTTGATGGCGCAAGCACTCCCCTTCTCTATGTGGATGGCTTCAACTTCCCGGACAAAAAAGCGCGTTTCGCATTGTCCAACTGGATCGAGCCGGTTGTCTTCCCGGAGGAATATGACTTGCACATCAATAACGGCCGCCTGCTGGAACATTTCCACGAAGGCAATATGACCAATAAATCTTCCGGCATCCAATCGAAACTGCCGCAAACGTTTGTCGAAGTATCACCCGCACTGGCGGCTGAGCGCGGACTGGAAGACGGTTCGACTGTCCGACTGGTATCACCTTACGGCGCATTGAAACTGCCCGTGATTGTCACTACCCGAGTCAAAGGCAACGAATTGTTCCTGCCGATGAACTCCGTCAAGAAAGAAACGGCCATCAACTTCCTGACCGGACCGGCTGTCGACCAGCGCACGAACACCCCTGCATACAAGCAGACGAAAGTTCGGATGGAACTATTGAAAGAACACGGCAAAAGCCCTTTGCCACGATCCAACCCGCGTGACAAGAAACGCAATCCCACCACCGGCATCGAAGTCGAACGGAAATGGGCGCGTGAAGGCTATGTGCATTTGACCGATCAAAAGATAGAAAGGTGATGTCCTATGGCGAGTCCGATTACTCATTTGACAAAAAAAGTGTTGAGTCCAGAAGAAATCCGGCACAACAAGCTAAAAGAGCTGGAAGCGCTGCTGGC
>DATHVZ010000045.1:0-26777 GCA_035461005.1 Planococcus sp. (in: firmicutes) | reverse complement strand
GAAATCCAAATCGCTTTGGACAAACTGCGCGCCAATGGCCACATCTATGAAGAGGGGGGCGCAACCTGGTTCCGCTCGACCACATTCGGCGATGACAAAGACCGCGTCCTGATCAAGAATGACGGAACGTTTACGTACCTGCTGCCGGACATTGCTTACCACGAAGACAAATTGGCACGCGGATTCGACAAGCTCATCAACATTTGGGGAGCCGACCATCACGGCTATATTCCGCGCATGAAAGCGGCAATCGAAGCGCTCGGCTACGACCGCGACACGCTCGAAGTGAGCATCATTCAAATGGTGCAATTGTACAAAGACGGCGAAAAGATGAAAATGAGCAAGCGTACCGGCAAAGCCGTGACGATGCGCGAATTGGTCGAGCTTGTCGGCCTTGACGCTGTGCGTTATTTCTTCGCGATGCGCTCCGGCGATACGCATATGGATTTCGATCTGGATCTTGCGGTTTCGCAGTCCAATGAAAATCCGGTTTATTATTCGCAATATGCACATGCACGCATTTGCTCGATTTTGCGCCAGGCGGAAGAGCAAGGCTTTACAGCTTTGACGGATCACCTGGATTTATTGACACATGAAAAAGAAATCGACGTTCTGAAAAAAATCGGTGACTTTCCGCAAGTCATTGCAGATGCCGCGAAACAGCGCGCACCGCACCGCGTGACGGCTTATATCCATGAATTGGCATCCCATTTCCACAGCTTCTATAATGCCAATAAAGTTCTGGATCCTTCGAACGCTGACATGACCCGTGCGCGTTTGGCGTTGATCACATCCGTCAAGACGACGATTGCCAATGCATTGAAAACTGTCGGAGTGCAAGCACCCGAAAAAATGTAAGAGACATTCCGAAAAATTTCTGTATAATGAAACAGAACAAGAAAACTTCATATCAATCATAAAGGTGCTTATGTCTAAGAACATGAGTTAAAAGGGAAGCCGGTTCGATTCCGGCGCGGTCCCGCCACTGTAAGTGTGAGCAATCTGCAAATGCCACTGGAACAAAGTTCCGGGAAGGCGCAGAGCGCGATGATCACGAGCCAGGAGACCTGCCTTTATGAATCACCCATAAGCTTGCGAGGACAGGCTGGATGCGCATGTCTTTTTATGGCGTCCTTTCGACCTCCCGCAGTTTTTGCGGGAGGTTTTTTTTTCGAAAAGCGGAAACGGCCCGTTCAGCTCCGAAAGGCATAAGGCAGACCAGCGAAGTGGCGGTCTTTGCCACGCAGCTGGGTTGACTTATGACCCGAGGAGTTGGCCGTTGGAGTCTAGACAGCTTGTAGAAAATGGTTCAGCCTCGAATCAGCGGCCCCCCTCCGCTGATTCGGTGCTGAACCGCAAACAAACATATTGGAGGAAAACAACATGAAGAAATTTTGGAAATTTGGTATGAGCGCAGGGTTGGCAGCAGTATTACTCGCAGGTTGCGGCGGAGAAGACACGGCGAACGAAGAACAGGATATCGAAACACCGGCTGAACCGCCGGCAGAAGTTGCGGAAACGGAATTTCCTGTAACATTGGTGGATGCGCTTGGTGATGAAGTCGTAATTGAAGAAGAGCCGCAGTCGATTGTATCGATGGTGCCTTCGACAACGGAAATTTCTTATGAATTGGGGCTGGGCGACAAAATGGTCGGCTTGTCCGACTATGACAATTACCCGGAAGAAACGGCGGATGTGGAAAAAATCGGCGGCCAGGAATTTAACGTCGAGAAAGTCATCAGCCTTGAACCGGATCTCGTCATTTCACATGAATCGGGCATTGGCACATGGGAAGCCGGCCTGCAGCAATTGCGCGACGCCGGAATCACGGTCTTTGTCGTCAATAATGAAACAAGCTTTGAAGAAGTCTATGAGTCCATTACTGTAATCGGCCAGGCGACAGGCGCAACCGAAGAAGCGGATGCGCTCGTTGCTGAAATGCAGGTTCAGGTGGATGAAATTACCGAACAGGCCGCAGCGATTGAAGACGTAAAAACGGTCTTTGTGGAAATTGGAAGCCAACCGGACATCTATACGACAGGCAGCGGAACGTTCATCGATGAAATGCTGTCGATGATCAACGCAGAAAACTTGGCGGGCGATCAGGAAGGTTGGATCATCATGGATCCGGAAGCGATTGTCAGCGGAAATCCCGATGTCATCGTTACCACTGAAGGCACATACAACCCGGAAGCAGTCGATCAAATCAAACAACGCGGCGGTTTTGCGGATGTTACTGCGGTGAAAGAAGAGGCAGTCTATAATCTCGACTCGGACGCGGTAACTCGTTCCGGCCCTCGCTTGACTGCAGGTTTGCTTGACTTGGCACGGGCAGTCTACCCAGAGGTATTCAGTGAATAAAAACTGGCTGGCTTATGCTGTTTCTTTCCTGTTACTGGGAGGAGCAGCTTTGCTCGGGCTGACAGTCGGCACGGTTTCCATATCACCCGCGGTTTTGTGGAATCCTTCATCGGATGAAACAGCTGCCAATATATTATGGAATATCCGCATGCCGAGGGTTGTTCTGGCGGGTCTTGTGGGTGCGGCATTGGCAATTGCCGGTGCCGCCTTTCAGGGACTGTTGAGAAATCCGCTTGCCGATCCTTATACGCTGGGCGTTTCTTCCGGGGCGTCAGTGGGGGCGGTCATGACGTTGTTTTTCGGTATCTCCATCCCATTTCTCGGCAGCTTCACTTTGCCGGTCATGAGCATGTTAGGCGCTTTAGTGACAATGCTTGCAGTCATCGGATTCGCGAAAATGGTGGACCGTTCGATGAAGATGGAAACGGTCATTCTGACGGGAATCATCTTCAGTTCGTTTCTCGGATCCATCATCTCCCTGATGATTGCGTTAACTGGTGAGGAACTGCGCCAAATCATCGGCTGGCTGCTCGGCAGTGTGTCGATGCGCGGCTGGCCACATGTGCAGATGGCGTTGCCGTTCATTGGAATTGGTTCATTTCTGTTATGGCTGAACCGCCGCGAACTGAACGCCATGCTGTTCGGTGAAGAGCGGGCAAAGCATCTGGGTGTCGATGTCAGAAAGCGCAAAATGGTGATCCTGATCGGCGGCTCTGTTTTAACCGGAGCGGCAGTCGCGGTTTCCGGAACCATCGGCTTTGTCGGATTGGTGGTCCCACACATCACCCGTTTGCTTTGGGGTTCCGATCATCGTCATTTGCTGCCGCTGTCATTCATTAACGGAGCTTCGTTATTGATCGTCTGCGATTTGGTGTCGCGGACCATCATTTCTCCGACCGAATTGCCGATTGGGGTCATCACCGCATTTATTGGCGCGCCGGTATTTGCATATGTGTTTTTCCGCCAGCGAAAAGGGGTGGCTTGATATGCTGAAAGTGGATCATTTGAGCGGCGGCTACGGTGAAAAGAAAATTGTGAAAGACGCCACGTTTACCGTAAATAGGGGCAAGATGCTCGGCATTTTGGGCCCGAACGGCAGCGGCAAGTCAACGCTGATGAAATTGATGAGCGGCATTCTTGAGCCGGCTTCCGGCACGGTCGAAATAGACGGCAGGGAAATAAGGGAAT
The DNA here is from genome assembly GCA_035461005.1 of Planococcus sp. (in: firmicutes). GTDB lineage: Bacteria > Bacillota > Bacilli > Bacillales_A > Planococcaceae > Planococcus. Next base: position 23,228 of record DATHVZ010000045.1, on the reverse strand, counting down.
ACGCTACAAAAGAGCTGGCCCAAAAAATGGCTGTACTGCCGCAGCTTCACGCCCATGCTTTTTCCCATACCGTCAGGGAAACCGTGTCGCTCGGCAGGTACCCGCATCAGCGCGGCTGGTTTTCTTCCTGGTCCCTTGAAGATGAAAGAGCTGTAATTGAAGCAATGGAAATGATGGACATCAGCCGCTATGAGCATACGGCAATCGACCACATGTCCGGCGGAGAACAGCAGCGCGTCTTCGTCGCCCAGGCACTTGCGCAAAATGCTTCGATCCTGTTACTCGATGAACCGACAAACCATTTGGATATCAAGCATCAGAAGGAATTGCTGGACACCATCAAACGACAGGCTATTGAAAGGGATCTGACCATCGTAGCGATTTTCCATGATATTAATCTGGCATCGCTGTATTGCGACCAACTGCTGCTGCTAGACAACGGCAGCATCGCCGCCATCGGCGAGCCGCATGAAGTGGTGAAGGAAAAAGAAATCAGAAACGTCTATGGCGCGAGAGTCGCGACACATCCGCATCCGGAACTGCCCAAGCCGCAAATTACGTTGATGCCGGGAGTCGACCGGCAGGCCGTCGAGCAGAGGATCACGAAAGAAGATTTTTCCGTTTCGCCGGAAATGGTGTTGTACCGCAGCAACGCGCCGCTGAAAACCGTTTCGTCGGCAGTCATAAACGCCGGGTCGGGCTGGTTTACAACGTTCATGAACCGCCGGGTCGACGAAAATTACAGAGTCGATGATACGGTTGAAGAACTGACTTCATATATAGAAGAAAAAGGATTTAAGCCTACCAATACTGTAGCGATGATGACAGCGGTAGACGTCGGGCAGGTCGTCCTCGAAACCTGTGAATTTAGGGGCGGTTCGATTGTCGTGGCTGTTACCGCCGGCGCCGGCAATGGAACCGACGTCTCCATGACCCACTTAACGGAACGCAAGAGGAAAATCGGCACCGTCAACACCTGGATCTTCGTCAACGGAACATTGGCGGAAGAAGCTTTTCTGCAGGCCATGATGACAGCGACCGAAGCGAAAACAAAAGCCTTTCAACAGGAGAACGTGATCGATCCTTTCACCGGCACCATTGCAACCGGTACGCCGACGGACAGCCTTCTAGTCGCCGCAACGCAACAGGGCGGCAATTTTCAATACGCCGGCCCCGTCTCGGAACTCGGCCGCCACATCGGCAAAACTGTTTTCGAAGCAACCACCGAAGCAATCCGCCGATACCGCAACCAAGCACCGCATTGAGCGGTGCTTTTTTGTGGGGGAAATTATGCTGAATGAGTCAGAAACTGGTCACAAAAAATGAATTAATTGAAAACCCTTTCAATATAACTATTGACTGAATGCTCATTCATATTTTAATATAGAACTAAGCATCGACAATCGATGGGAGTTCACGTAAACTTTGGATAAGGAATTTATGGAATTAATTTTTTAAGGGGGAGTCTCAATGGAGCCATTGCTCATCGCAAACTGGATCTTGTTCCTGGCTGTGACACTATACGCGGTTTATTTATTCGTTTACCTGCTGAAGTCGCGCTATGATTACATTCAGCTTGGTAAGAAAGTGGAATTTGAGGACAATTTCAATGAACGTGTCCGCAAAGTCATGGTCAACGTATTCGGCCAGAAAAAATTATTGAAGGATAAGAAAAGTGGAATCATCCACATCATGTTCTTCTATGGATTCCTGCTGGTGCAGGCAAGTGCCATTGATTTTATTATCAAAGGTCTGTCACCGGGATCGCATTTACCGCTGGGACCGCTTTATCCGGCATTCACGTTCTTCCAGGAAATTGTGACGCTGACAATTCTGGTTGCCGTTGTCTGGGCATTCTATAGAAGGTATATTGAAAAACTGGTCCGTTTGAAGCGCGGCTGGAAATCCGGCCTCGTGCTGATTTTCATCGGCGGATTGATGGTTACAGTTCTTGTCGGAAACGGTGCAGGAATGATTTGGCAGGATCACCCGACAGCTTGGACAGAGCCGGTTGCATCTGTATTCGCCATGCTCTTTGCCGGCTTATCTGAAACAGCTGCTGCAACGATATTCTATGTTATGTGGTGGGCGCATCTATTGTTCCTATTGACATTCCTTGTCTACGTACCGCAATCAAAACATGCTCACTTGATCTTCGGACCCGTCAACACTTGGTTCCACCGTGTTGACCACGTCGGCCGTTTGAAGCCGATCAATTTTGAAGAGATGGAAGATGAAGAAGATCCGGACGCAATGCCTTCATTTGGCGTCGGGAAAATCACTGACTTTACGCAAGGGCAGATGATCGACTTTTACGCTTGCGTGGAATGTGGACGATGCACGAATATGTGTCCAGCAACCGGCACAGGCAAAATGCTGTCGCCGATGGACCTTATTACGAAACTTCGCGATAATTTGACCAACACGGGTGCAGTCATGACCCAGAAAAAACCTTGGGTGCCGGCAATGGCATTTGGCAACACACAAGGAAACCAACTGGCAGTGGCTGCTGGCGCTGAAGGCATAAGCATCGACGACCTTTACAGCCCGAGCCTGATCGGTGACATCATCACAGAAGAAGAAATCTGGGCATGTACGACTTGCCGTAACTGTGAAGATCAATGTCCGGTAATGAACGAGCACGTCGACAAAATCATCGACCTTCGCCGTTACCTGGTTATGACTGAAGGCAAAATGGACAAAGATGCTCAGCGCGCGATGACAAACATCGAAAAGCAGGGGAATCCTTGGGGCCTTAACCGCAAAGACAAAGAAAACTGGAGAGATGCGCGCGAAGACGTTCAGATCCCGACTGTTAAAGAAATGAACAAAGCCGGAGAAGAATTCGAATTCCTGTTCTGGGTCGGTTCAATGGGCTCATTCGACAGCCGCTCTCAAAAAATCGCTCTATCATTTGCCCGTCTGATGAACGAAGCGGGAGTGAAATTCGCGATTCTTGGCAATAAAGAAAAGAACTCCGGAGATACACCGCGTCGCCTCGGCAACGAATTCCTGTTCCAGGAACTTGCGACAGCGAACATCAAAGAGTTTGAAAAAGCGGACATCAAGAAAATCGTCACGATCGATCCGCACGCATACAATATCTTCAAAAACGAATACCCGGATTTCGGCTTCAACGCTGAAGTCTACCACCATACCGAAATGCTGTTTGAACTCTTGCAGCAAGGCAAGCTGAAACCGCAATACGCAGTCAATGAAAAAATCACGTTCCATGACTCCTGCTACCTTGGCCGTTACAACGATGTTTACGACGCACCGCGTGAGATTCTGAAATCGATCGAAGGCGTCGAACTGGTTGAAATGGTCCGCAACCGTGAGAACGGAATGTGCTGTGGCGCCGGTGGCGGATTGATGTGGATGGAAGAAGATGCCGGACACCGCGTCAACGTAGCGCGCACCGAGCAGGCACTCGAAGTGAATCCGACAATGATTTCTTCCGGTTGCCCGTACTGTCTGACAATGCTGTCTGATGGCACGAAAGCGAAGGAAGTTGAAGAAACTGTCGGCACCTACGACGTTGCTGAACTTCTTGAAATGGCGATCTTCGGCAACGAAACACCATTGCCTGAGGAAACCATTGTTCAATAATTATTGCTAAAATCAAAAAAATTCTATAATATGATAGATAAGATGAGGGAGTGTAAAAACTCCCTTTTTTCATGACTATCTGTCGAGCGAGCGTTCGGTCACCGACCTTGGAAGAAGAGAATTTTAAATTTTTTTATATAATTTGAAAACGTTTACAAAATGGGAGGAGAATTTATTATGGCAAAAACAGTTATCATTGATGGCGCAAGAACAGCATTCGGAAAATTTGGGGGCAGCCTGAGTTCATTGACAGCCAGTGACTTAGGTGCGGCAGCCATCAAAGAAGCGATGAAACGTGCACAAATTCAACCCGAAGATGTCCAGGAAGTGATCATGGGCAACGTGCTGCAGGCGGGCCAGGGCCAGATTCCATCAAGACAGGCTGCCTATAAAGCCGGTATCCCTTACAACGTCAAATCGGAAACAATCAATAAAGTCTGTGCATCCGGTCTCCGTTCAGTGACACTTGCCGATCAGATCATCCGTGTGGGCGACGAAGATTTAATCGTTGCCGGTGGTATGGAGTCCATGTCGAATGCGCCGTATTATTTGCCGAAAGCCCGCTGGGGACTTCGCATGGGTGATGCGCAAATGATCGACGGAATGGTCTATGACGGGTTGTCTTGCTCATTCCACCCGGACCATGTCCATATGGGCACTTACGGAAACTCGACAGCAGAAGAACACCAGCTGACACGTGAACAACAGGATGACTGGTCTGCCCGTTCCCACGAACGCGCGATTGGAGCTAGAGGCCATTTCGCTGAAGAAATCACACCGATCGAAGTGAAACAGCGCAAAGGCGATCCGATCCGGGTCGATCAGGACGAAGCGCCGAGAGAAGGAACAACTGCAGAGTCACTTTCGAAACTGCGTCCGGCATTCGGTAAAGACGGCACGATTACAGCAGGGAACGCACCAGGGATCAACGACGGTGCAGCAGCGCTCGTATTGATGAGCGAAGAGCGTGCGCAAAGGGACGGCAAAACGCCTTTGGCTTACGTGCTGTCTCATACGGAAGTGGCGGTTGAACCACACCGTTTCCCGGAAACGCCAGGTCTCGTCATCAATGACCTGTTGAAGAAAACAGGCAAATCATTGGACGAAATCGAATTATTCGAAATCAACGAAGCATTTGCGGCAGTTGCGCTCGCGAGCTCGAAAATCGCCGGATTGGATCCTGAAAGAGTCAACGTCAATGGTGGATCCGTAGCACTTGGCCACCCAATCGGTGCCAGTGGAGCGCGCATTATCCTGACGCTCGCTTATGAATTGAAACGCCGCGGAGGCGGAATCGGCATCGCCGCAATCTGCTCAGGCGGCGGACAAGGCGACGCAATTATGATCGAAGTTCCTAAGGAGGAAAAATAAGCATGGCAATACAAAATGTAATGGTGATCGGAGCCGGCCAGATGGGTTCCGGCATCGCGCAAGTATGCGCACAGGCAGGATTGAATGTGAAATTGAACGACATGAAGCAGGAAGCGTGTGAGCGTGGAATCGAAAATATTACGAAAAATCTTTCCCGCAACGTCGAAAAAGGCCGCATGACCGAAGAAGAAAAAACAGCGGTTCTTGGCCGCATCACCCCTTCACTTGATCTGAAAGATGCGCATGACGCGGACATCGTCATCGAAGCGGCTGTTGAAAACATGGAAATCAAGCACACCATTTTCAAAACACTTGATGAAGTGGCGCCAAAACACGCCATCCTGGCGACAAACACATCTTCATTGCCGATTACGGAAATTGCGGCAGTAACGAAACGTCCGGAGAGAGTGATCGGCATGCATTTTATGAATCCGGTGCCGGTGATGAAACTGGTCGAAATCATCCGCGGATTGGCTACAACGGATGAAGTGTATAAAACAGTTGAAGAAATGACGTTGAAATTATCGAAGACTCCAGTGGAATGCAATGATTTTCCTGGCTTCGTTTCCAACAGGATCCTCATGCCGATGATCAATGAAGCGATATTTACACTTCAAGATGGCGTCGCGACAAAAGAGGCGATCGACAGCATCATGAAAATGGGCATGAACCATCCGATGGGGCCGCTCGAGCTGGCTGATTTTATCGGACTCGACACATGCCTATATATCATGGAAGTTCTGCATGAAGGTTTTGGCGACAGCAAATATCGCCCAAGCCCGTTATTGCGCCAGTACGTGAAAGCCGGTTGGCTTGGCAAGAAAACAGGACGCGGATTCTACGAATACACTTGATCGAGGAGGAACCCGCTATGGATTTGCATTTTACAGATGAACAAAAAATGATGCGCAATATGGTACGTGATTTTGCAAGGGAAGAAATTACCCCTTTTATCGAAAAGATGGAGGAAGGCGAATTTCCCCGGGAAATATTGAAGAAAATGGCAGGTTTGGGCCTGATGGGCATCACAGCTCCGGAGAAATACGGCGGCTCGGAAATGGATTTCATTTCCTATATCACAGCCATCCATGAATTATCGAAAGCCAGCGGCGTCATCGGTGTTATCCTGTCGGTTCATACCTCAGTCGGAACAAATCCGATTTTGAATTTCGGCACGGAAGAACAGATTGCCCAATACGTGCCAAAACTTGCGAGCGGTGAATACCTGGGCGCATTCTGCCTGACGGAACCCGGTGCCGGTTCGGATGCTGGAAGTTTGAAAACAAGAGCTGTCCGTGACGGCGACGACTTTGTATTGAACGGATCAAAAGTATTCATCACAAACGGTGGGGAAGCGGATACTTATATCGTCTTCGCTTCCACAAAACCAGAATCCGGCTCACGCGGCATCTCGGCATTTATTGTCGAAAAGGATTATCCAGGACTTGTCATCGGCAAGGACGAAAAGAAAATGGGGCTTCACGGGTCCCGTACGGTGCAATTGACGTTCGACAATATGCGGGTGCCGGCTGACAATCTGCTGGGCGAGGAAAACAAAGGTTTCAGCATCGCCATGGCCAACTTGAACGTCGGCCGCATCGGCATCGCGGCGCAGGCGCTCGGCATCGCCGAAGCAGCTTACGAATATTCGGTTGCGTATGCCAAAGAGCGCGAGCAATTCGGCAAGCGTATTTCCCAGCAGCAGGGCATCGCCTTTAAGCTGGCGGATATGGCAACACAGGTCGAAGCGGCAAAATTATTGGTCTATAACGCGGCCAGCCTTTATTCCGAAGGCAAAAATTGCAATAAAGAAGCGTCCATGGCGAAACTATACGCTTCGAAAGCTGCGATGAATGTCGCCATTGAAGCGATACAGGTTTATGGCGGCTATGGTTATACCAAGGATTATCCGGTGGAGCGGCTGTTCCGCGACGCCAAAGTGACAGAGATCTACGAAGGCACAAGTGAAATTCAACAAATCGTTATCAGCAAACAACTATTAAAGTAAGCAGGGGGAAAATAAAATGAATTTTAAATTAAGCGAAGAACATGAAATGATCCGTAAGATGGTACGCGACTTTGCAAACAAAGAAGTGGCGCCGACTGCAGAAGAGCGCGACGAGGAAGAACGTTTTGACCGCGAAATTTTCGACAAGATGGCTGAACTGGGCCTTACTGGGATTCCTTGGCCGGAAGAATACGGCGGAATCGGTTCGGATTATTTGGCGTACTGCATCGCTGTTGAAGAATTATCACGCGTTTGTGCATCAACCGGCGTAACCCTTTCAGCGCATACATCACTTGCCGGCTGGCCGGTATACACATTCGGAACAGAAGAGCAGAAGCAGAAATATCTTCGTCCGATGGCGGAAGGGTCAAAAATCGGAGCTTACGGCCTTACTGAACCCGCTGCCGGATCTGATGCTGGCGGCATGAAAACAAATGCCAAAGAAGACGGCGACCATTACGTGTTGAACGGGTCGAAAATCTTCATCACAAACGGCGGAGTTGCAGACATCTATATCGTCTTCGCGGTCACTGATCCGACTTCAAAACACAAAGGGACGACTGCGTTCATCATAGAAAGTGATTTCGAAGGATTCTCTGTCGGCAAAAAAGAGAAGAAACTCGGCATCCGTTCAAGCCCGACAACTGAAATTATTTTCGACAACTGCCGCGTACCGAAAGAAAACGTTCTTGGCGAAATCGGCCAGGGCTTTAAAATTGCGATGCAGACGCTTGACGGCGGCCGCAACGGCATCGCTGCACAGGCAGTCGGCATTGCACAAGGTGCAATGGACGCTGCTGTCGGATATGCGAAAGAACGCGAGCAATTCGGCAAACCGATTTCTGCCAACCAGGGGATTTCATTTAAATTGGCGGACATGGCGACTTCTATCGAAGCTTCACGCCTGTTGACTTACCAGGCTGCTTGGCTTGAGTCGAACAAATACTCGTACAGCAAGGAATCGGCAATGGCGAAACTGATGGCCGGAGATACAGCGATGAATGTCACTGTTGAAGCGGTACAAGTATTCGGCGGCTACGGCTATACGAAAGATTATCCGGTCGAACGCTTTATGCGCGACGCGAAAATTACACAAATCTATGAAGGCACACAGGAAATCCAACGTCTGGTCATTTCCCGTATGGTCACAAAATAATCGGAGGCAGGCCTATGAATGAAAAGCGTGCAATACAGTCTTCCGTTAAAGATGAAAGCCTGATCGAGAAGCGCCGAGCGCAAATGATCCGCGGTGCTGTAACGCTTTTTAAAGAAAAGGGCTTTCACCGGACTACGACAAGGGAAATCGCCAAAGCCGCCGGATTCAGCATCGGCACTTTGTATGAATACATCCGCACAAAAGAAGACGTCCTCTATTTGGTCTGTGACTCGATTTATGATGAAGTGCATTCGCGCCTCGCCACAATCGACATGGAAAATGGCTCATGGGACGTTCTGGTGACGGCACTCGAGCATTATTACGGCCTGATCGACGATATGCAGGATGAATTTGTCGTCATGTATCAGGAGTCGAAATCGTTGCCGAAAGACGCACTGGGTTATGTGCTGGAAAAGGAAACGGAAATGGTGTCGCTGTTCGCGCGTCTGCTGACGGAATGCGCGGAGCGGGGACAGGTGGATCTGACGCCGAAGGAAATTGTCTTGGCGTCCCATCATTTATTCGTTCAGGGCCAGATGTGGGCATTCCGCCGCTGGGCTCTGAGCGATTTCACCATTGAAGAATTTATCGAAATGCAAATGAAATTCCTCTTGCAGGGGATGGCAGGGGAAAAAATCTCGATATCAGGGGGCTACTCATAAATGGCTACAATCCAGGAAGCAAAAACATATCAGCCGAAAAGTCATATCCGCTTTGTCACAGCGTCTGCGCTGTTTGACGGCCATGATGCATCGATCAATATCATGCGCCGCATTCTTCAGGCAAGCGGTGTGGAAGTAATCCATCTTGGACACAACCGCTCTGTTGAAGAAGTGGTCAACGCAGCGATCCAGGAAGATGTACAGGGAATTGCGATTTCATCTTATCAGGGCGGGCATATGGAATACTTCAAGTATATGTACGATTTGCTGCAGGAAAGAGGCGCACCCCATATCCGCATTTACGGCGGAGGCGGAGGCGTCATCCTGCCGCGCGAAATCAAGGAACTTCACGATTACGGCATTGCACGCATTTTTTCTCCGGAAGACGGCCGCAAAAAAGGCTTGCAGGGAATGATCACCGAAATCGTGGAAGAATGTGATTTCACGACCGTCAAAGATACCTTTGACGTGGAAAACCTGTCTCCTGAAAACCCGGTGACAGTTGCGAACTTGATCACTGCAGCAGAAGAAGCCCATACACGCGGCGGCGATACGGCCGAATTGATGGAAACCGTCAGAAAAGGGTCGAAAAAGACGCCGGTCCTTGGCATTACCGGAACAGGGGGAGCGGGAAAAAGCTCCTTAACGGATGAATTGATTCGCCGTTTCCTTACTGAACTGCCCGGCAAAAACATTGCGATCCTGTCAATCGACCCGACCAAACAAAAAACGGGCGGGGCATTGCTTGGCGACCGGATCCGCATGAACGCCATTTTCAACAAACGCGTATTTATGAGAAGCCTTGCAACCCGTGGCTCACGCACCGAACTGTCCGCAGCTCTCGGTGATGTGCTCGACGTGGTCAAAGCGGCCGGTTTCGACCTGATTGTCGTGGAAACGAGCGGAATCGGGCAGGGCGATGCCGAAATCGCCAACTTCTCGGACGTTTCAATGTACGTCATGACAAGTGAGTTCGGGGCTCCGTCCCAACTCGAAAAAATCGATATGATCGATTACGCGGATTTAATTGTCATCAATAAATTCGAACGTAAAGGTTCGGAAGACGCACTGCGCCAGGTTCAAAAGCAATTCCAGCGCAGCCACATGCGTTTTGAAGACGATTTGGACAAAATGCCGGTTTATGGCACAATTGCCAGCCAGTTTAACGACAAAGGGACAAACTCCCTGTTCGCGGCATTGGTTACAACAGTCAATGAAAAATGCGGAACAGACTGGACGACGGATTATGAAAAATTCGCGAAAACCCAAAAAGAGAATTTGATCATCCCGAATGACCGCCGTTATTATTTACGTGAACTGGCGGAATCGGTTCGCGGCTATCACGCGAAAACCAAAGAGCAATCCCAATTCGCACGCCGTCTATTCCAACTGGAAGGCGCAATCGAGACAGTAAAAGAAAAAGCTCCGGATGATGCGTTGGTGAAGTCGCTCGAATCGTTGGCTGACGGAGTGCGGGATGAACTGACTGCCGAGTCGAAGCGGATTCTTGAAAACTGGGATGCGCTGAAAGAAGCGTATGCAGGAGACGAGTTCGTCACGACAATGCGCGACAAAGAAATCCGCACGATTTTGCGAACGGAAAGTCTGGCCGGCATTAAAGTGCCTCGTGTGGTCTTGCCGAAATTCGTTGATTACGGCGAAATTTTGACGTGGGTTTATCTCGAAAACGTACCGGGCTCATTCCCTTACACAGCCGGCGTATTCCCGTTCAAGCGGGAAGGCGAAGATCCAAAACGCCAATTTGCGGGTGAAGGAACACCGGAACGCACAAACCGCCGTTTCCATTATCTTTCCAAAGATGACGATGCGAAACGATTGTCCACTGCATTTGATTCGGTGACTTTATACGGAGAAGATCCGGATCACCGTCCGGATATTTACGGGAAAGTCGGAGAATCGGGTGTATCAATCTGTACGCTGGATGATATGAAAACCCTTTACTCCGGATTTGACCTTTGCGCGCCTTCCACTTCAGTGTCGATGACAATCAATGGACCGGCTCCGATCATCCTTGCGATGTTCATGAACACGGCAATTGATCAGCAAGTCAAAAAACGCGAAGAAGAGCTCGGCCGCACATTGACAGTCGAAGAATTCACGGAAGTCCGTGAAGCGACGATGCAAGTGGTCCGCGGTACGGTTCAGGCGGATATCCTGAAAGAAGACCAAGGGCAGAACACGTGTATCTTCTCTACGGAATTTGCATTGCGTATGATGGGCGATATCCAGCAATACTTTATCGACCACAAAGTGCGCAATTATTATTCGGTTTCCATTTCGGGCTACCACATTGCCGAAGCGGGAGCGAATCCGATTTCACAGCTGGCGTTCACGCTGTCCAACGGCTTCACCTACGTTGAATATTATTTGAGCCGCGGCATGAACATCGACGACTTTGCACCGAACCTGTCGTTCTTCTTCTCAAACGGACTGGATCCGGAATATACCGTGATCGGCCGTGTGGCAAGACGTATTTGGGCGGTTGCAATGCGCGATAAATACGGCGCCAATGAACGAAGCCAAAAACTGAAATACCATGTCCAAACTTCCGGGCGCAGCCTTCACGCGCAGGAAATCGACTTTAACGACATCCGTACGACGCTGCAGGCATTGATGGCGCTGCAGGACAACTGCAACTCGCTTCATACCAATGCATATGACGAAGCCATCACGACTCCTACTGAGGAATCTGTGCGCCGCGCGATGGCGATCCAGATGATCATCACAAAAGAGCATGGTTTGTCGAAAAACGAAAACCCGTTGCAAGGCGCGTTCATCATCGAAGAAATGACACAGCTGGTGGAAGAAGCGGTGCTACTGGAATTTGACCGCATTGACGACCGCGGTGGCGTTCTGGGTGCAATGGAAACGCAGTATCAGCGCGGAAAAATCCAAGAAGAATCGATGTTCTACGAAATGAAGAAACACACAGGCGAACTGCCGATTATCGGGGTAAACACGTACCTGAACCCGAATCCGCAATCGGACGACGACATCAACGCGATGGAAATCGCCCGCGCCACAAAAGAGGAAAAAGAATCGCAGATCGATAAATTGCGTGCCTTCCAGGGCCGCAACAACTCGGACGAAGCGCTTGAGCGCCTGAAACAGGTCGCCAAAACAGGCGGCAACATCTTTGAAGAATTGATGGAAACTGTGAAAGTGGCAAGCCTTGGGCAAATCACGACTGCATTATACGAAGTCGGCGGCCAATATCGCCGGAACATGTAAGCTTTTATAAGGGAACCCGTTTGCAATGTTTGCAGACGGGTTTTTCATTTCCACAAAAGCGATTCGATATATTAAGGAAACTCAGTTATAATAGAAGGAAATTGCAAGAGGGCCATAAAGGATGGTTATAACTATGCCGAAGTATGTCAATTATCTGATTGTTATTGTTTGTATCATATTGATTGTTTTCCTGTACAATAAAGCATTGGGCTCTATCCCATTAATCATACTGTCCTTATACCTGTTCTATTTCGGTTGGAAGGAACTTGGGAAAAGAAAAAACAAGTCACGGTAGCGGATGGCAGATAGTTTGTATATAATGAATTAAGTTAAGAGAGAAGAAGGGACGTGGGCTAATTGAAATTACGTGAATTATCCAAAGAAGAACTGATCGAAGAGTCGTTTGTAGACTTAACATATGCATTATTGGCTGAAACCCATGAAACAAAAACTTATCCTGAAATCGTCGTGGAAATTGAAAAATTGCTCGACCTTTCAAAAGAGGATATGAAAGCGCGCCTTGTACAATTCTACACGGACATGAATATTGACGGACGCTTCCTGATCCTTGGCGAAAACCGTTGGGGCCTTCGTGAGTGGTATCCGGTTGAGCAGATCGAAGAAGAATCGGCGCCGACTGTCAAAGCCCGCAAGAAGAAAGCCAAAGTGGCGGACGATGAAGAATTCGAAGATATGGACCTTGAAATGGAAGATGAACTTGACTTCGAAGATTTCGAGGAAGAGGACGATGAGGATATTACACCTAAACTCGGCGAAGAAGTGGAAGTCATCGACTTTGATGCGGATAAGGACGAAGATGAGGACGAAGAAGACGTAGATGTCCTGGTCGAAGACATTGATGGAAACATCATTGACGATGAAGACGATGAAGATGAAGACGACGAAGAGTCGAAGTAATCTGAACATTTTTTCACCTTGACTTTAATCGCTGTACTGGATAAGATTTTATTGGGCTCCTTATAAAGAGGAGAAATGATTCGTACAGTTTACGCGCTCCCTCTGCACGCAGCAGGCGGGGCGCTTTTTATTTTTTGTCCAGGGTATAAAAAAACTAATATTTCATAGCAACCGATATTCCGCAAAACAGCTTCGCTTGCCTGGGGGCTTGCGCTGAGCTAACTCGGTCTCGTTTCACTTCGCCCGAGTGGATCTCAGCACTTCGCTTGCTCCCCTGGGCGTCTTCGCTGTTTTGCTCCATATCTCTAGAGATATCTCTAGCGCCGGCGCGCTCCAGGACTGAGCGGAGCAATAAGACGAGTGGTCTTCTCGGCTTATTGCGGGAGCTTTGTCCAAAGCGCCGAAGCGGTTTAAATATGCTATTTCATTAGTTGAATTAATAACTTGCTTCTAAAAATCGAGGAGGAAACAAGCATGACTAAGTACATTTTTGTTACCGGCGGCGTAGTATCATCGCTCGGAAAAGGAATTGTAGCCGCTTCACTAGGGCGTTTATTGAAAAACAGAGGGTTGAACGTCACAATCCAGAAATTCGATCCATACATCAATATCGATCCGGGCACGATGAGCCCTTATCAGCACGGGGAAGTTTACGTCACCGATGACGGTGCGGAGACGGATTTGGATCTGGGCCATTACGAGCGTTTTATCGATATTAACCTGAACAAATACTCGAACGTGACGACAGGGAAAGTTTACTCGACAGTCATCCAAAAAGAGCGCCGCGGCGATTACCTTGGCGGAACAGTTCAAGTGATTCCGCATATCACCAATGAAATCAAAGACCGCCTGCTGCGTGCAGCGAAAACGGCCAAAGCGGACGTTGTCATCACGGAAATCGGTGGAACAGTAGGAGATATCGAATCCCTGCCATTCCTGGAAGCGATCCGTCAGATGAAATCAGACCTTGGCCGCGAGGAAGTCATGTACGTCCACTGTACATTGATCCCATACCTCGGTGCCGCGAAGGAAATGAAAACAAAACCGACGCAGCACAGCGTCAAGGAATTGCGCAGCCTGGGTATCCAGCCAAACCTGATCGTCGTGCGTACGGAACATCCTGTGCCGCAGGACATGAAAGACAAGATCGCTTTGTTCTGCGACATCAAAGCGGATGAAGTCATCGAATCGCGCGATGTCGATGTGATTTATGAAATCCCCCTTCGCTTGAAGGAGCAGCATATGGACCAGATCGTTCTGGACCATTTCGGCATCGAAGCGCCGGAAGCGGATATGACGGAATGGACAGAGCTTGTCGAAAAAGTGAAATCCCTTAAGAAAACAGTGCGCATCGGACTTGTCGGTAAATACGTTGAGTTGCAGGATGCCTATATTTCCGTAGTGGAATCTTTGAAACATGCCGGTTTCGCCTTTGATTCGGAAATCCAAGTGGATTGGATCAACGCTGAACACATCAATGCCGACAATGCAGAAGAAAAACTGAAGGATTGTGACGGGATTCTTGTTCCTGGTGGATTCGGAGACCGCGGCGTGGAAGGCAAAATCGTCGCGACAAAATATGCCCGCGAAAACAACGTGCCGTTCTTCGGCATTTGCCTCGGCATGCAGCTGGCGTCCGTTGAGTTCGCCCGCAACATAATGGGGATGGAAGATGCCCATTCTTCAGAGCTGAATCCGAAGACAACTTATCCGGTCATCGATTTATTGCCGGAGCAAAAAGACATCGAAGACCTCGGCGGCACACTGCGCCTGGGCCTTTACCCTGCGAAATTGCAGGAAGGGTCGAAAGCTCATGAAGCATACGGCGAATCTTTGGTGTATGAACGCCATCGCCACCGTTACGAGTTCAATAACGAATACCGCGCGCAATTCGAAGCAGCCGGCTTCCAATTCACGGGCACTAGCCCGGATGGCCGCCTCGTTGAAATTATCGAGCTCGCGGACCACCCGTGGTTCGTGGCATGCCAATTCCACCCGGAATTCATCTCACGCCCGAACCGTCCGCAGCCGCTGTTCCGTGAATTCGTACGAGCTTCACTGGACAATAGAAAAGCGTAAGCGCCATATCAGCTTAAGTACCGAAGAGCTGGACGCTGAACAATAAATAAAACAAAAGCCTTTCCGGCAATTTCTGCCGGAAAGGCTTTTCCATTTAATACGACTCTTCATTCAGCATTTCATCTATCATCCCTTTGATGCTGTGGTAGACATAGAGAGCGGCCATTGCGTGCGGCACGACATTCACGCCGCCGCTTTCAGCGGGCAGGATGCCTCCGTCGATGCCGAGCGACAGCATGACTTCCGGCAAATCGCTTTGTTTGGATTCTGCAGAGAGCATGGCGAACGGAATGGCGGCATCGGATAATCTGCCTGCGAGTTCATCCCCTTCATCTTTTTTTGCTAAAATAAAGACACGGTCTGCGCTTGTCAGATAGCTTTCGGGTTTCCACTCACGAAGGGATGACAGCGGTTCGGTTCCTTCAAGTGCTGCAATGGCCACGGCTTTCATTTCACCGAAGGCGGCAAGATAGATTGTGCCTTCACCGACTGCGGCCTGGGCAAGGAGACGCGCGATATCTTGAATCGTTTCTTCCTGCTGCGCGATGCGCTGGAACAGAGCGGTCAATTGTGTGGTCAATATTTTCAAATCTCTCACCTCAAAGGAAGTATAGCAGAATCAGAGAAGTCAGGATGCAGGATAGGGAGGTAAAGATTTTGAAATCAATTTTGATTGTGGACGACCAGCCGGGTATCCGGATGCTGCTGAAGGAAGTTTTTGCAATGGAAGGCTTCAGGACGTTAACTGCCGGCAGCGGCAAGGAAGCGATGGCTGTTTTTGATAGGGAACGACCCGATCTGGTCCTATTGGATATGAAAATTCCAGGGATGGATGGCATCGAGATCCTGAAACGGATGAAGCAGGAATGCGAAAGGGTCCAGGTGGTTATGATGACCGCCTACGGTGAGCTTGATTTGATGGAAGAGGCGAAAACCTGGGGAGCGGTCCGCCATTTCACTAAGCCGTTCGATGTATTCGAATTGCGCGAGACTGTAAAGAATTTGTTAGACGGCTGATACACTAGGAAGTGGCGAATAGAGCATGTTTTTGTTATGATAGGGAAGGTATTTGCTTTATTTAGTCGCTGAGGAGGAAGTTTGTCATGGCATTGGTCTCAATGAAAGATATGATGATAAAAGGTAAAGAAGAAGGATATGCGATCGGCCAGTTCAATTTGAACAACCTGGAGTTTACACAGGCAATCCTGCAGGCTGCACAAGAGGAGAATTCTCCTGTAATTTGTGGAGTGTCTGAAGGAGCAGCCCGTTATATGGGTGGATTCACAACTGTCGTAAACATGGTTAAGGGACTTATGCATGATTATAAAATCACTGTGCCTGTGGCAATCCACTTGGACCATGGCTCAAGTTTTGAAAAGTGCAAAGAAGCGATCGATGCTGGATTCACCTCAGTAATGATTGATGCATCTCACCATCCGTTTGAAGAGAATATTGAAATCACCAAACAAGTTGTTGATTATGCACATAAACATAATGTTTCTGTGGAAGCGGAACTTGGCACTGTCGGCGGGCAGGAAGATGACATCATCGCTGACGGCGTTATTTATGCCGATCCCCAGGAATGCAAGCAATTGGTCGAAGGGACAGGAATTGATTGCCTGGCTCCGGCTCTTGGCTCAGTTCACGGCCCTTATAAAGGCGAGCCGAACCTTGGATTCAAGGAAATGGAAGAAATTTCGCAACTTTGCGATGTACCGCTTGTTCTTCACGGTGGGACAGGAATTCCGCTCAAAGATATTCAGCGTTCCGTGGCACTTGGAACCTCGAAAATCAACGTCAATACGGAAAGCCAGATCTCTTCAGCGAAAGCGGTCCGTGAAGTATTGGACAACGACAAAATTGTTTACGACCCACGCAAATACATGGGACCTGCACGCGAAGCAATCAAAAACACAGTAATCGGCAAAATGCGCGAATTCGGAAGTTCCGGCAAAGCGCAATAACGGAGTATGAAAAATAGATGGAAGAGAGAAGAAGCGGAAAAAAAAAGCGCCTTCTCTTTTTTCCGTACTACAGGAGGAAACTATTCATGAAGTTTTTTATTGATACAGCAAATTTTGACGAAATCAAAGAAGCACACGCTTGGGGCATCCTATCAGGTGTCACAACAAACCCATCATTGGTGGCAAAAGAGAAGAACGTTTCTTTCCATGACCGCCTGAAAGAAATCGCTGCATTGGTCGACGGTTCGATCAGCGGCGAAGTTATCGCATTGGACGCAGAAAACATGATCAAAGAAGGCCGCGAACTGGCTGACCTTGCACCGAATATCACAGTGAAATTGCCAATGACTCCAGATGGCTTGAAAGCTTGTGCCGTTCTTGCAGGCGAAGGCAAAAAAGTTAACGTTACACTGATTTTCAGCGCGAACCAGGCGTTGCTCGCGGCACGCGCCGGCGCAGCTTACGTATCACCGTTCGTTGGCCGTCTTGATGACATTGGCCATAACGGCATGGACCTGATTGCGACGATTGCAGAGATTTTCGCAATCCACGACATTGACTCGGAAATTATTGCAGCTTCAATCCGCCACCCGCAACATGTGACGGAAGCGGCTTTGAATGGCGCCCATATCGGCACGATGCCGATTAAGGTAATGGAGCAAATGTTTAAGCACCCGTTGACGGACAAAGGAATCGAAGCATTTTTGGCTGACTGGGAAAAACGGACAGAAAAATAAAAATACAATGTGGAAACCGGGTCCGGAATGTATGAGGCATACCGGGCCAATCGGATTCCAATGGTTTTCAGGGAAGCGGCAACTGCCGTTTCCCCCGGCCATTGGAGTAGGATAAAGGAGAATTAGGATGGACGTTTATAAAATTAAAGGCGGCAATCGCCTGTCTGGGACGATAAAAGTCAATGGAGCAAAAAATAGCGCGGTGGCACTGATTCCCGCATCGATTTTGGCGAATTCACCCGTACAGATTGAAGGTTTGCCAGGCATTTCCGATGTCTGGACATTAAAGAACATTCTTGAAGAAATCGGCGGCGAAGTGACTTTCGAAAACGGTACGATGAACATCGATCCAACAAAAATGATCGATATGCCGCTGCCGAATGGCAATGTGAAAAAGCTTCGGGCTTCCTACTATATGATGGGTGCGATGCTTGGCCGTTTCAAACATGCGGCTATCGGCTTGCCGGGGGGCTGTTTCCTTGGACCTCGTCCAATCGATCAGCATATCAAAGGCTTTGAAGCCCTAGGTGCCAAAGTGACGAATGAGCACGGTGCCATTTACCTTCGCGCGGATGAACTTCGCGGAGCAAAAATCTATCTGGACGTCGTTTCAGTAGGGGCAACCATTAATATTATGCTGGCGGCAGTATTGGCAAAAGGGCAGACGACGATTGAAAATGCGGCAAAAGAGCCTGAAATCATCGATGTCGCGACCCTATTGACCAATATGGGTGCAAAAATCAAGGGTGCCGGAACCAATATTATCCGCATCGATGGTGTCGAAGAATTGCATGGCACCAACCATACGATCATCCCTGACCGGATTGAAGCAGGAACATTCATGATCCTTGCCGCAGCGGCAGGCGATGGCATCACGATTGATAACGTCATTCCTTTCCATATGGAAGCCTTGACCGCCAAATTGCGTGAAATGGGCGTTGATGTGCAGGAAAACGACGAATCAATCCATATTCCGAAACCGGAAAATCTGCAGGCAATCGATGTGAAAACATTGGTCTATCCCGGATTTGCAACCGATCTTCAGCAGCCATTCTCGGTGCTGATGACGCAGGCGGAAGGTTCATCAATGATCACCGATACCATCTACTCGGCTCGGTTCAAGCATATCGATGAATTGCGCCGGATGAATGCGAGCGGCCGTGTCGAAGGAAGAGCGGCCATCATTACCGGCCCGACTCCTTTGACTGCTGCGACAGTAGTGGCATCAGATCTTCGGGCAGGAGCAGCACTGGTAATTGCCGGCCTGTTGGCTGACGGAGAAACCGAAATCCGTGAAATTTACCATATCGAACGCGGATATTCAGAGATTATCGAAAAATTGCGCGGTTTGGGAGCTGACATCCGGAGAGAGACAATCGAACCGGTGACAAGTTCGAACTCAGACCTTAGTTCAGACGCCAATTAACGCGGATTTGGCTTAACAATATATGTTATAATAATAGGGACATATATATATATAAAGCTGAATGGGAGGAAACAATATTATGGAACGCAGTTTATCGATGGAACTAGTGCGTGTTACAGAAGCAGCTGCAATAGCATCCGCCCGGTGGATGGGCCGCGGCCTGAAAATTGAAGCGGATGATGCAGCAACATCTGCTATGAGAACAGTGTTCGATACAATTCCGATGAAGGGGGTCGTCGTCATCGGCGAAGGCGAAATGGACGAAGCTCCGATGCTCTATATCGGCGAAGAGCTTGGCACGGGCGTCGGACCGGAAGTTGACGTAGCAGTAGACCCGCTTGAAGGAACGAATATTGTTGCGGCCGGCGGCTGGAATGCGCTGGCGGTATTGGCGATTGCCGATCGCGGCAACCTGTTGAATGCACCCGATATGTATATGGATAAAATTGCAGTCGGCCCAGAATCTGTGGGGAAAATCGACATCAATGCGCCTGTCATCGACAATCTGCGTGCTGTGGCGAAAGCCAAGAACAAGGATATCGAAGACGTGGTGGCTACGCTCCTGAACCGTGAGCGCCACGCAGGACTCATCCAGCAGATCCGTGATGCCGGTGCCCGCATCAAACTCATCAACGATGGGGATGTTGCAGGCGCCATCAATACGGCTTTTGATGAAACAGGCGTGGACATTCTTTTCGGTATTGGTGGAGCACCCGAAGGGGTCATTGCGGCCGTAGGCTTGAAATGTCTCGGTGGGGAGCTTCAAGGAAAGCTTTTGCCACAGAATGAAGAAGAAAAACAACGGTGCATCGATATGGGCATCGACGTCGATAAGGTCCTGTTAATGGACGATTTAGTAAAAGGTGACGATGCAATTTTTGCGGCAACCGGTGTCACTGATGGAGAATTGCTCCGCGGTGTCCAGCTGAAAGGCGGCTTTGCAGAAAGCCATACGCTGGTCATGCGTGCGAAATCAGGCACTGTTCGCTTCGTGGAAGGGCGTCACAGTCTGAAGAAAAAACCGAATCTCGTTATGAACGATTAAAGAAAGAACTTCAAATTGAGTCCGGCATAAAAGCCGGGCTCCTTCTTTACTATCTTCCAAATTTTTATCTATATAAGTTGAATAAATAATCTATAGAATCCGATATTCCGCAAAACAGCTTCGCTTGCCGGGGGCTCGCGCTGAGCTAACTCGGGCTATTCGCCCGAGTGGATCTCAGCACTTCGCTTGCTCCCCAAGGCGTCTTCGCTGTTTTGCTCCATATCTCTAGGAGCTTCTCTCAGCAAAGGCGCGGCTCAGGACTGGGCGAAGCAATAAGACGAGTGATCTTCTCGGCTTATTGCGGGAGCCTTGTCCAAAGCGCCAAAGCGATTACGGATGCTAATCTTTTAATACAACTTATATAACCCCGAATTTCATTTCCAAAAAAACTAATATAAGAGTGGTGTCCTGAGATATGTCGACGATTACAATTTCCGCATTAGAAAATATGACCCTAAAAGAACTTTATAATTTGGCAAAAGAATACAAGCTGAATAATTACAGCAAGCTGACCAAAAAAGAACTGATTTTCGCGATATTGAAAACCCGCGCTGAACAGGAAGGCTTCTTCTTTATGGAAGGCGTTCTCGAAATCATCCAGTCGGAAGGCTTCGGTTTCCTGCGGCCGATCAACTATTCCCCAAGCTCCCAGGACATTTACATTTCTGCTTCCCAAATCCGTCGTTTTGACTTGCGAAATGGGGATAAGGTGTCGGGGAAAGTACGTCCGCCCAAAGAAAACGAACGGTATTTCGGTTTGCTGCAAGTAGAAGCAGTAAATGGGGAAAATCCTGAAGTTGCCAAAGAACGGGTCCATTTCCCGGGATTGACGCCATTGTATCCGGATCGCCAAATTCGCCTTGAAACCTCACATGAGAATTTATCCACACGCATCATGGATTTGGTGTCGCCGGTCGGTTTCGGCCAGCGCGGTTTGATTGTGGCACCACCTAAAGCCGGAAAAACAATGTTGTTGAAAGAAATTGCCAATTCCATCACCACCAACCATCCCGAGGCGGAATTGATTGTTCTTTTGATTGATGAACGCCCGGAAGAAGTAACGGATATCGAACGTTCAGTGAATGCAGATGTGGTTTCCTCCACATTTGATGAAATTCCTGAAAATCACGTAAAAGTTGCGGAGCTGGTTTTGGAACGCGCAATGCGACTGGTTGAACACAAACGCGATGTCGTCATCCTGATGGATTCGATCACCCGGCTGGCCCGCGCATATAATCTTGTGATTCCGCCAAGCGGACGGACGCTTTCCGGAGGAATCGATCCTGCGGCGTTCCACCGGCCGAAGCGATTTTTCGGCGCTGCCCGCAATATTGAAGAGGGTGGAAGCCTGACAATCCTTGCGACTGCCCTCGTTGAAACGGGATCACGCATGGACGAAGTGATATATGAAGAGTTTAAAGGAACTGGCAATATGGAGCTTCATCTCGACAGAAATCTGGCCGAACGCCGTATTTTCCCAGCACTGGACATTCGCCGTTCAGGAACGCGCAAAGAGGAATTGTTGCTGGGCAAAGAGGAACTTGATAAGTTATGGGCTATCCGCAAAACCTTCTCGGATTCATATGACTTTTCGGAACGTTTCCTGAAAAAACTGAATCAGACGAAGACGAATGTAGAGTTTTTTGAACAGCTGACAACGGAAATGAAAGCTCATCGCTCTTCGAAAAAGATGATTTAATATCTTGCAATCAAGGCCCGAATTTGTTAAGATAGTAACAATGAGTCAAAAGTAAAGCTGTTGCATATACGGCCTGAAGAGCCGTGTAAGGCAATAGTAAAATAGATTAAACTCTGTTCCAGATGGTTCAGGGCGAGAGGAGAAAATACCATGAAAACAGGAATTCACCCAGAATACAAACAAGCAACAGTAACATGTTCTTGCGGAAACACTTTTACAACAGGTTCTGTAAAAGAAAACATCAGCGTTGAGTTATGCAACGAATGCCATCCATTCTACACTGGACGTCAGAAATTCGCATCAGCAGATGGCCGCGTAGATCGTTTCAACAAAAAATACGGTCTTAAAGAAGAAATCAATAACGAAGAAGAGTAAAGAAGAAAAGCGAAAGCGCCCGTTTAGCTCTGAAAGGCATAAGACGGAACAGCGGAGCGGCGTTCCTTGCCGCATAGCTGGTCCGGCTTATGACCCGAAGAGTTGGGCCGCTGGAGTCTGGACACAAAAATACCTGCCTTGCGCGAAATCGCCGGGCAGGATTTTTTTTTGCCAATTTACCGGCAAACCTCGTACATAAATGAAATAAATGCAGTAATCGGTGCTGAAATTAGGTATTATTAATACAATAAATAAGTTGAAATTAAGCGTTCGAAAGGGGTCCCTACAATGTATGTAATGAAACAGACAGGCTGGGTGGAATTGATTTGCGGCAGCATGTTCTCCGGAAAATCGGAAGAACTGATCCGCCGAGTCCGCCGTTCACAATTCGCCAAGCAGAAAATCGCAGTATTCAAACCGAAAATCGATAATCGCTTCAGTGAAGAAGCGGTTGTCTCCCATAATGGAACAACAGTCATCGCACTGCCGATTTCACATTCAGAAGAAATGTGGACCTATATCACAGATGAATTTGATGTGATAGCAATCGACGAGGCGCAGTTTTTCGACGACGGCATCATCGAAAACGTCCAAAAACTTGCCAATCACGGATTCCGTGTCATCGTGGCCGGTTTGGACCAGGACTTCAGAGGGCTGCCTTTTGGGCCGATGCCTTCGCTGCTGGCGATTGCTGAACAAGTGACAAAATTGCAGGCAGTTTGCACGGTTTGCGGATCACCCGCAAGCCGCACGCAGCGCTTGATTGACGGCAAACCGGCAGGGTCTGACGATCCGACAATCCTGGTAGGCGCATCGGAAGCATACGAACCAAGATGCCGCCACCACCACGAAGTGCCAACAGGCGTTACCGTTTCCGAATAAATTCGGTATCGTATATAATATAGAAGGAAACCAAAATAGTAAGAG
>DATHVZ010000044.1:0-59193 GCA_035461005.1 Planococcus sp. (in: firmicutes) | reverse complement strand
CGATCAGTCAGCTTATGAGTGGTACCTGGACCTCAGCAAATACGGCGCAGTGCCGCATTCCGGCTTCGGACTTGGCTTAGAGCGCACAGTGGCCTGGATTTCAGGCGCAGAACACGTCCGCGAATCCATCCCATTCCCACGTCTGCTGAACCGGTTATATCCGTAATATATAAATGAAATGAAAATTTACAGCAACCGATATTCCGCAAAACAGCTTGCTTGCCAAAACCCTGTGCTCCTGCATCGCTACGCTAGCTTCGTCGCAAAGCGTCGGCCGAACTACCTTCGGCCAACACTTGGCTCGCGCTGAGCTAACTCTGGCTCGTTTCACTTCGCCAGAGTGGATCTCAGCACTTCGCTTGAACCCCTGGGCGTCTGCGCTGTTTTGCTCCATATCTAAGCTACTTTCCAAGCGCCGGCGCGGCTCAGGAGCAAGCGAATGCCGACGGAGCCATAAGACGAGTGTTCTTCTCGGCTTATGGTGTGAGCCAAGGAGCGCTTTAGCGCCTCCTTTGCGACGAGCTTGCGCAGGAGCATAATCTTTGCACTGTCCAGAGCGCCGAAGCACATATCTAAATTATTTCTTTAGGTTGAATAACACAGAAATATCGAATAGAAAGGTGGTTGGGATATGAGACAGCCAGATCGACTTCAGACATGGATCGAGCAGGGAAATGTTCACATTTCCCAGCTTTTTTTTCAATTTTACAAGGAATTGAAGATTTCGGATGAAGAGGCCATGCTGTTGATGCACGTTCATACCTTTCAGCAGGCAGGGAATGATTTCCCGACTCCCGATGAAATCGGAGCACGCATGATGTGCTCTCAAAAAAGCGTCACGACGATGCTGCAGAAATTGATGCAGCAGGGGTTTATTGCCATTAAGCAAGATGCGGCGGATGAAATCCTGACTGAAAGCATTTCACTTCAGCCCTTATGGAATCGGTTGATCGATTGTGTCCAACAGGATGAAGACGAAATAGAAGAAGAAAAAGAAGAAGAAAAAGAAAAAGATCCTTCACAGAAGGACATGGAAGGCCAGATATTCCAATTGTTTGAACAGGAATTTGGCCGTTTCCTGTCACCAATGGAAATCGAAACGATTTCGATGTGGATGGATCAGGACGGCCATACGCCGGCAGTCATCAAAATGGCGCTGAAAGAAGCAGTGCTATCCCAGAAGATGAGCTTGCGTTATGTTGACCGCATCCTTTTTGAATGGAAGAAGAAGAATATCAAGACGTCATCGGAAGTCACGAAACATGCAGCAACTTTCAGAGAAAAAAATATCCAGATTCAGCCTTCACCGGACAACACTGCGAAAAAAGTGAAATTTTATAATTGGCTGGAAGACCGGAATTAGTGGGTGATTGGAATGATGTCAAAAAAAGAATGGCAGCTGTGCCTCGAGGAAATGGACCACATGTTTCCGGATGCACATTGTGAGCTGATCCACCGAAATCCGTTTGACCTATTGATTGCCACGTTGTTGTCGGCGCAATGCACGGACAAGCTCGTCAATAAGGTCACGGCAGAGCTTTTCAAGAAATACCATACACCGGAAGATTATGTATCTGTTTCGCTCGAAGAATTGCAGGACGATATCCGTTCCATTGGATTGTTCCGCAATAAAGCGAAAAATATCCAGTCGTTGAGCCGCATACTGATTGACCAGTACAACAGCAGCGTGCCGGCAGACCGTGATTTGCTCATGACCTTGCCGGGGGTCGGCCGGAAGACGGCAAATGTCGTAGTTTCGGTGGCATTTGGCATACCCGCGTTAGCTGTTGATACCCACGTTGAACGGGTGGCAAAGCGTTTGGGTCTGAACCGCTGGAAAGACAATCCGCTGCAGGTGGAAGAGACGATCATGAAAAAGACGCCGGCAGAAGACTGGTCGAAAACGCATCATCAGATCATTTTCTTTGGCCGTTATCATTGCAAATCTCAAAATCCAGGCTGCCACATCTGTCCGTTATTCGACAGATGCCGGGAAGGGAAGAAACGCGAGAAAAAAGGGCTGATAAAACGTGAACACATTACAGAAGTCAATTGAACAAGAAAAGACGAGCCCTTTTTTCATTTCCTGGGTAAAATTGGAAAAAGAAATCAGGGTGCTCATCAGCAAAAGGGACAAAAAAGCAGATGCATTTATGACAAAAGGAATATTGATATACAAGGCTTTATTGGAACAATGCAGTACCGAAGAGGAAGTTCTGATGCCTTTGAATAATGCCGAGCGGCTGGCATTTATTGAAGAGAACCCTTCCAATTATGCGGCTTTCAGGCAACTCCAGGAATTATTCAATGAAATGGATAAGAAAATAGCTTCCAAGCGGGCAATGCTCGGCAGTCAATAAAAGAATATAGAAAAATCCCCTTAAGCGAAAGACGCTTAAGGGGATTTTTTAGATTTGGAACAATGAGCGGTCATCACTCATCGTCGTTGTTGTTTTCTTCAGTGGTGCTATTTTCTTCATTATCGTTATTGTTTCCATTTGCGTCAGCAGGTGGGACGGAAGCTCCGTTCGCTTCGCTATCGGAATCTTCTCCGTCACCGCCGTCTTCAGGAGGGTTTTCACCTTCTCCATCATCATCGCCGCCGTCTTCAGGGGGAGTATCTTCTCCATTACCTCCGCCATTGTCGTTTCCGTTCCCATTTCCATTACCGTTGCCGTTGCCTTCACCATCGTCTTCATCTTCCGGTGGGGCTTCTTCTTCTTCCGGTGGAGCTTCTTCTTCCTCAGCCGGCTCCTCTTCCGGTTCTTCTTCTTCCTCTTCCTCTTCTTCACGAGGGGTCACTTCAACAATAACAGAAGCAGGATCGCTTCGCTGATCGTCTTTGACGGCAATTACACTGAATGTATAAGCGCGTCCTTCTTCAAGATCTTCGAAAGTGTAGGATTTATCATCTGTGGTCGTCAAGACGGAACGGTTGCCGTCCACTTCGACTGCCACTTCAAATTCTACATCGTCTACATCGCCGTAATTCCATGTCAGCTCAACATTTGATTCGTCTACAGAAGCGCGCAATCCGCCAGGTGCATCCAAATCTTCCTGTTCAAATTCCTCTGATACTTCTGTAGGAACTGTGCCGCGCACGAATAATTCTTTGCTTTTCTTATCCGATGGCGTATAGTCGCTCGCCAACTGAAGGGGTTCAGTACCCACTTCAATAGTCGCTTCCACTACCGATTCAGGCTGTTGGAATCTTCCTGCATCCGGTGAAGAGATTTTCGACATGACGTCCTTGAATATTTGCTGTGACAGCAATCTTTCATCGGAAGCAGTGTCCATTGCACCTGCCCGGCTCGGGTAGCCACTCCATACCGAAACTGAATATTCCGGGGAGTAACCGGCGAACCAGATATCTGGAGCTGAACTGCTGTCGTGGCCGTAATCATTAAATTCATCAGCTGTATAATTTGATGTGCCCGTTTTGCCGGCAATATCCACTCCACTGACAGCAGCGGATTTACCGGATGCACCAGCAATATTAGAGTCCAACGAGTCGCGCAGCATATCTGTAACCATATAAGCTGTGCTGTCTTTCATCGCAGGCACAGATTCAGGTGCTACGACCTGTTCTGTAGTGCCGTCACGGAAAACGATTTTCGTTACCGTATGCGGCTTCGTAAAAATCCCATCATTGCCGAAGGCTGCAAAGGCTCCGGCCATTTCGACTGTATTGATGTTGTTCTCCGGCGAGCCGATTGCTGCCGACTCAAAGATCCCGCCAAAATCCAATCCCAGTTTTTGCGTAAATTCCTGGGCATTTTCTGTTCCGACTTCATTCAAGGTCTTAACGGCCGGAACATTTCGTGAGCGGTATAAGGCCTCACGCATAGTCATTTCGCCAAGAAAATCACCATCAAAGTTGCGGACTTCCTGGTCATCTTGTTCATATGAATAAGGTTCATCCACTAGAGTCTTGCCAGTTGACCAGTTCAGGTATTCGATTGCCGGACCGTAATCCAGCAATGGTTTAATCGTAGAACCAATGGTGCGGTCACGCGATGTCGCGTAATTGTGTCGCACATCACCGGTGTATTCGCGAGCTGCACCGATTGCACGGATTGCTCCAGTATCAGTATCAACCACAGTAAGTGCAGATTGCACTTCGTCGTTAAAGAAAATATCGGAAGCCATCGTTTCGTTTACCGCTTTTTGGACATCGGGTTCAAGTGTAGTATAAATCGTCAAACCTTCATCCAACGAAATACCTTCATCGAGAGCTTCAATTTCTCTTTCCACCATTTCCATAAAGGCTGTATATTCACCGCTTGGGGGGGTAGGGCGCTGCTCTTCAGGCAATAAGGTTTCTGCAATCGGCAGTGCCTGTGCTGTTTCTTTTTCTTCGGTCGTTATTTTTTCGTGCTGTTCCATCAGGCTGAGCACGACATTGCGTCTATCCTCAGCACGGTCGGGATTATTGAAGGGGTTATAGCCATTCGGACTTTGCGGCATTCCTGCGAGCATCGCAGCTTCATGGAGCTCGAGTTCCGATACCGGCTTGCCGAAGAAGTGTTCGGAAGCCGTCCCGAAACCATACGTGTTGCCGGACATCAGAATTTTATTGAAATACATTTCGAAAATTTCTTCTTTTGAGTATTCCTTTTCAAGCTGGTAGGCCAGATAAGCTTCCTGTGCTTTCCGCTCCAACGTTTTATCGTTTTTCAGGAACGAGTTTTTGATGACCTGCTGGGTGATCGTACTCGCACCTTGGGAACCGAATCCACCGGTGACGTTGGCAATTACGGCTCCTCCCAGACGGATGAAATCAATTCCGGAGTGATCATAGAAACGGTTGTCTTCCGTTGCGAGGATTGCATTTTCCATTAATTTAGGGATGTCTTCATAATTGACATATTCCCGATTTTCGGTCGTTATATAAGGGATTTCGGTTTCACCGTCAGCAGCCAGGAAGGTCGGGGTGATTGGGTCGCGCAATAATTCTTCGTCAAGTTCCGGTGAACTGCTGGCGTAGTAGGTGAAGAGGCCGATGCCTAACACGAAACCTGCAACTCCGATAATGAGAAGGGTCAGGAAAACTCGTTTAAACCAGCCACCCGCCGTGGTCTTCTTTTTCTTGCCTTTTTTCTTTTGCTGTTCCATAGCTTTTCTGCGCTGTTCGCGCGACATTTGTTTTTCGGTCACAAAATGTTCCTCACTTTCGTTGGTGCTTTCTATTGAAACTTATGCAGCTGGGGAAGATAGTCGATGCGTGGAAAAGCACCGGACTTAATTTCGAAACCGGTTTCCTCTATTTCAGAAAGTGTTACAGATTTCCTGCCGCCTTCCATCATCCGTTTCCAAAAGAATTCAAATGCTTCAAATGGAATGATGAAATAGCGCTGAAGTGAAGAGAAACGGATGATCAGGAAGGTTAACCCGTCATGTTTCTGGACTTGAGCCATGTGATGGACCTGGTGCTCATGTATATTCTTTAATGGAAACGAAGTTTTGTTTTCCGTTTCTTTTGCCTCAAAGTCAATATACTTGCCTTTCCATACCCCGTTATAGTCTGTAGTGGATGGGGAACGGAAATAAGCTTCCTTAATGACAGCAGCACTTCTCGAAGGGTATTCAACCCTTACAATCTGAACAGGGACCGGTTTCTTATGGATGACAGCATGGCCGAGCTGAAGATAATAGTCATTCGTCTCATTCAATTCATCCTCTAGTGTTTTACCCCGATTACTGAAAGAGAAATCTTTTTT
This sequence comes from Planococcus sp. (in: firmicutes), assembly GCA_035461005.1. Lineage (GTDB taxonomy): Bacteria > Bacillota > Bacilli > Bacillales_A > Planococcaceae > Planococcus. The sequence goes on along the minus strand of DATHVZ010000044.1, from coordinate 53,473 downwards.
CTTCCTTTTCTTTTTTTCATCTGCTGGCAGAATCGTATTAGGTACGAATTTTTTTCCGTTTGGATAATTGATGGTCATCGTGATACACCTCGCTTACTTTATCATATCACACCGATTTAGACGATAAATGAGCTCGAAAGTTCCTTTTCACTAGGTTCATAATAGCCCATTGGATTGGAGATTCCAATTGAAAAGAATGTCTGTTCGATAATATTCGTTTCAAATATGCGATTATGATAAACTTAAGGCATTGGAGGGATTATGAAAAATGAATATTCGGGAACTTTCTTCCTTATTATATGACGAATGCGGAAAATGCCAGGACCGCTTTTTTGATATGCGTGAACGCGACGCTGTTCCAGATTTCTATGAAGACGTTAAACCGTATGCCGATTATTGGCATGGAAAAATAAACCAGTGGCAGCAGGAGTCGCTTCTGTATATCCAGAAAGAACGGCCAAAGTATGTCCATAAACCACAGATTGATACAGCCGCGGAAGGGATGACACAATTCTTTGTCCAGAGCTTTTATAAAGAAACAAGCAAGAAACGCTTTATACAAACGATACAAGGGGCCCAGTATACATTGCAGACTTTTATGCTGGCAATAGACGAAAAGAGCGGAAAGCGATGATCAGAAAAAAAACATTGCCCCAGTTGATGGAGGGCTGGAAAACAGAGCCCGACATGATGGAACGAATTGTCCATTGGCATACCAAAGAGGAAAAACCGGCGAGATATGCCGATTTTCCGGAAGAAATGCACGACAGCCTGAAAAATGCGCTCAGAAAAAAAGGCATTGAACAATTATATACCCATCAGCGCCAGGCTTTCGATCTGGCTCAGAAGGGAAGTTCTTTTACTGCTGTAACACCGACGGCATCCGGAAAATCGTATTGCTATCATCTGCCCGTGCTGCATAAAATATTGAACGATCCGGGAGCGAGGGCATTGTACCTGTTTCCGACAAAAGCATTGGCACAGGACCAGAAAACTGACCTCCATGACCTGATCGAGAAAACGGAAAAGGATATTTTGTCCTATACGTATGACGGCGACACGTCTCCAGCAATCCGGACAAAAGTCCGGAAAGCGGGCCAGATTGTCATGACCAACCCGGACATGCTCCATTCCGCGATCCTGCCGCATCATACAAAATGGGTATCGTTGTTCGAGAACCTGCATTATATCGTCATTGACGAACTCCATACGTATAAAGGTGTTTTCGGCACACATGTCGCCCATGTGATCCGCCGCCTGAAACGGATCTGCGAATTTTACGGCAGCAAGCCGGTATTCATCTGCACCTCTGCGACGATCGCCAATCCGAAAGAATTGGCCGAAGCGCTGACCAATGAAGAACATGTGCTGATCGACCAGAACGGCGCACCTTCCGGCAAAAAGCATATCGTGTTCTATAACCCCCCGATCATCCATCCGACCTTCGGCGTCAGACGCAGTGCTGTGCTCGAAGTGCGCGATCTGGCGACAGTGCTGATCCGGCAAGGGATTCAGACGATCGTTTTTGCCAAAAGCCGGGTCCGTGTCGAAATGCTTGTGACATATCTCCAGGCGGTTACAAAGATGAAGCTTCAGGATGAATCCATCAAAGGCTACCGTGGCGGTTATTTGCCGACCGAACGGCGGGCGATTGAAAAGGGATTGCGCGACGGTTCGATTCAATGTGTCGTTTCGACCAATGCTTTGGAACTTGGCGTCGATATTGGCCAGTTGCAGGCCTGCATCATGACCGGCTATCCGGGCAATATCGCCAGTGCCTGGCAACAGGCGGGGCGTGCCGGAAGAAGGCAAGATGAATCGCTCGTTGTTTACGTTGCCCAGTCGACTGCGCTTGATCAATACATCATTAATAACCCTTCCTATTTATTGGACCAGTCACCGGAAGAAGCCCGCATCCATCCGGAAAACATCATCATTTTGATGGACCATCTGAAATGCGCTTCATTTGAATTGCCGTTTTCGACAGATGAAATGTACGGTGAATTCGAAGTGCAGGAACTTTTGGAATATCTGCAGGACCAGGGGGTGCTTGTTCGGACCTCCGACCGCTGGCATTGGATGAGCGACCGGTTTCCGGCGCATGATATTTCCTTGCGTTCGGCTTCCCAGGAAAATGTCGTCATCATTGACCAGTCGGTTCCGTCGGATACGCGGGTCATCGGGGAAATGGACCGGTTCAGCGCGTTGACCCTGTTGCATGAAGAAGCAATTTATCTTCATCAGGGAACCCAGTTCCAGGTCGAAATCCTGGATTGGGAAGAAAAGAAAGCATATGTCCGCGAAGTGGATGTCGATTATTTCACTGACGCCAATTTGGCAGTGGAATTGAAAGTGATGAGCGAGGACAAAACGAAGAGCATGAGGGGATCGGAAGTTTTCTACGGCGATATCGCTGTATTGGCCATGCCGACCATCTTCAAAAAGATTCGGTTTGATTCGCATGATAATATTGGGTCTGGTCCCATCTCCCTGCCGCCAGAAGAATTGCATACCTCTTCCACCTGGCTGAGCTTTAACAAGCCTGACGGATTTTCGGATGCTGAATTATCGGATATGATGACCGGAGCGGCCTATGCCATCGAATCCTTCATTCCGATATTCGTTTCCTGTGACCGGCGGGATGTCCACGTCGTGCCGCAGGTGAAATCGCCGCATAACAATTTGCCGTCGTTTTTTATCCACGATTCCTATCCAGGCGGCATTGGCATCAGCGAACGCATCTTTGATATGTGGCTGCCGCTTCTCGATAAAGCGAGAAGCCACGTTGCGGAATGTCCGTGCCTGGATGGATGCCCATCTTGCATCGGTGCGCAGGATGCGATGGTCAAGATGAAAGAAAATGTCATCAGATTACTCGACGAGCTTCGCGAAGAGAGGTGAAAGGCGATGTCATTTGAAAATAAATTGCTTCAGATGAAAGGCATGCTGAAAAAAGATGCGGGGACTAAGCCAAAGGCGAAAATCCGCAAGCAGGAAAAACAGCGTCCTTTATATGAAGAAAGATGGAGTGAAATCGGACTCGAGCTCGTGGAGAATGAGTTTGGCTTCGTCTTTAAAAAAACGATTGCCTACCCACTCCAAACACGCCACGGGAAAGTTGCTTTGGAGGAAATGGACCGCGTACTGGAAGCCTGGGAGAAAGTCGATTTTGACCACCCGTTTAAGTTGAAAAAAGAAGAGCGCATAATTTTTTTCGATACGGAAACCACCGGACTCAGCGGAACAGGGGCTTATATTTTTCTTGCCGGACTTCTGGAACGAAAGGCTAGTGGGTTTGTAATGACGCAATACGTCATGCCGGACCCTTCCAATGAAGCCGCGTTCCTCTATGAGACTGATTTATGGAAATCAGAAGACCCAATCATCTTTTCCTATAACGGAAAAAGTTTTGACTGGCCACAGCTCACATCGCGGTGGACGATGCACCGCAACCTGCTGCCCAAACTGAAAAGCCCTCGACAAATCGACCTTTTCCACGGCACCAAGAGAATCTGGAAAAATGAACTTGCGAGGATGAAGCTGAGCACAATCGAGGTAGAAAAGCTCGGTTTCAGCAGGGAAGGGGATGTTCCCGGATTTCTTATCCCGGCCATATATCTGGACGCGGTGAAAAGCGGCTATCCGGAAGCCCTCGAAGGGGTGCTCTATCACAATGAGCTGGATATTCTGTCCCTTGTCTCGCTTTATGTTCTTTCATCGGACCTTCTGATGGAAGACCTCGATTCCGAAACTTTCGGAGCATATACGAATATTGGGAAGTGGTATGCGGATCTGAAGCAATTTGATCAAAGTGCGGCTTACCTTGAACATGTAACGGCCGAAAGAGGAGCTTCCTCAGCGCTTGCCCGTTATTTTCTCGCGATTCAGCGCAAGCGCAGCGGACAATTCGATGAAGCCCTGCAACTTTTCAAGGAAGCGGCGCCGAATCTTCGCGGACCTGTCGAAGTGGAAGCGTGGGTCCATGCCTCCAAATTATACGAACATCAGATGAAGGATTATGGGCAGGCGGCCATCATGGCCGGATTTGCAAAAGAAGCCAGTGGACAGCTGGAAATCAGGCAATCCATGATTCGGGATATTGATAAACGAATGGTCAGGCTGGAATTGAAAATACAAAAAAATCGTCCATCAAATGACAATAATTAAAACACAATTATAAGGCTTATGATATACTTAGCCTAAGCAGGCTTTTATGGAAGGACGATTAAAATGGACAATAAATTCACAGCAAAAGATATTTTAGAAAAAGACTTTAAAACTGGAATGCGTGGCTATAACCAGGATGAAGTCGATCACTTCCTGGACGATATCATTCAGGATTACGAAATCTTCAGCAAAAAAATCGAGCAATTGACGAGCGAGAACAAACGCTTGCGTGCGGAGATTGAAGATGCACCCCGCAAACAGGCGACTCCGGCTCCGGGAACTACGAATTTTGATATCCTTCGCAGGCTGTCGCATTTGGAGAACCATGTTTTCGGCAATAAACTGAACAACGAGTAAAACCCTTTGTTTTCTCATGTGAAATACAGTATACTTATGTAGCCATTGGAATTCTGGCAATCGCTCCGGCTTCAGGCCGGAGAGGAAAGTCCATGCTCGCACGGACCTGAGATGGCCGTAGTGATCGCGCTTGGCGAAACAATAAGCTAAGGCAGCTGCTTTTGCAGTTGACGGCGGGTAGAACGCCTAAGTCTTCGGATATGGTCGAAATACCCTGAAGGTGCCACAGTGACGGAGCTGTATAAGAAATTATGCAGGTGGAACGAGGTAAACCCCGCGAGTGAGAAACCCAAACTATGGTAGGGGCACTTTTCCAAAGGAATTGAACTGAGGAAAAGGCAGGCGTAGCCTTGCAGATAGATGATTGCCTTCCGAGTGTACGAGGTGAGAACCGTTTGAGTACGTGGAAAACAAAACATGGCTTATAGAATTTCTAATGGTCTTACATTGTTATTGCAAAAAGGCTCTCCCTTGGGAGAGCTTTTCTTCTTGATTATAGATGGAAGAAGCACCGAATTTGAATGAGCAACTGCTCCAATGAGAGCGCGGCTGAGAAAATCAGCAGTTTTACGGATAAATGGAATAACAGGCAACAGGAAAGGGTGTAAAGATGGCTAAATATAAATTGCTCGCAACTGCTGCGATGGGCCTTGAGTCGATTGTCGCCAGTGAAGTAAAAGAAATGGGTTACGAAACACAGACTGAAAACGGCAAAGTTTTCTTTGAAGGCGACGAGCGGGATATCGCCAAAATGAACCTTTGGCTGCGTACAGCTGACCGTGTAAAAGTCATTGCAGGGGAATTTGATGCTTTTACATTTGATGAATTATTTGAGAAGACCAAAGACATCGAATGGGAAAAATTCCTGCCGGTCGATGCGGAATTTCCGGTTCAGGGGAAATCAGTCAAATCAACTCTGCATTCGGTGCCGAACTGCCAGTCCATCGTCAAAAAGGCGATCGTCGAACGGTTGAAAAAAGCATACCACCGAAATTCTTTCCTGGATGAAACCGGTCCGCGCTTCAAAATCGAAGTTTCCATCCTGAAAGACAAAGTCCAATTATCGATTGACACAAGCGGCGCCGGGCTCCATAAACGCGGCTATCGTCTCGACCAGGGTGAAGCGCCGTTAAAAGAAACACTCGCAGCGGCCCTGGTGAAAATATCACGCTGGACACCAGATCGTCCATTTGTCGATCCATTCTGCGGTTCGGGGACAATCGTCATCGAAGCGGCAATGATCGGGCAAAACATCGCACCGGGATACAACCGGGAATTTGATAGTGAAAAATGGCCATGGATTGGTGAAGCTATTTGGAAAGAAGTGCGTGAACAGGCGGAGGAACTGGAAAATTATGACCAACCCCTCAACATTCTGGGCACGGACATCGACCACAACATGGTGAAAATAGCGGAACAGAATGCCCGTGAAGCCGGATTTGGGGATATCATCCAATTTCAGCAACGGGAGGTAAAAGATTTTGACACTACTGAAGAGAACGGTGTCATAATTGGCAACCCGCCATACGGTGAACGAATCGGTGAAATAGAAGTAATTGAAGAAATGATCAAGGATATGGGGCGCCTCTTCACGAAATATCCGACCTGGTCAGTATATATTTTGTCATCGATGGCAAGATTTGAAACGCTTTACGGCCAACCGGCAACGAAAAAACGTAAATTGTTCAACGGCTTTATCCGTACTGACCTTTTCCAATTCTGGGGAGAACGATCGAAAAAATAAATTTGATGGAACGGAAGAGCAGCGGCTCTTCCGTTTCTCTGTAAGGAGAGCTTATGAGACAGCCACTACCATTTCCTTTATCCAAGGAAAAAACCTTCTTTGAATCATTGAATGATTGGATCGGGGACGTATTCTACGATGAACTTCCAGAAAAAGGCTACGACCTTCGGGATGAGCAGATTTTCATGGCGTTTCAGATTGAGAAAATTTTGAAAGAAAAATCGGTCTTGTTCGCTGAAGCGGGTGTCGGCACCGGCAAAACCCTGGCGTATTTATTGCCTGCGATTGCCTATGCGCGTTATACCGGGAAACCGGCGCTCATTTCCTGTGCAGACGAAACCTTAATCGAACAGCTTGTCAAAGAAGGCGGGGATATCGACCGCCTGAATGATCTATTCGATTTGAACCTTGACGTCCGCCTGGCAAAATCGCGCGATCAGTATTTATGCCTGCAGCGTCTTGAAGGGGCCAAAAAAAGAAGCGATGCTGAATTCGTGGATGACATTGAAGCGCGTTTACCGGAATTCGTCAGCAAAACCTTCTCGATGCAAAACACGTATCCGTACGGCGAACGCTCGAGTTATCCGGACATTACCGATGAAGAGTGGCAGCAGGTCAATTATCACCCCATCCAGAATTGTGCGGCCTGCGAGCTGCGCAATAAATGCGGCCAGACGATTCACCGCAACCATTACCGGGAAGCGACCGATCTCGTCATTTGCTCGCATGATTTCCTGATGGAGCACCTATGGACGAAAGAAACCCGTATCCGGGAAGGCCAGACGCCGCTTCTCCCTGAGTTTTCACAGATTGTCCTTGATGAAGGCCATTTGCTGGAATTCGCGGCTCAGCGTGCGTTGACTTATGAAGTGCAGGAAAGCTCACTGTATGCTGTGACTGAAAGCATCCTTGCGGATGGTGTCCGCGAAAAGACATTGAATATGATTGAACAGACCATTGATCTGCACAATGAATTTTTCCGTTTGCTGCGCACCAATCTGGTGCCGAGCGCGGAAGATCGGAAAGCGATTAAGCGGGATCCAGAAATGATCGCACTCGGTAAGCAATTGATCAGGCACATCAATGGGATGTTGGAAGAATTCGTTTTCGATGGCGAATTATACACCATTCCCGAATACGAACTGCGGTTGGCGGAAGAGTTTTTCGAGAAGTATATCTATTCCATGGGGCTGTTTACCGAAGAGGGCGATGCGGTCCAATGGCTGGAAGTGAAGGATGAAGTGGAAACACTCGTCATCATGCCACGCCTGGTGACAGATATTCTCGACGAAAAACTGTTTGACGGCAAAGTGCCGATCATTTTCTCATCGGCGACCCTATCGATCCAGAAGGATTTCAGTTATTTGGCCGACAGTCTGGGAATCGACAAACACCAGTCATTCTCTGTACCATCGCCATTTGACTATAAAGACGTCATGAAAGTCTTCAAACATCCGCTCGAGCAACAGCATAAATTCCAGCGCGCCTTTGATTTGCTGGCAGGCGGGGAACAGACGCTGATCCTATTCAAATCCAAAATGGATATGGAGAATTTCAAGCATTCAATGCCGCTGGATCATTCCTTTAAGATTGAATTTGAAGGAGACCGTGAACTGTCGACAGTGGTCAAGGATTTCCAGGAAGGCAAATTCCAGGTTCTCTGTTCCTATCATTTATGGGAAGGACTGGATCTTCCGAAACAGGCTTTGACAAAAGTGATCATCGTCGATCTGCCGTTTCCACCGCAGGATCCAGTGTTTGAGGCGAAGCGCAAATTCAGCCTGAACCCATTGGAAGAAATTGATCTGCCGTTCATGCAATTGCGGATTCAGCAGGGGATTGGGCGATTGATCCGTACCTCTGAAGACCATGGTGAAATCCATCTGCTGTTGAACGAGGAAGAATTGGCACTCGAGCATTTGTGGCAAGCGGTTCTACCGGTGCCGGCGGAAAATGTCTGAATACAGAAATATTTTCATGGTATAATAGACCCTATCAACAAAGGGGGATTTATATGTCTATTGAAAAGCAATTTACCGACCATATGAAAAAATTGAAAGCTTATAACGAAGCTGTTTCGCTTCTTTATTGGGATCTTCGCACCGGCGCACCCAAAAAGGGTGTGGATTTGCGGTCGGAAACGATCGGCACTGTTTCTTCTGATATTTTTATTATGTCAACTTCAGATGAGTTTGGCAGTTTGATATCAGCTCTGGAACAGAAAGGAGAGGAATTGGATCCGGTGATCCTGCGCTCTGTGGAAGAAGCCCGGAAACAATACGACCTCAGCAAAAAGATCCCGCCAGAAGAATACAAGGAATTTGTCATTTTGCAATCCAAAGCGGAGTCCGTTTGGGAAACAGCAAAAGAAACAGCAGATTTCTCATTGTTCCAGCCTTATCTGGAAAAACTGGTGGCCACAACCAAAAAGATGATCGGCTATTGGGGCGAGAAAAACGGCAGTGCCTATAATACGCTATTGGATCAGTACGAACCGGGCATGACGACGGAAATCCTGGATGAAGTGTTTGGCGAGTTGCGCAATCGCATCATTCCTTTGGTGCAAAGGATCGCTGCTTCGACAAGCAAACCTGACACGGATTTTCTCTACAAACATTTCCCGAAAGAAGCGCAGCGTGATTTCAGCAACAAAATCCTGGAGCAGCTGGGCTATGATTTCGAAGCAGGCCGTCTCGATGAAACGGTGCATCCATTTATGATCGGCATCAACCGCCAGGATGTCCGCATCACGACGAAATATGATGAAAAAGATTTTCGCACGGCGGTTTTCGGCACAATCCATGAATGCGGCCATGCGCTGTACGAACAGAATATCGGCGAAGCGTTAGGCGGAACGTTTGTGGAAGATGGAGCCTCAATGGGCATCCATGAATCCCAATCGCTGTTTTTTGAGAATTTTGTCGGGCGCAGTGAGAAGTTCTGGGAAGGCAATTATGAACTTCTGAAGACGTTTTCTCCGGAACAATTCGGTTCGGTGCCGCAGCAGGACTTTATTCGCGCAATCAATGAATCCAAACCTTCGCTGATCCGGATTGAAGCGGATGAACTGACTTACGCGCTTCATATTATGATTCGTTACGAACTGGAAAAAGGTTTGTTCAATGGAGATTTCGAAGTAAAGGATCTGCCGCAGCTTTGGAATGATAAATACGAGGAATACCTGGGGATTCGTCCTTCCAATGACGGGGAAGGCGTGCTTCAGGATGTTCACTGGGCCGGCGCCAGCTTCGGCTATTTCCCGTCGTATGCGCTTGGTTATATGTATGCCGCGCAATTCAAGAACGCCATGCTGAAAGATTTGCCGAATTATGATAAATTGCTGGCGGAAGGCAATATCGCGCCGATCCGGGAGTGGCTGACTGACAAGGTTCATCGCCACGGTTCCATGAAAAAACCGCTTGAAATACTGGAAGAGGCGACAGGCGAAGGCCTGAACGCTGACCATTTGGCGAAATACCTGGAAGAGAAATATGCCGCAGTTTATCAACTGGTATAAATCTGAAATTTGACCGTCCCGGTTTGAGCGGGGCGGCTTTTTTTCCTTTTAATCATGGGTCCAATGGTTTCAAGTTTGACAGTAACGGGACAATTATGTGAATCTTCGCTTATAATAGGAACCGGAGGGGATAATTATGTTAAAGTCATTCAGTCTGGAAGGCAAAACAGCCATCGTAACAGGAGCCGGTAAAGGCATCGGCCAGGCGATTGCGAGAGCAATGGCGGAAGCGGGAGCCAATGTCATGCTTGTCGCAAGAACAGAATCGGATCTGCAGAAAGTTCAGGAAATTATCGGCAGCGAGCACAGTGAATATGCAGTGGCAGATATTACCGACCGCAATCAGATTCAGGCGGTTGTTGAACTAACAATAGAACGTTTTGGCTCGATTGATATTCTCGTCAATAATGCCGGAATGAACATCCGCTCGAAACTGCTCGATGCAACCGATGAAGAATGGAATAAGATTATGAACACAAACGCTCAGAGTGTGTTTATGTTTTCTCAGGAAGCAGCTAAAAAGATGCACAAGGGCGGCTCAATCATCAACATCAGTTCAGTCGGCGGGGAGCGGGCGTTGAAGACAGGCGTCATCTACGCAGCATCCAAAGCGGCAATCATCCAGATGACGCGCGTCATGGCACTCGAATTGGGCGAAAGGAATATTCGCGTCAATGCAATCGGACCGTGGTATTTCCGCACGCCGTTGACAGAAAAATTATTGAGCGACCAGGAATACCTGGAGTCCATTCTGGCTGTGACGCCGATGAAACGTGTCGGGGAATTGCCGGAAGTCGCGACACCGGTTGTTTTCCTTGCTTCGGAAGCATCCAGCTACATTACCGGCCAGACCCTATTTGTCGACGGCGGCATGTCGATTCATGGATTTTCTTAAGAAAAGCGAAAATGGCCGTTCAGCTCCGAAAGGCTTAAGATGAACTTCCGAAGCGGCGCTCTTTGCCGCACAGGAAAGACAGCTTAAGTCCGAGGAGTTGGCCGTTTGAGTCTGGACAGTAAGAAAAGTGAAATCCTCTCCTTTATTGGAGGGGATATTTTTTGTTTTACGCGATAAATGGTATGATAAAAGGAGTATAAAATAGAGGAGATTCCTGAATATGACAGCTTTGGAACATCATAAAGAATTAATCGAAACCGCACGCCTGCACCGCATATTTGATGAAAACGACGACAACGACCGTGCAGCGAAAGCGAAATTGTTCGGGAAGAAAATCCTGAAAGACCAATTCATCATCGGCTTTGCCGGCCATTTTTCATCGGGCAAATCCTCCATGATCAATGCATTGACGGGAGAGACCTTATTGCCGTCGAGCCCCATCCCGACCAGCGCCAATATTGTCAACGTGCATAAAGCGGAATCGGATTTTGCCATCGTCAATAAAACCGAAGGGAAGCCTGTTTATTTTCCCGAGAATTACGACTTTGAAGCCGTCAAGGAATATTGCAAAAGCGGTGATGTGACGCAAATCGATATCGGCCATAAAGATTCGGTCCTGCCGGAAGGTGTCAGCGTCATGGATACTCCTGGCGTGGACTCGACAGATGACGCCCACCGGATTTCAACTGAGTCGGCGCTCCATATCGCGGACATGGTGTTTTATGTAATGGATTACAATCATGTTCAATCAGAGTTGAATTTTAATTTTACGAAGGAATTGCAGAAATACACCGACCTCTACTTAATCGTCAATCAAATCGACAAACACCAGGACAGCGAACTGAATTTTCCGGATTTCAAGAAGTCTGTAAGGGATTCTTTTTCTGCCTGGGGTGTCGAGCCGAAAGGAATCTTCTTCACCTCATTGCGGGACTTCGAGATGGAAGGCAATGATTTCGAAGGAGTGAAAAGCCTTGTTTCTTCTTCCATGGAAGGCTGGCAGGGGAATGTGGGCAAAGCTGCGGAATCGGCGCTTGCCCAATTAAAAGATGAACACCTGAACTATTTGGAAGATGAAAAGATGGAAAGGCTGGAAACCTTTTCGAATGTGCTCAGCCCGGAAGAATGGGAAAAGCGGGAAGAGGTCAAAGCGGAAACGAATAAAGTGGAGCGCAGACTCTCCGTTCAGAATTTTGACAGCTGGAGGAGCGATTTTGAAAAAAAACGCAAAGAATTGCTGGAAAATGCCAACATCATGCCTTATGAATTGCGCAACGCGCTGACTGTCTACCTGGAAGCGATGCAGCCCGATTTTAAGGTGGGCATGCTGTTCAGTGGCAAGAAAACCGAAGCGGAACGTGACGTGCGCCGCCGTGAAGTCGAAGAAAAGCTGGGCACAGTCATCCCTTCCCAGATTACGGTGCATCTGAAGAGGCTGATGAAGTCGGAACTGAAAGATGCGGGTTTATTGACGGACAGTGATTCACTCGCGATCGATGATATGGTACTTGAACCGCCGTTTTCTGTGGTGGAAGATCAATTGCCGAAAGGTGTGCTGATCACAGGGGACACTGTTTTAAACTTTGCGAATAGTTTGAGCGTGGCAATCCAGCGATGGTTTATCAAAGAAACGGAAAGCTGGAAAGATGCACAAAGGGAGAAGTTTGAATCTCTTCCGGAAGATGCAGGAACGGAAATCGGCATGAAAGCCGAAACCTTGAACCAGAAATTGCTGGCCATCAGTACATTGGAAGAAATGGAAGAGAAAATTGACAAGGTGGGGCGGGCATTTACTGCGATGCTGCCGAACCAGAAACGATCTGCAGAAGCGTTGCTGGAAGAATGGCAACAGGAATTCCAGGCTTCGACTGAGGATATGATCCAATTCGATGCGTCAATGCTGGCTGAAAAGGAAGAGGTTGCCGCTGACGAACAGCAGCAATCCCCGCAAACGGTCGAAGCAGCACTTCAGGATGAAGTCACAGTTCTGAATCGTGCAAGAGGAACTGCTTCAGCAATCGGACCAATCAGAGGCTTTGAGGAAACTGCGGAATACCTGAAACGGAAAGCTTCCAGGCTGGAAGGGCAGGAATTCACGATTGCCTTATTCGGTGCCTTCAGTGCCGGGAAATCGTCGTTTTCGAATGCGTTGATGGGAGAGACCGTTTTGCCTGTTTCTCCGAATCCGACCACCGCGACGATCAACCGCATCCGCCCGGTTTCTGAAAAGCATCCGCATGAAACAGCGGATGTGCGATTAAAAACGGTTCACCAAATGACCGAAGATGTCCGCAATTCCTTCGGTGTATTTGAGATGAAAATTCAGTCGCTGGAAGATGCTTACCGAAAAGCCGGAGAGCTGCCTCAAGCAGGTGGAACCGAGCAGCAGGTGCATAAATCTTTTATCGATGCATTCCGTACAGGTTACAATGATTTCAAAGACCGGCTTGGAGAAACCATCCGGACCGACCGGGAAGAATTCGGCTTATATGTTGCCAAGGAAGAACGCAGCTGCTTTGTTGATGAAATTGATTTTTATTATGACTGCGAACTGACACGCAGCGGTGTTACATTGGTTGATACGCCCGGAGCCGATTCAATCAACGCCCGCCATACCAATGTTGCCTTTGAATATATCCGCAATGCCGATGCGATTCTCTTCATCACCTATTATAATCACGCTTTCGCAAGGGCTGACCGGGAATTCCTCATTCAATTGGGCCGTGTCAAAGATGCATTTGAAATGGACAAGATGTTCTTTGTTGTCAATGCAATCGATTTGGCTCAAAACCGGGAAGAGCAGGAATCCGTTGAGAATTATGTGAAAGAGGAATTGCAGAAATTCGGCATCAGATTTCCGCGGCTTTTCGGCGTCTCAAGCCTGCAGGCATTGAAGGATCGCCAACAATCAGGCATGCTGGAATTTGAAGAAGCATTCCAGCATTTCCTGAAAGATGAACTGAAAGGAATGGCTGTCCAGTCTCTGGCTGAGGAAGAACAGAAGGCTGTCGTACGATTCCAATCCTTGATAGAACATACGGATGCCAATATGTCACGGAAGGATGAGCGTCTAGAAGAGCTAAGAATTCTCGAGCAGCAACTCCGCAAACAATTTGCGGAATCCCCGGCACCGGTAATGATCAAAGAAGCAGCACAGGAATTGAGCGAGTTATTGTATTACGTCAATCAACGGGTTTTCTACCGCTTCAATGACTTTTTCAAGGAAGCATACAATCCATCGCTGTTTGCGGGAAACTCCGCACAGCAATCATTGAAAATCGCGCTGCAGGAGATAGTCGAAATGACCGCTTTTGATTTTGAACAGGAAATTAGGGTAACAAACTTCCGGCTGGGACAACAGATTAAAAAATCGCTGACAAGCCGTTTCCAGGACGACACGGAAACACTCCGCTCACAGAATCCGGATTTTTCTTTCACACCATATGAAATTGAAGAAACGGCAATGCTTGAACCGGATAAGGCTTTTACCGGTAAAGACTATTCTTCCGTAAAATCGTATTATAAGAATAATAGAAGCTTTTTTGAGAAGAACGAAAAAGAAAAATTGCGTGACGCGCTGCAGGCGTTAATGGAGCCGGATGCCAATGTGTACCTGGAAAAGGAAAAGCAGAAATTGCAGGAATGGGCGGAATTCTGGATTGAGCAGGAAGCCGAAGGATTGAGGCAGCACATTATCCGGCAAGGTGCCGATCAGATCGATTCCGAGCGGACACTTTTGCAGCAGCAAGAAAAACTCGCACAATGGAAAAAAATCCATTCAAATCTGATCAGCGAAAGGGTGTAAGAGATGAAGGTATTTATCGAAACTCTGGATACAGAAAATTATCGTTGGATCGATGCCCGGTATGAGCTTGGAAAACCGGAAGCTGGGAAGGGTCTCTATGAGCAGGAGCACGTGAAAGGGGCGGTTTATTGGGATCTTGAAAGGGATTTGAGTGACATGTCCTCTGACGCCGGCCGCCACCCGATGCCATCGCACAGCCAATTGGAAGCGCTGATCCGTTCAAGCGGGCTGGATGCTGAGGATAAAATTGTCGTTTATGACCAGGGAGGGGCACCATTTGCTGCCCGGGCATGGTGGCTTTTGAAGTATTGCGGTTTTGACAATGTCTACATCAGCAAACCTGGTTTTAACGAGCTGAAAGAAAAAGGCGTGGAAGTAACGGATGAAATTCCAGAGGTCACGGCTTCCGATTTTGTTCCGAACTTCGACAACAGCATTTACGCAGACCGTCAATATGTGAAAAACATTATCAAAGGGGAAGAGCTCGGAATCCTCCTGGATGCAAGAGCGCCTGAACGCTTTGCCGGTATCGAAGAACCGATCGACCCCGTGGCCGGCAGAATTCCCGGTGCCCATAATTTTGACTGGAGCCAGCTTGTACACAACGGAAAATTTGATACCGATACCGATTTTTCGGCTGTCGTCCAACCCCATGAACCCGTGGTCGTCTATTGCGGCAGCGGTGTGACAGCAGCTCCTTTGTACGCTATCCTGGCCGAAACGGGCCATGACTCATTAAGGCTCTATACCGGCGGCTTTTCAGATTGGATACGCGATGCGGAAAACGAAGTGGAAATCGACCGGGAACAACAACCGGAAGCTTCGGACGAAGATACAAGTGCCATTCTTGCCAAGCTGATTGAAGAAGGTTACAGTGGCGAAATGCTGATGAAAAAATTCGAATACGAGAAATCATTGCTGCAGGACAAGAAATAAAGGATAGCAAAAATATACATTACTAGCGCTATAATGTGATGAAAGAAAAGTTGATTTTCTTCCAACCTCCTTTTCCTTAAATTGTTGAAAATTTTTTCCGAATTCTTTTTAGAGAGAAGGAGAGCCAATGAAAAGCAAAATGAATCAATTGTTCGAGGATCAAAGAAACGTTCATGTATTATATGCATTCAATGGATTTGAAAACTACATAAAAAAGGTAGTGGATTTTATAGAAGATGGGATTGCGTCCGGAGACCATATACTTCTCATCGAAAACGAACGTGTTTCCCCCCTTATCCAAAAAGAACTGGATGAAAAGTACTCGCCGGAACAATTGGAGTTTGTCCACTTTGTTAACAGTTTTCATTTTTATTGGTCAACTGGAAGTTATCATCCTCCGGCTATTTATCAGTACTTTACAAAAATGGTCGAGCCTTTCCTGGAAAAGGATCAACCTTTCCGCTGTTGGGCTCATGTAGAGTGGGAAAGTGTGAAAGAGCCCCTGTTTCTCATAGAAGATTTTGAAAGAATAGCAGACAATGCTGTCAATCAATATTCTTTTCCTTTGATTTGCGCATATGATAAAGAGAAGATGCCGGACCATCTCGAAACTATGCTGATGGAAACTCATCCATATATTCTGTTGGAAGATAAGTTCATTGTTTCAAATGACTACCTGCCATCGAATGTGGTGAAGTAACCTGGACCTGTCCTGAAGAAAAAAACCCCCTCCGAGGAAAGCTATGCTTGTCCTCGGAGGGGGTTTTCAAATCTAACATGGTGAATTGTTGATTTTTATTCGTGCTTCACAAGCAGCAACCTGATAATCTGGTGGTTTTCCATTTCCCAGACAGTTATTGTGTGGCCGGGAAGTTCGACAGTGCCGCCTTCAGTAATCTCGGTGTTCATCATCTGCACCCATCCGCCGATGGTGTCTACGTCTTCGCTGTCGTAAAAATTCAACGCGAAGCGGTCTTCCAGGTCGGACAGCAGTACGCGGCCATTCAAAAGGTAACGGTGAGCATCAAGGATCTTAATCTCGTCCCGTTCGTCTTCATCAAATTCATCGCGGATTTCTCCCACGATTTCCTCAAGAATGTCTTCCATTGTGATGACCCCGGCTGTTCCACCGTATTCATCAACGACAATCGCCATATGGACATGCTCTTTCTGCATTTTTACCAGAACATCCTGTATGGGCGCCATATCATGGACAAAGGGAATGTCGTGGATTGCTATACTCTTTTTCAAATCCATTTCTTGTGTGTAGTTTGTCAGCATTTCCTTTACATTGACAAAGCCGATAATATCGTCTTTATCGCCTTGCTCGGTCACCGGGTAGCGCGTATATTGATGCTCCCTTACAATTTCCATCAGGTCCCCATGTTCCATTTGGAGTGAGATAGTTTCCATTTGCGTGCGGGGAATCATGATATCTTTCGCCATTCTTTCATCAAATGAGAATATATTTTGCATATATGAAAGTTCGGTTTGATTGATTTCGCCGCTATTATAGCTTTGAGTCATAATGATTTTCAGGTCTTCTTCCGAATGGGCCTGTTCGTATCCGACAGTTTTGATGCCAACAATACGGAGCAAACCTTTTGAAGCACCGTTCATCATGCGAATGGCAGGTTTCATAAGAATGCCAAACAAATGGAGAGGTCGTGCAATTTGCAGGGCAATCTTTTCAGCATTCTGGATAGCCATTGTCTTTGGTGTCATTTCACCGAATACCACATAAAAAAAGGTGATGATGGCAAAAGCAAAACCGAATGATAAAATTGTGGTTACCGGTTCAGCGAGATTTACCGCTTCAAACAGCGGGCGCAGCATTTGTTCCACTACCGGCTCACCCAACCACCCGAGTCCGAGGGCTGACAAAGTGATTCCCAGCTGGCACGCTGAAAGGTAATAATCGAGATTGTCGATTATTTTCTTTGAAATTCCTGCGCTCCTATTGCCTTCCGAAATCAATTGGTCGATGCGTGAAGCACGGACTTTGATGATTGCAAATTCGGCTGCCACAAAAAACGCGCTTAGCGCTATGAGGAGCGCCATGATAAATAAGTTTAAGATAAGTATACTGTCCAATTAATCCTCCGTTTAGTGGAGGTTCACCTCTGCTTTCTAAATATGAAATCATTATAACATAGACCGCCGTATCTTATGGGAGCGGCGGGTCAGACGGATTATTTCGAAAATTGACGCACGAATAATTGAATATATGGAGATTTCAACTTATTATGAATGAGAGAAGAGGAGTGAGCACATGAAGTCTTTATGGCATGGTGGAATAATTTATACAATGGCGGCAGAAGGGCAAACAGCGGAAGCTGTTTTGGTTTCTGGCGGAAAAATAGAAGCGGTGGGTTCTTATGACGAGTTAAAAGATGGGGCGGATCGGGAAGTTGACCTGAAAGGGAAAGTTCTTTATCCAGGATTTGTTGACAGCCATATGCACATGATCGGACACGGTGTAAAATTATTGCGGGTGGACCTGTCGAAAATTGATTCTTCAGAAGACATGAAACAGCAATTGATCAAATCAACTGTTGGTCTTGACGAGAATGAATGGTTTATCGGCGAAGGATGGAATGAAAACAATTTTCCTGACCGCAAAATATTTCACCGGCTTGAACTTGATGAGATTTCAGTTTCGCCGATGATGCTTAAACGCGTATGCAGGCATGCCATTCTGGCAAACTCCAGTGCACTTGCGCTGGCGGGCATTACGAAAGATACGCCTGATCCGGAAGGCGGCCTGATTGTGCGGGACGCGGACGGGGAACCGACAGGATATCTATTGGATGAAGCGCAGGAACTGGTGGCGAACATAGTGCCTGAGGTCAATGTGGAGTATTTGACGCTTGCGTTGCAGACGTCAGTCGACGATCTTCTGGCGCTTGGCCTGACTGGCGCACATACAGAGGACATGGGCAATTACGGGCATTACTCGAGGCCTTTGCAGGCATTTAAGAATGTACTGGGCAGCGAGACAAAGTTCCGCGCTCATTTATTGCGGGCGCACAGCGCATTTGAAGAAATGATGGAACACGCCAGCTACCTGGAGCCGTTTGTAGAACCGGGGCCAATGAAAATTTTTGCGGACGGTTCAATCGGCGGACGCACAGCATTGCTAAGCAAACCTTATAATGATGATCCATCGACGGTCGGAGTGGCTATCCATTCTGACGAGGAATTGAAACGGCTTGTCACCATCGCCAGAAAGCATGGCGAGGCGGTTGCTATCCATGTTATCGGAGATTTGGGAATGGAAAAAGCGTTGGATGCGATTGAAGCGCATCCGGTTCCTAAAGGAAAGCGCGATCGGCTGATCCACAGCATGGTGCTCCGTGAGGATCTGGTGGTACGGATGACAAAGGTGGATGCGGTCCTTGATCTTCAGCCAAGCTTCGTCACTTCGGATTTCCCGTGGGTCGTTGAACGGCTTGGAGAAGAAAGGCTGGAATGGTCTTATCCATGGAAAAAATTGCTGAACCGCGGCCTTCTATGCGCCGGTGGATCGGATGCGCCGATTGAAGATGTGGATCCGAAGCTGGGCATTTACGCCGCAGTTACAAGACGCAAAGCTTATGAGACCCATGAAGGGTATTTGCCGGAAGAGAGATTGAGCCGTTTCGAAGCAATTCAGCTTTACACGAGCGGCAGTGCGGCGGCCATATGCAAAGAACATATCAGAGGATTGATTGTCCAGAATTTTGATGCCGACTTCACTGTCTTTGATCGGGATCTGTTTGAAGGAAATGAAGAGCAATTGCTCGAAGCGCAAGTCGAATTGACCGTTGTTGCAGGAGAAATTATGTTTGAGAGGGGCAAATGACGATGGATGCTTATATCATCACAGGTGCATCGAAGGGAATCGGCCTGGCCCTCAGCAAAGTTCTGGCAGAAGGAGGCCATGAAGTATTCGGGATAGCCCGTTCTGTACCGGAAGAATGGCCCGGTACAAAACTTTTTCCTTTTGATTTACTGGACTCCTCGAGCATTCCGGATCTGGTGAAGGAAATAGTCGGAAAGGTCTCTTCCAGCTGCAATTCCGTGACGTTGATTAATAACGCCGGAACTGTTGAGCCGATTGGTTTTGCAGGAAACAACGATGCAGATGACATCAGCAAAAGCATTGCATTGAACCTTACCGCTCCCATGATTTTGAGCGGTGCCTTCATCAAACGAGCGGCTGAGCTGCCCGCTGAAAAGAGGATCATCAATATTTCATCGGGTGCCGGCAGAAAAGCTTATGAAGGTTGGAGTGCCTATTGCGCCGGCAAAGCGGGTCTCGATCATTTCAGTTTGTGTGTGGACAAGGAATATGGAAATATAAAAGTTTTGTCAATTGCGCCGGGGATCATCGATACGGATATGCAGGGGAAAATCAGAAAAAGTTCGGAAGCTGATTTTCCATTGATTGAGAATTTTAAAGAGTATAAGAAACAAGGATTGCTGAGTACACCAGAGGACACTGCTGAAAAACTGGTTCGTCTTTTTGAAAGAAGAGATTTTGAGAACCTTGAAACCATTCTGGATATCCGGGACTTTGATTAAATGGAGATAGTTCCGAATTTATCGATGAAAGGAGCCCTATGATGAACTCAATTCCTCCAAACATCCTTTCTCTGCTGGCGGACGCCGACCAGGCAGGGGTGAATATGAAAAGCCCGAAGGCAGTGGTAACCCATTTGTTGGCTCACGGGGAAAAAGATTCCATTCTTTTTTTCTACAAACCGAACAGCCTTGAGTTTGATTTTGATAAATACAATGAAGCGGTCGAAGTTATGAAAAGGCAGAAAAATTAAGAAAAACATCTCCACAAGCCGGAAAGAATGGTTGTGGAGACGTTTTTTTATTTAGGGATGCTTGTTTGCCTGTTTGCCGTTGCACTATGATTCGACTCCTTCCAATATTAAACAAAAGCTGGAAAGCTTGGGGGGACTATATCGAATGTTTCGAAAACATGGTAAGATTTAAGAAAATCTTTGGAAGGATGATGGAAAGCAATGGGAACAGTATTATCATTGGCAATTATAGCAACTGCAATTTTTGCCGCTTACGCTTTAAAGAAATTTTATGACCGCCCTTATATCGTTAATTTCTCACTGGCTGCCATGTTGTTGTTGATTGTTGTCAGGACACTGATGCTGCAGCCGATTACAGGCTTGGGTTATGCGGCCATCATACTCTGCTCAATTGCGGGGATTTTCCAGGCATTCCTGGGACTTAAAAGCATCAAATCTTCTCGGCAAATTCAGACTTGATTCAAGAATCCCGTTTTGGGGTTCTTTTTTTTGATGAAAAAGCACAATTTTAAAAAAACTTTAAGTGAAGTCAAAAAGCTTCTGTTAAAGTATTCGGAATTTTTTGAAAGTAGGTCTTTCATATCAAATTATCTTTAGTATAATGAATATAATCACACACTGAATATACATAAACTGATTGAGGAGGGGTTTTATGGAGCCAAGAAGGAGCAGAAAGGAATTCCGGAAAACAAAACATCTGAAAGAAACCGGTTTATCCTATGGCGTTGCGAATGTGAATGCCAAACCGCTGGACCGTGAAGGCAATAAATTTCTCGAGTTTCTGATGCATGTCTTTCTATTTATATTGGGTGGGATCATATTAGCTGGAATGCTTATAGCAGTCCTGACGATTAGCTGAAGGGAGATTTACAGACTGATGAGAGGAGTTTTGACATGATCCAGTATCCATCCGGAACGGTCCGGACGATCGGGGTAACAGCCCCTTCATCCGGAGTTGAAAGGGAGCTTCATGGCCTGCTGGAAGGGACGATCAAACGCCAGCAGGAAAGAGGGTTCAATGTAAAGGTCGGAAAAACTGCCTGGACGCAGCACGATGCGAAATCGGCGCCGGCTGACGTCAGAGCGAAAGAGTTCATGGAAATGATTCAGGATCCTGAAATCGATGCCATTATTCCACCGTGGGGCGGAGAATTGCTCATTGAAATTCTGGAACATCTGGACTTCAGTAAAATTGAAGCGAAATGGGTGCTCGGCTATTCGGATGTTAGCTTATTGCTGTTTGCCATTACATTGAACACAGGAATCGCAACGGCTCATGGCACAAACATTATTGATTTGCGTGGACCGAAGACCGATAAAACGACTGCCAAATGGATCGAAGTTCTCAGCACTGAAAATGGGGGAGAAGTTGAACAGTTTTCCTCTGACTCCTTCCAAAGGAGCTGGGATCATGAAAATCCGTCGCCACAAGTATTTCATCTGACAGAGAAAACACAATGGAAGACGGTTTCAGGAAGGGATGTAAGTTTCAATGGCAGGCTCCTGGGCGGCTGCATTGATGTAATTCACCATGCCGCAGGAACTCCGTATGGAAACGTGGGTGCATTCCGTGAAAAGCACATTCCGGGAGAACCGGTCCTCTGGTTTCTGGAAAATTGTGAAATGTCGGTAGCGGATTTGAAGCGTTCATTGACGCAGATGAAATACGCCGGCTGGTTTGAAAATTGCTCAGGCATCCTGTTCGGCAGAAGTCCGGCAAATCAACCAACCGAAGGCTATACAGCAGAGAAAATGTACCGGGATCTGGAAAAAGAGCTTGGCATTCCGATAATCTACGACGTGGATTGCGGACATATGCCTCCGCAGATTATTTTTGTTAACGGGGCATACGCCGAAGTTGCGTTTCAGGATGGCAAAGGAAGGGTCATCCAGAAATTCATATGAGAAGGAAGTTAGAGCTGATGGAAATTAAAATAATGACACCACAAGATGCGGAAGCCTATTACATACTGAGGCTCGAAGCGTTGTTGGACAGCCCCGACGCGTTTTCAACTTTATACGAAGATGCATTGAACAGGCCAATCGACAAAACACGGGCAAACCTGGCCTCGGAAGACGCAGTGACTTTCGGTGCTTACGAAGAAGGACGTTTGATTGGGAATATGACACTCACAAGAAACACAGTTCCGAAGATGAACCACAGGGCTTTCATTGTTGCTGTTTATGTATCACCACAGTTCCGCGGTACTGGAGTAGCAAATGCTCTGATGGAGCAATTGATGGAATATGCCGATGGATGGGAGGGTCTTGAGAGACTTGATCTGATGGTTGCATCCCATAATTTGCGGGCAAAGAATTTTTATCTCCGATATGGTTTTGAAATATATGGCATAGAAATCCATTCAATGAAAATGGGAGAACGCTATATCGATGAAGATCTGATGGTTAAATTCATAAAGTAAATGCGTTGCTGGTTTGTAATCCGGAAAGAAGGTGCCTTATGAGGAATTCAATGAAGATTGCCTTGTTTGTATCATTATTTTTGTTAATCGGATTTCCCATGATTTTTATGATCATTTCAATGTCTACGGATCAATGGATTTACCTGTTTTCCGGATCAGTGCCATCAATGTTGGCAGGCACAGCCGGCATCTTTTTTATTCTGCAGCAAACCAAAAAAACGGACAGTGAAGAAGTTTGACTGTTTTAAGCAAGAGAATATGGAACCATTTGATTTTATCTTTGATGTTGTTGGAAAAAGCGAACGAGGAGGCTCAGGCCGCTCCCCGCGGAAAGCTTCCGCCTAGAGCGAAATGATTTGGGAAAATAGCAGTTTCTCGACAGCAAAAAAACAGGCTTCACTTGGAAGCCTGCTTTTTGCCCTGCATAATTTCAATGATGACGAGACCGATTGTTACGCCAAGCAATACATTGACGATCAAGGGTTCCAAAAAATGATCCCGGAAAATGATAGCCACGGTCAACACATAAAATGCAGCCTGGGCAACTTTGGCGGTTGTCGGTATTTTATCCTTCGGGTAACGGATGCGTGCCAACTGAAACACCACAAAAGATAACAGCAATACAAGAAAATGAGGCCAATAAAGATTATCGACCGTATTATTGACGATTGCGTAAACGACAAGGGGAATTATATAAAAAAGTACAGAATTCACAGGATCACCTTTCCGGCTACTTTCTCGTATTATCTTGCTGTTTGTTACTGAACAATACATACAAATTGTAGATGGCGAAAACGACAGCCAAGGTCACAATTACAATGGAGATAATCGGATAAACAGCCGGTCCGCTGTCCATGACTTCAACGATACGAGTGTAAATGATCCATGGTCCAATGACCAGGATGAAAATATCAAGTGCGGTGCCCAATTTTGATCTCATAATCTTCCTCCAATAACTTATACTCCCTATATCTTATCAGAAAACAGCCCCATCTTGGGAATTGAGTGAAAAAAGATATTCAATTTTACTAGTATCTAATGCTATTTCATTTCTCCGCACGAAGGGCTGTACCCGCCAAATCATGGGCGGCACGGTTCTGGGAAGTCGGAATCCACTTGATGAAACAATAGGAGAACGTCTTCGACAACGCCAGCGCTTCGTCTAGCAACGGCTTGAATTTTGGGTTCTTAATGAACTCGCGGTCGAACGCATCGGCGACCACTTTGGAGTCAGTTTTTATGGAAACCATATCCGTCGTCAAGTCTGCTGCAAGCTCGAGCCCTTTGACCAAGGCCGTAAATTCGGCGACATGATTGTCCATTTCGCCGACAAACTCGCTCCATTTGATCACATGGCCTTCGCCGCGGATAAAAATGCCGACTGCGCTAACCTTGGGTGAACCGGTCGTTGCGGCGTCGATAAAAACTTCAAGCATATTCTACACCTGCTTTTCGTCATTTGGGGTGATCCACTTCGCGAGATAGCCGAATGGCGTATCGAGGATGGACACGATAAATTTCAGAATATAGGTAGAGATGAAAATCTGTACCCAGACATCGAACGGAAAAACACCGTAAAATGCGATGCTGGTGAAAATAAGCGTATCGAGCAACTGGCTCAGCAAAGTGGAGCCATTATTGCGGATCCAGAACTGGCTGTCTTTCGGAAACACTTTTCGAAGAGCCGAGAATATCAGCACGTCGATATGCTGGCTCGCTAAATAGGCAATCATACTGGCAACGGCAATTTGCGGAACAAGACCGAAAATGGTTTCCAGTGAACCGTGTGCAAAATCACTGTCATCTGGTATGAACTTCAAGCCGAATTGCATGGCAATCACCATGAATAGGAGTGAGAAGAAACCGAGCCAAACCGCTTTTTTCGCTTCTTTCTTGCCATATTTCTCATTGAGGATATCGGTAGCCAAAAAAGTCGATGCATACAGGCTGTTTCCAAGTGTTGCCGTCAAACCGATGATTTCAATCGTTTTGGTCACCTGGATATTCGCCAGGATGGTGGACATGGCAACCCAGGCAAACAAGCCGGCTTTGCCGAACAGCTTATACATGACGATCAGCATTACAAAATTGGTCAGGACAAAGCCCAGGCCTAAAAGTTCATTAAACAAATCTATTTCCTCCTTAGTTTTGGTAAAGCGGGAGTTTACGAACCGCTTGGACTGTAGACTAAATCCTTTGACAGTATAACTATTGTTGGAATAAAAAACAAACAAGTAGTAGAATGATGAAACAGCAATTTTATTAAGAGGTGAGCAAGTGGACAAACTATCAATCATCAACGAAATAGATGAAATGCTGGCTTCCTATTGCGAAGGTTGCTTTGTCAGGACTCAATTGCGCAAAGAGCAAGGGAAAACCGCAGCCCATCGGTTCTGCATCAGCAATTGCACGGTCGGCACACAGCTGCAGTTTTTGGGCAATGAATTGAATAAAGTCGGTACCAATAAATAAAAAAGCAGAATCGGCTGAGCCGTTTCTGCTTTTTGCATCTCTTCATATAGAAACAATATTATTCTGATTCCAGTTCAATTACGTTTGCGGCTTGCGGACCACGATTTCCATCAATAATCTCAAATGAGACGGGTTTGCCTTCCTGCAAAGTGCGAAAACCATCGCCCTTAATGCCGGTAAAGTGGACGAATACATCGTCGCCATCGTTATACTCAATAAAACCATAGCCTTTTTCCGTGTTAAACCATTTAACTGTTCCCTGGTGCATGCACGTTCCCCCTTGGTATTGAGTACTTTCGTGGTACCATTAACATAGTATTAATGGATGCATATACTATACACCAAGCCCATGAAACCGTCAATTTCAGGTTTGACGAAGAAAATATAGAGCCGCTATTATAAGGCTGAGGAGCGCGAATATGACAGAACAGGTCATCGATAAATGCAGAACGCAGGTGAAAGAAATCTACGATACCTTTGATGCCAGCCACGACTGGCAGCATATCGAAAGGGTACTCGGGAACGCGGAGCGGATCATGGAAACGGAAAGGGCCGACCCCTTCATCGTTGAACTGGCTGTTCTGCTCCATGATGCATCAGATCCGAAATACACGAAAAATGGAGCAGACCCGGAAAAAGAAATTCTTGAATCGCTCGGGCTTTCGAAAGAGCAGAGCAGTCAGATTTCGCAAATCATCCGCCAGGTTTCATTCAAGGGCGGCAACGGTGAAGCTCCATCGAGCATCGAGGCGAAGGTCGTCCAGGACGCGGATCGCCTTGACGCAATCGGTGCAGTGGGAATAGCGAGAACGTTTGCCTATGGCGGAGCAAAAGGGCGAAAACTGTATGACTGGGATGAAATGCCGAGAAGCGGCATGACGGAACAACAATACCGGGAAGAGCCAACCAGCAGCGCAACACATTTTTATGAGAAACTGCTGCTATTAAAAAACATGATGCTAACGGAAACTGGTAAGCATATAGCTGATGAACGCCATCAATTTATGCTATCCTTTTTAGAGCAACTTAAAAAAGAAACGGATGGTAATGCATGAGCCACTTAAATATCACTAAACTTACGAAAACTGTTGGAGCGAAAACACTATTCAAGGACGTTGAATTTTCATTGTACCCGGGAGATCGTGCCGGCTTGATCGGAGTCAACGGAACAGGGAAATCTACACTGATGTCGATTATCGCAGGGGAAATGGATGCGGATTCGATTTCGATGGATCACCCGAAAAAATACGAAATCACTTATTTAAAGCAGGATCCTGAATTTGATGAATCACTTACAGTACTGGAAACGGTTTTCTCCGGTGAGTCACCGATTCTTCAATTGAACCGGTCTTACGAAGAAGCCTTGAAAAATATGATGATAGATTCAAGTTCCACGGAACTGCAGGATGAATTGATGAGGATCCAGGAAGGCATGGAACGTGAAAACGCCTGGGACATCAATGCATTGGCAAAAACGGCGCTGATGAAACTCGGCATCGATATGTTCGATCAGTCGATTGGTGAATTGTCAGGCGGCCAGCGCAAGCGTGTGGCTCTTGCCAAAGCGCTTATCGAGCCATCCGATCTGATTCTTCTGGATGAACCTACAAACCATCTGGATGCCATCTCCACCGAATGGCTGCAGGAAACCTTGCTGCGCATGAATTCGGCAATGCTGTTCGTGACGCATGACCGTTATTTCCTGGATGCGGTGTCAACGCATATTTTTGAAATCGCTGACCAGACGATGTATACCCATAAAGGGAATTACGGGGATTATTTGGAAAACCGTGCGGTGCGCGAAGAAATGGCAGCCGCTTCCCAGCATAAACTGGAAAACCGCTTCCGTTCGGAACTGAAATGGATCCGCCGCGGAGCAAAAGCGCGTTCGACAAAACAAAAGGCCAGAATCCAGCGTTTTGACGAAATAAAAGAAAATGTCCACAAAGAGAACGATCATACATCTCTTGAGTTGTCGATGCAGAGCCAGCGCCTCGGCAAGAAAATCATCGAAGGTGAAAATGTCGGCATGTCGTTCGGCGACAAGCAGATTTTCAGCGGCTTTGACTTCCTGTTGCAGGGGGGGGACCGGATCGGTATCGTCGGCCCGAACGGAGCGGGGAAATCCACGCTCATGAAATTGATAGCAGGGGAATATGAACCGACCGAAGGCAAGCTCGAATACGGCAGTACCGTAAAAATTGCCCACTTCACGCAGCACCTCCCTGAAATGAACGAATCTCAGCGGATGATTGAGTATATCCAGGAAATTTCCAATGATTACGAAGCCGAAAAAGGGGTCCGTCTGTCCGCTACCCAAATGCTGGAACGATTCCTGTTTCCTTCAAACGGCCACGGCACGCAGATCGGCAAATTGTCAGGCGGGGAACGGAAGCGTCTGTATCTGTTGAAACTATTGATGGAACAGCCGAATATCCTGCTTCTCGACGAGCCGACAAATGACCTCGATATCCAGACATTGGGTGTTCTGGAGGATTTCCTTGAGAATTTCCCGGGTGTCGTGCTGACAATTTCGCATGACCGTTTCTTCCTCGACCGCATTGCCCATAAATTATGGACGACCGGCACTGGGAAAATTGAAGAATACCAGGGGCTTTACTCAGAGTATATTAAAGAAAAGCCAGGCATTTTAACGGACAGCAATAAAATGCCGGTCGAAACATTGACACCGGAAAAACCGAAGGCAGAACCGAAGGCAGAACCAAAAAAAAAAATGACCTATAAAGAGCAGCAGGAATACGATACGATTCTGGAAGACATCTCTTCATTGGAATCGAAAATCGAAGAACGCGAAAAGGAAGTTGCTGCAGCCGGAGCGGATTACGATAAACTGCGCACGCTGACAGCGGAAGTCGAGAAACTGACAGAGCAATACGACGCGAAGCTTGACCGTTGGACATACCTACAGGAAATTGCTGAAGGGTAAATCATTACTTGCAGGAGGGATTTTTGTGAAGATCAAAACGATTGAACCTACACCAAGCCCGAATACGATGAAAGTCATTATAGACCAGGAATTGCCGTTTGGTAAAAGCCATAATTACAACCAGGGTAAACTGGAAGGGGCACCGACTGAAATCCGGGACATCCTGGCGATCGAAGGCGTCAAAGGCGTATACCACGTGGCCGATTTTCTGGCAGTGGAGCGTATAGCAGCCAAATTTGCCTGGGAGAATATTCTGGCGGACGTCAGACGGGCTCTAGGCGAAGACAGTGAAAGCACCGAACAGGAAATCGAATTGGATGAACATTTCGGGGAAGTCTATGTCCACGTCCAGGAATTCAAAGGCATTCCTTTGCAGGTCAAAGTTTTTGACAATAGCTCAGAACAACGCTTTGGCATGCCGGAACGTTTTGTGACCGCGATGAGCGTCGTCTTGGATCCGACTGAAGAAAACTACCTGTTGCAGCGCAAATGGGTTGATTACGGCGTCCGTTACGGGGAAAAAGATGAAATCGGCAACAGCGTTGTCGAAGAAATTGAAGCGGCCTTCCCTCAGGAACGCCTCGACGCATTGACACAAACAAAAGATGCCGAAAAACAGGAAGCCGTTTCCCGCGGACGCAAAGTGACGGCAGATGAATTTGATGTGCCGGAATGGGAAACACGCTTCCAATTGCTTGACCAGATGATCGAAGCCGAACTGGATGACCTTCCTTTGCTGGACAAAGCGCTGGATGACGACAAGATGTCGATCCGCCGACAGGCTGCCATCTATCTTGGCGACATCGCTGACAAAGCGGTCGTCCCGTTTATTGAACGGGCGATGAAAGACAAAAGCTGGGCGGTTCGCAGGACTGCCGGCGACACAATCAGTGATTTGGGCTTTGAAGAATTCGAACCGATCATGATTGAAACCTTGAAAGACAAAAACAAGCTGGTACGCTGGCGTGCAGCGATGTTCCTGTACGAAACGGGGACGGCAGCGGCACTCCCTGCGTTGGTGGAAGCTGAAAACGACCCGGAATTTGAAGTTAAGCTTCAAGTGAAAATGGCAATTGCCAGAATCGATCAGGGCGAAGAAGCGGAAGGTTCCGTCTGGAAGCAGATGACCGAAGCGCGCCAGGCAATGAAAGGCCAACAATAATTTTATTGAACCAAAGAAACCAGCGGCTCCATATGCCGCTGGTTATTTTTATTGCCATTATTGGATTCGATTGCAGGACAGAATGTTTCCGTGAGCCCTGAAAGAGGTATTACGTTCTGAAACAGCGTTTATTGGCTTCGGAATTTCAAGGAGGGGTTTATGATGGAAACGAATATCTATTCAATCGAAATTATCAGCCGGGGCAAGTATGAATCATGGGGATTCAAGAACGAAGAGGCACGGGATGAACTTTTCAAAAAGATTTTGGAACGTTTCAAGGACCACGCCATTGCAGATAAAGGCGACGATGTTGACGATGCCCGCATTTTGCAATTATCAGCGACCAGCCTGAAAATCAAGGAAGACGGAAATTTCGATCAGCGGGTGCCCTATGAATGGTACGAAGCCGATCAATTTGAAGCGCTCCTCGATTACATCAATAATGAATACACGAAATATTAATAGCCTCTAATGCATGAAATCACCTGAAGATTCCGGTAGAATAGAATCAGGGAACTCACTGAAGAAGTGGGAGAGTATTAAAAACTAAGGTGGTAAAATATATGAATGCATATGATGAGTACATGAAAGGCATTGTTATACCGATGCGCAAGGAATTGACTGAGCACGGATTCACGGAATTGCTGACTGCGGATGACGTGACTGGCCATGTCAGTTCGGCTGGCGGCACGACATTGGCTGTTATCAACTCGGTTTGCGGTTGTGCCGCAGGGCTTGCACGTCCTGGAGTCATTGAAGCGCTGAACAACACAGCGGCCAAACCGGATCATCTGGTGACAGTTTTCGCCGGGCAGGATAAAGAGGCAACAGCACAGATGCGCAGTTATTTCGAAGAAGTTGCGCCGTCATCGCCG
Organism: Planococcus sp. (in: firmicutes); assembly: GCA_035461005.1. Taxonomy (GTDB): domain Bacteria; phylum Bacillota; class Bacilli; order Bacillales_A; family Planococcaceae; genus Planococcus. Next base: position 23,356 of record DATHVZ010000044.1, on the reverse strand, counting down.
TCAATCGCAGTATTGAAGGACGGCAAACTTGCCTATTTCATTCCGCGCGAAAAGATTGAAGACCATTCAGTCGAAGATATCCGTGACCATTTGGTGCAGGCATTGGAACAGGTTGCAGAGTAATGAAGAGAATGGTCACTACAGCATACCGGCCGACTGCAAAAATTATTGCAGAAGCCCAGAGGATTGCTGAAGAGCTGGATATCCAATTTATTGTCCGCAATAAGCGTTCCATCGATAAGATGCATACCGATGAACAAATGGATATCCTGGTGGCTTCCAAAGAACGGCTTGAGTTTTACCCAGTGGGTAAAGCGGAGCCGTTCTTTTTTCACCCGAATTCAGCGGCATTCCGGACAAAACGGCCGTTGGAAAAGGATCCGCTTATTGAAGTTTCAGGCCTCGATAAAGGCGACAGCTTTCTTGACTGTACGCTGGGGATGGCTTCTGATGCCATAACGGTTTCTCAGCATGTCGGCTCGGAAGGGAAAGTCATCGGCTGCGAAAGCAACCCGAATATCGCCTATATCATCAGCAATGGCCTTCAGCGGTACACCACGATGCCACACCTGACAGAAGCCATGACCCGGATCGAAGTGCTGGCGATGGATTCCATTGCCTATTTAAAAACGCTGGAGGATGATTCTTTCGATGTCATCTATATGGACCCGATGTTTACCGAAGAAATAAAGGAATCCTCCAATTTTACGCCTGTTCGCAGCAGCGCCGATATGGGCCAGCTGACGGCAGAATGGATGAGGGAAGCGAAAAGGGCCGCCAAAAAAGCGGTCGTGTTGAAAGCGCACTTCCGCTCACAGGATTTTGAGAAGTTTGGTTTTACCCGGCGCGTTCGCCCGAATACGAAATTCCATTACGGTGTCATTAAATTTTCTTGAATGACAAAAGCCCCTCCGGCTATGCTGGAGGGGCTTTTCATAAGGCAAAAGATATTAGTCGGTGAAGCTTAATGAAGTCAAGTACCCGAGCATTAGCAGGAGACCTAAGCCGATAAGGATTGATGCATCCATGAAAAATTCCTCCTTTTTCAAAAAAACAGCGCGTATTTACTATTTTTATTGTACAATGAATTTCAAGAAGATGAAACCTTTACCAATATAATTCGTATAATTAAACACAGTTGGTTAAAAATTGTCCGAAATCGAGGGTGATTGAGATGAAAAATTGGTGGCAAAAATCGCTTGTGGTGGCAGTAGCTGTTCTGAGTCTGGGCATGATTCCTCCCAACCATACCATCTGGGAAAACCTGCTTGAAGAAAAAGCTGAACTGAAAACCCATGTGGAAAAAAGTCCGAATACTCAAATTACATATGATTGGCTGGATCCGTCGGAATTCTACTATAATAATCCGACCATACTTGATACCGTACATCAGACTGCCGAACAGCAGGCGTATATGAAATTCGGTTCGCGCATCGGCCCGGTAATCGAGGATGAATTCAAAAATGCCATTTTGCCGAATATCCAGCAGGCGATTGATCTGCATCTTGCACAGGTGGATTCCGACAGCTTGCGCAGACTGGCGATTTCACAGAAACCTTCCGGTGACCATTCGGAGAAGATTTTCCATATTTACGATACGGAAACCAATAAAGACAAGATCCGTTTCCACGTGCGTACCGAGAAGAAGCCGCAGGAAGGCTATTACTTCAATTTCCATTACCATCTGGAGGAAGATAATTTCCAGCAGCACATCACCCTTGGGGACATTTACTGGTCAAAAAACACACCACCGAAATGGCTCTCCTAATAGAAGAATAGCGATAAATAGTAAAGCAGCCGAAAATTGAGGCTGTTTTTTCTTATTCTATGTAAATACAGCAGTTTTTGTTATGATTAAACCTACAATGGAGGCGAATAATATGAAACAATATTTGGATCTTTGCGAACATATACTGGACAACGGAACAAAAAAAGAAGATCGTACAGGAACGGGCACGCTGAGCGTATTCGGATATCAGATGCGCTACGATCTTGCTGAAGGATTTCCGCTGATGACGACGAAGAAAACCGCATTCCGCCTCATCGTCTCTGAACTGTTATGGTTTATACAAGGGGATACGAATGTAAAAACGCTGATTGCTGAAAACAACCACATCTGGGATGAATGGGCTTTCGGGCAATGGGTTTCCAGCAAAGAGTATGATGGGCCGGATATGACCGATTTCGGACGCCGTGCCCAAAGGGACGAGCAATTTGCCGTTCTTTACAAACACGAGATGGCAAAATTCCAGGTAAGGATTCTTGAGGATCCGATCTTTGCTGAAAAATACGGTGATCTGGGACCGGTTTACGGCGAACAATGGCGTTCCTGGCAGACGACAACCGGGGGTACGATTGACCAATTGAAAAATGTCATCGAGTCCATTAAAAAGAATCCGGACTCAAGGCGCCATCTGGTGACGGCGTGGAATCCGGAGTTTGTCGATGATATGGCGTTGCCGCCCTGCCATATCATGTTTCAATTCTATGTCGCTGACGGCAAACTATCGTGCCAGCTTTATCAGCGCAGTGCTGATGTTTTTCTGGGGGTGCCGTTCAATATCGCTTCCTACGCGCTGCTGACCCATTTGATTGCGAAAGAATGCGGTTTGGAAGTCGGAGATTTTGTGCATACAACAGGAGACACCCATTTGTATGTGAATCACCTCGATCAAGTAAACGAGCAGCTCAGCCGAACACCGAAGGACTTGCCGACATTAAAGATTAATGAAAGTGTCGAATCGATTTTTGATTTGACAATAGACGATATCAGTATAGAAGGCTATGACCCGCATCCGCGGATTTCAGCACCTGTCGCTGTTTAGGGGGAAAATAGATGATTTCATTGATGGTGGCCCATGATCCAAAGCATGTCATCGGCCAAGACAATCAGTTGCCTTGGCATATACCGGAAGATCTGGCCTATTTTAAGAAACATACAGTCGGCAAAGGGATAGTCATGGGACGAAATACGTTTGAGTCCATTGGCCGGCCCTTGCCGAAACGGAGAAATATTGTTGTCAGCCGAAACAAAGACCTGCAGATTGAAGGTGCAGACGTTGTCCATTCCTTGGAAGCGGCTGTCCGCCTCGCTGAAGAATTCCATGAAGAAGTGATGATCATCGGCGGGGAACAGATTTTCAGAAGCATCCTTCCGCAGGCTGACCGACTTTACATTACATTGATCCACAAAGAATTTGAAGGGGATACTTTTTTCCCGGATTATGGAGATGGGTGGAAGCTCGTTTCTGAATCCCAACGTTTTGATTCAGGCGGCATCCCCTACAGTTATTTGATCTATGACCGCAACACTGGAGGATCACAAATTGTTTAGAACTATAAGGACTTTTTCTTTTCTATTCGGATACTTGCCGCTGGTCGCAATGAAGCTCAAAAGCTTCCAAAAGAAAAAGCCTCATATGACCATTGAAGAGTACGATGAATTGATTCATACAGAACCGATGAAATGGGCGTCAGGCATTATGCGGCGCACCAAAAGTGAGATTTCAGTAGAAGGACGGGACTTATTGCCGGAGGGCCCTGTCCTTTTCGTCAGCAATCATGAAGGGAATTTTGACATTCCGGTAATTCTTTCCAGCATTTCGAAACCGTTCGGCTTCATATCGAAAAAAGAAGTGAAGAAGTTGCCGGTGATTCCGATATATATGGAAGATATGAATTGTGTCTTCATCGACCGCACCAATCGCAGAAGTGCTTTGAAATCAATCACTGATACTGCTGAAAAGCTGAAACAAGGACACTCCATGCTGATTTTTCCTGAAGGAACGCGAAGCAAGGGTGAGGGGTTGGGTGAATTCAAAGCCGGATTCATGCGCATTGCCATTGAAGGCGGGGTGCCGATTGTGCCAATTGCGATAAGAGGCACTGCTGACATAATGGAGAAAAATAATAACCAAATAAAACCGGCTAAAGTCTTGCTTCAGATACTCGAGCCAATACCGGCCGAAGTCTTCTCTGCACTCCCTTCGAAAGAAGCAATCAACCTTGTCAGGGACACAATTGAGCAAGCTCTTAACCGACCGGAGTAGCATCTTCGTGTAGAATGCTTGTTGTTTTGGCACCGAGTTATAAAAGGACATATTATTTGCTAAGGTCCGAGTATATTTTTAGAATAGGGAATAAGGTATATAATTAGAAGGAAGTGATGTCATGTCAAGGATTCACATAGTGACGGATTCGACCTCGGATCTTCGTCCTGAAGTTTTAAAGGAATATGACGTGCATATGGTGCCGTTATCCATTCAAATAGGGGACAAAACATATTTGGACCGGGTTGATCTCGAACCGGAATCGTTTCTTGGTCTGATGGAAAAATCGGAAGTGCTGCCGAAGAGCTCGCAGCCTGCTCCTGGAGTCTTTAAAGAGCTTTATGATGAATTGGGCAAAGACGGCGATCAGGTCCTGTCAATCCACATGACTGGCGGAATGAGCGGAACAGTCGAATCGGCTCGCACCGCGGCAGAATTGAGTGATACAGATGTAACGGTTATTGATTCCCGGTATATTTCTTTCGCGCTTTCCTTCCAGGTGATTGAAGCTGCGGAAATGGCGCGTGCCGGCAGCTCGATGGAAGAAATCGTAGCGAAACTGGATGGTATCAGACGCAAAACCAAGTTATATGTTGTGCTTGACACCCTCGATAATATGGTGAAAGGTGGACGAATCGGGAAAGGCCGGGCACTGGTCGGCTCTATTATGAAGATCAAACCGATTGCCTCCCTTGATGGCGGTGAATATACTCCGGTATTGAAGGCGCGCAGCCATAAAAAAGTTGTCGACTTTCTGTTTGAAGATTTTATCGAACGGACAAAAGGGAAAACTGTGAAAGGTGTCGGTTTGGTCCATGCCAATGGATTGGCGATGGCCCAACCGTTAAAAGACCGCATTATCGAATCAGGATTCACTGATATAAAATTCGATTTCACGACGCCCGTCATATCAACCCATACCGGCATCGGCGCAATCGGCTTTATGTTTTATACGGAATAATTTTTTCATGAAAGTAAAGGAGAGAAAAGAGTGAAACGCATCCTGTTTATCGTATTAGTAGCCACAGTCTTATTAGCGGGATGCAGCTCCTCTTTTATTTTCGGCAATGACGAAGCTGTACCACGGGTCCAGACGGCTTTTTCCGGTTATCAGGTGCCTCCGAACTTTGTTCCGCGGGCATTGATCATCACTGCACTGGGCGACTCGCTGTCGCAAGGGGTGGGAGATGAAGATAACGAGGGAGGCTATGTTGGGCGGCTGACGTCAGAAATAAGGAGTTGGCCCGGTGTCAACGGAGCTGCTGTTGAGAATACAGCCAAACGCGGACGGAGAAGCGACCAATTATTGGCAATGTTCCAAAAAGGCGAATTGACCGGACCGGTAACCGAAGCTGATTATATTGTCATGACCATCGGCGGCAATGATATCATGCGTATCGTAAAAAGGGACCTGTTTAATTTGAATCTTGAAGCTTTTTCAGAAGAGCTGCTCCTCTATGAGAACCGCTACCAGAATATTTATTCCACGATTCGTTCGATAAATCCCCATGCGCCGCTGATCATGGTTGGCGTATACAATCCCTTCTCACTGATTACGGATGAAATACAGGAATTCGACGAAATAATGGCAGCTTATAATAATTCAATGGAAGAAACTCTGGCGGAAGACCCCCAGGCCTGTTTTGTCCCGGTCCAGGATCTTTTTGAAGGCAATGACAATCTTGTTTATCACTCGGATTTCTTCCATCCAAATGGAAAAGGCTACGATTTAATGACAGAACGGATTTTGGAACGAATGGGAGAATGCGGATTGATATTCGAAGACAGGAGTTGAGGGGAAATGAAATTATGGCGCTCGGCATTTATTGTATTATTGGCCGTTAATATACTGGTTTTAATCGGTTTCGTGTTTTATATAACAATACCGGCAAAGGACTATGTAAGCTATGAGGCGGATAAAAGGTCTTACGCCGAAGGCAATACTGTTACAGTAAGAACTTCCAAGGCCGATTTTGAAGGCATCGCCAACACCTATATCCAGGATGCGATGAAAGACCAGCCGATACCGCTTACTTTATCGGTAAACGAGGATGTATCGCTGTCGACGGAACTGCAGATTTTTTCAATGACATTGCCGATCCTGCTGAGCTTCGAACCTCATGTGCAGGAAGATGGAAATCTTCTGTTGGAGCAGAAATCGGTCAATGTGGGGATGCTCGATATTCCGCCGGAATCTGCTTTGAAATTATTGCGTGACTCTGTCGATTTGCCGGACTTTATGGAAGTCAATCCCGGCGCAGAGGAAATTCTTTTGCGCCTTACGGATATTCCGCTTGATGACGGCATCAGCGTAAGGGCTGAATCCTTTAATCTTGAAGAAGACGATATCAGATTGCGTGTCACCATTACCCAATAGGAAGAGGTGCAGGAATATGAAAACCGAAAAAGCGACGTTTGCCGGAGGTTGTTTCTGGTGCATGGTTAAACCATTCGACAGCCTGCCGGGAATCGAATCGATTGTCAGCGGCTATACCGGAGGGGATCTTGAGAACCCGACGTACGAACAAGTCTGCACAAATCGGACAGGCCACAAAGAAGCGGTTGAAATTGTATTCCAACCCGAAATCTACCCATATGAAAAATTGCTCGAAGTATTTTGGTCTCAAATAGACCCGACCGATGGGGGCGGCCAATTTTTTGACCGGGGTTCGTCCTACGCTCCGGCGATTTTCTATCATTCGGCTGAACAGCGGGAAGCGGCTGAACAATCGAAAAAAGAGCTGGATGAGTCCGGCAAGTTTGATAAACCGGTGGTGACGCCTATACTGGAGGCCAAGCCTTTCTATTTGGCTGAAACCTATCATCAGGATTATTATAAGAAAAATCCGGCGCATTACGAGCGATATTCTGTCGGATCCGGCAGAGCCGCTTTTATTCAAAGAAATTGGGGTGATCGGAAATGAAGGAAGATTTGAAGAAGAAATTGACGCCGATACAATACCACGTGACGCAGGAAAGCGGCACTGAGCCGCCGTTCCAGGGTGAATATGACAATCATTTTGAAGACGGCATCTATGTGGATATCGTTTCCGGCAAGCCGTTGTTCAGTTCAAAAGATAAGTTTGACGCCCATTGTGGATGGCCAAGCTTCGCTAAGCCGATCGAAACGGAAGAAGTGAAAGAAAGCTTTGATACGAGCCACGGAATGCGCCGTACGGAAGTGCGCTCCGCAACAGCCGACTCACATCTTGGCCATTTATTCCCGGACGGTCCATCCCAACTGGGCGGCTTGCGCTATTGCATCAATTCCGCGGCGCTTCGCTTTGTACCGAAGGAAGACCTTGATAAAGAGGGGTATCCCGAATACAAGGAACTATTCGAATAAACCAGAAGGCTATTAAGAATTGCTTGACCCCGGGCCGGATGTCCGGGGTTTTAAATTTGAATGAAGGAGTGGGTCCAACTAGTATGGAAAAATCGTTTTATCATTTTGCGCTAACGTATCGGGGAAAGACGAATGCTGATGACTTTTCCCGTTTTGCCGATGCCATGTTTCTGGACCATTCCTTTCCGAAAACCGCAAAGGATTTTGAAAAGATTTCAAGGTATTTGGAAGAACATGCGCATCCCGTCATGAAAGCATCCATATTCGATGAAATGTGGTTCGAATACACCAGCCAATAATCCTCTTCATTGCACTCAGTCACAAAAAACAGTATGATTAATACGACTAAAATAAAGTGAGGTTTTATCATGAGTGTTCATATTAATGCGAAAAAAGGCGATATCGCCGATACGATTCTGCTTCCAGGAGACCCGCTTCGCGCGAAGTATATCGCGGAAACGTTTTTGGAAGACGTAACTTTGTATAACGAAGTAAGGAATATGTTTGGTTACACAGGTACTTATAAAGGCAAACGCATTTCTGTGCAGGGAACAGGAATGGGAGTTCCTTCCATTTCCATCTATGCAACAGAATTGCTGGCCGAGTATGACGTGAAGAAACTGATCCGTGTCGGAACGTGCGGTTCCATCCACAAAGATGTGAAAGTCCGCGACGTGATTTTGGCTCAAAGTGCTTCAACAGATTCGAACATGAATGCCATCATTTTCGGCAATGTTACGTATGCTCCGACAGCTGATTTCGATTTACTGTTGAAAGCTTACAACGCAGGCGTTGAAAAAGGCCTGAACTTGCGTGTCGGCAATGTATTTACGGAAGATGTCTTCTACAATGACCACGCAGAGCATGAAAAATGGGCGCAGTACGGTGTACTTGCACTCGAAATGGAATCTTCTGCACTCTACACGCTGGCTGCCAAATTCGGCGCACAGGCGTTATCGATCCTGACAGTAAGCGATCATTTGCTGACGGGTGAAGTGACAACTGCCGAAGAGCGCCAAATTACTTTCAACGATATGATCATCGTTGCATTGGACGCGGCAATCCAGGAGTAAACCAATTTCCATAAGAAAAACAAAGACTGTCCAGACAGTCTTTTTTTCGAATATTGAAGTCCGGCTAAAAGAATGCTGATTTACCGGAAATTATGAAAGTGGTGAAATGAATGGATGATAAACGTCCTGAAGAAGGAAATGAGCAATTGCCTCCTGTGGAAGAACCTCAAGGGCATTATATAAGACTGAAAACATTTTCCTTCATAATGATGGTGGTGGTGCTTATACTGGCCACAGCAGGATTGACAGTTTTCGCCCTGACCTTTGGCGATGAGAAAGCGGTCGAAGTGAATTCTCCGGAACGCCGGGAATTCCAGAAGCTTTATACCGCATATGATGAACTGCAGAACAAATATTATGAGGATGTTGACCGGGAACAATTGATCAACGGAGCCATTAATGGCATGGTCGATTCACTTGGCGACCCTTATTCGGATTATATGAATGAGGAAGAAGCGTCTCAATTTATGGAAGGGATTTCTTCAAGCTTTGAAGGAATCGGCGCTGAAGTGCAAGAACGCAACGGTTACATCACGATTGTTTCACCGATCAAGAATTCCCCGGCTGAAAAAGCGGGCATTCTACCCAATGACCAGGTTATCGCTGTTGACGGCGAAAGCATCCAAGGTTTCAGTACATCTGAAGCTGTCATGCTGATCCGCGGTGAAAAAGGGACGGAAGTCACTTTGACGATTGTACGCGGGGAACAGCAAGATCCAATTGAAGTGAAAATTGTCCGGGATGAAATTCCAATCGAGACAGTCTATTCGGAAATGATCGGGGACAATGTGGCCCATATCCAGATCACCAGCTTTTCTCAGGAGACATTCAACGAATTGCAAACAGCCATCACTGATATGGAAGAAGAAGGCATGGAGGCAATGGTAATCGATGTCCGCCAAAATCCTGGTGGATTATTGCAATCGGCACTCGATATTTCCAATCTCTTCATCGAAGATGGCGAAGAAATGTTTGAGGTACAGGCTAAAGGACTTGATCCTGAAATTTACCTGGCCACCGAAGGCGATAAAGTCAAGATACCCGTTACCTTATTGATCGATGGAGGCAGCGCATCGGCATCCGAAATTCTTGCGGGAGCGATGAGCGAATCCGCCGGCATCCAGCTTGTCGGGGAAACTACTTTCGGCAAAGGGACTGTGCAGACAGCCAATGACCTTGCAGATGGTTCAAACCTGAAATATACGACGGCCAAATGGCTGACGCCTGACGGCAACTGGATTCATGAAAAAGGCATTAAACCTGATGTGGCAGTCGCTTATCCTGAATATGCTTCATTGCCATATATTGATGCTGAGCTCGAACTGAAGGACGGCACAATTTCAGAACAAGTGCGAACAGCTGAACAAATGCTGGCAGCCTTGGGTTATGAAGTCGGAGAAGTCGACGGTGTATTCGAAGATGCAATGTTAGCGGCAGTGGAGAGTTTCCAGGAAGACCAGGAACTCGAAGTAACCGGTATCCTTACGGGCGACAGCACTTTCGCTTTGATGGATGCACTGCGTGCGAAAATTGAAGAAGACGACCCGATGCTTCTTGAAGCCAAAAAACTTGTCATGGAAGAAGCTGGCATCGAAGCTTCTGAACCAGAAACTGATGAAGAGGCTGAAGCAACCGAAGAGGATTCTGAAGAATAAAGCTAAAAGGTCCGCGGAAGCGGACCTTTTCTTTAGGTATTGATAGATGGGTTTAAATTCAGAGGAGGGCTATTATGAAAGATGTTTATTTATTCAGTGGGTTTCTTGGCAGCGGCAAAACGACGCTGCTGAAGAATATGCTGATCCAGATAAAGGATGCGGGCTTGAAGCCGGCTGTATTCATGAATGAACTGGGTGAACTTGCCATCGATTCCGATGAAGTGGAAGATGGAGTGCCGCTCAAGGAATTGTTGGACGGTTGTATTTGCTGCACGGGCTCTGAAAAGTCTGAAGCGCAAATTCAAACATTGCTGGCAGAAGAAGAGTTCGATGTACTGTTGATTGAGACCACGGGTGCGGCGCATCCGGTGGAAGCCCTGGACGCCATCTTTTCCCCGTTATTTGCTGAACAGCTGAACTTCAGGGGCATTGTCACAGTCGCTGACAGCAAGCGCTGGTTGGACAGGGACCGCTTGTCGCCGCAAGTCCGTTCTCTATTCCTGGAACAGATCCGCCATGCTGATCTGATCCTGGCGAATAAGATGGATTTGCTGTCTGACAAGGAACAGGGAGACGTAATTTACGGTATCCAGTCCTTAAATTCCAAAGCGCGTATCGTCCAGACATCGAGATCCAAAATTCCATATAAGCTGATGGAGACTATATCGACAGGTCCGAAAACTGATGTTGAGTCGGCGGAGATCGGAAAATTGAATCTGAACACGAGAGTACTCCGCTTCAGTGAACCGGTCAAACGGGAGGCCTTCGAACAATGGCTGAGAAATCTGCCGGATACGGTTTACCGCATCAAAGGCTATGTGCCGCTGGAAGGCGATAAATATCCGCATGCTTTTCAATACGCTTATGGCATGGCGCAATGGCTGCCGGAGTATATGAAGATGCAGCCGCAGATCGTGGTGATCGGCGAAGGCATTGACGGAGTCCAGTTGCCATGACGCTCGACGCTTACAGAAAGATTTGGCCACAGCGTTTATCGGCTGCATCCATCGAGTCGGAAGAGGAGATGGAACGGTCCATCGCCATCGAATTGAGGGATGAACTGACCCATCCGCGTGTCCGTAAATCGAAAGAGCAAAAGCTCGCGCTTGCGGTGGAACGGATTCATGCTGCCCCGTTGCAACAAGAAGAGAAACAAGCGTTGATCAACGTCTATAAAAAAATTGCAGCTCAGTTGGACTGAGCTGCAATTGCGGCCGCCGGTATTTTCCGGCGGCTTTTTTAATGGACAAAAAGAATATAGAATTTAATATGGAGACTTATAGATAATAGTTGAGCGAAAAAGAGGGAGTGCAGAATTAAACTTCCAAATTAAAGAAGAATTTTTTTTGCCGATCATAAAACAACTTTTGGCGATCATAAAAGCGGTTTTGCCGATCATAAACTCTTGTTTGCCGATCATAAATCCCATTTTGCCGATCATAAAATTCAATCCTGTCACTTTTCAATTGAGAAAAGCATGTGTTCGGCTTTTTGTCATTCGCAAAACCGTTTAACTTGAGAAATACCACTTCATTAAGCTTGGAAATCAACAAAATTCACTGAGATGAAAGAATAAAAATCACAACCTCGAGGTACGGAAAAATTTGGTACATACCTTTTTTATTCCGTACAAAAAGATCGAATCAGTATCTTCTTTGAATGGCCAGTAACCTGATGGATAACGTAACGGCTCCGGCAGTCAGTCCGGCGATAAGTCCGATCCAGTAACCGAAGGGGCCGAATTCCGTGAATCTGGCGAGCAGGTAGCCGACAGGCAGACCAATCACCCAATAGGAGATCAACGCCATGATGAACGTGATGTTGACATCCTTATAGCCGCGCAACGCGCCCTGCACAGGAGCCTGGATGGCATCTGACAGCTGGAACAGCGCTGCGAATACGAGAAACTGGACGGCGAGATCAATAACCGCCGGATCGGAGGAATACAATTCCGCAATCGGTTCGCGGAGAAAGAACAGGATGCTCGCTGAGACAAAGCTTATTGCGATGGCCGTAGCGACTCCAAGCCAGCTGTAAATCTTTGCATCCTTGAAACGCCCGGCACCGACTTCATACCCGACAAGAATGGTTGCGCCCATCGAGATGCTGAGTGGCAGCATATAAAGCAAGGAAGTGAAATTCAACGCTATCTGGTGGGCGGCGATCGTAATGGTCCCGTAGACCGCCAGCATGAAGGTCACAGCCGAGAATATGCTCGTCTCGGCGAAAATGGAAATCCCGATCGGCACGCCGATCCGGCTGATTTCCTTCCAGCGGACAATCGAGATTTTCTCCCAATTATGGAAGATCTGATAGCCGGAAAAAGGGTTCTGCGTCTGAATGATTGCGGCAGCGATCAACAGCACCAGCCAATAGGTGATTGCTGAAGCGAGACCGGCACCAGCACCGCCAAGCTCCGGAAAACCGAAATTCCCGAAAATGAAGAGGTAATTGAAAAATACATTGATCGGCGCCGACAATAAGGTGATGACCATCGTGACCCGTGTTGCGCCAAGAGCATCGATATAAGAGCGCAGCGCATTATAGACGAACAGCGGAATGAGGCCAAGGCTCATAAAGAAGATATATCTGCTGGCCACGTCCGCGACCACCGGTTCAAGTTGCATCAAACCGAGGAGCGGGTCGATGAAAAGGAAAAAGAAGACGAAGACGATCATCGCCAGCAGGATCGCCAGGTAAATCCCTTGCTGCACGGCTTCTTTGACATTTTCTTTTTTCTTGGCCCCCATCAATTGTGCTACAATTGGAGTAATGGACATTAAGATTCCCGCGAGTCCGATATAAACCGGAATCCAGAACGACGAGCCGATCGACACGCCGGCCAAGTCTTCTGTACCATAGCGCGCGGTCATGTATATATCAAAAAATGTTACCAAATACATAGCGACTTGCGTGATTAAAATCGGAAGAACAATTTTTACCAATAAATCTAATTTTTCATATTTCGTGTGTGTTTCATACATGGTCCATCCTCCTGAATTGCACTAGCCATTGGGCAAATTAAGATAAGTATAGCATATTACAATGCGCTGTTTATTGGTTCTTAGGGGCAACTGTAAAGGAAATTAATAGATGAAAGTAGGCTTTTATAATGAATAAGCGCACCATCATATTGACCGGCGGTGGAACTGCTGGTCACGTTTCACTCAATCAGGCGTTGATTCCTGAAATTATTGGCATGGATTACGATATTGAATATATCGGCTCCAAAAAAGGCATCGAAAAGGAATTGATCGCAGACTCCTACCCGGAGATCAAATATCATGCAATATCAAGTGGGAAATTGAGACGGTATTTTTCCATGAAAAACTTTACCGATCCGTTCCTGGTTGCAGCAGGACTGTTCCAGGCTTTGAACATCATCCGCAAATCGAAACCCGCTGCCATATTCTCCAAAGGCGGATTTGTGTCCGTGCCGGTGGCGATGGCCGGGAAACTGATGGGCATACCCGTCATCATCCATGAATCAGATGTTACGCCAGGTCTGGCAAATAAAATCGCCATGCCTTTCGCAGATCATATATTCACTGTTTTTAAGGAGACGCTGCAGCATGTGCCTAAAGAGAAATCCACTTGCACCGGATCAGTTATCCGCAGCGAATTGATGGATGGTTCAGCAGCAAAAGGGCGGGAAATCTGTCATTTTGAAAATGATTTGCCGGTTCTTATGGTGATGGGCGGAAGCCAAGGTTCAGAAGTGATCAATACGGCAATCCGTTCGAACCTGGAACAGCTTTTCAAAACATACAACGTGATTCACCTTTGCGGCAAAGGCAATGTAGATGAACAATTGGAAGGGCTGGACCAGTATTGCCAATTTGAATATGTGACGCACGAATTATCCCATTTACTGCATATGACTGATTTTGTCGTTTCACGGGCGGGATCCAATTCGATCTTCGAGTTTTTGGCCTTGAAAAAACCGATGCTGCTGATTCCTTTGTCGAAACAGAAAAGCAGAGGCGACCAGGTTTTAAATGCTGAACTTTTCCGCAAAAATGGTTTTGCCATTGTGCTTGAAGAAGAAGAAGCAAACCCTGAGCACTTTTTAAAAGCACTGGAGCAACTGAAAGCCGACGAAGAAATGCTTATTGAGAATATGAACGCGGCTGAGCCGCCAAAGACTGCTTATGAAATGGCCAAATTGGTCGTGGCGCATACAAAGAAACGCTAATAATGGAGTGAGCGAGATGAAAATTTCTTTAGAGAAAGTTCATGGATCGATGAATACTTTTTATATGGTGGAAGGCCAGGAACAGAGCAATTATGCCGAATTGGCATTGCAGCTTTGCGGACTGGATGAAAGTGTCGATGGCCTGCTCGTAATTCTCCCTTCAAATACAGGAGATGCGAAAATGAGGGTTTTCAACCGGGATGGTTCCGAAGCATCGATGTGCGGCAATGGCCTGCGCTGTGTCGCCCGCTATGTTTGCGAAAAGAAAGGCATTCAGGAGGCTGTGATCGAAACGATGAAAGCCGACCTGAAAGTCAGAAGAGAAAAGACCCTGATGGACGGGATTGAAACATATTCTGTCGAAATTTCGCCGATTTCATTCCGGCTGGAAGATTTGCCGATGGAATATGAAAACCGTCAGGAATTGATCCTTCAACCGATACCGGAAATCTCAGAGGAGATCCTGTTTTCAGCTGTAGCAGTGCCGAACCCCCATCTGATTGGCATCGTTTCTGAAGAAATGCTGAAAGACAGCTCCCACCAGAGAGAGTGGGCGGAAAAATTCAATGGAAAAAATGATTGGTTTTCTGACGGTGTGAATGTCAGCTATGTGACCAAACTGGAGCAAGGCATATTTGTCCGGACCTTTGAACGGGGTGTCGGTTTCACCAATGCCTGCGGAACAGCGATGACCGCTTCCGCGCTTATCAGCTGTATGGCCGGTATTGTGCCTTACGGTGAAGTCGCTGTCTACAACCCGGGCGGCATGGTCAAATGCACCATCACGAAAGATGACGACACCTACCAATTATTGCTGACAGGCAATGCTACCCGGATTTCCCTGCACGAATACCAATGGGAAAAAGAGGCGGCAAACGGTGGATTTATGTCCTCTGAAAAATTGGATGAACAGCGGCAATATGAGAAATTCATCCAGAAAATTTCTCGTGTTGGTCAGCAATTTGCCTAAAGGAAAGAGTGATGTTATGCGCGGCCCTTTTACGAAGGAACAATTGGATCTATTGTACGGCAGCTCCGATGACCTGGTGTTTTTTATGCGCCAGGCGGGGGACACTTATATTTACGAATATGTCAACGCTCTGTGCCACACCACATTCGAACAGGAGCTGACGGGCAGCACAGTTGACGACAGTATGCCGGCTCCTGTCGCGGAAGAGATAAAGAAGCAATACCGCATCGCCGAATCCCAAAACGGTGTTCACCGATACCGGGATTACAATCTTTTTGCCAAAAATAATGTGGCCAATGAAACAGAGGTTACAAAAATTCAGCATGATGGCAGCCTGTATTTCTTAGCTGTGTCAAAAAATGTCGGCAAACAGAAATTAATTGAAGAAGATTGTCTTTTCTATCAATCGCTCGTTCAAAATTCAGTCGATCCGATGATCATGATTTCTTCTGACTACAAAATCATCGATATGAATCCGGCATATGAAACTATTTTTGGGGTTACAAAGAAACACTGGATTAGCCATTCTTTCATGACGTTGCCAACCAATAGTGAAAGGTTTTTAACCACAGTCCTGGCTGAACTCGGAAGTGTTGAAAAAGGCAAGGGCATTCCGTCATTTACCACAACCCCAAAAATGGAAACGGGGAAGGGCAGGAAATTTTCCGTCAGCTTCTCTCCGGTGGAAGTAGGCGGTGCCATCCGTGCTTTTCAGATCGTTTACCGGGAACTGGCGGACGAGGTTCAGTTAAAGGAAGAATTGAAGAAAACCGAAAATGTGCTGGATAGCTATAAAGATGCCCTGAATTATGCAGCTATGGTTACGATATGGGAGCCTTCAGGGGCAATTGTGTTTGCCAATAATAATTTCAAAGGCACAACCGGTTACGAAAAAGAAGAATTGCTGGGTATGGAAATATCAACAATCGGGAGAGCGGTCATACCGGATGCCTTTTACGACAATATAAGGGATATTATCCTTAGTGGGGAAATTTGGCGAGGTGAGATGAAGACCCTGAAGAAAAACAAGGAGTTTTTCTGGGTGGATACGACAATCATTCCGTTAAAAGATGAAGAAGGCTCCATTTACCAGGTCCTGACAATCATGTTTGATATCACTGACCGGAAAAAACTTGAAGAGGAACTGCATTTTATGGCTTATCATGACAGCCTGACCCGCTTGCCGAATCGCCGGTTAATGTTGCAGGAATTTGCTCTACTGGAACAGCAGGCGGCTGAACAGCATAATTGGATTGCGCTGCTCTATATCGATGGAGATGACTTTAAGTCCGTCAACGATAACTTCGGCCATAATACTGGTGATAAATTTATTTCGAGCTTTGGGCGGGCCCTCAGTGAAGCCATCGGCCCTGCTGATTTGGCTGCACGAATCGGGGGGGATGAATTTGTCATCGCCGCACCTGGCTTAACTCCTGAAGGAGCGGGAATGGAGATTATGAGTCTGGTCAATAGAATTCATCAAAAACTGGAAGAAGGCTGGCAGATTGATGGTCACAGTTTTAACCCGACAGCATCAATCGGCATTTCTTTTTACCCTCAAGACGGAGACAATTTTGAAGAGCTCGTGAAATTGGCGGACTCGGCTCTCTACGAGTCAAAAAAATCAGGGAAAAACCAGGTGCAATTTTACCGCAGAGAGACAACTCCGCTGCAATAATATTCAAATAAAGGGCTTTTATGGCAATGAAAGCGCTTTACATTTTGATGTGTGAATAATTTCACTCAAAAGCATTGTTTTTTCCAACGGAAGTAGTAAGATTGAAATGGAAATTTGTTCTTCAATAGCTTGAACGCCTTCTGCTTTGTGTAAAGCGGTTTGCGTGATAAAATATGGAAGACATACGTATTTATAGGACTGCCATTAAAGGCAAAATAGTTGGAGGTTTTTTTATGTCTAGCAATTATTCAGATTCAAAATCCCCATGGAGTTCCATCAGCGGTCCGAACCTTGGATACGTAATGGAAATGTACGACATTTACCAGGAGTCGCCAGAATCGATTGATCCGGAATTCGCTGAGCTATTCAAGCAATACGGACCTCCGGCTGAAACGGGCGAAGTAGAGCAGCCTGCCGCTTCAGCAGAAGTGAAGTCCGATAAATTCGGGAAAGTGCTTGGCGCTATCCAAATGGCGGAAGCTATCCGCGCGCATGGCCATCTGGCATCGGACATTTATCCGTTGAAAGACCAGCCCCGTGAAATGGAACGGTTGGAGCCTTCAACATATGGCCTCACTGAACAGGATTTAAAAGAAGTGCCGGTTTCATTGTTATTGGAGAATGCACCTGCAGAAGTAAAAGATGGACTAGCTGCCATCAACTACCTGAAAACACTTTATACGGATAAAGTGGCATTCGAATTTTCGCATATCGTCCAGCCACAGGAACGCAGCTGGCTGCAGTCGAAAATTGAGTCAGGCGGAGTGAAACCTTCACTCAATCCTGAAAAGAAAAAGCAGATTCTTGAACTTTTAACACGTGTTGAAGGATTTGAAAAATTCGTCCATCGCACATTCGTCGGACAAAAGCGTTTCTCAATTGAAGGTGTCGATACGTTGGTTGTATTAATGGATGAACTTGTCCGTTTATCGGAATCAGCCGGCACAGAAAAAATCATGATCGGGATGGCACATCGCGGTCGTTTAAATGTGCTTACGCATATCCTGAACAAACCGTATGAAATGATGTTTGCCGGATTTGCCCACATCGGCGATGAAGCGTTCCTTCCGAAAGACGGTTCGCTGAAAATCACGAAAGGCTGGTTCGGTGATGTTAAGTATCACATGGGTGCCGCGTATACTTCTCCGACCGGCACGAATATCCAATTGGCATATAACCCTTCCCACCTTGAAATCGTCAGCCCGATAGTTGCGGGCCAGACGCGTGCTGCCCAGGAACTTACGCAGCAGAGCGGCCTTGCGCCGATTGACGTAAATAAGGCATACGGCATCATGGTCCACGGCGACGCAGCATTCCCGGGACAGGGCATTGTGACGGAAACATTGAACTTCAGCCGCATTCGCGGATATCAAACAGGCGGTTCGATTCATATCATCGCCAACAACCTGATCGGCTTTACGACAGAGCAAACTGATTCGAGGTCTACCCATTACTCTTCAGATCCTGCAAAAGGATTCGAAGTTCCTGTTATCCACGTGAACGCCGATGAACCGGAAGAAGTAATCGAGGTAGCAAGACTCGCTTTTGAATACCGCCAAAAATTCGGCAAAGATATTCTGATCGACCTGATCGGCTATCGCCGTTACGGGCACAATGAAATGGACGAACCGTTGGTAACGAATCCGACGATGTACCACGGCATTCATGAGCACGGCACAGTCCGTGAAATTTACGGCGGAAAGCTTGCTGCTGAGAAAGTCTTATCAGAAGAAGACGTGAAAAAGCTCGACAGCGACATCCTTGCAGAAATGCAGCAGGCTTATGATCACATAAAAGAAAATAAATCAGAAGAAGCACATGAAATCGTCATTCCTGAAGCAATCATGGAAGGATTCCCTGAAGTTCCGACGGGCGTTGATAAAGATGCGCTGACGAAAATGAATGAAGAATTGCTATCGTGGCCAAGTGATTTCTCAGCATTCGGCAAACTTGCCCGTATTTTGAAACGCCGTGAAGATCCGTTCAATGGCAAAGGCAAAATTGACTGGGCGCATGCAGAAACATTGGCATTCGGATCAATCCTTCAAGAAGGCAATCCGATTCGCCTATCAGGACAGGATGCGCAGCGTGGAACATTTGCCCACCGCCATCTCGTGTTGCATGATGAGAAAAACGGCAATCAGCTTGTGCCGTTGCACCATATTTCAGATTCAACCGCTTCATTTGTGGTCTACAACAGCCCATTGAGCGAAGCTTCAGTAGTCGGTTTCGAATATGGCTATAACGTGGAAAACGATAAAGCACTTGTGATCTGGGAAGCGCAGTATGGAGATTTCGCCAACATGGCGCAAATGATGTTCGACCAGTTCATCTCTGCAGCCCGTGCAAAATGGGGTCAAAAATCGGGTCTGGTTATGCTGCTTCCGCACGCATACGAAGGTCAGGGACCTGAACATTCAAGTGCCCGCCTGGAACGTTTCCTTCAAAATGCCGGAGAAAACAACTGGACAGTAGCGAACCTTTCAAGCGCGGCAAACTATTTCCATATTCTTCGCAGACAGGCGAAGATGCTTGGGGAAGAGTCGATCCGTCCGCTGATCATCGTTACGCCTAAATCGTTATTGCGCCATCCATTGGTCGGGGCAGATGTTGAAGATCTGACAGAAGGCAACTTCCAGACCATCATCGAGCAGCCGGGTATGGGCAAGAACGCTAAGAAAGTCGAACGCCTGCTATTCGCCAGCGGCAAGATGGCAATCGACCTTGCTGACCGCGTGAAAGATGGAGCGGAATACCCGGATGCACATATTGTCCGTGTAGAACAGCTTTATCCTTTCCCGGCAGAAAAAATCCAAGCGATTATCAAACGCTATCCAAAGCTCAAAGAACTGGCCTGGGTACAAGAAGAACCGAAAAATATGGGCTCATGGTCATTTGCGGAACCGAAGCTTCGTGAAATCGCAAATGGCATTGATATAAATTATTATGGCCGCGTCATCCGTTCAAGCCCGGCTGAAGGCGACGGAGAATCGCATAAAGTGGAACAATCCCGTATCATTAATGAAGCATTAGCTAAATCTTGAGCGTAATCTAAGGAGGAATTTTTTGTGGCAGAAATCAAAGTACCAGAATTAGCAGAATCGATTACAGAAGGAACGATTGCACAATGGCTGAAACAGCCAGGCGATACAGTGGAGAAAGGTGAATTCATCGTTGAACTTGAAACAGATAAAGTAAACGTTGAAGTTATCTCCGAGGAAGCCGGTGTCGTCCAGGAGCTTATGGCTGCTGAAGGCGATACAGTGGAAGTCGGCCAGGTAATCGCAATCGTTGGAGAAGGTTCTGGCGAAGGCACAGGAGCTACCGCAGAGCCGAAAAAAGAGGAATCAGTTTCTGCAGAACCTGCAAAATCTGATGCGCCTGCAACTCAGGAAGCACCGGCAGCAGAAGAACAGTCTGCAACAGACCGCACAATCGCAAGCCCGGCTGCCCGTAAATTGGCACGCGAAAAAGGCATCGACCTTGCTGCGATTTCACCGGTTGATCCAATGGGACGCGTGCGTGTTCAGGACGTGGAAGCTCATTCGTCAAAACCGGCTGCAAGTGCACCGGCTAAAGCAGCAGCTCCAAAAGCTGCTGCATCGGCACCATCTTCTGACGAAGAAAGCGGCCGCATCGTCCGCGAGAAAATGTCAAGACGCCGTCAGACAATCGCGAAACGTTTGCTTGAAGTGAAGCAGTCGACAGCAATGCTGACGACGTTCAACGAAATTGATATGACGAACGTTATGGCGCTTCGCAGCCGTAAAAAAGATGATTTCCTTAAAAACAATGACGTGAAACTTGGCTTTATGTCATTCTTCACGAAAGCTGTAACTGCTGCATTGAAAAAATACCCTTACGTAAATGCTGAACTTGATGGCACGGATGTTTTGCTGAAACAATTCTATGATGTGGGGATCGCTGTTTCGACTGAAGAAGGTCTTGTTGTTCCAATCGTCCGCGATACAGACAAGAAGAACTTTGCAGAGATTGAAAAATCGATCGGCGAGCTTGCTGTAAAAGCACGCGACAAGAAACTTTCAATCGCTGACATGACAGGCGGCTCGTTCACCATCACTAACGGCGGCGTGTTCGGCTCGTTGATGTCGACACCAATCCTGAACGGCACGCAAGTCGGAATTCTTGGCATGCACACTATCCAAAAACGTCCAATCGCTGTCGGAGACAATGTCGAAATCCGTCCGATGATGTACGTGGCACTTTCTTATGACCACCGCGTAATCGACGGAAGCGATTCTGTCGGCTTCCTGAAAATGATCAAAGAATTGATCGAAAACCCTGAGGATCTATTGCTTCAAGGTTAATAGAATAAAGACATGCAAACCGTTCGCCAAAACTGGCGGGCGGTTTTTGTTTTCCTATAACAGAAAAATATAATAGGAAATGGCTCTGGCGTTGATAAAATTTGGTTTCCGGGGGTTCTGCGTTGCAGGACTCCCCAGTTTTTGTCATGATAGGGGAGAAGAGTCAAAAGGCGGTCGAAGTGGATGGATTTGTCATTTTTTATGGAAATAGTGAAAGAATACGGCTATGTCAGCATGTTCATCTTCAACTGGCTGTTGCTGTTTGGCATGCCCATTCCGAACGAAGTGGCGGCGGCTTTTTCCGGCGTCCTCACGGAAATCAGCTATTTCACGCCGGTGAAAGCGTTCCTGTCGGCATATCTGGGATTGATTACAAGCAATACTTTTGCCTATTTAATCGGGCGGTCTTTTGGCCAGAAATTATTGAGGCGATTAAACCTTACGAGATTGAAAAAGCCGATTGAAGAATTTTCCCGCTTTCTGGATAAGCACGGCGAGATCGCTATTTCCTTCAGTTTTTTTCTGCCGGGAATCCGTTGGGCGATGCCGTACGTCGTTGGGGCCAATAAATACCCGTTTCTGCGGTATGGGCTGTTTGCCTATACGGCAGGATTTGTCTGGATGTTGATTTACTTTAATCTGGGACGCGCATTCCCTTATGCCTATAATTCGATTTTGGACCATCTTCAGGGATTTTTAATTTCGTTGTCGGTGGGGCTGCTGGTTATACTGGCTGGAGTTCATTTATACCGCGAACGCAAAACAGGGAAATAAATGGGGGCTGGGGCACAGCGGATTTGAAAAAACTCGCTGTTTTCCTTATACTGAAATACATAGACATACTCAAAAAGGATGAGGACTGTGATTCACAACGAATGGCTGGAGAAAGAAACAATCCGCACAGTGACATGCAAGCATACAGACGCCGCGAAGTTTTTGGTATCGAATGTTCTGACTGCCGGCAAAACGTATGAAGTCAAAAACGAAACGGATGAATTCATTTTTATCGTGGACAACACCGGCAAAATCGGTGGATTCTATAAAACCTATTTCGAATAACACAATGAAAGCGAAAAAGCCGATGCATGCTCATCGGTTTTTTCTATGGAAAGAGGGCTGTTTATGGATTTTATTGAAAAGGAAATTGCGGCACGAAAAAGGAGAAAGCACGAAGGCTATACGAAGCTGATCGGAACGGGCGGCTATATTTCGCCGGACGCTAATCTCTGGGAGGATGTCATGGCAGCAGTGGTGCTGCGCAAGCCCGTTCTTTTGAAGGGGCCGACAGGAGCGGGGAAGACCCGCATGGCGGAATCGATTTCAGCCCTATTCGGTCAGCCGATGCAAAGCATCAACAGTTCCGTGGATCTGGACGCTGAGGCGCTGCTCGGTTTCAAGACACTGGTACAAAAGGATGGCCAGAGCCACATTGAATTTGTTGAAGGGCCCGTGGTCACGGCAATGAAAAAGGGGCATTTGCTTTATATCGATGAAATCAATATGGCAAAGGCTGAGACTTTGCCGATCCTCCATTCGGCTTTGGACCACCGGCGCATGATGACCAATCCGTTTACCGGCGAAGTGATCGAAGCGCATCCAGATTTCGGCGTGATTGCCGCGATCAACGAAGGCTATATCGGCACAGCACCGATGAACGAAGCGTTGAAAAACCGCTTTATTGCGTATCCGATTCCGTATCTGGCAGGCGAGCAGCTTGCTGAACTGTGGGACCGCGAATTTCCTGACGCAGATCCGAAATTAAAGGAATTCATGCTGAATCTGGCGGAAGATCTGATGAAGCAGGTCCAAAACGGTTTGTTGTCAGAAGAGGCGGCCTCGATCCGCAGCCTGTTGGATGCCACAGCGCTTGCTGAACATATGGATCCAATGCGCGCTGTCAATTACGCCATTGCCCAGAAACTGGAAGATGAAAGCGAACGGGATTTGTTCCTGGATTTGGCGAATACCTGGAAGAAGTAGGTGAACCGGATGGCGTCTGTAAATCGCTTTATCCAATTTAACAATGAAACCATCGACACCAAAATGCTCTACCAGATGGAGA
>DATHVZ010000043.1:0-14077 GCA_035461005.1 Planococcus sp. (in: firmicutes) | reverse complement strand
TAGATCGGCCGTTCTTCTTCGCGATTACGGATGAAGAAACAGGCGTGATCCTGTTCATGGGTTCCATTGAGAACCCCGTATAGAAGGGGGCGTATAAGGGGAAAGACGCTTACAGAAGAACAGGTGGAAGGTTGCCCTCTGAAGTAAGTTTGTAGAGAAACAATCAGTAAAGTTTTCCGCCAGAAAAATTATCCACATTTTTTCTTCTGTGGATAAAAGGGGAATCCTCCTTCATGTCGAATATCCACTGTGGATAAGTAAAAAAACGGCAACGGTCAGCTCTTATCCACAGGAGCTGGCCGTTTTTGATCCTGAGACAGGAGGAGAATGGCATGAAGATTGATGTGATCCACCATTCTGAATGGGCGGAAACCAAATTCACCTTGCATTTGATTTCCCAGATTCTCGGAAAGATAAAATTGGAGACGGCGCCACAGGAGCCGCAATGGGCGCATGTGGCATTGACCGTCACCCCTGACGGCTTCAGCACCGGCTTGTTGTTCGCAAATAACCACCCATTCCAGATTGACGTGGATATCCGGAACAGCCGCATCGTGATCAACGTGGACGGAAGCGTTCAGAACATTGAATTGAAAACGTCCAAATCGATCCAACAGTATTATGAAGAGATTTTTTCAGCTCTAAAAGCACAGGACATCCCTTTGGCAATCAACCCAAAGCCGCAGGAAATGGCCTACACCACGCCTTTCGATGAAGACGGGACGCCGCGGGAATTGGATCAGTCCAATGCGCTGCGAGGATTGAGGCTGTTCCAGTTTGCGCTGCTTGAGCAATCGAAATTTGTGGCGCCGATGCGCTGCCGGAAAATGAAGCCGGCCTTGTTTTGGGGTACCTTTGATGTGTCGATGCTTATTCTGCCGGGCATAATGGAGGCGTATCCGGAAGACAAAACCATCGAAAAAGCTGCTTTTGATGAGCACATGATTGAATACGGCTGCTGGCTCGGCGATGAATTGACAGATACGCCCACCTTTTTTGTCCTGCCTTACCCATTTCTCTACAAAGATTTGAACAATCCGTCGGTAAAGCCTCCGGAAGCCTATTACGAGAAATCGAAAAGTGAATACTTTCTGTCTCTGGTTGCAGTTGCCGACAAGGAAAACCCGAGTGAAGGAATCCAGCAATTCTTCCGGTCGACCTTTGACGTGTTGAGAACCGAACTAGAATGGCAAGGCTGCGACGATTATTTCACGCCATTGAAAATGAAGGATCAAAAGTTCGGGAATTAATTCAACATATCCCGCAAATTCCCCCGTTTGACGGCAAAGGGATTTTAGGCCCCTGGGAGCGGTACAGCATTTTGAAAACAAGAGAGTAATTGAATGTGAGCCCCTAGAGGGAGAATCTCCATCTCAACAAAAATAGAAAAAGCGCCCCACTGCAATCGCTGCAGTAGGGCGCTTCTGTTATTCCTTCGAAACAAGATCCGCAATCAGGATAAAGCGTTCGGGTGCATCAGAGCCGATGAAATCGAAAGGATAGCATGTCGATACCGTCAGCGTAGCCTCCGGTTTCGGCACGATCACTGTGCGGTCATCCGCATCCACAATCCGCGTCTTGCGCACTTTATACGTAAATGTCCCAGCCGATGTTTCGACAGTCAGCAGGTCACCTTTTCCGACTTCCCCCAGCCTGCGGAACACCGTATCCATGTGGCCGGAAAGAACCGAGTTGTCGCTTTCGCCGGGCAGGACACTGCCTGCGAAATGGCCGACGCCTTTTAGGAGCTCATCTTCATCGGTGCCGTGAAAAATCGGCAACGTCGCCTCAATTTTCGGGATCAGAAGGTTTCCGATATTCTCGCCTTTTTCAGGGCGCACCGGGTAGAGAACTTCTTCATTCACCTCGTTCACCTCATTTTCAGGCAAGCTGACAGTTTCCATGGAAGGAGCCGTTTTTGCGCTGACTTCCACTTCATTCCCCTGGCCGGCTTTGAAAAGCATATAGCCTTTCAGGAAAGAGGCGGCGTTCGTGCCGCTGAACCAAAGACCGAATACAATCATTGATAAAGCCAGGGCCGACAAAATGAACTTTTTGCGACCTGCACCTTTATTCCGTTCTCTTCTCATCGATTAATTGCCTACTGCTTTCATGCGGCGGAATAATACGAGGCCGATCAGTACGAATGCCAGGCCGATCAATGCGTTGCTTACATAACCAGAAGCCGTTTTCGGAAGCTTAGCGCCTTTGACCGTTTTCACTGCTGTTGTATCTTTTTTCACTGTTTTTGTTTCTTTTTTAGGAGCGGCAACGACTTCTTTCACCACTGCAAGATCCTTGCCTGTTTCCGTGATGATTTCAGAACCGAACATCTCAGCTGTCAAAAGGATATCAGCCAGGAAAGAGCCTTGCTTATTGTAAATCTCAATCAATAAATCATAGCCATTCGTCGTTTCCAGTGTCATCAACGCACCCAAAGTAAGAGGCTGTTTTTCCTGCCCATTCGTCAGGTAATACTTCGCGTCGATTTGGAACAGGTTCATCATATCGTTAAAAATACTCAGAATCTCAGCGATTTGTGCAGCATCCAATTCATCTGCACTTTCAAAATACTCAATGGCATCCAGACGATCCAACAGGGCTTCCAATTGCGCAAGGAACGCCTCGTCTTCAAAATTCAATGTCATCAAGTGATCAAATAAACGATCCAACTCTTCGTCGGTCAAACCGATTTCGGAGAAAAGACCTTCAATGCCAAAATCGATTTCCACATAATTCTCTTCATCCAAATAGTATTCCACATAGTAATAAAGGTCTTCATTGAAGATGATGTACATTCCGTCCAATACATCTTCGCCTTCTTCAAGGTCGTAAAATTCTACAAGCAATGCGTTCAGTTCTTCGCGAGTCAATTCAAAATCGGTCATCACTGTCTGCACGCCTTCTTCAGACAATGGCGTTCCCAATTCATCTATAGTCCAAAAATCCTCCAAAGACCAATCTTTGCTTGCAAGGTAAGCCAGATAATCTTCTTTCGACCAGTTGATTTCCTCCAGGAAGCTTAAAAATTCCGGATCATTTTCTTCAATTCCTGCACTTAAATAGAATTCTGTATAGGAATCAAGGTCTTCATTGAAGAGGATGTACATGGCATCCAATACATCTTCGCCTTCTTCAATTTCACCAAACTCAACAAACAATGCGTTCAACTCTGTGCGAGTCAATTCATAGTTGGCCATTACAGACTGGACACCTTTTTCAGACAATGGCGTTCCCAATTCCTCTACATCCGAGAAATCTTCCAAATACCAATCTTTGCTATTCAGGTAATTTATATAATCTTTCTTGGACCAGTTGATTTCTTTCAGAAATTTGTCAAACTCAGGGTCATTTTTATCAATTGCAAACGTTGACGCGGGCACTGCAGAAACCACCAATAAGACTGCCAATAATAAAACCAATAATTTTTTCATGTCGTTCCTCCATCTAGCAATTTTGTGATATCCAGAAAATTATAATAGGTAAATCCTGAAGGTAATATAGGTCTTAAGACGCTAATTTCAAAAAAGTTCCAAAATACTGTATTATTTATACCATCACTATGAAAATCATGGGAGGAAGTGCACAACAGACATGTTGAAAGCAGTCATCTTCGATTTGGACGGAACCCTGTTGGACCGCGATAAATCGGTAGAAACGTTCATTGTACATCAATATAAACGCTTGAATAATTTGGTGGGTCATATTGACCAGTCAACCTATACGGCAAGATTCATTGAACTCGACAATCACGGCTACGTCTGGAAAGACAAAGTCTACCAGCAGCTGGTTGCAGAATTCGCCATCACAGGCATGTCCTGGGAACAATTGCTTAAGGACTATCTTGACCACTTTCCCAATCACTGCGTCCCGTTTCCAAACCTCATCTCTATGCTCGAGGAGCTGAAAAAGGAAGGTCTCGTGCTCGGCATGATCACGAACGGCTACACCGAATTTCAGACTAGCAACATCCGGGCGCTCGGCATAGAAGAATATTTCGACGCCATCCTGATCTCCGAAAAAGAGGATCTCCGGAAACCAGATATACGCATCTTCGAAAGAGCTTTGGAACGCTTGGGGGTACCTGCGGAAGGAGCCTTGTTTGTGGGCGATCATCCGTTAAATGATGTGGAAGCGTCAGCCAATGCGGGCCTGACGAGCATATGGAAACGGAACCCCCAGTGGGAAGGGGAAGCCGCAGATTTTATTATCGATGAATTGGATGAAATCCCGGGGCTGGTCCAGGAATTAATGAAAAATGGAATTAAATGGTGATCCTTGCAGCTTTCAATGTTTGTGATAGAGCTGGCGGACTTCCCGGTAATCAATGAAGAAAATTGCTGATTATGGAATAATTTATGTATTCCAAATGGATTAACTTCAAACTAACGTGAATAAGGAGGTTGATGATGAAATTAATTAAAATAGTTTTGGCAATAATTGTCCTGATGGCTGCAATATACTGGTTCTGGAGCGGAAACGATCAATTCTTGCCTTATTTCTTACTGACAGCAGCCGTCTCGTCCTGGCAGGCTCTATAGCATTCGCCTATTACGGCATCGCCCTTCTATTTTCATAGGCGTTTACTCGATTCAATTATGTAGGGAAAGGAGAAAAGTATACCAATTATAGCAATGATCACGCCATATCTTATACTTAAAGGCATGAAAGGGACTGCAAATTGATTGTGTGAAATTGCAGTCTGAATGGCGGTTTCAGCAGTGCGAAATAAGGTCATCATAAAAAAACAGATCTAAAACGCTGTGTTTTTCGTTATGTCCATGATTCCTAAAATAATGACGGCTTTCGACACACAATTCATTCTTTCGGCTGGCATTTGTACATTTCCTTCAAAACAAATAACATGATGAAGGGAAAAGATTGAAATCAAGCTCTAGGCGTCAATTTAAGAACATACAACCCGAAAGGTGGAGTACATAATGAAAAAAATACTGTTATTCGCTTTCCTCTTATTAATTTTCCCGCTTTCAGCACACGCCCATGCAGGCTTATCCTCTTCGACTCCGGCAGAAGGTGAAACGCTCGAAGAATCACCGGCTGAAATTCAATTCCAATTCGACTCGGCCATCCAGCAGGGCGAGATGACTCTTACGGATGAATCCGGACACACCGTTGAAGTTTCCGACATCAGCTTTTCCGAAATGGAACTGATCGGCCAATTGGGCGAAGAACTTCCGGACGGTGCGTATATCGCCGACTGGCGCGTCATCAGCCAGGACGGCCATGAAATCACCGGCACACTGACATTCAATGTCGCAGCGGAAGCAATCGAAGAAGAAACTGCAGAAGTCACAACCGAATCAACTGAAACAACCGAAGAAGCAGAAGAAGCGGTTTCCGCAACAGATGAGCAAGCAGAAGGAGCGGCGGCATCTGTTGATGGACCAGGCTTCTCAATGAGCACAATCATCATCATCGCCATAGTGGCCATCGCCGCTATCGCATTCTTCGTAGTGGCCAGAAGAAAATGATGCTGTTCACCATCGTTTCGGACTTTCTGCTCTATGCAGTCGTGTCATTTTTGGCGGGCATCATAGTCCTGCAATTTGTTCCGGAACACCGGAAACCGTCCATCACCGTCAAAAAGCCGGCAATCCTTTTGGCGATTGCGGCTGTTCCAATCCTATCAGCAGCCCCCGCCATCCAATTGGTCGGGCTATTGGTGGACAATGCCGGTTTCGGCTCGGCGGTTTGGACGGCCATCAGTGAATTCCAGGTCGGCCAGAGCGTTGCGTTCAGTCTATTGCTGGCGTTTTTCTGGTTCGGCGCCACAGCGGTCAACAGCTCGAAATACATTCAGGCTTTCTGGTTCCTGCTGAGCATCATCAATATCGGATTCGGCAGCCACGCGGCATCGCTCGACTTTCTTCCCGGGCTGCTCAGCCACACCTTGCATTTCCTGTCGCTGACATTGTGGGCCGGCGTTCTGATCGTGGTCACCTGGTTTTCACCCGCACTCACCAATTGGCGCAGCTTCCTGAAATGGTTCACGCCTTTCGCGTTCGGTTTGATGGCGATTCTCCTGGTGAGCGGTTTTGCCGTTTGGCTGCTGTTTTCGAGACCCGCCGATTATGCCGCTTCATGGGTGCTGCCGTACGGACAGATGCTGCTCTTGAAGCATTTGAGCATCCTGCCTTTATTGGCGGCAGCCTTACTCAACGGTTTTGGCAATAAAACAAAAGAACCTTCCCGCAAAGGACTGAAGCTCGAGACCTTTATGCTCGGGCTGGTCTTTCTTTTTACCGCCATTATGAGCAAGCTCGCGCCGCCGCATACGGTCAACAATACCTTTCTGACCGAAGGAGCAGCGCCATTTATCGAAAGCGTGATCGGCGAGCAATTTCTGCCGATCCTTCCGCAGGTTATTTTTTCGATTGACGGAATCCTGCTGCTGCTGGTTGGGGTATTGCTGATTGCGCTGATGATCATGAGCTTTTTCAGAAAGGTTCCGTTATGGCTTTCCTGCATTTTTGGCCTTGGTTTTGTCGTAAGCGTATATCTTGGATTGATGATGAATATAAACTTTTAAATAGAAACCAATGTAAATTGCTGTTCCGCATTCATTCTGCGGAGCGGCTTTTTTCTGTTTCATTTATATTTTTCCATCCTCCAAGAGCCGCTGCATCAACGTTATGCCGATATTACAGCATATTACAAATATTATATTCTGATTAATCTAACAAAAGGGAGGTTATGTCGGTATATTGAGGGTAAATATGTAAGAAGAAAACAATTTTTGTAATTATATAGGAGGTGCTTATTGTGGGTGGTAAATACGCAGTCTACAGCAACCTAAAAACAGAGGAAAAATACCTCTTGAAAAAGGCGCAGCAATGCTTCGCGGGGCAGGATGATAAAAATAGGAAGAGTGGTGAAGCTTTCATGATTTATTTCCTGAACAAATGCTCCCCGGAAGGAGTCCTGTTCAAAACAATCAAGGAAATAACCTCAGACATGAATATATCGCATGCAGTTTTGACGAAAGTTCTGAAAACCTTGGAGGATAAACAATTTATCTATCGCCGCAATGGCATCATCGGGCTTCATCAGGAATAAGGATCACAAGTGAAGAAGTTGTCATGGAAACTTTGCGAAACGAGGTGTAGGAACATGGTGCCAGTGGTGAGTGAACTGCAGGAGCTTAGAAAATCCGTGGGTTTGTCTTCAAAAGAACTCGCCCGGAAAATTGGCGTTGCGACCAGCGCAATCTGGGCTTATGAAAGCGGGAAGAAGAAAATGTCGGAAGACCATGCAGAGCGTTTGGCGGACTTTTTCAATGTTCCGGCGGAAATGCTGTTACACCAATAAATACACGCTGCCTTTAGATGACGGCAGAACTGAAAGGGAAGGGACCTCATGAAAAACACAGAAGCGTCAACAAATCATTTTTACAGGGAACGTGCCTTTACTGAATTCGCGGATGGATTGGAAGGTCGCGATCAGGAAATTGCCAAAAATGCCTTATGGGAAATTCAGGTACTGAAACGGGAAGTCCAATTATTGCGGCGTGAAAAAGATGCATTGCTGCACGACAAAAAAGAGCTGATAGTCTCCTTGAAGGGCGAGAAATACCGTTCGAAGGAAATGATCCGCTATTTCAGCCGATGGACGGAAGAGTTTGCGAAAATTATTAAAATACCGATCGATATGGAAAACGAAAACCATATCCGCCAGCATTATTTTTCATTGCGTGAATCAGCCAAGAACCTTGTTTATAGCTGCAGGCGGAAGATGAAGGAAATCGACGTTGCGATAGATGAACAGGAGGAGCCGACTGTCAAAAGGCATTGACTGTTCCCGCGCAATTGGACGAAACACCATGGATAGCCAGGCCGACTCCTTATTCGCTGAACAGCGGGGATTTTTCAATGCGGCGCGGAGCAGGCAAAGCAAGAATCTTTTCTTTTGCGGTTTCTTCTTTGACAGGAGGATTCGCCATTAAGGCAGCCACCATTCCGATTACCGGGAACAGCATCAATGCCCAAAGGATTTGCTGGTAGCCACCGAAAACGTCGAACGCGATGCCGAGCGGCAAGGGGCCAAGTGCCGATCCGGTGACAATCATCGCCATCGCAATGCCGCTGATGCTGCCGATGTGTTTGCGGCCGAAATAATTTGGCCAGACAACCGCCATGACGATGCGTTCCATCCCCATGCTCACTCCCCAAACCAAACCGAAAACGACGGCGGCCGCCAGGAAATTCGCCTGTTGCAAAAGAAACAGCGAAATGATTTCGCCCGCAAAAACCAATACGAGCATATATTGCACCTTCACCTTATCGAGCAACAGTCCTGTCAGGAATGTCACTGGCAGGCCAATCAGCGCCGTTAAGCTCAAAATGCCCGCAGCCGCTTCAAGCGATAGGGAATTTTCTTTGAAAATGGAAACAAGATGGAACGTCAGGCCAGTATTCACAATCCCGGGAATGGCTGCACAGACGAGCAGCAGCCAGAAAGCCCGTGTTTTGGAAGCTTCGCTGACAGACCAGCTGGGTTCTTCTGTGTGTTTTTTTGGCGTGTCCGTTTTCTCGGCCTTTCCGTTATCCGGCAGCAGGCCCACATCCTCCGGCGAGTTCCGGATCAGGAACAGCGCCAGTGGCGTGAACAGCACAATAATAATGGCGCCAAGCACGATCCACGACATGCGCCAGCCGAAAGCCTCAATCAGCCAGACATTCAACAACGGAAACGCGGCCGAACTGACCAGTCCCCCAATCGCGGCGATGCTCAGCGCGCGCCCTCTCTTTTTCACGAACCATTGCGGAATCAGCGAATTTGAAATCAGCGCCATCGACCCCTGACCCAGCAACCGAATAAAGAAAAAGCCGATGAACAGCATAAGCAAACTGGTCACAAAACTATTGAACAGGCACGCAACCGCCAGCAAACCCGACACGATCACTGCCATTTTCCGTGAACCGTTGCGGTCAATCAGTCGTCCCACAAAAAACAGCAAAAACCCCGCCGCCAACGTGGCGCCAGAATAGATGCCGGACACCGTCGAACGGCTCCAGCCAAAATCCTCTATATAATAATCGATGAAAATCGCATTCGAAAAAGTCTGCCCGGGGCCTGCGAAGAACTGGGACAAAGCCGCAATCGCGACAATAACCCAGCCGTAGTGGAAGTGATTAGCGGTGAATTGTTTCATTACTTAAATTGCATCTCCATTTTATAGTATTGTTCCAGAATTCGAGGGGGGAATAAAATCCAGGTGAAGTTTAAGTGGAAGAAGTGGATTCATACATTAGATTTATAAGTAATTACATATGCTCTCTTTTTGTTGTAAAGTAATCTCGGATATCAAATTCTTATCATAGCATAATGAGGTTTTATATAAAGGATATGAGTTCAAAGTAACGGAAATGAAATCTATCTGATAATTGCTATTTTTAAATAATCATAAAATGCTTTAATAAGAGAGCTGTTTGCTGTAGTTTAGAATGCAGTTACTTTTATTTTTGGCCATAGTTTAATGATTATATGCAGGAAGATGCAGTGCCCAAAATGGAGCGGAAGGCAACTATTAAGTCACCGCTTGCTAAAAAATACTCGCTGATATATAGTTTAGGAATACAATATTTAGTGTATAGTACATAAAAAAACACAATATATAGTAAAACCGATAACGAAGGTGCCTGAAAAGGCTTAATAGGGAAGCCGGTAAAATCCGGCGCTGTTCCCGCAACTGTAAGTGCTGACGAGCTATGGAAACCACTGTCGAAAGATGGGAAGGCCATAGTAGAGGATGACGCACAAGCCAGGAGACCTGCCTTCGTTATATGTTAATTGCCTTCTCCGGGAGCTGGGGGGTGTAACGATGGTCTTAACGGGAAACAGCGCGATTTTCGGCTGCTCCATTCCTATTATGCTGCGTTATTCAACCCATCCTCTCTCCGGAGAGGATGGGTTTTTCTATGTCTGTTTTTTATTCGAGGGGATGGAGCGCAATGGAGCAAAAAATTTCAGCAGGCATATCACGGACGATCCAATCGAGACTGGTGCTGCCGCCGGACACCAATCACATGGGCACGATTTTTGGCGGAACAGTACTCGCCTATATTGATGAAATCGCAGCGATCACCGCGATGAAGCACAGCAGCAAAGTCGTGGTAACGGCCTCGATTGATACGGTCAATTTCCTTTCGTCGGCCCGTATCGGCAATGTGCTGATTCTGGAAGGGGTCGTCATTTCGACCGGCCGCACGTCGATGGAAGTCTACGTGAAAGCGGAATGCCAGGACATCGAAACGCGGGAACGAACGCTTACCACAACCGCCATCCTGACAATGGTGGCGATGGATGAACACAGCAAACCCACGCCAGTTCCCGGCGTCATCCCCGAAACGGACAAAGAAGAGCATTTATTCAAAAGTGCACAGGCGCGAAAAGAACGCCGCATGAAACTGAACGAATTTGCGAAGGAGCTGGTCTGATATGAAAACAGAAACGTTAAATGAAATGGATGCAGTCGAACGGGCGCTGCAGCGCGCCGAGCAACTCCACGGCCTCGAAATAGAAGCGTTGCGCAATAAAATCGGAGAACTTGACGGCAAGGTCGACACCGAACAATCGATGCTGTATGCGCTGAACCGCATTTCCATGGACGAACCGAATTGGACGTTCCTGGCGGCTGAGCTGTATGCCAGTGACTTATACCGGCAGGCAGCCGCAAGCCGCGGCTATAGAGCAGAAGTGAAATACGGCGACTTTTACAGCCTGGTCGAGAAACTCTCACGTATCGGCATCCATTCGGATGAGTTGCTGAATGCCTATACAGAGGCGGAAATCCGGGAACTCGGCACAATAATCGAGCCGGAGCGCGATCAGCTGTTCAATTACATCGGATTGTTCCTGCTGGCGGACCGGTATCTCGCGAAGGATTACGAAGGCAAGCTCCACGAGTTGCCGCAGGAACGTTTTCTGGTGATTGCGATGACGCTGATGCAGAACGAACCGGCGGCGAAGCGTAATGAGCTCGTGCGGGAAGCGTATTGGGCGATGAGCAATTTGTACATGACAGTGGCGACGCCGACCTTGTCGAATGCCGGCAAGAGTTTCGGCCAGCTGTCGTCGTGCTTTATTGATACCGTCGATGATTCGCTGGACGGCATTTACATGAACAACTGGGACATCGCGCGGCTCAGCAAAGACGGCGGCGGGCTCGGCATTTATTACGGCAAAGTTCGGGCATTGGGATCAGACATCAAGAAATTCAAAGGCAATTCGTCGGGCGTAATTCCGTGGATCCGCCTCGTCAACGATACGGCGGTCAGCGTCGATCAGCTGGGGCAGCGGCAGGGGGCGGTTGCGGTTTACCTGGACGTCTTCCACAAAGACATCATGAACGGTTTCCTCGATCTCAAAACGAACAACGGCGATGAGCGCCGCAAAGCGCATGATATTTTCACGGGCGTCACGATTCCGGATCTGTTTATGAAAACATTGCAGGAAACGGATGACGCCGGACGCAGCATCGGCGAATGGCATACGTTCTGTCCGCATCAGGTCAAGCAAATGATGGGCTGGAAGGATGCTAACAGCAACGCGCTCGGTCTAGAGGATTTCTATGACGAAACGGACCGTGCGTATTTCACCGAGAAATACGCGGAGGCCGTTGCCAATCCGTTATTGCCGCGAAAGACCTACCGGGCGATGGACATCATGGCGCGGATCATGGTGTCGCAGCTGGAGACCGGTACGCCGTATATGTTCTACCGGGACGAGGTCAATCGCCAGAATCCGAACAAACACCTGCGCGGACGCGGGTTGACGTCGATTTATTGCAGTAATTTGTGTTCAGAAATCACACAAAACATGTCAGCTACGACAATCGTCAAAGAGTATACGGATGAAGACGGCAACCTGGTGATGGTACGCAAACCCGGCGATTTCGTCGTCTGCAACCTGTCGTCGATCAACCTGCCGCGCGCGGTGAAAGCGGACGTGCTGGAGCGCTTGGTGCCGATTCAGATGCGCATGCTCGATAACGTTATTGATCTGAATACGATTTCCGTCGGGCAGGCGGATGCCACGAATAAAAAATACCGCGCGGTAGGATTAGGTTCGTACGGTTGGCACCATCTGCTGGCGCTTGAAGGCATCCACTGGGAAACGGATGAAGCCGTGGAATACGCGGATACCTTATACGAAGAATTCGCCTACCACGCCATCCGCTCATCGATGGAACTGTCAAAAGAAAAAGGCAGCTACAGCGAATTTGCGGGCTCGGAATGGCAGACCGGCGAATATTTCAAGCGCAAAGGCTATAACAATGAGCGCTGGCAGGCGCTGCAAAACGAAATCGCGGAACACGGCGTCCGCAACGGCTGGATGATGGCGGTGGCGCCGAACTCGTCCACCGCGAAAATCGGGGGGTCCACGGACGGCATCGATCCGTTGTACGCGGTGGAATATGCCGAAGAGAAAAAGAACTTCAAATTCAAAGTGACGGCACCGGATCTGAATCACCGGACATACGAGTATTACCGCCGCGCGAGACACGTGCTGGACCAGAAATGGAGCATCCGCCAGAATGCGGCGAGGCAGCGCCACATCGACCAGGCGATCAGCTTCAATCTGTATGTGCCGCATACCATCAAGGCGAAGGAATTGCTGGAGCTTCACCTGGAAGCGTGGCAGCAGGGATTGAAAACGACATATTACGTACGCAGCACGTCGCAGGATGAAATCGAAGAATGCGAAGCGTGCCAAAGCTGAAGGAGGACTTTTGATGGCAATCGATACACCGTTAACGAAAATCAAATTGCTCAATCCGGAGCATCCGAACAAATCGACAGGCATCCTGAACGGCAAATCGTCGGGGTTATTGAACTGGAACGACATCGCCTACCCGCAGATGTACGATCTGTACCAGACGCTGCTGTCGAATTTCTGGAAAGCGCAGGAAATCAATATGCAGGATGACATCAAGCAATGGGACCACCTGACCGATACGGAGCGTGACGTCTTCCTGCGCATCAATACGCAGCTGGCGTCGCTCGACAGCCTGCAGACGCCGACGATGACGATGGCGATGGATTACGTGACCGACTCAAGTTTCAAAGCGATTTTCGCGGTCATTTCCCAGCAGGAAGCGGTCCATAACGAATCGTACTCCTATATTTTGAGTTCGCTGGTGTCGGTGGCGGAACAAAACGAGCGCTTCAACCAGGCGAAAAGCGATCCGGTTGTGCAGAAGCGCAACGAAGGAATCCTGGATGCCTACGAGGAATTCCGCCAGAACCCGACACCGCAAAGTTTGTTCAAGCTTGGCATTAATTCGATCAATCTCGAAGGCATTTATTTCTACGCCGGCTTCGCGTTCTTCTACCACCTGGCGCGCCAGCAGAAGATGCTGAAAACGAGCACGATGATCAGCTACATCCAGCGCGACGAGATGCAGCATGCCTATTTCATCGGGCAGTTTGTGCGGATCCTATTGACGGAGAATCCGGAGTTGAACAATGAAGAAAATATCGATTACATTTATAAAACGGTCGACCACGCCGTGCAGCTCGAGAAGGAATGGGCCGCGTATATATTGGGCGATATCGAAGGTCTTGATTTGGACGAATTCGGCGATTATGTTGAATACTTGGCCAATAAACGCTTGCGTCAGCTGGGCATGAAAAACCTCTACGAAGAGCGCAGCAACCCGATGCCGTGGATCCAGGTATTCGGCGATGACATGATGAACGGCACCAAATCGGATTTCTTTGAACAGAAATCGCGCACCTATTCGAAAGTGTCCCAGTCCAATGGCTTTGATGAACTCTAGACCGAATATCGCCATTGTCTACAGTTCGGTCACGGGCAACACCGCCGAACTTGCGGGTATGTTGCTGGAATGCGCCAGGGAGCGTTGGACGAATGTTCGCGTCTTCGGTCCGGATGAATTCTGCCGGGAGCGGGTCGACGGCTTCGGTGCCGTGCTGGTCGGCAGCTATACGTGGGGGAGCGGTGAGATTCCCCATGAGATGCAGCCGGTCTACCGGCATTTCGAGAGAGCGGAATGCAAGGGTGTCGTTACGGCAGTGTTTGGCACAGGCGACAG
>DATHVZ010000042.1:0-45741 GCA_035461005.1 Planococcus sp. (in: firmicutes) | reverse complement strand
ACTGTCCTGAAAATGGGCCATTGCTTAAACCCATCGGTCTCACAATTGTGTAGTTCAGTCCATGCGATCCAATCAGATCAACTGCGGCCCGGTGATCGGTCAGCGCATTTTTCAGCACCCCCATCATCAGTTTCCCGCTGATGCCTGTCAGTTCGTTCTGAATTCCCGCAGATGCGGTGTAGACAATTCGTTTCACATCATGCTCCTGCATGCCTGCAACAATATTTTTCACCATCTCCTGGAGCTCCGTTGATTTCTTCATCCCCTGGCTGGAGCCCAGGCAGGACACGACCGCATCATGGCCGGCTATTGCAGCTGCAACTTCGGCTTCGTTGAAGGCATCTCCTTGGATAACCGTTAAATTCTCATGTGAAACGTCCAGTTTTGCCGGTGTCCGCACGAACGCTGTGACTTCAAGACCCTTCTCCAAAGCCTGTTTCACAACTTCCTGACCTACTCCGCCTGTTGCGCCAAAAACAATAATTTTCATCGCTCTTCACCTTTCTTTCTCCTCATTATTTACATTGAAGCCTATTCTTCAATTGAAGTAAACATGGTTCTAAAATGAAAAGGGAAAAAACTCACTTTTTTATGATACGTATTGGCCGGAATCCCGGGTCTTCCTTATATGTTGGCAGAAGTTTTCAAACAGCTTTTTGTTGTTCAATATACTCCTTTAATTTTACCAAATGATCTTTGTCTTCTTTTTTTAGGATCCGTTCGAACATGGGCCGGATCAGCGCATTTTTCAATCCTTTGGACTGGATTGAGCCAGTAAAATCGATGGTCGTGCCGCCGTCTTTAGCGGTGAACTCGTACCGGTATACTACGGTCATGCCGGCACTGTCACTCTTCACCGAATATTTTTGATGCGGAACGTATTCAGAGACGACCAGCACGGTTTCGATTTCTCTTCCTCTGACATTTCGCACTTCCTTAACCTCGGTCCCCGCCTGCATCGGTCCGTCCGTTAACTTTTCCGTCCTAATGACAGTCTCCATTATTAATGGCGCGTGTTCAAAATCCGTGGTGATGTCAAATACCGTCTCTATGGTTGCATCAATATAAACACTTTCTTTAAAAGCCATGTCCACTCACTCCCTCGTCTTTTTGGTGACAGGCACCATAAAACCAACTCGATCTGTATGGTAACTTATGAACGTCGATGCAATAAAAAAATGGATTCCCCATTCTCCTCATCAACCTGTGCAAACCCCAATTTCTCCAGCAACTGAACCGAAGCAATATTTTCCGGTGCAACCCCGGCCATAATCGTAAATTCGCCTTGCTGCTGTATCCACAAGATCATTGCTTGGGTTATTTCATAAGCATAACCTTGTCTTTTAAAGGAAGGACTGACGGTATAGCCAATCCAGAAAGTATCATCTTCCTTTTTAATGAAGACATCCCCAACGAGACTCTGATCGGATTTCCTGATGATTGCAAATTGCGCCCCGCTTTCCACGGACGCTTCCTTCAATAAAATTTCTTCGTATTCTTCCCGCGATAGCCCTTTGAAATATTGAAATTTCATCCATTCCGCATTGTTGCGATATACGACAAAATCATCCAGATCGCTCTCAGCAAAACGCCTTACATAGCATCTTTCCGACTCGAAGATCACTTTCATGCCATCATTCAATATTGGCTCTTTTTCCACTCATTTATTCCTCCCTGCAACATTTCGAATAACAGGATCATCGTGAAATCATTGATCTATCCGCGGTTTATCCTGTTTTGCTTCTGTAATTTCTAAAGTCATTTTCTTATATGTTCTTATGAACCCATAACTTTTATGGATAAGATGATAAAGAGCAACATAAGCGTTTATAGCATTCCTTGAACGGAATTGAACTTCCCCTTCATGATTTTTGATCATTTCCGCATCAACTTCAGCAGCTTTTTGTTCACCAATTTCTACATTCGGCTGATTTAATATATAAGCACTAAAGTCCAGTTCCTTTGAATCTGCTATAAACTTGATGCACAAATTTTCAAGTTCCGGCCATTGCTGTGTGTATCCTAACTTAACTAATTCTTCAAGGGAGTCCACTAATTCTTTCAGACTCTCAAAGTAGTATTCGATGGCTGGAGTAAAATGATGATCTGAGAGCCTGGATGTTGGCTTAAACAGATCTTTCATGTCGTTAAAGTTGAAGTCTTCATTTAGGGCAGCGCCAGGCTTTCTGTCATTTACAGGCGTCGTTATTGTATATGAATACACTTTGTATCTAGTTATATTCAACTCAATTAATTTATTAAAAGCTGAAAACCTCTCTATTGCTCGCTCTTCATCTTTTTTTTGCTGTTTCTGCTTTTCATTTTCCTGAACTTCAACTCCACGCTGATGAGATAAAGAATTTAGAAAAAGACCTATTAAAATGATTCCTGAAAGGGCTTCAGAAGCAGTAAGCAATTGGCCCAGTTTTCCAATAGGTGTGATATCCCCGTAGCCTAGAGTCGTTATTGTGATAACACTAAAATAAAAAAAACTGAATAATCCTGATTCGTGATTATTCAGTTGCATGCTTGCCTCGGGCAGAAAAGTATATGCGACAGCGTAGAGTGGGATTAAACTCAAATACAATACACCATATACAATAGGTTTCTTATTCATGAGTTTTTTTAAATATTCTCTCATAATGTCACCTCTTGGTTTTTATTATAAAAAATCAGTCAAGTTAGTTAAGGTATATAAATTATTATTGCGTATTTCAAGAGCATTACACAACTTGTCCCCACTTAAATGAAGGGAGAAGTGTGGGTCGAATCCTTCATATAAGATAACGTCCATGTCCCATTAAGTGGTGAGTACCTAGATTTCCTATGGTGATACGAATGTTATATACTAATTATACATACTTTATGACTTTACTATTATGTTCGGAGGGGATCTCATGATGTTCGAAAACAAAGTAGTGATTGTTAATGGTGGAACGGATGGAATTGGTAAGGAAGTGGTTCGTTTCTTTTGTAAAGAAGGGGCTACCGTTCATTTTACTGGAAGAGACCGTGACAAAGGCTCTCAAATAGAGAGT
Source organism: Planococcus sp. (in: firmicutes) (assembly GCA_035461005.1). Taxonomy (GTDB): domain Bacteria; phylum Bacillota; class Bacilli; order Bacillales_A; family Planococcaceae; genus Planococcus. The sequence continues at coordinate 42,703 of DATHVZ010000042.1, read as the reverse complement.
GAATGCAATGGGAAGGCACATTTTTTCCAAGTCCATAACGAAAATACGGAAGAAATCGAAAGCTTTTTTAAAGCACTTGAAAATGATGGGCATAATGTTGATATTCTATTCAACAATGCTGGTATTCTGTCTACAGGAATGGGGCCATTGTCTCGAGTAAAGCTGGATGACTGGAATCAGTTAATTGCGGTCAATCAAACAGCGATCTTTCTCTACATGAAATATTCTTTAGCCGTGATGAGTAAGCAAAAAAATGGAGTCATTATCAATAATGCAGCCATTCTTGGAAACGATAAGGTGAATCCGATGCTTCCAGCTTATAGCGGGACAAAAGCAGCAGTCGTCGCGATGACCCAAAGCACGGCACTTCGCTTTGCTAACCAAGGAATCCGAGTAAATTGCATATCCCCCGGCCCTACTGAAACCGACCTGGCCATTAATGCATATGGCGGTATAGAGAATTATGAAAAACAATCAAAGGGGCACCCTAGAGGAAGTTACGGGAAACCAAGTGAGATTGCAGAAGTCGTTCTATTCTTAGCTTCAGACAAAGCATCCTATATAAACGGTGCTGAAATAGTCGTAGATGGCGGCTACTCATTAAAATAAGTGGATTTAGGGGACAGGGACTTTGTCTTAAGACAAAGTCCCTGTCCCCTTGTTCATGCTACTATGATTGGCCTTGGCTTACGGAAGACTGCTTTGAATTACTGGAAAAGATATATCCCGACCTCGGACAGCAGCTAAAGATTTGGTCAATACGCTCTATTAGAGTCCCTTAATAGTTTTACCTTTATTTATGGTAAGGCTCATTCTTCATAATCCTAAACGCCCGATACACCTGCTCCACCAGAATCAACTTCATCAATTGATGCGGAAACGTCATCTTGGAAAACGACAATTTCTCGTCCGCACGCTTCAATACCTCATCGTGTAAGCCGAGCGATCCGCCGATGACGAATACAATCTTGCTGCGGCCGTATGTCATCAGGGATTCGATATCCTTCGACAGCCCTTCCGACGTTTTCATCTTGCCGTCGATTGCCAATGCAATAACATAGGCGTCGACCGGAATTTTAGCCAGGATCCGCTCGCCTTCCTTCTTCTTGACGATCTCCATGTCAGCATCGCTCAATTGCTCCGGTGCTTTTTCGTCCGCTACTTCGATTTCGCTTATCTTGCAGTAACTTCCGAGCCGTTTCGTGTATTCTTCGATCCCTGATTTCAGGTATTTTTCCTTCAACTTTCCTACAGTGACAATTGAGATATTCACAAGATATCCCCCTTTACAGTAAATTTACAAACAAGTTATCCACCATTGTTATACACATATCCACAGGCACTCCTATATCTTGTGGCGATTTATGAACTGGCCACAAGATACAAAGCGGGCTCTTCGCAGTATTCGCATTTTGTGGATAACTTTTCTTGTTCTGATAATTCCGTTAGGATAGGATAACTTTCCGTCTTTGCGACGAACACATCCAAGCCATGTTCCACATGGGTTTTGCAGCATCTGATCTCCATTTTTTCATTCCTTTCGATTTCCGAATATTCAACACAGTTATGCACATTTCATTCATATTTATCCACAAGTCATTGTAACAGAAGAAAGCCAATTCGTATAATCCTCTTCCCAGCCTTCTGTGGATAGTTGTCCCACCTCAGTTCGCAAGAAAGTTATCCACATGTTATTTTTCTGCTTTTCCGAACGATACAGCTGTATTCCACAGTTTTCATTAACAAATTTTACAATAACATTACAAAGTAAATAAAGGATGAAAAAATTTTACAAAAAACCGCAGAGCTTTTCGGCTCTGCGGAAAATTTTAAACTTCGGGTGGCTCTGCGCCCATTGCAGCCCATTCTTCTTTTGCGGGTCCATACAGCCCCGGCACTTTCAATCCCGCCTGGCGCATCAATACCGTCATCTGCGCCCGGTGGTGTACCTGATGCAGCAGCAACACTTTCAAAATATCTGCAACGGTCCATTTTTCGCCGTACATATCGTATTCTTCCTGCAGCGTTTCATCTGTCCAATTGTTTTTCATGGCCATGATCATCGACTGGTTGGTGAAACGGTACGCTTCCGCAATTTCCTCGGCGGTGTCCGGTACCGGCTTGGTGAAATCAGCGGCCGAGAATTTCAATCCCGTATGTTCGACCATTTCTTCAAGCGTAGTAGCCAGATGCCAGCCGAGACGCCCCAGATTCCGGTGTCCTTCGGTAAAGTCCTTGTTCAATGATTTGTCGGTCAACGCATCCAGCACCTGCTGCGTGCCTTTGGCTTCATCTTTCCACGTTGCATAAAAATCACTCATCGTCCTGAACATATTCATCCTCCATTCCATCAATTCCTCGTCTCTATTAGTTTCGCCTGAAACCCGCTTTTTCCTGCAATAAAAAAAGCCGGAGATTCTTCTCCGGCTCTTTCCTGAATTTATTGCAATGAAGAATTGTCCACCAGCTCGAATTCAAACTCCAAAAGTTCCCCGTCACGGTAAGCTTTCACCCGCAGGCTTTCTCCGATTTCTTTTTCTTCGTACAGATGCTTGCGCAAAGAGATGCTGCCGTCAATCGGTTCCCCGTCCATTTCGACGATTACATCGTATTCCTGCAACCCGGATTCAGCGGCGCCAGAATCCGGCAGCACCGAGCTGACAACCACGCCTGACGAGACATCGTCCGGCAAATTCAATGTATCTTCACGATACATCTGCGGCACCTGGCTCAAGTCCATCAAGGTAATGCCCATCGCCGGCCGGACCATCTGGCCCTCGCTCTCAAGCGCTTCTATGATGGGGATGGCCGTGTTGATCGGAATGGCAAAGCCGATGCCTTCCGCGGTCGCCGTATTGATCTTCATCGAATTGATGCCGATCAGCTGGCCGTTGATATTGATCAATGCGCCCCCGCTATTGCCGGGGTTGATGGCCGCGTCCGTCTGCAGCACTTCGACCTCCCAGTCTACGACGTTATCGCCATCGATGTCGACAGGCACTGCGCGGTCCGTACCGGATACCACTCCTGTTGTTACCGAACCATAGAAATCAAGGCCCAGCGGATTCCCGATGGCAATAACCGTTTCCCCTTGTTTCAGTACATCCGAATCACCGAATTGGGCGATATTCTCCACCCCTTCACCATCCATGCTGAGAACAGCCAGATCCGTCCAGACGTCAGTGCCGACAAGTGTCGCTACTTTTTTTGCGCCATCAGGCATCGTCACTTCAATATCAGTTGCTCCGTTAACAACATGATGATTGGTCACCACATAAGCGGTGCCATTTTCATTTTTATAGATGACTCCCGAGCCCGTTCCGACAGCCTGGTTCGGAGATTCGGAAAAGAAATCCGATCCTGCCTGCAGATTGGTGACACCGACAACCGTATCATCAGCAATTTCCACAGCTTCCGTAACATCATTCGTTACTTCCACTGAACGCTGCTCGGACTGCCCCTGCTGACCGGTATCCACTAATTCCTGCTGATTTTGGGACAATTCCGTATTGGAACCGGGCATCAATTCCGGCCGCAAATAAAACAGCAGCCCTATTAGCAAAGCGCCCACCAGGACGCCGCCCAGCCCTGCCAAAAATGTATGTCCCCGGTTCGGGCGCTGTCTTCCGTTAGGTGTCTGATCGTAATACCCCATTTTCCCCATCCTCTCAGAAAACTATCTTTCCCTAATTTTATGAATAGAATTCTGACAATGCAAGCTGGAGCACTTTGTAGAAGTATATTCGGCATAAGGCTTCGTGTCTGATGAAATGGACATCCACTCCTTTTTTAGACCATAAAAAAACCGGAAGCTCATCCGCTTCCGGCTTTTCTTCAAACAAGTGTTAACTTCGTCGCCACGTTCGCGTCCGTATCCAGCAGGTCCACATACTCACCGACAATGATGCCTTTGGTCTGCAGGGTCTGCTCCACGCTCATGCGCGCTAAATCCTTCATATTATTATCTTTGCTTAAATGCGAAAGATAAACTTTTGTCGGCTTTTCAGCCATCACTTCGCTCATTGCCACAGCCGCGTCTTCATTGGACACGTGCCCGACATCGCTCAGAATCCGGCGTTTGACCGACCACGGATAACGGCTCATCTGCAGCATGCCGACATCGTGATTGCTTTCGAACACATATGCGTCGGACGCCTGAATGATGCCTTTCATCTTGTCGCTGACATACCCCGTGTCCGTGATGAGTGTTAACTTGCGCCCGTTTTCATGGAATACATAAAACATCGGATCGGCGGCATCATGCGATACGGCAAAAGACTGGATATCCAGCGATCCGAAAGTTTTCACCGTATCCATATCGAAATGGAACCGCTGCTCCACCGCTATGTTCCCGACCAGTTTGTCCATCGCCAACCAGGTTTTGGCGTTGGCGTAAATCGGCACTTTGTGTTTGCGGGCCACAATCCCAAGCCCTTTGATATGATCGCTGTGTTCATGGGTGACCAGGATACCGTCCAGATCGCTCATCCTTTTGCCGATGGAAGCGAAAAGCTCTTCCATTTTCCGGCCGCTCAGGCCTGCATCCACCAGAAATGAATGCTGATCATTTTCTATATAAATGGCATTGCCGCTGGAGCCGCTTGCCAACACACTAAAACGCATAATAAAAACTCCTTATTGTGAACCTTCTTCTACTTCCTGCTGCTTGAATTCGATAACGCCGTCTTTAATGGCATTTACATAATATTCCGCAGTCGCACCGTCTTCCAGTTCCACCATGATCCGCCATGTCGGCAGGAACATCCGTGTATCCTCAGACACTGCCACATATACCGAATAGCCAAGATTTATTGATGTGACTTTGGTATTCTGCTGCAGCATCCGCTTTGAATAAAGCGTTTCAATCGCCCGTTTGGGAGAAATCAAATCTTTGCTTTGCGAATTTTCCACGAGGTCGGTAAAGATGGTCTGTTCATAGCGGACAGCCTCACCTTCATCGTTCCAAAGAAGAATCACTCTTCCGCTATCACTATGATACAATGTTTTTCCTTCGATCACCTGAAAAAAGATTGCCTTGTTTTCTTCTTCGACAACATCCCATAGGACGTATTCATCGCCCTCATAGATGTTCGCTGCCAGAAAAGCTTCGAGGCTGTCCCTGCCTTTAGTGTCCCCGAGCCGGATCGGTTCGTTGAACGCGACATTCAATAAATAATCGTTCACTACCGCCACACGGGCGTCTTCTACAGGCACATCTTCTTTCGTCAATACTTTTCGGGTGCCGCTGATATATGGTTCTTCTCCAGCTTTTGAAGGCAGATCGACAGGATAGGTTATATTATCGCCCGCCAGACGGTCATCCACCGGTGGTTCGGCCAGAATGGAAAAACTTTCGGCTTCTGTATAACGCTCCAAATACAGGGAATATAAAAAGATATTCAAAATGGAAAAGACGATAATGAATATCGACTTTGTTCTACTCCAATCCAAATTGTCCCCCCCCTAACACTTCATTCGATAACTTCAGCCAAGTTCCGTCCATCTTGAAATACCAGGTCGGCTCAGCAATCATGAGCCGGTCTGGATCATTCGCGTTTCGCACCAATTCATAGCCCGGCATGATTCCCGTGACGGCGGCCTTTTCGTCTTCATCAAGGCGCGACAATGCGGCGAGTACCGCTGTGCCGGACGCCTGCTCTTTATCGACCGTTCTGCCTGTCGGTTCCAGCACATAGATCGGACGGTCATAGCGGAATACCTGTTCTTCACCGTCAGCCATTCCCCATTGCACATCCATCGCAGTCGATACTGACGATCCGAAAACGGGCAGGTTATTGATGAACAGCCGGTACTCGATTTCCTGGTTGATCGGTTCCATGCCAAAATAACGGTACTCATTTGTCCATCCACCGTGGTCGTTGATAAAGGTGATCGTATTGAAAACCAGTTCTGAGGGAATTGCCGGATCAACTGTTTCCGCTTTGGACTGAACATAATTCAAGCCTTTTACCGAAGATTCCTTTTCCAGAAATGCACCGGTATTATCGGTATAGCCGCCGTCGATCAAATTGCCTGCCGGTTCCACCGTAGAGCCGTCAAACAGCCCTTCCGCATATTCCTCAAGCGGAGTTTCTTCATATAGATAGACATAGCTTGTTGAATCCAAAGGTTCAGCCGGCACGTAAATCGGCAGAACTCCGAGGGATTCATCTGTTATATAAAGAGGATATTGTTCTGCAGGTTCAATTATATCTTCTTCAAAATCTGCAAAGTCGCTTATCTGGACAATGCCTTCGTAAATCCGTCCGGATTCGGCATTGACAAAGTAAATGACGAGTTCGCCATTGGCGGAGCTTTCCCAGTTAACGACCATCCTGTTGAAAGTTGCTTCCGGCACGTTTGTGTCGGAAATATCCATCATTGTATCAAAAACCGGAAATGGTACTGTGCCAGGGTAATACAGCACAGCCCGTGAAGGAGCGTGCATTATGTCCGTCATCTCATCAGCGGTGGCATTATCTGTCTGCAAAGCCAGATCACTTACCTGCCATTGCCGCATCGAAGTCAGGAATAAATCGACTTTATCTTCATCGACAGTGCCTTTCGCACTTTCCTCGTTATGATAAAGGACCTTCACCGGCCGGACAACCTGCTCAATTTTCTTCGTTTCGCCAACAGCGGTATCAATTGCTGGGGTCGGTTCAATGGTATCCAATTGAGTCGGAGTAAAATTCCAGATCGTAAACGTCAATCCCAGGCTGAGAAATACCAGCAAAAATAAGGTAACCGACTTTACTTGTTCGATGTATTTCATTCCCACTCACCTCCGTCATCAGTTTCGAATGGGAGCGTGAAGAAAATCGTTGTCCCTTTTCCATAATTGCTTTCCGCCCAAATGGTCCCCCCGTGGATATTGATCACTTCTTTGGAAATGGCAAGACCCAACCCGGTGCCGCCCATTTCCCTTGAACGCGCCCGGTCAACCCGGTAGAAACGATCGAAAACTTTATCGAGATTTTCTTTCGGGATCCCCATGCCCTGGTCGCTGATTTTCGTCTGCAGCAGCCCGTCTTCTTCACTCAGGGTGAAGGAAACCTTGCCGCCTTCCGGTGAATATTTCAGGGCATTGGAAATGATATTATCAAATACCTGTGTCATCTTATCCGGATCGATTTCAACGAAATAAGGTGTTTGGGGCATATCGCGCTCAAAAGTGACGTTTTGTGACTTCGACATCTCAAAGCGGTCGATGATGCGGTTGAAAAACACTTTGTAATCGACCATTTCCTTATTGAGCTCCGAATCGCCGGAGTCCATTTTGGACAGCTTCAGCAAATCGTTGACAAGACGGATCATGCGCTCGGTTTCCGTCTGCGTGACATTCAGGAAACGCGGAGCCAGATCATTATCCTGCCACGCGCCTTCGGCAAGCGCTTCAAGATAGCTGCGCATTGTCGTCAGCGGCGTACGAAGTTCGTGGGAAACGTTGGCAACAAATTCACGGCGTTCCATATCGATTTTTTCCTGTTCCGTATTATCATGGAGCACGGCAATCAAACCGTTTACAAAACCGGTTTCTTTCTGGATAACCGAGAAATTCGTTCTCAATAATGCACTTTTTTCATACGTACCAAAATCGAGTGTGATGGCGTCTTTCATATGGATCAGATCTTCAAATGTATATTCACTTTCCAACCCAAGGACCGTAGTGATTGGGCGGTTCATTACCGTTTCACGTGAAACATTCAATAGACGCAGCGCGGGATCATTGATAAGGATGATCCTTCCTCTGCGGTCCGTTGATAATACCCCATCCGTCATATTCGACAGGATGGAAGCCAGTTTCCGCCGCTCACTTTCCGTCGATTGCTGGGATTCTTGCAGCCTGTTCGTCAAATGGTTGAATGCTTTCGCCAATTGCCCGATTTCGTCATCGCCATAGACCCGTACTTTGCGGGAGAAATTCCCTTTCGCCATCGCCTGGGCATGCTTACGCATATCCGAAATCGGCTTGGAAATGGTTTGTGCCACCAGAATCCCAAGAATCGCTGTAATCAGGAGCGACAGGGCTGTTCCCCCTGCCAGGATCGAGTTGATTTCGTCCATTTGGTCGTAGACGTTTTCCACTCTTGCCTCCAAATAAAGGGTTCCGAGCAATTCGCCGCCTACTGTGATGATCGGCTGTGTTGTTACCCACACGCGCCGGTCGTTATCCGGATTTACTTTGATCTGATCTCTCGGTACGACATTGACGATCGATTCGCGGACCAATTCATCTGTCGACCGCTGTCCGATCAGCGGCTGTTTCTCGATCGCTGACGAACCCAATATGCGGTAACGCGAATCCACTACCCTGATTTCCGAGATATCCGAAGAATTAAAACCATTCAACACCGAACGGAGGCTCTGTTCTACTGTCAGGTCATCGTCTGTGCGAGTCTTGATAATTTCCTCACGGACACTGAACTCGATGATTTCCATCCGGTCAATAATCGATTCTTCAAAGTTCTCAATCAGTGTATCTTCCAATTGCTGCGCAAAATAAAGGCCGATTATCTGCATCGCCAGTAAGATCAGCAGGATATAGATCAGCACAATCTTCACATGGATTGATTTGAAAAAAGTCACTTTCTGCATTCAGTCTACTCCTGTTCAGGATTTCGCAAATAATACCCTACACCGCGGCGCGTTACAATCCATGCCGGATGGCTCGGGTTATCCTCAATTTTTTCACGCAAGCGGCGGATTGTAACATCCACGGTGCGCACATCTCCAAAATAATCATAACCCCATACCGTTTGGAGCAAGTGTTCACGTGTCATGACCTGGCCAATATGCTTGCCCAGATAATGCAGCAATTCAAACTCCCGGTGAGTCAGTTCGATTGTTTCTTCGCGCTTGAGAACCAAATACGCATCCGGCTGGATCGTTAAAACACCCACCTGGATGTCATTTGAATTCGGTCCGGTCTCTTCGGTAGGGGCAATGTTCTGGCGGCGCAGGTTTGCCTTGACGCGCGCCACCAGTTCTCTCGTCGAGAACGGTTTCGTCACGTAATCATCGGCGCCCAATTCCAATCCGAGCACTTTATCGATTTCCGAGTCTTTCGCTGTCAGCATGATAATCGGGAAATCGAATTTCTTGCGTACTTCCCGGCATACTTCCATGCCATCTCGATTCGGCAGCATGATATCCAAAAGCATCAAATCGGGCTTTATTTCTTCCGCCAATTTGATCGCTTCATCGCCGTCGTAAGCACAGACAACATTGAATCCTTCTTTCTTCAAATTAAATTGCAGAATATCTGCAATCGGCTTTTCGTCGTCCACTACCAAAATTGTCTTATTCATCAATGATCTCCCCTTTTTTGAATAGAAATTCCCACCCTGATCCTTAACTTTTCTAACTTTACTTTATCATTGTTCAGGCCGTTTAGCATCTCTCATTCATCCTGTGATATTTCCCGGGAAATAACCACTGAATTTTCAGGTGAATATTGTTTTGTTCTGAGCAACAATCTCTGTATCCGCTTTTTCCGTTACAGGTAATGCTGCTGCCGAACCATACTTATATTTAATGCCAGTGGAGAAAAGTGATGCTTTTCTCCACTGGCATTAAGACTTTCTATAGAAATAGGGGCGGCTGGTTACCATGCCAACTCCATCCATTTTTATTGGCTTACATAATTCAGCGGATCCTTTGTAGCCCCGTTCTGGGAAATTTCAAAATGCAGGTGTGTTCCTGTAGAGCGTCCGGTTGTTCCCATGACGCCGATTTTAGTCCCCTGTAGCACTTTGTCGCCGACTTCCACATCAATGGAATCCAGATGCGCATAAATTGTTTCAAAGCCATTATTATGATCAATGATGACGCGATTGCCAAAACTGCCATCCGCACCGGCAGCTTTTACAACTCCATGGTCAGACGCCAGGATATCAAAGTCGTCCGGTTGGGCGATATCGATGCCTTTATGCTCTCTTCCCCAGCGCTGCCCTTTCTTGCTGGAAATATAACCGCCCTGTGCCGGCCATACGAATTCTCCGGTTCCGACTGACGGCAATTCTTTCGCACCGTTCAAAATGACTCCTTCAACCGGCTCTGTCGTCACTTTTTCGTCTGCGGCTTCACGAGCCATTTGTTCGCCGTCTTTTTCAGTAATGGTATAGGTTACTTGTTTTTCGCCGTCTTTCCCTTTTTGCTCAACTTCCGAATTGCCGATAAACAAGTCTTCGTCTTTTTTCTCGACAGTTTCGAATTTGATGCCTTCTTCAACTTTTTGCTGTTTTTCAACAGTGACAGTGATATCTTTCTCTGCCAATAGGAGCGCAGTCGCTTCTTCAGGAGTACTGACCGCTTCCGGAGCAGCCTGATCGCTTGCGCCGGAAAGACTATCTTCTATATCAATTGACGTAATTCGTGTTTGGCCTGCTTCCAGTTCGGGTAAATCATTCGAAGTATGCTTCGTTGCTTCCCATTGATCCAACTCTTCCGGGCTTGCATACGCAAGAAGCAGCTGGCGAATTGTCTCATCATAAGCTGAACGGTCTTTCAGCTGGGCAATAACTTCTCCGTCAAGGGTCAAAGCAAACGTGGATGCTTTAACAGCCAATTCTTCATCGAGCTTTTCAAAAACTTCCTGCTCGTCTTTCACTGACGGTTCGAAAACCTGCTCAGCAATCATGCTGAAGCTTTCATCAGCTTCAAGATCCAGCTCTTTGAAATCTTTGCCCGCGGCAGCGATTTTCGCATCAACGAGATCTTCGACTCCTTCGCCTTCACTGACGGCGCCTACATAGTTTCCATCATTATATATATGATAAACGGTTTCAAAGCCTTCATGGCCGGGGTTTTCCGCTGTTGCTGGGTTAGTACTCAAGCCCATCACCAGAAATACCGATACTGCTATTTTAATAAGGTTTGAGCCGTCAATGCTGAAGCTCTTTTCAGTAATTTTTTTCATATGGCCGGTATAGTCCCCTTTTCAATTGTGTTTTCTTCTTATATTTCTCTAGATATATCAAACCTCCATCACCTTATCACAAACTTATACCAAAATAGCATAAAAGTGCTCACTGTAAATAAAACGTTATATTCCTTACATTTTATTACATATAATGTACTTTATTAGGTTTTTTCTTTTTAAAATTAGCTATTTTCCTTATTCTGAGCATTAAAAAAGGATATTAAAGGGAAATATCCGTCATTTTCGTCATATAACTGTAGCATTCTGAATAGTTAATCACAGATATTTTATTAACATAACAAATAAATCGTACAAATTGTGTGCGACTAAAATACGGGTTCTCCGCCTGGAGCGGAATGAGTAAACCTTCATATCTTCTCGACGACAAAAAAAGCCGGACACTAGTGTGCCCGGCTTTTTGGTGTCGCTTTTCTATTGTCCAGACTCCGGCGACCCAGCTTAACGGGTGCCGTCGCTTTTCTTTATTATCTCCAAACACTGGTAACAATGTTCGTCTGGTTGCGGTCAGGTCCAACCGAGAAGATTGAAATTTGAACACCCGTCAATTGGGCGATGCGTTCCAGGTAATGGCGCGCATTTTCCGGCAACTCACCAAGCGATTTGCAGCTCGTTACATCTTCGTTCCAGCCCGGAAGTTCTTCGTAGACAGGCTCACAATCAGCCAACATGCGCAGGTTCGCCGGGTATTCTGTGATCAGCTCGCCCTGGTAGCGGTAAGCTGTACAAATTTTCACCGTTTTAAGCCCCGTCAAGACGTCGATCGAGTTGACTGTCAAATCCGTCAATCCGCTGACACGGCGTGCGTGACGTACAACAACGCTGTCAAACCAGCCTATGCGGCGGGGACGGCCTGTTGTGGTGCCGTATTCCTTACCAACTGTGCGGATCTGGTCGCCGATGTCATCAAACAATTCCGTCGGGAAAGGTCCATCTCCCACACGTGAAGTGTAGGCTTTACAGACGCCGATAACATGGGAAATCATCGTCGGTCCAACGCCCGCTCCGATCGTAACACCGCCGGCAACCGGGTTGGATGAAGTGACGAACGGATAGGTGCCCTGGTCGATATCGAGCATAACGCCCTGTGCGCCTTCGAACAACACGCGGCGGCCTTCGTCGAATGCATCATTCAATACTTTCGAAGTATCCGTCACGTATTTGGCGATTTCCTGGCCGTATTGATAATATTCTTCCATGATTTCTTCGACTGTAAAACCATCTGTTTCATAGAATTTCTCGAACAGGCGGTTTTTCTCTTTCAAGTTCATGCGAAGCTTTTCTTCAAAAACGACATGATCCAGCAAATCTGCCATCCGAATTCCGACACGCGCGGCTTTGTCCATATATGCCGGGCCGATGCCTTTTCCGGTCGTGCCGATTTTATTGTCGCCGCGACGCGCTTCTTCCACTTCATCCTGCTTGATGTGGTATGGCAGAAGCACATGCGCGCGGTTTGAAATGCGCAGGTTTTCAGTGGTCACTCCCCGTTCGTGAAGGCCTTTCAGTTCTTTGACCAACGCTTTCGGGTCCACGACCATGCCGTTGCCAATCACTGATACTTTATCCTTATAGAATATCCCTGATGGAATCAAATGCAATTTGTATGTTTCTCCGCCAAAAATAATTGTGTGCCCGGCGTTATTTCCGCCCTGGTAGCGTGCAATCACTTCCGCGTGCTTGGATAGAAAATCCGTGATTTTCCCTTTTCCTTCGTCTCCCCATTGCGTTCCTACTACTACGACTGATGTCATTGTCCGCACCTCCGTCAGGCTTGCGCCCTTGTTTCAAACAGTGTCCATTGTACCAATGAAAGCCGCTTTCGTCAATAAAAAACCAAAGAAAACACGAACATAAAATGTGTTTCCACATTTAAACGTTCGTGTTTAGAAGTCTCCGCCGGATTCATGCTGACTCCAGTCGATGGTGACGAATTTATTGTATTCTTTTACAAATGCCAATTTCACCGTACCGGTCGGGCCGTTACGCTGTTTGGCGACGATGATTTCGATCATGTTCTGGTCTTCGGTTTCTTTATCGTAATAATCTTCCCGGTACAGGAACGAAACAATATCGGCATCCTGCTCAATACTGCCCGATTCACGAAGATCCGACATCATCGGCCGTTTGTCCTGGCGCTGCTCCACTCCACGGGACAGCTGCGACAATGCGACGACCGGAACTTCAAGTTCACGGGCAAGGTGTTTCAGGGAACGGGAAATATCCGATACTTCCTGCTGGCGGTTTTCACCGGCCTTGCCGGTTCCGGCGATCAACTGAAGATAATCGATCATGATCATGCCGAGGCCGTATTCCTGTTTCAAGCGGCGGCATTTTGCGCGGATATCATTGACCCGGATGCCCGGTGTATCGTCGATGAAAATTCCGGCATTCGACAGGCTGCCCATTGCCATCGTCAGCTTGCGCCAGTCTTCATTCTGCAAAGCACCTGTACGCAGCACCTGCGCATCAATATTGCCTTCCGCACAGAGCATCCGCATGACGAGCTGTTCCGCACCCATTTCCAGGCTGAAGATGGCGACGTTTTCATCCGTCTTGGTCGCCACATTCTGCGCTACATTCAATGCAAATGCGGTCTTACCGACAGAAGGCCGTGCAGCAACGATGATGAGGTCGTTGCGCTGAAAGCCTGCCGTTATCTTATCGAGGTCCCGGAAACCTGTTGGAATCCCTGTCACATCGCCTTTGCGGGTATGCAACAACTCGATGTTGTCATACGTCTTCACTAAAACGTCTTTGATGTGAACAAAGTCACCGGCATTTTTGCGGCTCGATACTTCCATCATTTTCTTTTCCGCTTCAGCAAGCAATTCTTCCACTTCGTCCTCGCGGGTAAAGCCGTCTTCCACGATAGAAGTCGCTACGCGGATCAAGCGGCGCAGCAACCCTTTTTCTTCCACAATATGGGCGTAGTGGCCAACGTTCGCAGCGGTCGGAACCGCATTGGCGATTTCTGCCAGATACGACAGCCCGCCGACATCTTCCAATTCTTTTTTAGCGGAAAGCTCTTCCGTGACAGTCACCACATCGATCGCTTTTCCGCGATCCGATAAATTGATCATTGTCTGGAAGATTTTCTGATGCGCGATGCGATAGAAATCTTCCGGCATGATAATTTCCGCGACCGAAATCAGGGATTGCGGTTCTAAGAATATGGCCCCAAGAACCGATTGCTCGGCCTCCTGGTTATGCGGAGGGACACGATCCATTGTTTCGTTCATCGATCCATCTCCTTACGCTTCTTCTGTTACATGAACTTTGAGCGTCGCTGTTACATCATGATGCAATTTAACCGGTATATTGGTGTAACCGAGTGCGCGGATGGCATCATCCAATTCCATTTTGCGCTTGTCCAGTTTGACGCCATGTGTTTTTTCAAGCTCCTTGGCAACCTGTTTGGTCGTGATGGAACCGAACAAACGGCCGCCTTCACCGGATTTCGCTGTCAGCTCGATGGTCAGGCTTTCAAGATTTTCCTTCAATTTCTGGGCTTCCGCCAATTCATGGGCAGATTCTTTTGCCTCTTTGTTCTTCTGGCCGGCCAATTGGCTGATTGCTGCCTGATCGGCTTCTTTCGCCCAATTGTTTTTCAACAGGAAGTTGTGTGCATAGCCGTCCGCCACATTTTTGATTTCGCCTTTTTTGCCTTTGCCTTTTACGTCTTTCAGGAATATAACTTTCATTCGGTTTGTTCCTCCTCATAAATTTCTGAAATTGTTTCCTTTAAACTCGTGATTGCTTGTTCGATGCTCGCGTCAGGCATCTGCGTCGCCGCATTCGTCAAATGGCCACCGCCTCCGAGATGTTCCATGATTACCTGAACATTCACTTCTCCGAGCGAGCGTGCCGAAATGCCGATGCCGCCTTCACCCCGTTCCGCTATTACAAACGATGCGTTGACATCTTTCATCGTCAAGAGGATATCGGCCGTCTGTGCGATCAGCACCGGGCTGTAAACCCGGCCCGACTCGCCACGTGCGATGGCGATGCCATCTCCGACAAATTCCACTGTTTCCACAAGCTTGGCACGTTCGAGGTATGTCTCCATGTCTTCTTTTAACAGGCGCTGCACAAGCACGGTGTCTGCGCCATTTGCGCGAAGATAGGATGCCGCCTCGAAAGTACGGGCTCCTGTCCGCAGCGTGAAACTTTTCGTATCCACAATAATTCCCGCAAGCATCGCTGTCGCTTCAAGCATCGACAGTTTCTCATGCTTCGGCTGGTATTCGATCAATTCCGTCACCAACTCGGCTGTGGAAGATGCATAAGGTTCCATATAAACAAGCATGGTATTCGTGATGAATTCTTCGCCTCTGCGATGGTGGTCAATCAATACGACCCGCTCCATCCGCTGAAGCAGCTTCTCTTCGATGACCATAGACGGTTTATGGGTATCCACTACCACCAGCAGGGAATTGTCCGTCATATCGGCAAGCGCCTCTTCCGGCGTTATAAACTGCTCGAAAAGATTGGCATCCTTTTCGATTTCCTCCATAAGCCGGCCGACACTGCGGTCGTATTCGTCAAAATCGAGGACGATGCGTGCTTTGACTTTGTTCATCGCCGCCATTTTGGCGACACCGACTGCCGCTCCGATGGCATCCATGTCCGGCATCTTATGGCCCATGATAAAGACCTGATCGCTGTCCTGGATGAGATCACGCAACGCATGGGAGATGACTCTCGCCCGCACCCGCGTTCTCTTCTCGACCGGATTGGTTTTGCCGCCGTAAAATTTCACTTTTCCACTCGGATGCTTGATCGCCACCTGGTCGCCTCCGCGGCCAAGGACCAGATCAAGCCCCGATTGCGCCATGCTGCCAAGCTCGACAAGTGATGCCGAACCGGCACCCACACCTATACTCAATGTCAGCGCAATATTATCTTTCGACGTCACTTCCCGAATATCGTCCAGGATGGCAAACTTTGATGTTTCCAGCTGTTTCAGGATTGATTCATTGAATACCGCCATGAAACGGTCTGAAGAGATCCGTTTGACGAATATCCCGTGCGTCGCTCCCCAGTCGTTCACCAGTGAAGTGGCCAAGCTATTTAAATTGCTGCGTGTCTGATCGTCCATGCCCTGGGCCAATTCATCATAATTATCGATGAACAGGATGGCGATAACGGTCCGATCCGCATAATACAATTCCTCGATTTCCACTTGTTCCGTAATATCAAATAAATAAAATAAACGGTCATCTGATCTATAATAGACCCGATAATTGCGATCTCCCAGCGTGATCGTTAAATCCCTGATTTCTTCCGATTTCACCAATGTATGGAAATCATCCGACAGGTTGTAGATCGATTCACCGATCAATGTGTCGTATTCAAGTACCGAGCTGATGTATGGATTCGCCCAATCAATATTAAAATCCTCATCTGCCAATAAAATACCGATCGGCATTTCAAGCAAAGCTTCTTCCCCAACTTTTTTCATCCTGTAGGAAAGGGTTTCAATATATTTTTCGGTTGCTTCATACGTCCTTTTTTCAATCAGCCATGTAAATGCAAAAGCGGCAGCGAAAAGAAAAAAGAATATGCCCGCAGCCAATTCCGATACAAATGCTATCAGGATTGATGCGGCCAGCCCCAATATCAGCAACGCCAATAGCGGGTATCTCAACTTTCTTTTCCTAAAAAAAGCCGACATTCATTTCAGCTCCTTATTTTCCCTTAAAATCATGTGCCTTCTTGACCCAGCCTCGGATATCAAATCCAAGGTCCACGATTCCAACGATTATTGTAAATGCCTGTAATGGCAATGCCAAAACAGTGACGACCACCGTCACCCATTTCGGCCAGCCTTCCTGCTTAATATAGAAATGATAGAACGATATTCCTTGCAGGAACAAAAGCATCTGTAAAAGCATTGTCGCGTTCATGAATGCCAAATACGCCATAGTTCCCTGTTCCAGATCTGACAGCAATGAAATAAGTAATACGATTAAATAATACCATAATACAGATTTCGGCAATTTCATATCAGAAAATGTTGGGAATTTCGGGACTGCTATGCCGAGCCGCTTTAAAATCGGCAAATTAATCAGCAAGTGAATCCAAACAGTCAGGAAGACGCCAAAAACGAGCCAGGTCGGCATCAGCGTTTCCAATGCCGTTAGCATCTCCCTTGATGTTTCATTATACTGTTCTACCTGCTCCGCATCTCCGCCGAGCCGTTCCATCCATACTCCGCCTTCAGCATAGCTCGCTTTGGCAGTCGCCAAAAACTCTTCTATGACATTAATGCCAAGAAGCCAAATTGAAATCAAATACTGCAGCATGATGGAGAGCAGTGTAGCGAGACTCGAACCGATGAACATGAACAATTTGCTTTTGCGGTAATGGATCGACAGGCCGATCACCAGGCCTAAAGGCAGATAAATGAGCGCCAGCGGCAGTGAGAAAATACCGCCGATGATAAAGCTCAGGAACAGACTGACCACAGCAAACAGCGCGGAAGGTTTCCAAGGATATTTCGCGCTGTACCAGGCTGCCGGCAATGCCAGAAACAGAGTGGTAATTACATTTAAAAGAGGAACGTATACAGAAATAGCCAGCAATACCGTAAACACTGCCGCCATCAATGCACCATTCGTTATTTGCCTTGTTCGTTGATTTTGCATGAAGCTGCTTTTCCCCTTCTCTCGGGTTTATTTCATCCTTATAATTGTAACACGATTGCAGAACCTGAACAAAAAACGATGTATTAGGCACAGCGGCTAAATCGCTATCAAATGTTCCTATATAAATGAGAACAAAAAAAAGACCGGTTTCCCGGTCTTTTTGAAATCGTTATTATCTTTCTTCCGCAACAAACGGAATAAGTGCCATGATACGAGCGCGTTTGATAGCGATTGTCAACTTACGTTGCCATTTAGCGCTTGTGCCTGTAACACGACGTGGCAAGATTTTCCCTCTTTCAGAAATGAATTTCTTCAATAGGTCAGTATCTTTATAGTCGATGTGCGTAATGTTGTTTGAGTTAAAATAACAAACCTTTTTCCGCTTTTTGCCTCCGCGACGTGGTGCCATATCGAATTACCTCCTTTTTGCTTGGATTTTAAGCCCTTTGGCCAGTTCTTCTTAGAACGGCAGATCGTCATCCGATACTTCGATCGGTCCGCTGCCGCTTGAGAATGGATCCTGGTCTACACGGGTATGATTATTTTGCTGACTTGGCTGGCTTGACTGACTTGACTGACTTGGCTGGTTTGACGGTTGGTTCTGCTGATAGGATGGCTGTTGCCCCTGTGAACGGTCTGAACCGGCTCCGGCGCTACGCGGTTCAAGGAATTGAACGCTGTCCGCCACCACTTCAGTCGTATATACACGTTTTCCATCCTGTCCCTCGTAGCTGCCCGTCTGAATGCGGCCTTCAACACCTGCCAAACTTCCTTTTTTCAGGAAATTCGCTGTGTTTTCAGCTTGTTTGCGCCAAACGGTACAGTTGATAAAATCCGCTTCCTTTTCACCTTGCGCATTGGAGAATGTCCGGTTTACAGCCAGTGTAAAACGTGTCACCGCCGCACCGCTTGGTGTGTAGCGAAGATCTGGATCTTTTGTCAGTCTTCCGACTAAAACAACTCGGTTAATCATCAGAATTCAACCTCCTTTAAGTCAAAAATATTTGCAGTTCCATATGGCGCTTACGCGTCTTTGCGTACAGCGATATGGCGAATGATGTCTTCGTTAATGTTCGCAAGACGTGTAAATTCGTTGATAGCTTCAGAACCAGCGTTGATCTTTACGATCTGGTAGAAACCTTCACGCAAATCGTTGATCTCGTAAGCTAAACGACGTTTACCCCACTCTTTCGACTCGATGATTTCAGCACCGTTAGAAGTAAGGACTTCGTTAAAACGTTCAACTAGAACTTTTTTCGCTTCCTCTTCAATTGCAGGCTGAATAATGTACATTAGTTCATACTCTCTCATCGTGTTGTCACCTCCTTATGGACTTGGGCCCTACTGATTTCAGCGGGCAAGGAGCAAGCAATTAAAAATATTACTCACATCAGTATATTGTATCATAAAGGGGTATCGTCCGCAACTGTCTTTTCAATCGAGAAATCGGCTATACTTTCTTTATAATAGAGGATGCAATTTCTCCAAAATGGCGAGGTTCGAGAGCTCTCTGAATCCGTTACACTGACAGATTTTCATTCAAAAGGAAGTGAACTGATGCACCCTTCATCCATCATCGAATTAAAACTGGAAGAAATCGCGCCGAAAATGCTGTGGATCAATGTATGGCTGCTGATCGCATTTGCTGCCGCCTACCATCTGTTTGTCGAGCCCTTGGCATACGGTTTTTCCCTTTTAGGCATAGCATATTTTATAGTCGGTTACATTGTGTTGATCGGATTGCACGAGCTTTTCCACCTGATCGGCTTCGTGATCTTCGGTAAAGTGCCGCTTTCATCCCTGACTTACGGCATGGAATTGTCCAAAGGCTATGCATATGCCACCAGCAGTTCCCCGATTCAAAATAAGAGAATGCGCAAAGTGCTGCTGCTCCCTTTTTGGACGACTGCAGTCGTGCCGACCATCATCGGCTTTTGGATCGAAAACCAGATTCTCGTGCTCCTCGGTGCCATGCTCGCTGCCGGCGCCGCCGGGGATTTTCTGATGTACAGTAAATTGCGCAAAGAAAAAAACGAAGCCTGGATCCTCGATGATCCTTCACTGCCCCGTCTTTATGTTTATGATGAACATCCTGATTCCGGAGATTCTTGACGCTTACGCTTTTCTACTGTCCAGACTCCAGCGCCCAGATTCTTGGGTCATAAGCCAACCCAGCTGCGTGGCAAGGAACGCCACTTCGCTGGTTCGTCTTATGCCCGGCGAATCTACACGGGCGCTAACGCTTTTCTATACGTAAGCAATTTCCCAATTGCCACTTAAGATTTTCGTTTTCAACAAGCTGCTGCTTTTTGCCAGGTAAACCGTGGCTTCAAGAACTTCGCCGTTGACTTCCACAGGAATTACGGATTTCTCATAAAAATCGGTTGCTTCATCCCCCGTGCAATCTTCCAGAAAATCCAGTGCTGGCCACAGCACTTCCGGAATGTCGTAAACTTCTCCGTGGATTTGATCTGTTCCCTCCAGGCTCATCGCCGGATAGCCAAGCCCTGTATCGTAAAGCGAGCCGGCAGCAATTGCCTGCTCGGCTTTCAAGGAAGCTTCTTCCAGATAGAAATGGTATTTCCCGCCTGTCTTCAATGTACCGTATACAAATAACAGCATATTTTTACCCTCCCAAATTAAAAACCGGATGCAAAAAGGCATCCGGTTTGGTTTCTATTCCTGACTCGGTATGTCGCCCTGGTTATTCTTGAGTTGTATCCATGGCGACATCCCGCATCCTACACATTAAATCTGAACAACAATACATCGCCGTCTTTGACAAGATATTCCTTGCCTTCCTGGCGAACTTTCCCTGCTTCTTTCGCAGCAGCCATTGAACCGGCTTCCAGCAACTCTTCATAAGCCACCGTTTCTGCACGGATAAAGCCGCGCTCGAAATCAGAGTGGATAATACCAGCGCATTGCGGTGCTTTCATCCCTTTTTTGAATGTCCAAGCACGAACTTCCTGCACGCCGGCAGTAAAGTATGTAGCAAGTCCAAGCAAGCTGTAAGATGCTTTGACCAATTGATCCAAGCCCGATTCTTTAATGCCAAGTTCTTCAAGGAACATTTCTTTTTCCTCGTCGTCCAGCTCGGCCATTTCTTCCTCGATTTTCGCACATACAACAATGACATCCGAATTGTCTTCCGCAGCATATTTCCGTACTTCCTGCACGTACGGATTATTGTCCGCTTCCGTAATTTCATCTTCGGCCACGTTGGCCACGTAAAGCATAGGCTTAAGCGTCAATAAATTCAAGTTTTTTGCAATGTGCATTTCATCTTCCGTAAAATCGATGGACCGGGCAAGCTTTCCATCTTCAAATGCATCACGCAATTTCATAAGCACCGGCTCTTCCGCAATCGCATCCTTGTCTCTTTGTTTCACAAGTTTCGCTGCGCGCGCAATTCTCTTTTCAATGCTTTCCATATCAGCGAGGATCAATTCGAGATTAATGACTTCGATGTCGGAAATCGGATCCACTTTCCCTGATACGTGAGTGATGTTGTCATCTGCAAAACAACGCACAACCTGGCAGATGGCATCCACTTCACGAATGTGAGAAAGGAATTTATTCCCAAGGCCCTCGCCTTTGCTGGCCCCTTTTACAATGCCGGCGATATCCGTGAACTCAAAAGCAGTCGGTATGGTTTTTTTTGGTTTGACCAATTCCGTCAGTTTGTTCAAACGTTCATCCGGAACTTCTACAATTCCGACGTTTGGATCTATTGTACAGAACGGGTAGTTTGCAGCTTCCGCGCCCGCTTTGGTTATAGCGTTAAATAATGTGGATTTTCCTACGTTTGGTAATCCTACAATCCCTGCAGTTAATGCCAAAGGATTCACGACCTTTCTTCTTTAAAAAACGATTTATTTTTTATACAACCACTCTATTATAGGAACAGAACAACGAAATGTCCATTATTCAATCCGCTTCTGCTTTGATGAGCACTTTTTTCATTTTCTTATTAAACTCAATTCTTGGAATCATGACGCTGTGCTGGCACCCTTCACATTTGATGCGGATATCCGCACCCATCCGGATGATTTTCCAGGCGTTCGCGCCGCAGGGATGGCCTTTTTTCATTTCGACGACATCATTCAATCCGAAGTCCTTCATTTCCATCGCCCATTCTCCTTTATCATTTTTTTGCAATAGCCGTTGAATTCGAAGCCTCCGGTGAACGCTGTACCATCACCATGCGCGGATACGGAATTTCAACCCCGCGTTGATCGAGGAATTCCTTCAAATCACGGCGCATGCTTCTGGCAATTGCGAAATGCTGCATCGGCAGGGTTTCGGCTGTAATGCGCATAACCACTTCAGTCGTCGTCAAATTTTGGACGCCGAGCAATTCTGCCGGCTTGATGATTTGTTCATAGCGCTCCTGCAGTGTTTCAAGAAATTCGACGATCAGGTTTTCCACTTTTGCGATATCCGATTCGTAGGAAATATTGACATCCACCACGGCAATCGAATTATGGATGGAAAAATTGACGACGTCTGTTATAGTGCCGTTAGGGAAAATGAATAACTCCCCTGTCCAGGCTTTCACTTTTGTCGTCCGCAAACCGATTTCCTCGACCGTTCCTTCGGCTTGTCCGATCCGGACATAATCACCTACGGAAAACTGGTCCTCAAAAATGATGAAAAATCCGGTGATGATATCCCGCACAAGATTCTGCGCTCCAAAGCCGATTGCCAATCCCAGCACGCCGGCACCGGCGATCAAGCCGGTAATGTCGATTGTGAATGTCGATAACACCGCAATAATGGCCACAAAATACACTACATAAGCAACAACGTTTTCAAGTAATTTCGATAAAGTCTGCTGACGCCGCTCATTGTATTTCAACGGGCCACGGATTCTTACCGAGAATGTTTTCCGGATGATGACTCTGGTGACGATCACGGTAATATAGGCGGCTACTGTAATCAGGATCACTTTAACAAGAATCCACCCTAGCCCTATCCACATCTTCTCATCTGTCATCATCTCAAAGGCAGTTTGATACAAGCTTTCTAAAGTCATATTTTTTCACTTCCTTAAGGCATTAAATTAAATTGATAAATCACCGTGACAGCCAGTGCAACAACCAATATGCCCGGCAATAAATTCGCGACCCGTATCTTTGTAATGCCCATCAGGTTCAAGCCGATTGCAACAATCATTACGCCGCCGGTGGCTGACATTTCCGCAATGAACAGATCGAGTGCAGCTTCAGGGATGATCAGGCTGATTTGAGTTGCAAAAAGCGCAATCAATCCCTGATACACGAAAACCGGCGCAGCAGATAATAATACACCAATGCCAAGTGTCGATGCCAATATGATTGACGTAAATCCATCAATGATGCCTTTTGATATGAGAACTCCGTGTTCGTTGCTCAAACCACTTTCCAAAGCACCGATTACGCCCATTGCACCAATGACGAATATCAGCGTGGCAGTAACAAATCCCTGCGCGATGCTGCCCTTGCTTTCTTTCGCACCCAGTTTCACTTCGATCCAATGGCCGAAACTATTCAGTTTCTTATCCAGATCCACCCATTCTCCGATGACAGTCCCCAGCACCAGGCTGATGATGACGATCACGAAATTCTGGCTTCCGAATCCCATTTGCAAGCCGAGCACAACTACCGCCAATCCGATGGCATACATCACTGTCTCTTTCATCCTGTCAGGGATATTTCGGAGAGCTCTGCCGATAAGGGTTCCCACAATTATTAATGCCGCATTTATCAATGTCCCTAAAAGAACCATTTACCCAGCCCCTTCCCCACGCCTAAACTGATTGGCCAAACTCAACACTCAAAGCCCTGGCACATAAACAGAACCTATTCCCCTTCTGAGGAGAATAGGCACCGGCTTGTTAATTCAAAAGCTCTAAAATACGTTCCAGGTCTTCTTCCGAGAAAAACTCGATTTCAATTTTCCCTTTGCTCTTGGTTTTCTTTATTTGGACGTTCGTACCGAAGCGGTCACGTAGTTCAGATTGTTTTTCTTCTATAAAGATATCTTTCTTTTTCTCAATTGTTTCACGTGGAACATCTTCGTTCAGTCTTTGCACAAGTTTCTCAAGCTGACGGACATTCAGATTGTCTTTCACTACCTTGTCGGCAGTTTCCGGTATGGTTTTCTTTGAGCGCAAGCCCAGTAGAGTCCGGCCATGGCCCATCGACAGTTTCTTGTCGGAAATCATTTGGCGGACCTCATTCGGCAACGCCAATAAACGGACGTGATTCGCTATATGCGGCCGGCTTTTCCCTAAACGGAAAGCCAATTGTTCTTGCGTCAGATTTAACGCTTCCATCAGTTTTTGGTAGGCTTCAGCTTCTTCAATCGGTGTTAGATCTTCCCTTTGAAGGTTTTCCAATATAGCAAGTTCCATCATTTGCTGATCTGTTAACTCTTTGATGATCGCTGGAATTTCATCCAGTTTCGCAAGCTTGGCTGCCCGGAAGCGCCGTTCCCCGACGACCAATTCAAAACGTTTGCCGGATTTTCTGACTATTACCGGCTGCAGAATGCCGTGCTCTTTGATCGATTCCGACAATTCACCCAGTGCAGCGTCGTCGAAGATCTTGCGCGGTTGATAAGGGTTCGC
The DNA here is from genome assembly GCA_035461005.1 of Planococcus sp. (in: firmicutes). GTDB lineage: Bacteria > Bacillota > Bacilli > Bacillales_A > Planococcaceae > Planococcus. The sequence continues at coordinate 18,498 of DATHVZ010000042.1, read as the reverse complement.
TTTTATATCGGAAATGCTGATTTGACTGACCGTTTCATTTTTCGTTAAATTTTCACCTGGAAATAAGGCGTTGATTCCTTTGCCCAATCCTTTAGCCATTACGAATCACTTCCCTCGCCAATTCTAAATACATCTCTGCGCCTTTTGACTTCGGATCATAAATAATAATCGGTTCCCCGTGGCTTGGCGCTTCGCTCAAGCGTACGTTCCGCGGAATGATTGTCCGATATACTTTGTCCTGAAAGTACTTTTTCACTTCTTCGATGACCTGAATACCCAAATTCGTACGGGCATCAAGCATCGTCAATAACACCCCGTCTATCATCAAATCATGGTTTAAATGTTTTTGAACGAGACGGATGGTGCTTAATAATTGGCTTAATCCTTCCAGCGCATAATATTCACATTGCACCGGAATAATGATGGCATCTGAAGCTGTCAGGGAATTGATTGTCAGCAAACCCAGTGAAGGAGGGCAATCAATGATGATGTAATCGTACATCTCTTTAATCTCTTCGAGCGCGTTTTTCAGACGAACTTCCCTTGACATGGTGGAAACCAATTCGATTTCTGCTCCTGCCAATGAAATGGTCGCAGGTACGAGGTGAAGATTTTCGACCTTTGTTTCCATGATGGTATCCTTGATGTCCACATCGTCGATCAGAACTTCATAAATGCATTGGTCGACGTCCCCTTTATTGACGCCTACCCCACTTGTCGCGTTCCCTTGCGGATCAATATCTATTAAAAGAACTTTCTGGCCCAAATACGCAAGGCAGGCACTTAAGTTCACTGAAGATGTCGTTTTTCCTACGCCGCCTTTCTGATTGGCGATCGCAATTGTTCTACCCACACCTGCACCAACTTTCTTTCTTCTATTCTCATTTTCAGGGGAAACTGCATTATCTTTTTTGTTTCCTCCCCCGCCACTCTATTGTATCAAAATAATTCTTCAGTATGATTACAATGCGATTAAAAAAAAGCCTTTCCCCGGAAGGAAAGAGCTTTTATGATTTTTTCTTCGGTATTTTCACGGTTATTTGGTAATAATCGTCATGTTCTTCTTCTTCGGAAGACACATCGATTCCACTTTTTGTCACCATCGTCAACGATTGCTTGATCGTATTCATCGCAATCCTTACATCCCGGCTGAACGCTTTGCGCTTCGGTTTTGATTTCTTCGGTTCAGTCGAAAGAAGATTTTTCACTTTTGCTTCCAGTTGCTTAACGTTCAAATTCTGCTCGACTGTTTCATGAAAGAATCTCAACTGAACAGCCGGATCCTTCAATTGCAGCAGCACCCGAGCATGGCGTTCAGTGATTACCCTGTCCATCAAAGCCTGCTTCAGCTCTTCAGGCAGTTTCAGCAACCGGAGCTTATTGGATACCGTAGACTGCCCTTTGCCCAAACGTTGGGCAAGCGCTTCCTGTGTAATCTCATGTATTTCCAAAAGATTCTGGTAGGCATTCGCTTCCTCGATTGCTGTCAATTCTTCGCGCTGAAGGTTTTCGATCAAAGCGATGGACGCCGTTTCTTTATCGTTCAACTGACGGACGATAGCCGGAACTTCTTCCCAGCCCAATGATTTCATCGCCCGGAAACGCCGCTCCCCTGCAATGATTTCAAATTTTTCATCTTCGTCAACCCTCACAACAATTGGCTGAATAACTCCGTGCATATGAATCGTACGCGCCAATTCTTCGATTTTATCTTCATCAAAGATCGTTCTTGGCTGGAATTTATTCGGAATTATTTTATCGATCGGCAGTTTGACAACTTCTTCAGAAGCTTCACTCACCGGTTTTTCAACAACTTCTGTCTCTTCTTTATCTCCGCCCCCGAAGAAACGTGAAAAAGGACTTTTCATCCTCAAGCACCACCTTTTTAAAGCTCACTTGTACATAATTCGCTGTTCCTGTTGCAATACCTGCTTTTGCCAATGTTTCACGTGAAACATTGGCATTCTCGGATTTAAGAAATCGGAGATTTATTCGGCATACCCGGTTTTCTTGGGTATTTTTTTGGCGTTTCCTTGAATTTCCGGAAAACTTGCAGATACCGTTCGCTTTCCTCTATCGGCAAGGTGAATACATGGATGCTTTCCTGTCTGACACCAAGTTTATCCAATGCCCGTTCGGCATCCTTCAACTCTTCAGGCGCGGAAGCTGCTTTCATCGCTGCAAATATTCCGCCGTTTTTTACAAGTGGAACACATAACTCAGCTAATACGGACAACCTTGCCACAGCACGGGCTGTCACCAGATCGTATTGCGCGCGGTGCTCGGATTGGCCGAAGTCTTCAGCGCGGGCATGTACAAACTCGACACCTTCCAACTCCAGTTTTTCGCTCAAATGATTGAGGAATTGAATGCGTTTATTCAATGAATCCACAATTGTCACTTTGATATGCGGGAAACAGATTTTAAGCGGAATGCTCGGAAATCCGGCACCTGCTCCCACATCACATATTTTTAAGGGCTTTGTAAAATCCAAATAAAAAGCCGCAGTTATCGAATCATAGAAATGTTTCAGGTAAACGGAAGGCTTATCGGTAATGGCGGTCAAATTCATCTTTTCGTTCCATTCGACCAATTCTTCGAAATAGATGCTGAACTGCCGAAGCTGCCGGTCATCCAACTCTATTCCTTTTTCGCTGAGGGCGTCTTTAAATTGCTGTTCATTCAATTCGCTTCTTCCTCCCTCTTGTTGTGCAACTCTTACCTCTTCATCATATGTAAAAAGGGCTGGCATCTCCCAGCCCTTTTAATCGGCTTTTAACAAATTATTAGTTAAAGATCCAAAAGCTATGAATTTCATAGCTGAATTTAAATCGAAACTTTCGCGATTCTTCCTTGTTCAATATACACCAAAAGGATCGAAATGTCAGCAGGGTTTACGCCTGAAATTCGGGAAGCCTGTGCAATGGAAAGAGGTCTGACTTCTGACATTTTAGCTCTCGCTTCTGTCGCAATGCCGGAAATTGCATGATAGTCAATGTGATCCGGAATTTTCTTGTTTTCCATTTTCTTGAGTTTATCCACTTGCTGCAAGGATTTTTCAATATAGCCTTCGTATTTTATCTGGATTTCAACTTGCTCTTTGATATCTTCGCTAAGTTCAATCTCGGATGGCGTCAATTTGGCAATCATTTCATAGTTCATTTCCGGGCGTTTCAACAGATCCGCAGCGCGGATACCGTCTTTCAGCTCGCTGCCGCTCGCGTCCCGAATGGCCTGCTGCGTTTCTTCCGTCGGTTTGATCATGGCTTTGCGCAAACGGGCGATTTCTACTTCGATGCGCTGCTTTTTCTCGACAAAGCGGTCATAGCGGTCTTCAGTGATCATGCCGAGTTTGAAGCCGAGTTCAGTCAGGCGCATATCCGCATTGTCATGGCGCAGCAATAAACGGTATTCAGCGCGCGACGTCAACAGACGGTAGGGCTCACTCGTCCCTTTCGTTACCAAATCGTCGATCAGAACACCGATATAGGCATCGGCTCGGCCCAGAATCACTTCTTCTTTGCCCAGCACTTTCGCTGCTGCGTTGATACCAGCCATCAATCCCTGGCCCGCCGCTTCTTCGTAGCCGGAAGTTCCGTTGATCTGGCCTGCCGTATAGAGATTTTCAATTTGTTTGGATTCGAGTGTCGGCCATAATTGGGTCGGTACGATTGCATCGTATTCGATTGCGTAGCCGGCACGCATCATATCCGCTTTTTCAAGTCCTGGAATTGATTCCAGCAATTTGCGCTGAACGTGTTCCGGCAGGCTTGTTGACAGCCCCTGCACATAGACTTCACTTGTATTGCGGCCTTCCGGCTCAAGGAAAATCTGGTGGCGCGGCTTGTCGGCGAAACGCACGATTTTGTCTTCGATCGACGGGCAATAACGCGGGCCCGTGCCTTTAGCCATGCCCGAATACATCGGCGACAGGTGAAGATTGTCATCGATGATCTGGTGTGTGTCAGAAGTTGTATACGTCAGCCAGCAAGGCAGTTGGTCCATGATGAATTCCGTCGTTTCAAAACCGAAAGCGCGCGGCACATCGTCGCCCGGCTGGATTTCCGTTTTCGAATAGTCGATGCTTTTGCTGTTGACGCGCGGAGGTGTGCCAGTTTTGAAACGCACGGTTTCAAAACCAAGCTCCTCCAGATGCTCAGCCAGTTTGATCGATGGCTGCTGGTTGTTCGGGCCGCTTGAATAGCGCAGGTCGCCGATGATGATTTCACCGCGCAGGAAGGTGCCTGTCGTGATGACCACCGAATTGGCGCGGTAAATGCCGCCAGCCTGTGTAATCAATCCTTTGACCGTGCCGTCTTCGACAATCAGCTTTTCAACCACTCCCTGGTGAAGGGTGAGATTTTCTTCATCTTCCATCAGGCGTTTCATTTCCTGCTGGTATAGCACTTTATCAGCCTGGGCCCGGAGTGCGCGCACGGCCGGCCCTTTTGCTGTATTCAACATTCTCATCTGAATGTGTGTTTTATCGATTACGCGCCCCATGGCTCCGCCAAGTGCGTCAATTTCGCGTACAACGATCCCTTTCGCCGGTCCACCGATGGACGGGTTGCAGGGCATAAACGCGATCATATCCAAGTTCATCGTCAAGGCGAGCGTATTGGCTCCCATGCGGGCAGAGGCCAGTGCTGCTTCAGCACCTGCATGTCCCGCTCCTACAACGATTACATCGAACGTGCCTGCTTCAAATTGTGGCATGTCCGTTCATTCCCTTCGAATTTTATTTCCCTAGGCAGAACTGCGAGAATAATTGGTTCAGGAGTCCGTCATCCGCCGTATCGCCGATGATTTCCCCCAGTAATTCCCAAGTTCGGGTAACATCTATTTGGATCATATCGACCGGCACATCCATTTCCGCGGCTGCAATGGCATCCGAGATGGTTTGGTGCGCCTGGTGCAATAATGCAATATGGCGTGCGTTCGAAACATAGGTCATATCCCCTGTTTCGATTTCCCCTTCAAAAAACAGATCCGCAATGGCCTGTTCCAGCTGGTCGATTCCTTCTTCTTCTATTAAAGAAGTCGTCACCATCAAATTATCGCCTGCCAGTTGCTGCATTTGCTCCAAATCAATTTTTTGGGGCAAATCGGTTTTGTTGACTACGACGATGTAGTTCATTCCTTTGACCGCTTCAAATAATAACGCGTCTTCTTCAGTCAATTCTTCCGCATAATTCAGCACATAAAGGATCAGATCCGCTTCCTTCAGCACTTTGCGGGAACGTTCGACGCCGATGCGTTCGACAATGTCTTCGGTTTCCCGGATGCCGGCCGTATCGACCAGACGAAGCGGTACGCCGCGTACATTCACGTATTCCTCTATTATATCACGGGTAGTGCCCGCAATTTCAGTGACGATGGCTTTATTTTCCTGTACCAGGCTGTTCAGCAAAGATGATTTCCCAACATTCGGCCGGCCGACGATGACCGTGGAAAGCCCTTCCCGCAGAATTTTCCCTTGAGAGGAAGTCTGAAGAAGCTTGTCGATTTCCGCCTGCACCCATTTTGACTTTTCAAGCATCATCGGACGCGTCATTTCTTCGACATCGTCGTATTCCGGGTAATCGATATTGACTTCCATCTGGGCAATCGACTCGAGCAGCGCCTGGCGCAATGTGCCGATGAGTTTCGACAGCCGCCCTTCCATCTGTCCGAGCGCAACGTCCATGGCACGGTCTGTCTTAGCGCGAATTAAATCCATGACCGCTTCCGCCTGGGATAAATCGATGCGTCCATTAAGGAACGCACGCTTCGTAAATTCACCCGGCTCCGCAAGACGTGCTCCGGCGCGCAATACGAGCTGCAGCACACGGTTGACCGAAACAATTCCGCCGTGGCAATTGATCTCGATGACGTCTTCCCGGGTAAAGGTTTTCGGTCCCTTCATGAATGACAGCATCACTTCTTCCACTGTTTCCTCTGTCCATGGGTCCTGAAGGTGGCCGTAATGAATCGTATGCGTCGGCTGTGTCGCCAACGTTTTGCCGCTTGCCGCGCGGAACAGGCGGTCAGCAATCGAAATCGCTTCCGGCCCGCTTAAACGCACAATGGCGATGGCTCCTTCGCCGCTGGGTGTCGATATCGCAGCAATCGTATCGAACTCCATGATGTATCCTCCTCTATGTGCAGAAAAATCAAATGCCGGACCTGAATACTTATCCACACCCGCCATTTGGTCTCTTCATCTATATAATTTCAGTTTGCTCTTCAAAAAAGTTGTCCACATGTGGACAACTGAGAAATGCACATGACTTTCTAACATATTACAATAGCATAATTCTCTTTGAACCGAAAGACAGAGAACTTTTATTGCAGGATTTATTTCACCCGCAGCTGTGTCTCTTTCTCTTCTCCCTCTTTTGCCCTTTTCATTGCCGCCTCCGTATCCCCTATTTCGGCCAATAAAAAAACAGCCCACTTTTTGCAAGCGGGCTGCTCTCATTACCGCAGCGGTTCGATGACCAGATAGCGGTTCGGATCTTTCCCTTCCGAAAAGGTGTCGATATCAAGGCGTCTCGACAAGGCCTGGTGAATCACTTTGCGTTCGTAGGATGGCATTGGTTCAAATTGGACACGGCTGCCGGTGCGGATCGCTTTGTCAGCCATCCTGTCGGCCAGCTGCTCCAGTGTTTCCTGCCGGCGTTCACGGTAGTTTTCCGCGTCCAGTTCCACCATGATGAACCCTTTGGCGTGTTTATTGGCCACCAATTGCGCCAATTGCTGAAGCGAATTCAACGTATGCCCTCTTTTTCCAATCAGCATCGCCACTTTTTCACTTTCCAGATAAAAACTGGCCTGCTTGCCTTTTACGTTGTGGCTGATCGACAAATCGTCAATGCCCATTTCTTTGGCGATAGCCTGCAGGTATTTCTTCGTTTCTTCTATCGCCTGATCATTCGAGGCACGGGAATCTTCCGGCTCTTTGCCGGATTCTGCCTCTTGTCCCTCTTTTTCAGCGATTTTTTCACTACTATCTTCAATTGTTACAGGAATTTCGGTTTCTTTTTCGCTGTCAGGAAGTGTGGACTCCGGTTTGTTCACCGTCACTTCCACTTCGGCCTGCTTGGCACCAAATCCAAAAAATCCTTTTTTCTCTTGCTGGATTACGTTGATGCTCACTTCTTCGCGTGTAACTTGGAGTTTTTCTAATGCTGCAGATATCGCGTTTTCAACAGTTATACCCGTCTGCGTAATCTGTTTCACTTTTTAGCCCCTCCTGCTTTCGTTTTAACAGGTTGCTGCACTTCTTTCTTTTCCCATGGACGGTAAATGAACATGTTTTGAATTATTGAAATGATATTTCCGATTACCCAATACAGCGTCAAAGCTGACGGCAAAATAATACCGAATCCAATGATCATGAATGGCATGAAATACATCATCATTTTCATTTGCGGATTGTCCATTGCCGGTCCTGTGCGCAACACGACAAACTGCATTAAGCCAGCGATAACCGCCAAAATGATGCTTGGTTCTGCAAGAGGAAAAATAAGGAATGTGCCAAGATTGATTTCCGGTGTACTGTTCATACGGCTGATTGCGTGATAGAAACCGATAAGAACAGGCATCTGAACCAGGATCGGAAGGCAGCCCGCCATCGGGTTGACTCCTTTTTCCTGAAACATTGCCATCATTTCTTTTTGGTATTTCTGCTGGGTTGCAGCATCTTTCGATTTATATTGCTCTTTCAGCTTCTTAAGTTCCGGCTGGATTTCCTGCATGCGCTTCGAACTGCGCGTCTGTTTGATCATGAGTGGCAGCATCACCAATCGGATGATGATGGTTACTGCGATGATCCCAAATGCATAGGTTCCCAACAAGTTTTTAAAATAAGTGATTGCTGATACTAGTGGCCAGACGATGAATTCATTCCAGAACCCGTCGCTGTCGCTGTTAATCGGCTTATCGAATTCTGTACAACCGGATAAAAGCAAGGCAACGCCTATCAGCGCGACAATCAATAAATTACGCTTGTTCAAGCTTCTTTCCCCCAAACTGATTTCAATTACTTCTATAGTAACATTCACTTTGCTGTGCTTTCTACCTCTTTGGCAATGCGCGGGCAATTTTTAAAACATGCTGCAAGCTCCCCTTGCTTTCATGGAAATCCATTGTGGCCGCCTGTTGCCTGGCGATGATAACATAATCCGCATTTGGCGCCAGCTCATCCTTCATTTCAAGGAAAGCTTGCCTGATATAGCGCTTGATGCGATTTCGGGTCACTGCGTTGCCAACTTTCTTGCTGACGGATAAGCCGATCCTGAATTCGGACTGGTCACTTTTCAGCATATAGACAATGAATTGACGATTCGCGAATGACGTTCCCTGCTTGAATACTCGCTGAAATTCTTTATCCTTCTTGATCCGTTGATGCTTATTCATTTTTTCACCTGCTTAATTTGGTTCATCTCTGACCGATTCCGGCAGAAAAGAAAAAAAAGACCACTGACGGTCAGTGGACTTAAGCTGATAATACTTTTCTTCCTTTACGACGGCGTGCTGCGATAATGCGGCGTCCGTTTTTAGTGCTCATACGTGCTCTGAAGCCGTGTACTTTGCTGTGTTTACGTTTATTCGGTTGGTATGTGCGCAATGTCATATATGACACCTCCTGAAATGAGAGTTAACTATATTTTTTTTAAAGACAGTCTCGACTATTATAATGGCTGGCCCCATCAAATGTCAACGTCTTATTCTAAGTCCAGTTATTCTCTCTCTATAATGTTATCCACACCCGCGAAATTTTTTTCCGGATTTGCTGTGCAGGAATTTTTTCGGTAAACTATTTATCCACACCCCTTATCTACAGGTTCCGCACATACGAACCCCATGTGGATAGTTTTATTGTGAACTACTCGCTTTTTGTGGATAAGTACAAGAACTTCTTGTATTGTCTATTCTTTTTTGGTAACATTAACTTGTTTTCACTTGTTGATAATTTTTATACTAAAATACTTATCCACAAACTGTGGGTAAGGTGTGGATAGTTATTCCCCACCCTGTTCATTAATGTTATCCACAAGCTGTGGCTTTGTGTATGATATACTTAAAAAATATTTTACATATAAAGGAGAAAAGCTATTGAAACACTTAGACGAAATCTGGTCGAGTGTCTTAGCCCAAGTTGAAACAAAAATCTCCAAACCTAGTTTTGAAACATGGTTAAAATCAACAAAACTTTTAACTTATCAGGGTGATACCGTCACCATATCCGCTCCGAATTCGTTTGCACGTGACTGGCTAGAAAACCATTACGTCCATCTAATAACAGGAATTCTTTCGGAGCTTACCGGCGACGATCTGCTGATAAAATTTGTTGTGCCCAAAGATCAGGACATGGACGATTTTCAGCTTCCAGCTCCCCGCATAAAGCCGGGGCAGAATGACCAGCACGAGTTTTTGCCGGGAATGCTGAACCCCAAATACACTTTCGATACCTTTGTAATTGGGTCAGGCAACCGTTTCGCGCACGCTGCATCTCTCGCAGTGGCCGAAGCTCCCGCAAAAGCCTATAATCCGCTGTTCATCTACGGGGGCGTAGGACTTGGCAAGACCCACCTCATGCACGCAATCGGACATTATGTCCTCGAACACAACCCAAATGCCAAAGTGGTTTATTTGTCATCAGAAAAATTCACCAACGAATTCATTAATTCCATACGTGATAACCAAACCGTTGATTTCCGGAATAAATACCGGAGTGTCGACATTCTTCTGATTGATGATATTCAGTTTTTGGCTGGCAAAGAGCAGACACAGGAAGAATTTTTCCATACTTTTAATACGCTCCACGAAGAATCCAAGCAGATCATCATCTCCAGCGATCGTCCGCCAAAAGAGATTCCGACACTCGAAGACCGCTTGCGGTCGCGTTTCGAATGGGGATTGATCACGGATATTACGCCGCCTGACCTGGAAACCCGAATCGCCATTCTGCGCAAAAAAGCGAAAGCGGACGGCCTCGATATCCCGAATGACGTGATGACGTACATCGCCAATTCAATCGATTCCAACATCCGGGAACTCGAAGGTGCATTGATCCGCGTAGTGGCTTATTCGTCGTTGATCAACCGTGATATGAGCGCTGACCTTGCTGCAGAAGCGCTGAAAGACATCATGCCGAATGCAAAACCGAAAGTCATTACGATTTTGGACATCCAGCATGCGGTCGGCGATCAATTCAATATAAAAATCGAAGACTTCAAGACAAAGCGCCGGACGAAAGATATCGCTTATCCACGACAAGTGGCCATGTACCTTTCCAGGGAGCTTACTGATTTTTCATTGCCTAAAATCGGGGAAGAATTCGGGGGCCGTGACCATACGACAGTCATCCATGCCCACGAAAAGATTTCAAGGATGCTGAAAGACAATCACCAACTCCAACACGACGTCAAGGACATCAAAAAGGCGCTCACCAAGTAAAAAGAAGCTGTGGATAACCCCCGAAATAATGCAGGGGCTTACGCACAGCTTATCTACATGTGGATAACCCGTTTCCATTCAGAAAAATGGGCTTATCCACATATTCACAGGCCCTACTACTATTATTACTTTAAAAGCTTTAAACAAAATATATATATAAGCGAGGTTCGACAATGAAATTCGAGATAATGCGAGAACGGTTAGTTGAAGGATTAAACGATGTAATGAAAGCAGTCAGTTCAAAAACGACAATCCCAATTTTGACAGGGATTAAAATGGATGTTTCTTCAGAAGGAATGAGATTGACGGGCAGTGATTCAGATATCACGATCCAAACTTTTATCCCGGCTGAAGAAGACGGCGAACAGATCATCCGTGTCGCACAGGGAGGAAGCATTGTTCTCCAGGCGAAAGTATTCGGGGAAATCATCCGTAAATTGCCGACAAATGATGTGGAAATCGAAATTACTGGAAACTTCCAGACACATATTCGCTCAGGCAAATCCGAGTTCCATCTAATAGGATTGGATGCGATGGATTATCCACAGCTTCCTGAAATCCAGGATGACCGCCTGTTCACAATCCCGGCAGACCTCTTGAAAACGATCAACCGCGAAACTGTTTTTGCCGTTTCCAGTTCAGAAACGCGTCCGGTCCTTACCGGCGTGCACTGGGAAGTCAAAGACGGGGAATTGGTTTGCGTCGCAACCGACAGCCACCGCCTTGCACGCCGGAAAACGACATTGGAAACACTGCCGGAAGGCGAATACAGTGTCGTCATTCCAGGAAAGAGCTTGAATGAGTTGAATAAAATCCTCGATGACAATTCCGAACCGGTTGAAATCGTCATGACGAACCAGCAGGTGCTGTTCAAATCAAAACATATTCTGTTCTTCTCAAGGCTTCTTGAAGGAAACTATCCGGATACGTCACGCTTGATCCCGGCAGAATACAAAACAACTGTCACTGTAAACGGCCGTTCATTGCTGCAGGCAATTGACCGCGCTTCTTTGTTGGCACGCGAAGAACGCAATAATGTGGTGCGTTTTTCAGCATCAGAAGGCAAAGATGTCGAAGTGTCCTCAAATTCACCGGAAGTCGGAAAAGTTGAAGAACAGCTTCAGGCACAAAGTATAGAAGGAGAAGATCTGAAAATCTCCTTCAGTGCGAAATTCATGATGGATGCGCTGAAAGCAATTGATGGCCAGGATGTGGTCATTCAATTCTCAGGTGCCATGCGCCCATTCGTCCTGAAATCGGCATTGGATGATTCGATTCTTCAGCTTATTCTTCCTGTCCGGACATATTAAATAACCAGCAGCACCTCAGGATAGCCCATACAGGCTATCCTTTTTTACTTCTGGGGGTATTTGGGGTAAAATAGAGGGATAGACTACGAAGTGAAGGATGAGTGCATTTTGAAAGAAATCGGTATTGAGACAGAATATATAACATTGGGACAATTATTGAAAATGACGGATATAATCAATTCGGGTGGAATGGCTAAATGGTTCCTGAGCGAACATGAAGTTTTCGTCAATGGAGAAGCGGAAAATCGCAGAGGCAAAAAGCTGCGTCCGGAAGACATCGTATCAATTCCAGAGGCGGGGGAATTCCGCATTGTCGTCGCCAAAGGCATGAGCTTCGATGCGGATTGACCGTCTCGAGCTCCTGAATTACCGCAACTACGAAAAGCTGGAGCTGTCGTTTTCTCCGGAAATTAACGTCTTTATCGGAGAGAACGCGCAAGGCAAAACCAATATCATGGAAGCATTGTATGTGCTGTCGATGGCCAAATCCCATCGCACTTCCAACGATAAGGAATTGATACGCTGGGATGCGGAATATGGTAAAATAAAGGCTGATGTTTACCGCAAATACGGCAAACTGCCGCTTGAAATCACCTTGTCGAAAAAAGGCAAGACAGCAAAAGTCAATCACCTGGAACAGCGGAGGCTCAGCGATTATATCGGCCAATTGAACGTCGTTATGTTTGCCCCGGAGGATCTGCATCTTGTAAAAGGCAGCCCCCAGGTGCGTCGTCGTTTTATCGATATGGAAATCGGCCAGATTTCGCCGGTTTATCTGCATGACCTTTTGACTTACCAGAAGCTGTTAAAACAGAGAAATCATATATTGAAGCAACATTACGGAAAACAATCGATCAATGACGTCATGTTCGATGTCTATACAGATCAATTTATAGAAGCAGCGGTAAAGATTATTCGAAAGAGATTTCATTTTATGGAACTTCTGCAGAAATGGGCAGCTCCGATCCACGAGGGAATTTCCAGGGGGTTGGAGCAGTTAGAAATCCGCTACCAGCCAATCACCGGTTTGAATCCCGATTGGACGCCGGAAGAAATGGCGTCTTTTTTAGGGAAAAAGCTAGTGGAAGTTGAAAAAAGAGAAATAGACCGCGGAGTGACGCTTGTCGGTCCACACCGTGACGAACTTCAGTTTTTCGTTAATGGCTATGATGTCCAGACTTACGGCTCGCAGGGCCAACAGCGGACAACCGCCCTGTCTTTGAAATTGGCTGAAATTGAGCTGATCAAACAGGAAGTGGGAGAGCCCCCGGTTTTATTGCTGGATGATGTTTTGTCGGAATTGGATGATTATCGCCAATCCCATTTGCTGAATACGATACGCGGTTCGGTCCAAACATTCGTGACCACAACCAGTGTAGACGGAATTCAGCATGAGACGATTCAAAACGCCCGCCTCTTTGAGGTAACAAACGGCGCCGTCAAAGAGTAAAATAGGAAGTAGTTGCAGGGAGCCCCAACCAATCCGAATAGCTGAAAGTTAGGCCGTCATCGGGCATGTAATGTAAATGGCGGCGTTTTTGTGCGGCTGGCGATGCGGATTGGAATTTCATTAACTAAAGATAAACAGTCCAGGGAGTTATAGCGTGTCACGGGAAATAGAAATGTTGTAAGAAAGAGCAGGTGGAATGGAATGGCTATGGAAGAAAACAAACTTCAAGACTCATATGGAGCCAATCAAATCCAGGTACTGGAAGGGTTGGAAGCTGTCCGCAAAAGACCAGGGATGTATATCGGTTCGACGGGTTCGCGAGGCCTTCACCATCTGGTGTGGGAAATTGTTGATAACAGCATCGATGAAGCGCTTGCCGGTCATTGCGATCAGATAAAAGTGACAATTGAAAAAGACAATTGGATCCGCGTCGAAGATAACGGTCGGGGAATTCCGGTTGGTATGCAGGAGAAAATGGGGCGTCCGGCTGTCGAAGTCATCATGACTGTGCTGCATGCCGGCGGTAAATTCGGCGGCGGCGGATACAAAGTGTCCGGCGGACTGCACGGAGTTGGTGCTTCAGTGGTAAACGCTTTGTCGGAAGTCACCGAAGTATTTGTAAACCGTGATTCAAAGCGCCATTATATTAAATTCGAACGCGGAGCGGTGACGGAAGAATTGAATGTCATCGGTGAATCCGATCACACAGGAACGACAATCCGCTTCAAGGCGGATGGCGATATTTTCACTGAAACTACCATATATGAATTCGATCTTCTTGATCACCGTTTGCGCGAGCTTGCTTATTTGAACCGCGGCTTGAAAATCGTCGTAGCCGATGAGCGCGATGGCGAAGAAAAAGAGAAAAACTATCATTTCGAGGGCGGGATTAAGTCCTACGTCGAACATTTAAATAAAACAAAAGACCCGATCCATGAAGAAGCGATTTTTGTGGAAGCAGAAAAAGAAGGCATCACTGTTGAAGTAGCCATGCAATACAATGCCGGCTACGCAGCCAATATTTTCTCATTTGCCAATAACATCAATACCCATGAGGGCGGAACGCATGAATCCGGCTTCAAGACGGCTCTGACACGCGTCATCAATGATTATGGCCGCAAAAATGGCATGCTTAAAGAAGTGGATACGAATCTAACAGGTGATGACGTTCGTGAAGGTTTGACGGCAATCATCTCTATTAAACACCCGGATCCTCAATTTGAAGGGCAAACAAAAACGAAATTGGGCAATACGGAAGTCAGCACAATCGTCAATAACCTGTTTTCAGGCGGGTTTGAGCGCTTTATGCTTGAAAATCCTTCTACGGCACGCAAAATCGTCGAAAAAGGCGTTATGGCATCGCACGCACGCATGGCGGCTAAAAAGGCCCGGGAATTTACACGCCGTAAATCGGTTCTTGAAGTTTCAAGCCTGCCGGGTAAACTGGCGGATTGTTCGTCACGCGACCCGAAAGTCAGTGAAATTTACATCGTTGAGGGTGACTCAGCGGGAGGCTCGGCAAAATCAGGCCGTGACCGCCATTTCCAGGCCATTCTGCCATTGCGCGGGAAAATCCTGAACGTTGAAAAAGCCCGTTTGGACAAAATCCTCTCAAACGCGGAGATCCGCAATATCATCACAGCACTCGGAACCGGTATCGGAGAAGAGTTTAATCTTCAAAAAGCCCGTTACCATAAAGTGGTCATCATGACCGACGCCGATGTTGACGGCGCCCATATCCGTACGCTGCTGTTGACTTTCTTCTTCCGTTATATGCGCCCGTTGATTGAAGCTGGCTATATTTATATCGCTCAGCCGCCTTTGTTCCAGATTAAACAGGGCAAGCATGTGGAATATGTTTATACTGATGCGCAATTGAAAGAAGCATTGGCGAACCTGTCGAGCAATCCGAAACCGAATATCCAGCGTTACAAAGGACTCGGTGAGATGAATGCTACACAATTGTGGGATACGACAATGGATCCGGATGTCCGGACATTGCTGCAGGTAACATTAAATGATGCAATGACGGCAGACGAGACATTCCACATTCTCATGGGAGATGACGTGGAACCACGCCGAAACTTCATTGAGGAAAATGCTCGTTATGTTAAGAATTTGGATGTGTAAGGTGATACAGGTGAAAGGGGGCTGCGGATATGGCGGAACGGCCTAGCAGTGGAGTAGAAGAAATAAATATAAGCACGGAGATGCGCACGTCGTTTTTGGACTATGCAATGAGCGTCATCGTATCCCGTGCCCTGCCGGATGTTCGTGATGGATTGAAACCGGTCCATCGGCGCATCCTCTATGCAATGCACGATCTCGGGATTACTTCCGATAAAGCCTATAAAAAATCTGCGCGTATCGTCGGGGACGTAATCGGTAAATATCACCCACACGGCGACAGTGCGGTCTATGAAACAATGGTAAGAATGGCGCAGGATTTCAGTTACCGCTATATGCTGGTCGACGGACACGGAAACTTCGGGTCTGTAGATGGTGATGCGGCAGCTGCCATGCGTTATACGGAATCCAGAATGTCCAAAATTTCGATGGAAATATTGCGTGACCTGAATAAAAACACGATCGACTATAAAGAGAACTACGATGGCCAGGAAAAAGAACCGGTCGTCCTGCCAGCCCGTTTTCCGAATCTATTGGTCAACGGTACTTCAGGGATTGCGGTCGGTATGGCTACGAACATTCCGCCGCATAATCTGGGCGAAACGATTGACGCAGTTTTGGCATTGGCGGAAAACCCGGCTATTACAACGGAAGAATTGATGGAATATGTTTCCGGACCGGATTTCCCGACAGGCGGCATTATCCTGGGCCGGAGCGGCATTCGCCGCGCTTACGAAACCGGCAAAGGATCCGTTCTGATCCGTTCAGTGGTAGAAATTGAAACAAAACCGAACGGCCGCGAAACGATCCTGATCCATGAATTGCCGTATCAGGTCAATAAAGCACGCCTCATCGAGAAAATCGCCGAATTGGTGCGAGATAAGAAAATCGACGGCATAACGGATCTTCGCGATGAATCCGATCGTAACGGAATGCGTGTCGTCATTGAAGTTCGTCGTGATGCGAGTGCCAATGTTCTATTGAATAACCTTTACAAGCAAACAGCGATGCAGACAAGTTTCGGCATCAATATGCTGGCTCTTGTAGATGGCCATCCGAAGGTTTTAGGTTTGAGAGATGTTTTATTCCATTACCTGGAGCATCAAAAAGTGGTCATCCGCCGCCGTACCCAGTTCGATTTGCAAAAAGCGGAAGACCGCGCGCACATTTTGGAAGGGCTGCGCATTGCACTTGATCATATCGACGCCATCATTGCATTAATACGCGGATCCCAGACAGCAGAAGAAGCACGCAATGGTCTAATGAATGATTTCAACCTTTCCGAGCGCCAATCACAGGCCATTCTCGACATGCGCCTTCAGCGCTTAACAGGCCTGGAACGCGATAAGATCGAAGATGAATATCTTGGGTTGGTCAAAATAATCGAAGAACTTCGTGAAATTCTGGCTAACGAATACCGGATTATTGAAATCATCCGTGAAGAAATGCTTGAAATCAAAGAGCGCTTCAACGATGAAAGAAGAACGGAAATCACTACGGGTGGCTCTGAAATGTTCGAAGACGAAGATTTGATCCCCCGCGAAGATTCAGTTCTTACACTGACTCATAACGGTTATATCAAGCGTTTGCCTGCAAACACTTACCGCAGCCAGAAACGCGGAGGACGCGGTGTTCAGGGTATGGGAACAAATGAAGACGATTTTGTAGAACACCTTCTATATACCTCTACCCATGACACGATTCTGTTCTTTACGAACAAAGGGAAAGTCTACCGCAAAAAAGGCTATCAGATTCCGGAATATGGCCGCACTGCCAAAGGGCTGCCACTTGTGAATCTGCTGGAAATCGGCAAAGAAGAAAAAGTTACCGCTGTAATCCGCGTGGAAGAGTTCACGGAAGATGCTTTCTTCTTCTTTACTACTCGTGATGGAGTCAGCAAACGGACGCCGGTAACCAATTACGCCAATATCCGCCAAAACGGGTTGATTGCCATCGGTCTGCGCGAAGAAGATGAGCTGATTTCAGTGAAATTGACAGACGGCAAGAAGGAAATGGTTATTGGAACGCGCAATGGCGCATTGATCCGTTTCCCTGAAACCGATATCCGCAGCATGGGCCGGACAGCAAGCGGCGTCCGTGGCATCCGTCTCCGTGAAGGCGATAAAGTTGTCGGCATGGAAATTCTGGATCCCGAAGACAATGTTCTGGTCATTACGGAAAATGGCTACGGCAAACAAACGAAAGAATCCGAATACCGCGTCCAATCGCGTGGCGGAATGGGAATCAAAACGTGTCAGATTACGGATAAGAACGGACCGCTTGTTGCAGTCCGGACTGTCAATGGCACGGAGGATATCATGTTGATTACCATCAATGGCGTTTTGATCCGCATGGACGTCAACGATATCTCCACTACCGGCAGAAGCACGCAAGGTGTCCGTCTGATACGTTTAAGCGAAGACGAGATTGTTGCAACAGTTGCTAAGGTCAAGAAAGACATCGATTTGCCAGAAACAGAAGAAGATGGCAGCGATGAGCTTCTTATAGAAGAAAGTGCTGGAGAAGACGTTAATATGGAAGATGAAGTTGTGTCTGACGATGCAGAAGACGGTGTTAAAGAATTGCCTGAAGAAACTGAAGAATGAATTTTAGGAACCCGCAGAAAATTTGGCGGGTTCTTTTTTTTGGCCATTTTTATTGACGCAATTTTTTTGCAATTACACTGAAAAATTAGTGCTGAAAACAAATCATCCGGAACAGAAGTTTTTTCATGTTTCCTGTTGACGCAGCTTGTCCGGCGTGGTATATTTATCAAGTCGCCAATGAGCGCGGCGTTATAATTTGAACCTTGAAAACTGAACAGCAAAACGTCAACAATACCGCCGCGAATTTATTTGCGGCACAAACTACTGATCAGCTTCGGCAGATCAAAGCGAATCGTGCGTCTTTTAGACGGCGATACGCCAGCAGTATTGAGCAATCAACACTACTCTATAATGGAGAGTTTGATCCTGGCTCAGGACGAACGCTGGCGGCATGCCTAATACATGCAAGTCGAGCGGAACCTTGGGAGCTTGCTCCCTTGGTTCAGCGGCGGACGGGTGAGTAACACGTGGGCAACCTGCCCTGCAGATCGGGATAACTCCGGGAAACCGGTGCTAATACCGAATAGTTTGCGGCCTCTCCTGAGGCTGCACGGAAAGACGG
>DATHVZ010000041.1:0-3315 GCA_035461005.1 Planococcus sp. (in: firmicutes) | reverse complement strand
GATGTGCCGTCCAAACATAGTTCTTTGAGTTATTCTTCCCACCCATTTTGAAGCGTTATAACGCTATGCTTATAAATTACAAAACCAGCAATCCTGTTACAACAAGGTTGCTGGTTTTTTATGTGGACAGGAACTTCTGATAAGTCAGTGATATCTCGTTAAATAGATAGTTTGCAAAGATAGTTAATGTCTCTTTTTTCGAAACAATACTTTACTAACATCAATCTATCTTTGATAGAAACTTATGTAGATAAAATCGTTGGCACTATATCCAATTTGTAGAATTGTAACCTGTAAGTTCATATTAAAATTTTATAGTATAAAGAAGAACAATGAATTGTGAAATTTTAATGGAATTGCTGTTTTGCTTGTTCCATAGCTATTAGTTTTTTACTTAGTGATACTTAAGACTGCTTGTTCAGCTGAGCGAATTGCACCTTCAAGATGTCCGCCGAACTGTGGACTCGTTTCAGTGCCTGCAAATTGAATTTTGCCTTCCCATACTCCCGCTTTTGGCGGCTTCCCGTATGCAGGAAAATCTCTTAGAGGAACTAAGTCGGCCTCTACCGTCGTCTCCACATCTATGGACCAGTCCTTATACAGGATCGAACGCACATTTTTGGCATCGGGTCCAAAAAGACGAACCAATTGATCAATGATCATTTCTTTTAGTCCATCCTCTCCCAGCTCTTGGCGCATTGTTGCCTGCATGCCAAAGAAGCCGAATAGCGCCCCGGGTCCCTGGACAGGTGAAGCATCGTGAATTTCCTGCAAAGGACCAACCCAACTTGTCGCAAACCCTGACAGCCCAGCATCCCTCCAAAAAGGACGATCATAAACGGCAACTACTTTCGCCTGTCCGGCCATCCATGTAGGCTTATTGAGTAAATCTTTCATTACATCTGGAGGCAGCGAAGGTGAGAATTCAATGTGCTGAGCCACAATTCGAGGGGGCAAAGCTAAAATGATTGCACTTGCAGAAACTTCTTCTTCCTTCCCATTAGCAAGCTTTGTGTCAATTGTAATAGCGCCAGTTTGATCTAAACGAATTGCTGTTACACGTTTTCCCAGTTCGACTGTATTTGATGGAAGAATCTTTTCAATAGCGCCAATAAGGGATTGGATGCCGCCACGGAATCGCACGGATTTTTCCATGGAGCCTTCTGCCAGGATCAAACGTTGAAGCGGCCCATTAAGGCTTCGCTCTGACACCATGGCGCCTTCGGTGTATTGTTCAAACGTATCCAGATTCAGGTGGCTCACAAGTTCAGCAATCGACTTCTCATATTGTGGCCAAAACCAGGTCGGGCCAAGGTCAAATCTGCCAAGATCCGGCCTGTTCGGAACAGAAGCACTCAAAGCCCTTCCGCCAATTCTATCCCTTGCTTCTAAAATACGACAGTCAATGCCTTGTTCAGTTAGTAATGATGCAGCGTGCAGGCCACTTAAACCTGCCCCGATGATAACTACTGGGTTGTTCATATGTTTTCCCCTTTCCAACACGATGTAAATAAATTAACTTGAGAAATATCATAACACTTTAAGAAAACATACAATAAAGCTTTTAGCTTTCCTGCAGTTTGGAGTTAATGGAGCTGTTTTCTGCAAACAAAAAAGCGCTGCAACATACAGCGCTTTTTTATAATTCATTTGTAACTCAGCAATTCAATGAATTTGAAAGTACTTTGAATGTGCAGGTTTCCATTTCAGGAAACGACACCTTTTTTGACGCCGTTATAAGCTTCTTCCAACAGGAACGATGCAATGCGTTCGATATCCGGACTGAACACGCGGTCTTCATCAATCGGCCCCGCAACTTTGCGGATTGCCCCGAGGCGCTCAGCCGTTCTGGGAGACATCCTGTCCGCTCCGCGGTATTCGACTGCCTGCGCGGCACAGAAAGCTTCTATTGCCAAGACCCGGCGGGCGTTGTCCGTTATGTCGCGGGCGTGGCGTGAGCCAATTGTGCCCATGCTGACGTGATCTTCCTGATTGGCGGAAGAAGGAATCGAATCGACCGATGCAGGATGCGCCAGTGTTTTATTTTCTGACACCAGGCTGGCCGCTGCATATTGCAGAATCATTGCGCCGGACTGAAGGCCGGGTTCCGGGCTGAGGAAAGGCGGCAACCCTTCGTTCAATGCCGGATTGACGAGGCGTTCGATGCGGCGCTCGGAGATGTTCGCCAGTTCTGCCACCGCAACTTTCAGAAAGTCCATGGCAAACGCAATCGGCTGGCCGTGGAAATTGCCACCGGAAATGACCACATCGCCATTTTCAAAGATCAGCGGGTTGTCGGTCGCCGCGTTCATTTCGATTTCGAGTTTTTCTTTTACATAGGCCAATGTTTGCCAGCTGGCCCCATGGACTTGCGGAATGCACCGCAGCGAATAGGCGTCCTGGACGCGTTTTTCACCCTGCACGGTTGAAAGTCGGCTGTCTTCAAGCCACCAGCGCATGCGTTCTGCTACTGCCATCTGCTCTTTATAGCCACGGGCTTTGTGGACTGCCGGATGGAAGGCGTCCATGACCCCGAACAGGGATTCAAAAGTCATTGCCGCAATCCATTCGCTTTGCAGCGCCAGCGTTTCCGCTTCAATATATGTGACTACTCCCTGAGCCGTCATTGTCTGGGTGCCGTTGATCAGTGCAAGCCCCTCTTTCGCCTGTAATTCTACAGGCGACAGGCCTTTTTTCTGCCAGATAGACGAAGCATCTGCCGGTTCCCCGTCTTTCCAGTATTCACCTTCTCCGATCAGTACTAATGCCAGATGCGAAAGCGGCGCCAAATCACCGGATGCCCCTAACGAACCTTGTTGCGGAATGACCGGATGAATCTTTTCATTAACCATCATCGCCAGCCGTTCAGCGACAATCGGCCGGATGCCGGAGAATCCTTTCAGTAACGCATTGAGGCGCAGCACGACCATCGCACGTGAAACCGATTCAGAAAAAGGTTTGCCGATACCGCAGGCATGTGACCGGATCAAATGGAGCTGCAGCGGGTTCACGTCTTCTTCTGCTATGCTGACGTCACTGAATTTGCCAAAGCCTGTGTTGATGCCGTAAACTGTCCTTTTTTCCGCTACGATGCGCTCGACCGCCGCTCTGCTGTTGCGGACACCGTCCATTGCGCCGGCATCCAATTCGATGGCCTCATTTTCGAACAGTATTCTTCGCAATTGTTCAATCGTCAAATCGTTTCCTGTCAATGTAATCATTACAAATCCCGTCCCTTCGAAAAAAGATGCGATAGCAGCCGCTATCGCATCTTGAGTTACCCTCAGTATAGATTTCAGCAATTCAAATCTCAAG
>DATHVZ010000040.1:0-1554 GCA_035461005.1 Planococcus sp. (in: firmicutes) | reverse complement strand
GGCAAAAGCATTTCGATGGCCATCCTTACCGGGATCCTGAGGCAAATGCCCGAAATGAAAAATCCCACCATCCTCATCCAGGTAGACCGCAATGACCTGGACCAGCAACTCTATGAGAATTTTGTGCTGTGCAAAGACCTGGTGGGCCACGTACAACACGCCGATACCACAGATGAGCTGCGGGCCCTGCTGAGCACCGATGGCGGCGGGGTGATCTTTACCACCATTGAGAAATTTCGGTTAAAAGAACTGGCTTCGGGAAAAGAGCTCTCCCACCCTGTACTTTCTGAACGTTACAACCTTATCGTGATGGCAGATGAAGCCCACCGCACCCAGTACGGGTTCCATAGCGGCGGCTTTGCGCAGAACATAAGACGCGCCCTGCCCAATGCCTCCTTTATAGGCTTCACCGGAACTCCCGTAGATGGCAAAGATGCCGATACCCAACAGGTATTTGGCCCCACCATTCACACTTACGATATCAAACAGGCCGTGGAAGACGGTGCCACGGTGCCCATTTATTACGAGCCAAAAATGGTTCCGCTCAACATCAAAGCCAAATATGATAAGGAACTGGATGAAATGGAAGAAGATGAGGACGAGGAGAACAATGCCGTTTGGGCCGCGATAGAAGATGCCGCCGGGGCCGATGACCGGGTAAATCGTGTAGCTGCAGAAATTCTTAGCCATTACGCAAAAAGAACGGCAACTTTGCCGGGCAAGGCGATGATCGTTTGTATGAGCCGCAAGAACTGCGTAAAAATGTACAATGCCCTCACCGCGCTGGAAGATTGCCCTGAAATAGCCGTGATAATGACCGGAAACATCAGCAAAGATCCGCCAGTCTGGAATCCTCACATACGGACCAAAGATGCGATGGAAGCCATTAAATCACGTTTTCGCGCACCGGAGGATCCTATGAAGATTGTCATTGTTCGCGATATGTGGCTCACGGGATTTGATGCCCCCTGCGCCCATACGATGTATGTGGACAAGATAATGAAAGGCCATAACCTGATGCAGGCCATTGCAAGGGTGAACCGGGTTTTTGGAGAAAAAACCAACGGACTCGTAGTAGATTTCATAGGCATTTCCGGCTTCCTTGCTGAAGCCACTAAAAAATACACCGCCGGAGGCGGGGAAGGAAAACCTACTTTGGATCTTGAAGCAGCGGTGAAAATATGCCTGAAGCAGTTGGAAAAAATGAAGGATTTAGTTGGTGGATTTACCGTGGAAGAACTGGATCAAATGACCAATCGCCAATTAATAAATTGGCCATATAAGATGGCAAATGAACTTCTAAGGAATGATGCTGTTACCGATGCTTTTTTGCACGAAGAGCGGAAGCTGACAGAACTGGTGGCAATGACCAGTTCCGATCCCCTAATTTGGGATAAACAGGAAGAAATAGCCGTGATAATGACCGGAAACATCAGCAAAGATCCGCCAGCCTGGAATCCGCACATAAGGACCAAAGACGCGATGGAAGCCATTAAATCCCGTTTCCGTGCACCGGAGGATGCAATGAAGATTGTCATTGTACGCGATATGTGG
>DATHVZ010000039.1:0-3616 GCA_035461005.1 Planococcus sp. (in: firmicutes) | reverse complement strand
ACCCCGATTAAGATGCCCGATACGAGAAATACGGCTTTATTGGAGAAGAAATCACGATTCAATGCAAAACGCCATTCATTCCGGCAATTAAAGAGGTAAAAGAGCTGCGAGATGACCAAAGCCTGCAAAGTCATCGTCTGCAAAATGCTTACATCGTAATTTTGCCGGGTAAGCATGCTGTTCATCCATAAAATGCCTCCGCAAATAATCAGCGACACAAACGCAATCCGAAAAATCGCATAATTACTCAACAAGCGGCTGTTAACTTTTCTTGGGGGACGTTCCATCGTTCCCGGCTCCAACTTCTCAAAGGCAATTGCCAATGAAATCGTCACAGCCGTGATCATGTTGACCCACAGTATTTGCACGGGGGTCAGCGGAATCGTTGTCCCGAGAAGAATACTGATAAAAATCAGCATGCCTTCCGATACATTGGTCGGCAAAATAAACAGGATCGTCTTTTTTAAATTATCATAGACGCGGCGGCCTTCCTTCACCGCGTTGACGATGGTACTGAAATTATCGTCAACAAGCACCATCTCTGCAGCTTCTTTTGATACCTCAGTCCCTTTAATGCCCATCGCTATACCAATATCCGCCCTTTTTAAAGCGGGGGCATCGTTGACACCATCTCCCGTCATCGCACAAATATGCTGCTGAGCCTGCAATGCTTCGACCAGCTGTAATTTATTGGTTGGGCTTGTGCGTGCAAAGATATCATATTCGACGGCTGCTTTCTCCAATTGCTGAGTGTCCATTGCATCCAATTCGAAGCCTTCGAGCACTTTTCCTCCGTGGCCAATGCCCAATTTTGCTCCAATCGCCACGGCCGTTTCTTTATGGTCTCCGGTAATCATTTTAACCTGTATGCCGGCCTTTTTGCAGAGCGCGATCGAATCAATCACTTCTTCACGCGGTGGATCGATAATCCCCGCCAGCCCCAAAAATTCAAAACCTTCCACCAGATCATCATGATCGATTGATTGCACTTCTGCTGCCACCTGCTTAACGGCTGCTGCCAAAAGCCTTTCTCCACGTCTTGCATGCCCAGCTATTTCCTGTTCCCATAGACCCCTTTCTTCTGCCGGTATCATTTCCAGCAGCTTTTCAGGAGCCCCTTTCACGAAAATCCATCTTTTATTTTTCTCTTCCACTAGCGACGCCATATATTTATAGGTTGAATCAAAGGGAATCTTAGCAATACTCGGTAATGCTTCAATTTCTTTATCAGCTTTTTCCGTTAGCGTCAATAAGCAGCCTTCAGTCGGCCCTCCACTGACCATCCAGGCGTTTCCCTCTTTATACAAATGTGAATCGTTGACCGTCTTTACACATATCAGAAATTTTTCCAGTACTGGGTACTCATCAATAGATATCTCTTTTCCGTTTCGCTGAATCAGGCCTTCGGGAGAATAGCCCGTGCCGCTGATGTCAAACTCCATCCCATCGACAATCACGGACTTGACGGTCATTTCATTTTTTGTCAAAGTCCCTGTTTTATCTGAGCAAATTACGGTGACCGCACCAAGCGTTTCGACTGACGGCAAATTGCGGACGATTGCATTTTTTCCGGCCATCGTCTGAACGCCCAGCGCCAAAATAATAGACAGAATAGCCGGCAATCCTTCAGGAATAGCTGCAACGATAAGGCCAATGATCGCCAACAGCAACTCAGCTGTCTCATAATCATGAAACCAGTAGCCAATAAAAAACATCACAACCGCACTCAATACGATGATTACAGAAATTAATTTCCCGAAGTCTGCAGTCTGTTTTAATAAAGGTGTCTGCAGTTTTTCAACAGAAACCATCGCAGAGCTGATTTTCCCCAGTTCTGTATTGGCACCTGTCGCCACTACTATTCCCAGCCCTGATCCAGCAGCGACCGCGGTTCCAGCGAAAACCATATTTGTCCGGTCGCCAAGCACTGTATCTTCCGGAAGGGTGGCTGTCTGTTTTTCGACTGCAAGCGATTCACCGGTCAATGAAGACTCTTCAACCTGCATGTTTACAGCTTCTATTAAGCGCATATCAGCGGGCACTTTATCCCCGGCTCGCAGAACTGTGATATCTCCAGGGACCATCTCTGCTGCATAAATAGTCAGTCTGCTGCCCGAACGCAAAACTGTTGATTTAACAGACAGCATATTGCGTATACCTTCGAGTGCCTTCTCTGCTTTATTTTCCTGAAAATAGCCGATGGTCGCGTTAATGACCACAACAGCCAGAATAACCGCGGTATCCATGTAATGCCCAAGCAAGACCGTTATAACAGCCGCTACCAGCAATACGTATATCAGAACGTCATGGAAATGTTTTAAAAACTTTACAATCGCTGAACGGCTTTTCGCTTCCGGCAGCTCGTTGCTTCCCCATCTGCTCAATCGTTCAGCCACATCCGTTTCGGATAAACCACGGTCCGGATCTACTGTCTGTTTCTCAAGCACATCAACGATTTCATGATTGAACCATTTTATTTCAGACAAGCCCTCACCCCCGAATGTCATCCAAGCTTTTCATCAATCAATTTTTACATATTATAGCATGTAGCAGTTTTCCAGGCACTGACTTTACAACCCAATTTTCCTGTCAAAAAATCCACGCAACTTTTTTATTATATTTCTATATAAAAAAAGCCCTGACTCTTGGTCAGGGCTTTCAGTCTTACCGTTTGGCATACGATAAGGATAATACCGGCGGTCGGGGTCGAACCGACACTCCCGTGAAGGAACGGGATTTTGAGTCCCGCGCGTCTGCCAATTCCGCCACGCCGGCAAAATGTCTAAGCGACAATAAGTAATATAACATAGTTCAGTACAGATAAACAAGCTGTTTATTTGAAAAAAACTTTTGAATTTCATAAAAAAACACCAGTTCCGATGAAGGAACTGGTGTTTGTAAAGGGCAGGCAGGCCCTTTTAAGATACCGGCGGTCGGGGTCGAACCGACACTCCCGTGAAGGAACGGGATTTTGAGTCCCGCGCGTCTGCCAATTCCGCCACGCCGGCATAATATAATGGAGGCGGCAACCGGACTCGAACCGGTGATAAGGGTGTTGCAGACCCATGCCTTACCACTTGGCTATGCCGCCAATTTTTGGAGCGGAAGACGGGGGTCGAACCCGCGACCTCCACCTTGGCAAGGTGGCGTTCTACCACTGAACTACTTCCGCAAAAGCTGGGGTACCTGGATTCGAACCAGGGCGTGACGGGATCAAAACCCGTTGCCTTACCGCTTGGCTATACCCCAATAATAAGATGGGGCGGACGAGGGGAATTGAACCCCCGAGTGCCGGAATCACAATCCGGTGCGTTAACCACTTCGCCACGACCGCCACGTTATTATTTTTATAAGTGCATTGAATTATCGATATAAAAATGGGGCGGACGAGGGGAATTGAACCCCCGAGTGCCGGAATCACAATCCGGTGCGTTAACCACTTCGCCACGACCGCCACGATAAATCTTCATAAAAATGGCAGGGGCAGTAGGAATCGAACCCACATCGGAGGTGTTGGAGACCTCTGTTCTACCGTTAAACTATGCCCCTAAAAACTGGTGGTGGGGGGCAGATTCGAACTGCCGAACCCGAAGGAGCGGATTTACAGTCCGCCGCG
>DATHVZ010000038.1:0-8262 GCA_035461005.1 Planococcus sp. (in: firmicutes) | reverse complement strand
TAGGAATGGCTGCAGCTGCCCAACTTGCGCTTAAAGGACAAGACTTCGTGCTGTTTGAAGCGGGTGCCGAGCTTGGTGCAAACTTCTTGGATTACGGCCATGTCCGCCTGTTTTCTACCTGGCGCTATAACGTGGATGCAGCAGCTAAAATCCTTCTCGAAACGCACGGGGTAAGGTTGCCGGATGAAGAGGTGCTTCCTCTCGGGGCTGAAATCGTAACCGAGTATCTCCAACCTCTCGGTAAGCTGCCGGAAATCGAACCACATGTCCATCTGAACAGCAAGGTAGTCCATATCGCCCGGAGCGGATTGGATAAAATGAAAGACCAGGCGCGCGAAGCTCAACCTTTCCTGATTACCGTGGAGAATGATGGCGTATACCAGGAATTCGAAGCAGGAGCGGTCATAGATGCCACAGGTACATGGCAAAACCCCAACCCGCTGATTTCAGGCGGCATGCCGAAAAAAGATGCATCCGTCCACTCCCGCCTTCCGGACATTTTGAAGAAAGACCGGGAAGCTTTTTCAGGGAAAAAAATAGCCGTCGCCGGGAGCGGTCATTCTGCATTCAATTCTATTTTGGACTTATTGGAACTTCAAAAATCCGCACCTGAAACAGAAATCACCTGGATCGTCCGCGGGAAAGTCCAACCATCCTTATTTGGCGGCGGCTCCTCCGACCAACTGGCAGCCAGAGGAGAGCTCGGAGCAAGGATGAAAGACATCATCGCCCAAGGAGGAGTAAACATTATTCCCGAATGTTTCATCCGGAAGACCAACCGAAATCAGGATGGCCAGATTTTGCTCACGGCAATACAAAAAGACGCTGAAAAAACCATCGGTCCTTTTGATGAAGTAATTGCCAATACCGGCTCCCGTCCGGACTTCTCGTTTCTCGGTGAAATCCGCTACGCCTCTGATGCATCACTTGAAAGCGTACCAGCTCTGGCCTCTTTGATCGACCCGAATATCCACAGTTGCGGCACTGTTCGGCCACACGGTGAAAAGGAATTGCGCCAGCCCGAAAAGAATTTCTATATTGTCGGAGCGAAAAGCTATGGGCGGGCTCCCACCTTTCTACTCGCTACCGGATATGAACAGGTGCGTTCGGTAGTCGCCTATCTTACCGGTGATTTGGAAGCTTCCAGCAAAGTGGAATTATCATTGCCCGAAACGGGTGTTTGCAGCTCGCGGACTGTCCCTATCCAATTAACAGGCAAACCAAGCGCGGCATGCTGTTGAAGAGAGTCTAGTAAAGAAGGCGCCGGATCCCGGCGCCTTCTTTTTTTGTGTTCAGCGAAGGACTGTTAGAACGATCATTCCGATGGTTTGGCTCAAAGACAGTGCACACCCTTCCTGACGCCTTCAGCTCAAAATACCATAAATGAGTTTACATAATAATATTATTATAGTATAAGTACTTGCTTATGAATTGTATCCAACCCTACCCGGCTCCATTTGAGCGTAAAAAAATACCCCCCAATTGGGAGGTATTTAAAACTATTCCTTCACTTGTTTCAGGTAAACTTCTTTTACTTTTCCGTCCGATGACTCATCAAGTACAAATGAGCCGTTCGAATAACGGTCTACCGGTTTAAGATTTGCTGCAGTCAAAGTCAGCCGGATGTTTTTGGTTGTTTCCAATATCATTTCGTCGTTTCCTGTCACTCCGTGAATGGAAATAATACGGTGAGGATTCGACTTCAATTCACGCAGCATCACAACACCGCGCTTGGCACGGCTGCCTGTTTCAAATTCAGTGATGCGCATCTTTTTGGCTGCACCGCGTTGTGTAATGACTACAAGGTCCTGTTTGACCTGTGAATCGATCAAAATCGCTGATACGGCAACATCGTTGTCTTTCAGGTTAATGCCTTTGACTCCTCCGGTACGGAGACCGGTCAATGGCACTTCCTCCATCGGGAACCGGACACCATAAGCATGGTTCGTGCCGATGAACAGTTCATTTTCTTTCGTTACCAGACCCGCAAAAATCATGGAATCATCTTTTTTCAGATTCATCGTTTTGATCGCCCGTGAGTAACGCTGTACTTTATAGTCCTGAAGCGCAGAGCGCTTGACCTGGCCAAGTTTCGAAACGGTCAGGATACTGGCGTCCGCATCAAAGTTTTCAAAAGGATAGACTGCAAGAATTGATTCATCGGCTTCCAACTGGATGATGCTGGACAAATGCTGTCCAAGATCCTTCCATTTGATATCCGGCAATTCATTGATCGGCTGATAAACGAAATTCCCTTTTGTCGTGAAAATCAAGATGGTGTGCTGGGTATTCAGGTTCGCTTCGAACAGAAGATGATCGGATTCCTTCATCGCGAAATCACGGCCGTTGGAAGCGGCATGGCTTCTTGTGCTGGTCCGTTTGACATAGCCTTCTTTCGTGACCGTTACGACCACTTCTTCACTCGGAATCATCACTTCGCGTGTAATTGTGATTTCTTCGATTTTGTCTTCAATTACGGACCGGCGGGGTTCTGCAAATTGCTTGCGGACATCTGCCAACTCTTTTTTGATGACATTTTTCAATTTGGTCGCACTCGTCAGAATGCCTGTCAATTCGTCAATCAGTTTTTTGAGAGCCAGTTCCTCTTTTTGCAATTCAGTGATATCTGTATTGGTCAATCGGTAGAGCTGCAAGGAAACAATTGCCTCTGCCTGAGCTTCAGAAAAGGAGAATGATTCGATCAGGTTATTTTTGGCGTCGCGTTTGTCTTTCGAAGCCCGGATCGTTTTGATGACTTTATCCAGTATGGACAAAGCTTTCATAAGCCCCTCCACAATATGCATGCGGTCTTTGGCTTTATGAAGATCAAATTCAGAGCGTTTGGTCACAACCTCTTTTTGGTGCGCAATATAGGCATCGAGCAAACTTTGCAGGGTCATCATCGTCGGTCGACGTTTGTAAATGGCGACCATATTGAAGTTGTAGCTGACCTGAAGATCCGTGTTTTTATAAAGGTAATTCAGAATGCCAGCAGCCTGAACGTCTTTTTTCAGTTCGATGACAATGCGCAGACCGGTACGATCCGATTCATCACGGACTTCTGAAATGCCTTCGAGTTTTCGGTCAAAGCGCTGATCATCAATTTTTTTGATCATCGTGGCTTTATTGACTTCAAATGGAACTTCAGTGACGACAATCTGTTCTTTGCCGCCTTTCAGCGGTTCAATTGCTGCTTTTGAACGGACAATGATCTTGCCTTTGCCGGTTTCATAAGCTTTCTTGATGCCATCAACGCCCTGGATGATTCCCCCTGTAGGGAAATCTGGCCCTTTGATGACCTTCATCAATTCATCTACTGTGGCATCGGGATTATCCATCCGCATCAATACCGCATCCAGTACCTCATGCAAAGCATGCGGCGGAATATCCGTGGCATACCCGGCAGAAATACCGGTGGAACCGTTGACCATTAAATTCGGGAAACGTGCCGGCAAGACAGTCGGTTCCATATCGGAATCATCGAAATTTGGAATGAAATCCACTGTGCGCTTGTCGATATCGCGCAACAATTCGCCTGAAATGGCGGAAAGGCGCGCTTCAGTATACCGCATAGCTGCAGGTGAATCCCCGTCCATCGAACCGTTGTTGCCGTGCATTTCCACGAGCATATGGCGTATTTTCCAGTCCTGGCTGAGGCGCACCATGGCTTCGTAAACGGAACTGTCGCCGTGTGGATGGTAGTTGCCGATGACATTACCGACCGTCTTCGCCGATTTACGGAAGGCTTTGTCGTTTGTATTGCCTTCGTGGTACATCGCATACAGAATGCGCCGCTGAACAGGCTTCAAGCCGTCGCGTGCATCCGGCAAAGCCCGGTCCTGGATGATGTATTTGCTGTAACGCCCAAACCGATCGCCGATGACTTCTTCCAATGGCAGATCTTGAAAACGTTCGATTTGCGTCATACGAGTTCCTCCTCAGCGTGGATCAGGTCGTTTTCCAGAATATTGCTGTCTTCTTCCATCCCGAAGTCAACATTATTTTCGATCCACTTTCTTCTTGGTTCGACTTTATCGCCCATCAATGTTGTAATGCGGCGTTCAGCACGCGCGCCGTCTTCAATGGTGACGCGGATCAATGTACGCGTTTCCGGGTTCATCGTCGTTTCCCATAATTGGTCGGCGTTCATCTCACCGAGACCTTTGTAGCGCTGCAGCACATAGCCCTTGCCGACTTTTTTCGTTGAAGCTTCAAGATCGGCTTCGGTCCATGCATAATCGACCACTTCTTTCTTGCCGATGCCTTTGGAAACTTTATAGAGCGGCGGCAATGCAATAAACACTTTTCCGGCTTCGATCAGCGGTTTCATGTAGCGGAAGAAGAAGGTCAACAGCAGAACCTGAATGTGTGCGCCGTCAGTATCGGCATCGGTCATGATGATAATTTTGTTATAGGCAATGTCGTCAATAGAGAAATCCGATGAAACACCGCCGCCAATCGCGTGGATAATCGTCGAAATTTCTTCGTTTTTCATGATGTCTTCAAGTTTCGCTTTTTCCGTGTTGACAACTTTCCCGCGGAGCGGAAGAATTGCCTGGAATGCACGGTCGCGTCCCTGTTTCGCAGAACCTCCGGCAGAATCACCCTCTACGAGATACAGCTCATTTTTGGCTGCATTGCGTGATTGCGCAGGCGTCAGCTTACCGGACAGCAAAAGATCCGATTTTTTGCGCTTTTTGCCATTTCTGGCATCCTCTCGCGCTTTTCGTGCCGCCAAACGCGCCTGTGACGAACGTATCGCTTTTCGCACCAATGAGGCGCTGAGGTCAGCGTTTTCTTCCAAGAAGTACATCAGTTTTTGAGATACGATAGCATCAACAATGCTGCGCGCTTCACTTGTCCCCAGTTTGCTCTTGGTCTGCCCTTCAAATTGCAGCAGGGACTCAGGAATCCGGACAGAGACAATCGCCGCTATCCCTTCACGGATATCAGAACCTTCGAGATTCTTGTCTTTATCTTTCAATAAATTGATTTTCCGCGCATAATCATTGAAAACTCGGGTTAAGGCCGCTTTGGCGCCGGTTTCGTGCGTACCGCCGTCGCGGGTCCTGACATTATTGACGAACGACAGAATCGTTTCGGAATAACCGTCATTGAATTGGAATGAAAATTCGACTTCCATTTCATCCTGCTTGCCCTCGATATAGGCAACATTATGGAGAGTGTCTTTTTCTTCATTTAAATATTGGACAAATGCTTCGATACCGGTTTCATAGAAGAACTCCTGGTACCGCTCCTCTTCGCTCCGCTTGTCGGTGAGCTCAATTTTAAGCCCTTTTAAAAGAAACGCGGATTCCCGCAGCCGCTCACTCAAGGTTTCATAATTGTACTTTGTTGCCGAAAAAATAGTTGGATCGGGGCGGAAATGGATATCCGTTCCACTTTCCTTCGTAGACCCGATTTCTTCCAGCGTGGTGGCCGGTTTACCGCCGTTTTCAAAACGCTGGCGGTATTTCTTGCCATCGCGGTAGATGGTCACTTCCAGATACTCTGAAAGTGCGTTGACGACAGAGGCACCAACACCGTGAAGTCCACCGCTTGTTTTATAGCCTCCCTGCCCGAATTTACCGCCGGCATGGAGAACCGTCAAAATAACCTCAGGTGTCGGTTTTCCGCTGCGATGCATACCTGTTGGCATGCCGCGGCCATAGTCCCGGACACTGATGCTGTTGTCTTCGTGTATCGTTACACTAATCTTTTCGCCGAATCCTGCCAAAGCTTCATCGACTGAATTATCAACAATCTCGTAGACCAAATGGTGAAGGCCCCGTGTATCCGTTGAACCGATATACATACCCGGGCGCTTTCTTACGGCATCTAAGCCTTCGAGTACCTGGATCGCTTCTTCGTTGTATGCCGTATTCTTCGTTTTAGCCATCTAATTCCCTCCAACAAACATCTGTTCGTATATCTCTATCTCTTAATCGTATCGATAACTCCGGCATCTGTCAATAACCATAGAAAAAGAGCGCCAGGCGCCCTTTTCCTCTTATAGCCTTATTTAAGGATGGCGTGTTCGACTTTGATGCAGCGGTCCATAATGACCGTATAGCCAAGTTCGCTTAACCGTTGGAAGACATCGTCATCCACTACATTCAATTGGGTCCAGAAAACAGGGCTGTCGATTTCCTGGAAATCTTCAGCAAGGCCTTCAAGAAATTCACTGCGCCTGAAAACATTGACGATGTCCACGGGCTCGGGAATGTCTTTCAGCGAGGCGTAGCTTTTTTCGCCCAATACTTCATCAGTCATCGGATTGACCGGGATAATCCGGTAACCGGCCTTTTGCATCGCTTCTGAAACCATATAAGAGGTTCTGTTCGGATTCGGGCTCAGCCCGACGACAGCGATGGTTTTTGCGGTGTCCAAAACTTCCTTGATCTGTTCTCGTGTGGGATTATTCAAGAGGATCACCTATCCTTTTTATTCTATCATACATGATATTCTCGCTGTTTCATAAAAATCCTGCAAGTATTGTTCTAAGATCTTTTTGCGTGTTAAACTTAGAGTACTAAAATAGAGAGATTAAAAGGAGTTTAAAATGGATATCTTGCTTCCCGTGTTATTGGCCTATTTACTGGGTTCGATCCCTTCTGCATTATGGATCGGCAAAATTTTTTATAATACTGATATCAGAACGAAAGGCAGCGGAAATCTCGGCGCCACCAACACTTTCCGTGTCCTCGGCAAAACCGCTGGACTGATCGTCACCATTCTCGACATTCTGAAAGGTACAGTGGCTACACTCATTCCCCTGTACATCGATACGAACATCCATCCGCTCGTGTTCGGTCTGATCGCAGTCGTCGGACATATGTACCCTGTGTTCGCCAAATTCAAAGGCGGAAAAGCTGTTGCCACTTCCGGCGGCATCCTGCTTGGCTACCAATGGCCCCTATTCATCGTTGCTGTAGCTGTTCTGCTTATCGGGCTGAAAATCACAAAAATGGTTTCTCTATCATCGATGATCCTTGCGGTAGTTGCTGTTATTTACGCCATCATTTATGCTGTAAACACAGGAGATTATCCATTCCTCGCCGTGATTCTTGTGCTGTCGTCGTTTATCTTCTACCGCCACCGCGCCAATATTTCGCGCATACGGGCGGGTACCGAACCGAAGGTCAAATGGTAAGAGTGACTGGCAACCGGTAACCCGAAAGGACGTGAAGCTTGATGGAAATTAAGATCAGTGAAGATGCTTTCAAGTGGTTCCACGAAGAAATGGAAGTCACAGCAGGCGAATGGGTCCGGTTTTTTGTCCGTTTCGGCGGCTCCGGCCTTCAGCCCGGTTTTTCCCTCGGCGTTACAAAAGACCAGCCGCATGAAGCCGCAGTCAAAGTCGAAAGGGATCAAGTGAACTATTTCATCGCACAGAACGACCTTTGGTATTTTGACGGCCACGATCTGTCCGTCAGCGTCAACGATGTACTTGATGAACTGGATTATTCCTACGAATAAAATTGAAAAAGCCGGAACGGAAGAAGCGATTCTTCCGTTCCGGCTTTTTGATTGTCGAAATTGATGGGCATTTCCAGATCCTTATCGCATCGTTATTTTTTCTCCAGTTTTTCCACCTGTTCCAGCAAATCTTCCGCTTCCAGTATGGCCTTCTGCCTATCCCCGAAAAGGTCGAAATGCGGGTAATTTCCGCGCAAATCCAGCCACTCGGCCCGAAGACCGTACTGCATTCCCCATTGCTCCAATTTCACCAGATCGCAGCAGCCGACTTTCGTCACGGTGCTGCAGCCGGGAAACCTGTCGTCAATCCAGTAATGGGTCAGGAATGCGATATTGCCTGCTTCCACTTCCAACTTCCAGCGGACTAACTCGGTTCTTTTAATTCCGAACGCCATAATCTTCCCTCTTTTTGATTTCCTCGTATTTTTCATGCCACTCCGGATTAATCTTCTTCAATGAAACCGGACGGAAACTTTCTTTTTTTACAACAACGTGTTCAGATTTCGCTTTCGCCGCCACTGTCCCGTCTTCATGCAGCACTTCGTAGCCATAGATGGTCCGCAGACGGCCGTGCTCTTCCACCCATGTTCTCACAATCGCTTTTTGGCCGTAGCGCAATGCGGCTTTGTATTGAATGGATAGTTCGGTAACCGGAGACAGATAGCCTTGGCTCTCCATCTCCGCGTAGGTGAAACCGACATCTTCGATCAATTTCGTCCGGCCAATTTCCAACCAGATCAGGTAATTGGCGTGATAAACGATGCCCATCTGGTCTGTTTCCGC
>DATHVZ010000037.1:0-113029 GCA_035461005.1 Planococcus sp. (in: firmicutes) | reverse complement strand
GCATTGCTCGAGGAAATTTCCGCTCTTGTGGCATCGCCGGTCGAGGCGTATTGAAATGAATTGGATCCGCCATGATTATGGAATCAAGAACACAAAATTGGCACTCAGTTTCCTGATTGTGTTGTTCTTTATGACTATGGTATTTCTTCAATTTCCGGCTGCTGCATTGACGGCTTTCATCGCTGTTATCGTTATACTTCAAGTGGCCTATTTCTCGAAAGTTGGGGACAAGCTCGTATTCAAAAACAATAAAAACAGAAAACGGGTTTTGAATGGAGGCGACTCTGATTGGGAATTAGCCTTTGAAAATAATGGGCTGCCGATCTGGGGAGGAAACCTCAAGATCTGGTTTATTGACACAGTTTTGCCGGTCGGACTGGAAGCTGGAAATTATACGGAACTTGTTGAAGTTGATATCCCTTTCACAGTCGGGTATAAAGAGACCATCGTTTTGAAAGTTCCGATCAGCGGCAACAGGAGAGGTCTGTCACGCATTAAAAAGATGGAGCTGTCGATTCCTCATCCTTTTGGCCAAGGCAGCCTCTTGCTTGAATACGGCGCCATGGTCCTGCAGGAACATCTCGTTTATCCGAAACTGCGCAAGGATCAATTCCGGTATGCGCCGTCAAAACAAAAACCAGGACAATTCAATTTGCGGCATTCGCTGTTTGAAGATCCGTTCCAGCCGATTGGTACGCGTGAGTATGTTTCGACTGACCAATTTAATCAGATCCACTGGAAAGCGAGCGCCAGGCTCGGGACCTATCAGACCAAAGTGTTTAACCATGTGGCCAACGAAGCAATGCTTTTTGTGCTGAATGTTGCTGACCGTTATGCGTCGATTTCGAATCTGGAGGAAAGAATCGAAGAGTTGGCGTCATATATTGAAAATTGCCATAGCGAAGGAGTCCCTTATGCAATCGCAATCAATGTCCGCTCTGCAGGAAAGATGCCCTATCTTTATTTGCCGTCCGGGGAGGGAAGCCGCCAAAGGCAGAATGCTCTTGAGCTTCTTTCAATCATTTCGAAAAACAATTCCACAATGCCCTTCACTTCGATGATTGCCCATCTGGACCTTCATACGGAATTGCCGTACACCACTTATCTATTGACGGACAGCATTGAAGGCCTGCGAAGCTATATTCCGAAATGGAGCAGAAAAACGGAATTGAAAATTTTGCGCAATGACGAGGGGAGGGGGATTGCATGACAGCAAGATTCTCATCAGCTTCGGCCTACCTGCTTGACGCCTTTCTGTTTGCTTTCATTCTGCTGTTCATAGAGGGCGGCACAGCAATCCCGCTGGTTCTTCTATGGCTGGCTTTAACGCTTGTCAGCGCATTGGTGGCAATGCTCATCAGCTGGCGAAAGCCGTATAGTCCAATGCCCGTCCTGCTTGCGGCAACCTTGATCATGGCTTTATCTTTGGCTGCCGGGGCCACAATCGGCACGTTTCTCGTGTTAACCGTTATTTCTTTGTACAGGCTGCATGCCAGATTTTCTGAAATTGAAGACAGCAGCGGCGGAGAGAGTTATTTTCTGATTCAATTTCTGCTGGTATTCACCATTGCTTTGGTATTAAGCATCTTCAACCCGCTTGGTACTTCGAGTATTCTCCTGTTGCCTTTGGCTGCTGCGGCAATTATTTTTTACACAGCATCCCGCCTTTTCTATCGTTTCCTTAACGCCCGCCAGGATGGCGCGAAGTTTTGGCAGGCGCTGTCGGCAGCTGCAGGCATCACCCTCCTTTCTGCAGGAGCAGCCTTCTTTGTTTATTTGCTGGCAGATGAAGCACGGCAGCTTGCGGGGTCCCTCGTGGGAGCCTTACTCGCCATAGTCCTATGGCCGTTTGCAGGTGTGCTCGATTGGCTGGTGAATTTAATTAATGGCATGTCCAGCGAAGAAGATATCTTGAATAACCAGTCTAATATGGAAGAAGCGTTGGAACAGCCCGAAATGCTTCCTTCCTCAGGTGGAACGGAATTCGATTACACCATTATTGCCGGCATCGCGGTTTTGCTTTTAGTGATCGGTGGAATTCTTTTGATCCGGAAAATCAAGCCGGATCTTGGGCAACCGAAAGAGGAAACTGTTGCAGAAATCAGTCGTTTTTCAGCAGTTTTCGATGACCCTCCGGAAGCAAAGCCTGACCACAGCTACAGTATGGTCGACATCCATGAAATTCGCAGAGCGTTCCGGGAGTTTGAAAGGGAGGCAATAGCTGCGGATAAAGGCCGCTTGGCGCACGAAACCATAAGGGAATGGGCAAGGCGCCGGGAACTTCCGATATCCGACAATTTTTTTCGAACCTATGATAAGGTACGATATGGCAAGGGCCATATAGCAGAAAAAGAAGCTTTTCCATTCCTGGAAGAATTGCAAAAAATAAAAAGAAGTTTTTTAGAGGAAAATGTTTAAACCGATATGCATCGGGGCATACTAATAAAGAACACAGCAACATTCTCATTTCCCCCTTTTGTGGTCGGTCCAAGAACATGGATCGGCTTCTTTTTTTTTTGTCTTTTTTTTTTAACAGTGAATATACTGAAGATTTTTGCTAAACTGAAGATAGTTTAAAAAGGGGGATACATATGAAAGTCGGGTTTATTGGCACAGGGGTTATGGGCAACAGCCTGGTTAAGCATTTGCTTGAAGGAGGGCATGAAGTTTCAATTTATACAAGAACAGCAGAAAAAGCCGAGAACTTATTGGAAGCTGGGGCGGTGTGGAAGGATTCTCCCATACTGCTGGCAGCGGATGCCGAAGTGATTTTTACAATGGTCGGCTATCCTTCAGACGTGGAAGAAATTTATTTTGGTGAAGAAGGCATTATTAACAACGCAAAAGAAGGCACGGTTCTCATCGATATGACTACCTCAAAACCGGAATTGGCAAGAGAGATTTTCAAAGCATCCATTCAAAAGGGATTGTCATCTTTGGACGCCCCGGTTTCAGGAGGAGATGTCGGAGCCAGAAATGCCCTATTGTCCATAATGGTCGGTGGGGAAGAAGCAACATTCAAGCAAATGCAGCCGCTATTGGATCTGTTCGGTGGAAATATTGTGCATCAGGGGCCGGCAGGAGCAGGACAGCACACGAAAATGTGCAACCAAATTAATATAGCTTCCAATATGATGGGAGTCAGCGAATCGTTGATCTATGCGCTGAAAGCGGGACTGGATCCGGAAACGGTTCTCCTATCCATTTCTTCCGGGGCCGCAGGATCATGGTCCTTGTCGAATCTTGCGCCGAAAATGATTACCCGTAATTTCGAGCCTGGTTTCTATATAAAACACTTCATCAAGGACATGAAGATTGCCCTCGAAGAAGCTGAGCTTATGGGACTTGAGCTTCCGGCACTCCGCCTTTCACTCAGCATGTTTGAAAGTCTGGCAGAAAAAGGCTATGAAGACAAAGGAACACAAGCCCTTATCGTTCAATATGAAGACAATAATTTCAAAGAGCCGAAGACATTATAGTCTCCGGCTCTCTGCTCTAATCGAAATATGATTTTTTAGGCGAATAAAATCTGTTCATCTCCCGCGGCTGATAGGATTTTGCGGGATTGGAAATTGCTTCATCCCTTTTGATGGGCTCCAGACCGGTCAATCCACTCAAAATCTCTTTTGCGGATCTCAGATTCATCCTGCTGGCCGGATTCCGGAACGACTCATCCAGATGGCCAAGATGTTCAAGGCTGTCAAAGTCTTCTTTTTTCGGCAGCATATGAAAATAGTAATTTCCACATTTTACGAGGACAGAAGATTGCTGTTGACTTTTTTGGGGGTTTTTGCTGAAGTGCAGCCCTATTTTTTGAGCGCGGTTCTGGAGAATCATTTTGTTCAACGCCTCTTTTTTTAAGGCATATAGATAATGATTGTCTGAAGCGGTTTTTGCGTGTCGGTTGACGGTAAAAATTGCCTGTGCGATTTCGGAATCTGTTTTGGAGTTAGACATTGACTCAGTCCTTTCATTGGTTTTTTATTCATAAACATCTCTATTATATCAAAATTTTCTTGCAATGTGTATAACAAGTATCAGGAATATTTCTTCAATTGAGAACATAGGCGTAAATAATGTGATATACACCTGAAAAGCGATCAGAAAAGAGGAGGAACTATAAATGTTCAAAGACCAGACAATTATTGTGACCGGCGGTTCGAGTGGGATGGGTTATCATATGGCGGAGAAGTTCGCGTCAGAAGGAGCGAACGTCGT
This sequence comes from Planococcus sp. (in: firmicutes), assembly GCA_035461005.1. Lineage (GTDB taxonomy): Bacteria > Bacillota > Bacilli > Bacillales_A > Planococcaceae > Planococcus. The sequence goes on along the minus strand of DATHVZ010000037.1, from coordinate 108,811 downwards.
CATTACCGGACGGGATATGGAAAAGTTGAATGAAGCTGTTAAAAACATGGCAAGCGTTAAGGGGCAAGTCGAAGTTTTTCAGATGGATGTGCGGGAGCCGGAACACGCAAAAGCTATGGTGAAATTTGCCCATGAGAAATTCGGCCGGATTGATGGTCTCGTCAATAATGCAGCGGGGAACTTCATCGTCCACGCGGAAAAATTATCGCCGAACGGCTGGAAATCGGTAGTCGATATCGTATTGAATGGAACATTCTTTTGTTCACACGCTGTCGGAAATTACTGGATCGAAAACGGCACAAAAGGCAATATCCTGAACATGCTTGCTACTTATGCATGGAATGCCGGCGCAGGAGTAGCCCATTCAGCTGCCGCAAAAGCGGGCGTTATGTCACTGACACGGACGCTTGCAGTGGAGTGGGGAACGCAGTTTGGAATCCGTGTAAACGGCATCGCGCCGGGTCCGATCGAACGGACTGGCGGAGCGGAAAAATTATGGGAATCGGAAGGAGCAGCCAAGCGCACGCTCGAGTCGATTCCGCTCGGGCGCCTGGGCAAACCGGAGGAAATTGCAGAGCTTGCCGCTTTCATCATGTCGGACAAAGCGTCTTATATGAACGGTGAAATCGTCACTTTGGACGGTGGACAATGGCTGAATAAATTTCCTTTTTAAGTAAAAAATACGCTCTTTTAAATAGTTTCATGTTTTGTGATGTGTTATGATGAAATCGGAGTGATTAGCATCAGTTTCTGATGCAAAAGGAGTAGAGCGCATGATTTCATTACCAAGCAAAGACTTTCTTGAAACTCAAATAGAAGATTTTATTATTTCCTCTGAAAAGGTCGCGCACGTTCAATTGGGCAATAGTGCAGAACACGCATTACTTGTTTTGACCAAGACCGGCTATTCGGCGATTCCAGTGCTGGACATGAAATACCGTTTCCAGGGGCTGATCAATACACAGCTTATCACCGAGTCCATTCTGGGTCTCGATCATATCGAATACGAAAAATTGCCGGAAATAAAAGTCCAGGACATTATGCAAACAGACATTCCATTGATAAAAATAAATGAACGTTTTCAAAAAGCACTTGATCTTTTGATCGACCAGAACTTTCTGTGTGTTGTCGACGAAGACGGATCGTTCATGGGGATTTTGACAAGGCGCGTCGTACTGAAACAATTGAAGAAACAGATTTACCAAATCAGAAATAGCGACTGAATGGAAGGCCTCATAAGTAAGAGGCCTTTTTTGTGTCATATGAAAAGAGGGACATGACGTTATGAACACAACAAACCGTCCGCTGGTTCTCGCCTCGGTGATGCTGGCGATGTTCGTTGGTGCAGTAGAGGCGACTATAGTGGCAACAGCCATGCCGAGCATTGCCGCGGACCTGGGAGGATTTTCAAAATACAGCTGGGTATTTTCAGCGTATTTATTGATGACTACCGTGACTGTGCTGATTTATGGGAAACTGTCGGATATCTTCGGCCGCAAGCCGATTTTCACCTTTGGAATCCTGCTGTTTCTTTTTGGGTCATTGATGTGCGGACTGGCGTCTTCGATGGATCAATTGATCATTTACCGACTGATCCAGGGAATGGGTGCCGGTGCCGTATTACCGATTGCCACAACAATTGTGGGGGACATTTACTCAGCCGAGGAACGCGCGAAAATTCAGGGCTACCTGTCCAGCGTCTGGGGAATTTCAGCTGTTTCAGGTCCCGCAATCGGTGGAATCCTGGTCGCCACCGTTGGCTGGGAATATGTATTCTGGGTGAATATTCCACTCGGAATATTGGCGCTTGCTGGCGTGCTGATGTTTTTAAAAGAACCGAAGAGGAGCGGCAAACCGTCAATCGATTACACTGGTGCGTTGTTATTGACGACCGGCTTGGTCAGCGTCCTGTATCTTCTGGTTGAAGGCGGCGTCGGTTTTGACTGGCTTTCCGCTTCTGCTGGAATTCTCATGGCCGTTGCGGTGCTTTCTTTCACATTATTTGTTGTCGTCGAGCGCAAAGCAAAAGATCCCATCATGCCGTTTGACATATGGAAGAATCGGACAATCCTCTATGCCAATCTCGTTTCGCTCGCCACAGGCATTATTCTTATTTCCGTTTCCAGCTATTTGCCGACTTATGTAACAGGCGTTATGGAACAGCCGGCCGCTATCGCCGGCTTTACATTGACTGCGATGTCAATTGGTTGGCCGATCGCCGCCACCTTATCAGGCCGTTTATTGGTCAGGTTCGGTTATTTCCGCACGTCTCTTGCAGGCGGGGTTTTCCTGGTTATCGGGGCTTTATTGTTTGTTGTTATGCGACCGGAATACGGTCCGTGGTGGGCAGCTTTATCCAGCTTCATAATAGGTATTGGAATGGGCTTAACCAGCACTGCGTTTATCGTTTCCATCCAGGGCGCCGTCACCTACGAAAAACGCGGAGTTGCCACGGCTTCAAATATGTTTATGCGGAATCTCGGCAGCACAATTGGTGTAGCACTTCTTGGCACAGTCCTCAATACATCCCTCCTCAACTATTTCGCAGGCAGCGCGGAAGGTCAAGGGCATGATCTGGACTCCATCAACACGCTTCTGACGGTTGAGAGCCGGGCGAATATGCCGGCCCAAACGCTGCAATATCTGCAGGAAGGTTTATCTTTGGCGCTGCAGAATGTTTATGCCTTGATGGCGGTGTTTGCTGTCATCAGTCTAATGCTGATTTTTGGCCTCCCACGGGATAAAGGAGTGAGAAGAAATGTCGAATGAAGAAATGATCATAAAAATTTTGGCTGAAGAAGGCAATATGAGAAAAGCTGCCGAACGCCTTTTCTTGTCTCAGCCGGCCTTGTCCCAAAGATTGCAATCTATTGAAAAAGAATGGGGACAGCAATTATTCATCCGTTCTCAAAAAGGGCTGACACCGACCCCGGCTGGTGAATTGGTCATCGGCTATTCTAATGATATGCTGAAGCGCAAGGAAGAGATCTTTGAGGTGCTCCACACACTAACTTCAAAAGTGCACGGTACACTTAAAATCGCCTGTGCTTCAATCATTGGCCAAAACTGGCTGCCAAAAGTGCTTAAGGATTTTGTCACATTATATCCTCAGGCGAAAATCCAACTGATTACCGGATGGAGTTCAGAGATTACAAGAGCGCTGTATGAAGGCGAGGCGCACATTGGCATCGTCCGCGGCCATACCGATTGGAAAGGGAAAAAGATTCACCTGTTCCGGGATACGCTCTATCTGGTCGATAAGGAAATCGAGTCGCTGGACGAAGTGATGAAAACCGAGCGTCCGTTTATCCAGTTTAAAAGCGATTCCAATTATTATGAAGAAATTCAGCAATGGTGGCATAAGCATTTCGCTTCCAACCCAAAGCGCCAGATTACAGTGGACCAGATTGAGACCTGCAAGCAAATGGCCGTCAACGGCATTGGCTATGCAATCCTTCCTTCCATAACGCTGAACGGCACTGAAGATGTCAATACCGTCGCTTTGGCGAGCAATGCGGAAGAGCTTGAATTGACGAGGGATACTTGGCTGATCGGCTATGATTCCGCATTCGAACTGCGGCAAGTGACTGCTTTTGTAGAAATTGTTCAAAAACATGCCGCTTTATTACGCTAGAGTGATGAATTTTCATGCTATATCCGTTATAATTACACCATCAACTATAGAAAGAGGTTTTAATCGATGAAACAAATGGACGCCAATGAAATCATTTCGTACATACAGAACGCGAAGAAATCAACACCCGTAAAAGTTTATGTCAAAGGCGACGGTGTTGCCGCATTGGATTATGGAGAGTCTGCCAAAGTTTTCGGAGAAGGCAACCATGCCACAGTGTTCGGCGAATGGTCAGATCTCGAAAAGGCGCTGGAACAACATAGCTCTGCTATTGAAGACTTTGTGGTCGAAAATGATCGCCGCAATTCTGCGATTCCATTGCTGGATATGAAGAACATCAACAGCCGCATCGAGCCTGGCGCTTTTATCCGTGAAAACGTGGAAATCGGCAATAATTGCATCATCATGATGGGTGCGGTCATCAATATCGGCTCAGTCATCGGCGACGGCACCATGATCGACATGGGTGTTGTCATGGGCGGCCGCGCAACGGTCGGGAAAAACTGTCACATCGGCGCTGGCGCAGTGCTTGCGGGCGTTATCGAACCGGCATCAGCCACCCCGGTAATTGTGGAAGACAATGTGATGATCGGCGCAAATGCGGTAGTCCTTGAAGGTGTTCGCATCGGCCAGGGCGCAGTGGTTGCAGCTGGCGCGATTGTTATTGAAGATGTTCCTGAAAATACTGTAGTAGGCGGCACACCGGCACGCGTATTGAAATTGATGGATGAGAAAACACGCGCGAAAACGGAAATCAAGCAAGAACTGCGTCAATTATAAGAGGGCCGAATATGGACCTTATTACTATAAGAAGAGACCTGCACAAGATTCCGGAAATCGGCTTCCAGGAGTTTAAAACCCAGCAATACCTCTTGGAGCGGATCCGGTCGATGCCGCAGGAAAGAGTGGAAATTGTCGAATGGAAAACTGGTATTGCCGTGAAAGTGCGCGGACAGGATGCCACCAAGCTGATAGCCTGGCGCACGGATATCGACGGATTGCCGATCGAAGAAGCTACCGGGCTGCCTTTCAGTTCAGCGCATCAAGGCTTCATGCATGCGTGCGGCCACGACATCCATATGGCGAATGCGATCGGTTTGCTGGATGAACTTATTAAAAATCCGATCCAACAAGATGTTCTGCTCATTTTTCAGCCGGCGGAAGAAGGTCCGGGTGGCGCGTTGCCGTTCCGGGAATGGCTGAAAACCGAGCGGGCTGATTTATGGCCGGATGAAATTTTCGCCATGCATATCGCTCCGGAACTGCCTGTGGGAACGGTGTCCACAAAACCTGGGCTGCTGTTTGCCAATACTTCTGAGCTTTTCATTGATCTCCACGGAAGGGGCGGCCATGCCGCGTTTCCGCATTTGACAGAAGACATGGCGGTTGCGGGCGCATCACTCCTGGTGCAGCTGCAGACAATTGTCAGCCGCAATATCAACCCGATGGATTCTGCAGTGCTGACCATTGGTAAATTTATGGCCGGCACCGTCCAAAATATCATCGCTGAAAATGCCCGGCTCGAAGGCACAATCCGTACTTTGAACGATGCGTCGATGCAGAACATGAAACAACGCATCGAAGCCCTCTGCAAAGCTGTCGAAATCGGCTCCAATTGCAGCGTCTCCATCAACTACGGTGCTTCTTACCGCGAAGTCGACAATGACGAACAATTGGCGGAGAATTTTCTGGATTTTGCCGGAGCAGCTGAAGGCATCACTGCTGTCCGCGCGGATGCCGCAATGACAGGGGAAGATTTCGGTTACTTTACGGAACAGATTCCCGGATTGATGTTCTGGGCGGGAGTTGCTTCGGAATTCGGGCTCCACCATGCAAAGTTGAATCCGGATGAAAGGGTTCTGGAATTCATGCCCGGCTTCATCCATCGTTTTTTCAGTGAATTATAGGAGCGGACAGCATAGCGCTGTCCGCTTTTTTCTGATATAAAGGAACTAATTGGCGCATCAAGCGTACTAATCTATATAGGAGATAAGGGGGGACATTATGCACAAGCGGTTTTTTATCGGGCTTATTATTTTTTCTGTATTTATTTTTTGCAATTTTCCAATTACCGCATCGGCGGAAGCTGATATCACAATCGACGCGGAAGCCGGTTTTCAAAACAAGCTGAAATACAACAGGGGAGTGCCGGTGCAGATTACAGCGTCAAACAACGGAACGGCATTTTCCGGAGATCTCGTCCTCGATTATTCTGAAAGCTATAACATAGGGGCAGGGCTTAACGTGCCGCTGGATCTGGCAGCCGGTGAGAGCAAGACCTTTTATCTTTCATTGCCGGGAATGATGGACAATAGCTACTCGGGTGGTGTAACGAACCAAACGATTTTCCTGTATGAAGACGGCTGGGAACAGGGGCGTCCCATCGATTTCCGTGGCAGCAAATCGCTGACGCCGAATTATTTTAACCCGGAAGTTTTGTTTGTCGCTGCACTGACTGAAAATGCCGACCGTTTGCGGGGGCTTGGTGAATTATTGCCGGTTGGAGGAGCAAAAGCCCAGGTATTCCATTTTAATCAGCAAAGTGAAATGCGGTTGCCGTCCGATGCGTTGGCTTGGGATACGCTGGATTATCTGATCATTGATGACTATCCATACAGTGATCTGCCTGATGAGACGCAGCAGGCAGTAATGGCCTGGCTCAAACAGGGAGGCAAAATCATTGTCGGGGCCGGCAGCAATCTGGAAGCGGCGACAGGCAATCTTTCTGACTTGCTTCCTCTGGAACTCTCTTCTCCGCAAGAAAAAAGGGTTCCCGGACTGGAGAAGCCGGTTGCCGTTTATCAAGCTGAAACCAACGATGGAGCCCGTGTAATCATTGAAGGTGAGGGCACGATTTTTGCTGCGAGCCAGACTGTGGGAGCGGGTACGATCATGCAGACCGCTTTTTCACTTGGTGACGAACCGGTTGTTACGCAGCCCGGATATGAGGAGCTTCTGTCGAGTTTATTTGCCGCTGACCAGGCTTCCTCTTACTTACAGCAGGATCAGTCGGTAAAAGAAAGAATGTCGTATGAAATTGGCATGGTCAATGAGCTGTTCGAAAGCTTCGCCGTTTCCAAAACAGTGATGTTCTTCATTATCCTGCTGTATATTATTGTCGTAGTTCCGATTCTCTATATCGTCCTGACGAAAAGGGACAAAAGGGAATATGCGTGGATTGCCATACCGGCGATTGCAATACTTGCTTCGCTTGGGATCTTTGCCGCCGGTGCAAAAGACCGGATCACAAATCCCCAAATCCAGCAGACCGGTTTTTTTGAAGTGGACGGTGATGGCGGCTTGAACGGTTATTATATGAATACGCTCCTATCGAATCGAAGTGGTGATTATCAGTTTACAGCCCCAGCGGGCACAACCATGACGGCGACGTCCGGACAGCAATTTTCCGGCGGAAGCAGGCATAATAATGCAATTCTGGAGAGAGGCTCCAAATCGAGCATGTTAACCGTCCGGGATATGCGTTATTGGTCGGTTGCTTCCATTATCGGCGAATCTTATATTACCGGCATTGGCCAATTTGAAATTAGGCTGACTCTGGAAAACGGCAGATTGTCCGGCACTGTCCGCAACGGCTTCCCGTTTGCGGTCCATGATGCAGCAATCTGGACAGGCACGCGTCTTCTGTCCCTGGGGGATTTTAATCCGGATGAAGAAAAGCAAGTAGCAGAAATGGTGCAGACAGACTTGCTGCAGCCGATTTCACCCATCGGCCAAACACTCGGTTCACAACCAATGGCAAGTGAAGAGGAATTGGTCGAAGCGAGAAAGCAAAGCGCGTTGGCAATGTCCTATGAACATCTGACCGCAAGTGCATCTTCTCCTTATTTGATCGCGTACACGAATGATGCCATTATTCCGGTCACGTTGGAGTCACAGGAAGCCAAAATATCCGCCGTCCATCTGCTGGCCCAAAGTTTTGAGCCGAGCCTGAGCTTTGACGGAGATGTGACTATCAATTCGGATGACTTCATCATCCAAGTGAGGGCAGTTGATCCACAAGTCGCGGTTCAGGAATATCCGGATAATGCTTATTTCTATGGTCTGGAACCCGGGGAATATCGTGTGCACTATCAATTGCCGAGTGCCTTGGCGGATAGCAACGCTTCTTGGTCCAAATTTGAGGTTCTGTCAACTGCTTCCGATGTGGAATTTTCAATCCTGCGCACAGACACTGGACAGTTTGAAACTTTGCCGAGCAACACTGCAGACTTGTCTGATAATAGCGGAAGTTATATTTCAGAAGACGGCACCATCGAAATCAGGATGAATAAAAATCAACAGACCGGATATTCGGAAGTGACAATACCCAAAATTGAACTGGAAGGGGAGGTGCAGCCATGATTGAAATAAAGGGATTGACGAAAAAATATGGTTCCTTTTATGCCCTGAAGGATTTGGACCTAAAAATTGAAGAAGGCACTGTTTTCGGGTTTGTTGGAGCCAATGGTGCAGGGAAATCCACAACATTTTCAATCTTGGCGACACTTCTGCAGCCGACTGCCGGGGAAGCGTGGATCAATGGGGTCTCAATTTCGCAGAATCCTCAAGAAGTGCGCAGGCAAATCGGCTATATGCCTGACTTTTTTGGTGTTTACGATCAATTGAAGGCGGAAGAGTACCTGGACTTTTATGGAGCCAGTTATGGTTTGGATCCAAAGCAGCGAATGGAACTGATCCCAAAACTTCTCGAGTTGGTGAATCTTACGAACAAGCGCTCTGAATATGTCGATCTGCTTTCGAGGGGGATGAAACAAAGGCTGTGCCTGGCCCGTGCGCTCATCCATGACCCAAGCGTATTGATACTCGATGAGCCGGCTTCAGGCCTGGATCCGCGTGCGCGTGTGGAAATGCGGGAAATCCTGAAAGAATTAAAGGCGATGGGCAAAACAATTCTGATTTCCTCCCATATCCTCCCGGAGCTGGCGGAAATGTGTGATACTCTCGGTGTTATTGATTCCGGTGAATTGATTGCGTATGGCTCAGTCCAAAGCATCCAGGAAAAGCTGCAGAATGAGAAAATGATCCGCGTAAAAATCGCCGGACCGCTGAAAGATGCTGTAACTTTCTTCGAAAACGATCCGCTGGTGTCCCAGCTTTCCCAATTCGCGGAACGGCAGATTGTCGAATTCCTGTTTAAAGGGAACGATGAAGACCAGCTGGCCCTATTGCGAAAAGCCGTGGCGATGGGCTTGCCCGTACTGGCGTTCTCGGAAGAGGAAACCAATCTGGAAGACGTCTTCATGGAAATAACGAAAGGGGCTGGGTCCTTATGAGAGAACTCCTGGCCAACCCCGTGCTGGTTAAGGAAATAAAATTGCGGTTCCGCAATTTGAAAAGCTTTACAGGTCTGTTTTTCTATCTGATGGTCATGGGAATCTTCGTTTTTGGCTTTGTGTATCTGACCAGTTCGATTTCCGGAGGCGGTTTTTTCCGTCCCGAAGAAAGCTTTATCCTTTTCACCATGCTGAGTTTTATCCAATTGGGGCTGATCCTGTTTATCACACCGGCACTCACTGCCGGTACGATCAGCACCGAGCGCGAAAAACAGACATTGAACATCCTGTTGACGACCGCGCAAACCAGCTTTCAGATCATTTTCGGAAAACTGTTGTCCTCCATAGCTTTTTTGCTGCTTTTGCTGCTCTCCGGACTGCCAATCTATAGTATGGTATTTTTATATGGAGGGGTATCCCCGGGCCAGATTGCCGTGATTTTCCTGTTTTATTTTTTGACTTTATTGGCCATCGGCAGTTTAGGTGTCATGTATTCAACCGTGACGCGGCGAACGATCGTTTCGATGATTGCGACTTTCAGCACGATGATTTTCCTGACGGTCGTTACCGGATTTTTCCTGATTTTGACGGTGTCGCTTTATTCAACGTCGATGGGGACGGGAATTTCTCCATTCACTTATTTCTGGGCGAGCATCAATCCGGCAGTGGTTCTTATGTCTTTGCTGGAGCCCAGCTGGAATAATGAAATCAGCCAAATGACGGGAATCTCTATTCCACTGTGGGTGAGCTATGCAATATTTTACATTCTTTTGTTCGCAGGTTCGATGTGGCTTTCCGTGAGCAAATTACGGGTGAATATGAATAAATACAGATAAGGAGAATGCCTTATGGACAGCCGGAAGACAGCCCATTTTATCAATAAAGCGAATCGCCGCCTGAAACTGCAATTTCTCGCGAAAACGCTCCAAATGGCACTGGGCATCGGCGTGGCTGCAGCGCTATTGCTGACGGTAATTTCCAGGTTGTTCATTTTTCCTTATTATGGATTTTATGCATATGCTGCAGCTGCCTTGACGATTGCAGCCGTATTGCTGATGGGGATTCGAAAGTTACCGCGCCGCCAGCAGGCAATCAAGGAATTGGATCATTTCACTCCACATAATCAGTTGCTGACTCTATCACAGATACCGTCTGGAAATCCGTTGGCTGACGATTTGGCAAATCACATTGAAAAGGATATTCACCTCAGCTATCAATTGTTCAAAAAAGAAAAAAACGATTGGTTTTCTGCGAAATGGCTGCTGGTTTCATTGGGGTTGTCGATCCTATTGCTGATTTCGGGGCTATTGCCAGCTTCCACACAACTCGCAGCGATAGACCGTGAGCAGGAACGGGAAATAATCGAAGAAATGATTGAGACAGTGGAGAACCACAAAGAGCAGACCCAATCACCGATTGTTAAAAAAGAGCTCGAAAGCCTGCAGGAAAAGCTTATGGAAACCGAAATGCCTGAGCAGGCATTGCGTGAATTGGTAAAGAAACAAAAAGAGCTGGGCTTAAAACAGCAGCAGAAAGAACAGGAAGGAACCAAACAGGCAAGTGAAGAAGCAGAGGCATTAGAAAAAGCTTCCGCGAAATTGGCAGAGCAGGCTGGCGACACACAGACTGCTTTGAGTGAAATGGGCAAACCGGTGGCGTTCGACTTGCAGCGTTCGATTGCAGCAAATGATCTTACCGGCAATCCGGAAGAATCCGGTGGAGAGGATTCGGAAAGCGAAAGTACTGAATCTGAAAGCGATAGTGATGGCCAGCCGGGCAGTGGAAACAGCAGTGAAGCCGATGCGAATTCGGACGAAGACGGCACTGCCGGGGAAGGTTCGGAAGGAGCGCCCGGTGACAGTGGCACGGACAGCACAAGTGATGGTCAAGGAGAAGAAGGTGGAGACGCTGACTCTTCTTCGGGCGGAGACGCTACAGGCCAAGGCAGCGGACAAGAACCGGGCACTGAACCTGGTAATGGTGCGGGGAGTGGGCAAGGCAATCGTGAACTGCTCAGCATTCCGGCCAGAATCGGCGGCAGCGGAGAAACGACCGTTGACGAAGGTGAATTGTCGGAAGGTGATACGGGATCTTTCGAAGAAGGGCCGGTGGATGCGGAACGCGGCTCAGTGCGTCCTTACCGGGAAGTAGTGGGATCCTATAGTGAGTCCTATTTTTCCAGTGCTGACCGCATGAAACTGCCACCAGATCTTCAAAAAATAGTGGAACAGTATTTTTCGGCAATCCAAAGTGAATAATTGAAAGTGGGGAGAGCGATGACAGTCACAGCAGAACAATTTACGGATATGAGCTCCAAATTACAGCGGGTCAGGGAAGAGATCGGCCGCTTTATCGTCGGGCAGGAAGAAGCTGTCGAGTTTTCTCTTTATGCCATTCTTTCCGATGGCCATGCGCTGCTTGAAGGCTTGCCGGGACTTGGCAAGACCATGCTGATCCGGTCGATTGCGGAAGTTCTGGATCTGTCATTTTCAAGGATTCAATTCACACCGGATTTGATGCCTTCGGATATAACGGGAACCAGTCTGATTGAGAGGGACCAAGAGGGCAGACAGCAATTCATCTTCCGGGAAGGTCCGATTTTCAGTCAAATGGTTCTGGCTGATGAAATCAACCGTGCAACACCGAAAACCCAGAGTGCCTTATTGGAAGCGATGGGGGAAAAAACAGTCACTGTGCTTGGCGATACGAAGGGGATGGCCCGTCCATTCTTTGTCCTGGCGACGCAAAACCCTATTGAAATGGAAGGGACCTATCCATTGCCGGAAGCCCAGATGGACCGCTTTCTATGCAAAATCAAAATTCCGGCACCGTCCCGCGATGAACTGGCTCAAATTGTTCGCCGCACTACCGGCATAGAAGATATCCGTTTGGAAAAACAGATGGATACGGGAGAATTGCTGGCTGCGCAGCAGCTTGCCAAAGAAGTGCTCATTGCGGACGATATTCTGATGATCGCTGTCGACATCATCCAAAACACCGACCCTCGGCAGACCGACATCGAAGACATTAAACGGTTTGTGCAATATGGCAGTGGTCCGCGCGGTCTGCAAAGCCTGGTCCGGACTTCCAAAGCGCGCGCACTGACCGCAGGACGCTACCACGTGTCCATCGGTGATTTGAAATATGTCGCAAAGCCGGTTTTACGGCACCGGCTGCTGCTCAATTATGAAGGTGAGGCGGAAGGTGCGGACATCGATTCGTTGATTGGCCAGGTGCTGGATGTTGCGGGACGAGGAAACTCAAGATGAATTTTCTCCAATTGCCTGTGGACTGGGTTTCCCGTCTGAGCCGTTTTTCGATTGGCACCAAATCAAAGATCAGGGGGCATCATAAAGGGTCCAACCGTTCCCGGCGTTTCGGCTCATCAATGGACTTTTCCGATTTCCGGGAATACCACCCTGGAGATGACGTGCGGCATATTGATTGGAATGTATACGCGAGAACGGAAAAGGTTTACATTAAAAGATTTTTGGATGAACAGGAAATGCGTATACATATTATGATTGATGGTTCAAAATCGATGCAAAGCAAATGGCTGTTTACGAAACAGCTGGCATTTTCACTCGGTTCCATTGTGTTGATGAACGATGATAAGCTCACGATGTCTTTGGGCCAGGGAAAGTATGGTCCATTCAAGCAAAAAGGTAAATCAGCGCAAAAACTCTTCAGCCATTTCCTTGCATCCTTCCCTGAAGCGGAAGAAAAAGGCTTTGCAGAATTCGCGGATTTTCAGCCAGCAAAAGATGCGACAGTCCTATTCATTTTATCGGATGCACTGGAACCGCTTGATGAATGGCAGCGCTTTTTCAGCAGGGCAGCAAAATACTCACAAGATATCCGCTTTCTGCATGTCTCCCATCAACAGGAACGAAAGCCCCTTTTTCGGGGAGATCTCCGTTTGATAGATGACGAAAGTGCTGAAGCCTTCAACGTTACGATGAGCTCCCGGACGGCTGCAGGCTTTGAACGGCAGCGACTGGTGCATGTGGAGGGTCTGCAGGCTTTGTGCCGCAGATACGGCGTCCATTATATGCCGGTTCATATCGAAGACGGGATTCAGCACGTCTTTATGCACCAATTGGTTAAACAAAAATGGATCAGGTGAGGTGAAACGCAATGGGTATTTCAAATTGGGGGCTGGCCTGGACATTATTGATGCCCATTGCCCTCATCCTCTATTATTTCTACAGAAAAAAATACAAAGACCAGCCGGTTTCCTCTATATTATATTGGCGCGAATTGATGAAAGAGATGCAGGCATCACCCTATCCCAAAAAATTGCAGCATCATGCGCTCTTTTACCTGCAGTTGGCAGCCCTTCTGCTCTTGGTTTTGGCGCTTCTGAATCCCTATATCAAGTCCGAAACCCTGGCAGGTGGAGAGTTTATCTTTGTCATCGATACCTCCGCTTCAATGCTCGCGGGATCCCCAACTCAGTTGGAGCGGCAAAAAGCTCATATGAAAGACTTGGCGGCAAAGGCACAGGGAAAACCGGTGACCATCATCAACGCCGGCAGCATGCCGGAAATCCTTGCGCGGCAGGAAGTTTCGTTAAGGACTTTGGAGCAGGCGATTGACGATATCGCTGCAGGCTACGAATCTGCGGAAATGGAAAAGACTTTATTGTTCGCTGAAACCCTGCTCGAAGGAGAAGGCGGGTCAATTCATGTTTTCACCGATTCCCTGGACCGCAGCGTCGTAAGCAATAAAACCGGGGCAGCGTACCAAATTCATGCCAACACGGAAAAACTGGCGAATGTTTCGATTCGTCAATTTGGTGTGGCACAGGGGGAATCCGAAGACCGTGCTATTGTCCAAGTTTTCAACGATAGCGATGAGGCTGTTTCTGGAACGCTTGAATTGCTTGGTGGAGATTATGAAGCAAGCGCAGAAATTGGGCTGCAAGCCGGAGAGGAAAAACTGATCCCGTTCGAAAATTTGCCGAAAACGGAGCTTTGGGAGGCAAAACTCAACGTAACGGATGACTACACATTGGATAACCGTGCATTTGCCTATATGAGCCGGTCGGCGGACACTGTCATCATAGACAATGCATTGCACGGACTTGTGGCGCGTGGAGTGGAGTCGCTTGGAATCATTGCGAATGCCGCACCGGCGGACCAACTTGGGAGATTTTCCGGAATACCGCTCCTCACCAATCAGAGCAGTCTGCTGGAAGGGGATGCGCCGATTATATTGATTGGCAGAAATGACAAAACGTCTTTTGAAGTCACAGGACCAGTGGAAACGATGGATCATCCCTTGTTTGTCTATGCGCCGATGGAAAGGGTCTATGTTTCGGCATTGTATCCAGCTTTTGAAAACTACGAGACGCTTGCAACTGTCGACGGTTACCCGTTCATCCAACTATCGCCTGCCGGAGACATCGTCGTATTGGCGGATCTGCAGGCGACCGATTGGCCTTTGAGTCCGTCCTTTCCGCTATTTCTTTGGAGCGCCATCAATGAATTGACAGGAAACGCGGAATATTTAGGGATGTTTTGGCCCAATGAGCAACGGGCAGTCACGCTGACATCATCTACTGGCGAGTGGGAAATTTTTAAAGATGAAGAATACCGGTTTTCCTATATCGAAGGCGAAAGCAGTTTCCAGGCGCCGAAAGAACCCGGAATCTACCGCGCTGTAAGCGGCGTCGAATCCAAAACCTTCATTGTCCAATTGGGTAATGAGGAAAAAACATTGGCAGCAGGACAGAATTTCTCAGCCGGAGAGGCTGCGGAAACAGAAACCTCAACACAGCGTTCACTAATTTCCTGGCTTGTGCTGATTATATTGTTGCTGATGCTGGTTGAATGGGAGGTGTATCGGCGTGGAACTTCGCTTGGATGAGCCCCTGTGGCTCCTGCTGATCATCCCGGCCGCCTTTTATATGCTGCTGACGGGGTGGAAATATTTCAACAACGGTTCATCGCTCCTTCGAACTTCATATATCTTAAGAATTCTGAGTGTTGTTTTGCTGATTGTGGCACTTGTTTCGCCCTCTATTCATCAGCCCATCGATGAAGAGCAAATTATTTTCCTGTGGGACCGCTCCGCTTCGATGGAGCAGTCCGGGCCCGCAATTGAAGAAGGGCTGGAAGGGATATTGGCGGGAAAAGAAAATCATCAATCGGCCGGCGTGTTTACATTTGCTGAGGATTTTCAGTCCCTGATTCCGATTTCCAACGATGCCACCCTGTTGCCAGCTGAAAAAACAGCCAATAAGCCTGGCCATACCGATATAGCCCAGGCGCTGGAACTGGCAGCCAACAGCGGTGAAAGGACCTTGGCTACCCGCATCGTGCTGCTGAGCGATGGCAATGAAACCCGTTCTTCCGCTTTGGACAGCCTGGAGCGCATCGCAGACGAGCGAATAACAATAGATGTCTTGCCGATCGAGCCGCCAGTCGGCAATGAAGCCGCATTGACGGAATTCCAAACGCCGTCCCAGGCTTTTTCGGGCGAAGAATTGGACTTTTCACTGATCATTGAAGCAGATCAGGAGAGCGCAGGAGAAATTATTCTTTCGGTAAACGACACGGCAATCGACAGAATACCCGTGGAACTTCAGCAAGGCAGAAATGTTCTATCCTACACATACGAAGCGGAAAACGAAGGGTTGTTGAAATTCGAAGCCGCCATCGAGATTGATGGAGATGGATTTCTACAGAACAATCGGTTGACGAGCCTGACAGAAGTCGAAGGCCCGCCGGAATTATTGATTGTAAGTGGCGAAGGAGAGAGCCCAATCGCTGATTTAGTAGACAGTGAAAATCTTCGTGTACAGGAAACATCGCCTGCAGGGCTTCCAGAAAACTTGTCTTCAATTCTTGCTTACGACGCAATCATTTTCGATAATGTTTCAGGAACTCAGATCGGTGAACAGACTATGGCCGTCATTGAACAGGCGGTAAAAGAATTCGGTATGGGCTTCATGATGGTGGGGGGAGACCAAAGCTTCGGCCTCGGCGGATATTTCAAAACGCCAATCGAAGATCTTTTGCCTGTTGAAATGGAAGTGACAGGAAAACACGAACTGCCTTCTCTTGGACTTGTGATTGTCATAGACCGCTCGGGCAGCATGGCAGGCCAGAAAATGGAGCTGGCCAAAGAAGCGGCTGTCCGCTCAGTCGAATTGCTGCGGGAAGATGACGTTTTAGGGGTCATCGCCTTTGACGACAAGCCATGGCAAATCGTCCCGACGAAAAAGCTGGAGGACCGGCAACAGACAATCGACGACATCCTCACGATAGCTCCCGGGGGCGGGACGGAAATCTATTCCTCACTGGCTGAAGCCTACAGCCAATTGGAGAATCAGAAATTGCAGCGAAAGCACATAATCCTGCTGACGGACGGGCAATCGGCAACACAAAATGATTACAACGAACTGATCGATAACGGCAAAGACAACAAAATCACGTTATCCACAGTTGCGATCGGACAGGATGCGGACAGAACGCTGCTCGAATCACTTGCTCAATCCGGCAACGGCAGATTCTACGATGTGACCGATGCCACCACAATTCCGGCGATCCTGTCGCGTGAAACGATAATGATGTCGCGTACCTATATTGTCGACGAACCTTTCTATCCGTATTTCTATGACAGCGCTTGGAGCCCTTTATTCGAAGAAGGAATTCCTCAGATGAACAGTTATATCGCGACTTCAGCCAAAGATACGGCTAGAGTGGTGGCAGAAAGCGAGCAGCAAGACCCGATATTGGCAGAATGGAATTATGGCCTGGGCAAAACGGTGGCATTCACGTCTGGCAGCGGGGCATGGAGCGGGGAATTTCAAAACTGGAGCAATTGGCCAGCTTTCTGGAACCGGAGCATCTCTCAAATTTTGCCTTCCTTCACAGAAGCGCCGTTCACGATTACACGGAAACAACAGGGAATCTATACAATTGAAGATCCATCCCGATCCTCAGCAATTCTGAATGCCCGGGTCATCAATGAAAGAGGCGAAGAAATTCCTATTCAGACAGAGCCGGTTGCACCGGGCATAATCGATGTTCATATTGATGAAGAACCCGGGCTTGTGTTTTTCAGTGTAGCCAATGAATCAGGAGCAGCCTACCGGACCGGTCTGACGATTCCGTACGGTGAAGAATACCGCAGCCAGCCAGCCAATACGCAGCTTCTGGAGACAATTGCAGAGCGCACCGGCGGTCAGGTTCTGGACTCCCTGGATGGTGTTTTCAGAGAGATCCCGTATAGCAGCACTTCAATGAAGGAAATCCGAATTCCTCTTATATTGTTGGCGATGCTGCTGTTCTTTGCCGACATCACTATCCGTCGATTCGGCCTGAAACTGCCGGCACTTCCAAAGAAACGGGCAGTTATGCCGCAAACGGGCGGCACTGGAGGCATCGAACAATTGCTGAAAGCCAAACGCCGAAAGACAAAATAAAACCTGTCCGAAGTTGCGGACAGGTTTTTTCATATGGGGACATTTGAATTGGAAACTCAGCCTTTGCCTGCAGGCACAACATAGCGGGTTTCCTGCAGCAATTGCTGCTTTCTCTTAGACCAGTTGGCTGCAAGGAAGAAGCAGACCAACAGGATAGCGGTCCCCGCAATATATGGCAAGATCATGTTGATATCGAACAGGATACCGGCAAGTGCCGGTCCAATCATATTGCCGAGGCTCATATACGCATTATTCATTCCAGCTGCATAGCCCTGCTGGTCGCCGGCCAGTTTGGAAATGAGTGTATTGATGGCTGGGCGAAGCAGGGAGGCGGCGGTGAAAAATACTGCTGAAACAAGCAAAATACTCCAAAAAGTATTAACGAACAGGATGCCGATCATTGCTGCAGCAGAAATAAGAAGGTTTACGAGAATCACTTTCATTTCTCCGAAGCGCTTGAACAGGCGGTCGATGACAAAAGTCTGGATGACAACACCTACAAATCCGCCAATCGTAATGAGGATGGCAATATCTTTTGGTGAAAAACCATGTTCCTTATCGACGTACAAGGCGATGGTGGATTGAAAATTAGATAAGCCGAACGCAAAAATAAACATGACAATCAGCATGACAAAGTATGGCATATAAACAGAACGTTTCATCTGCTGGAGAAGATTCTCGTTTTTATTTTCAATCTGCTGAATGGTTGGTGGAACATCCGGCAGTGCAATATAGGACAAGATGGCGGCTAAGATAGCGACCAGTGCAGCGATGTAGAATGGAAACTGCAGACTGACTTCCGCCAGGAATCCACCGAATCCTGGGCCGATCATAAAGCCAAGTGACATGGAGGCTCCGAGCAGCCCCATCCCTTTGCCGCGCTCGTCAAATGTTGTAATATCAGCTACAAAAGCCATCATTGGCGGGATAAGAAAAGCTGCACCCAGGCCGCTGAAAAATCTGGCAAGGTATAAAACCCAAAGCTCAGTGGCAAGGCCAAACATCAGTTGGGATAAACCGAAAATAACCAATCCGAAGATAATCAGTTTTTTTCTTCCATACTTGTCGGACAGCTGGCCAGAAAGTGGAGAGAACAGGAATTGGGCAAAAGCGAAAGTGGCGATCAGCGTGCCGAGCACCTGGCCTGCGACGCCGAATGTATCGAGATAAGCGGGCATGATCGGGATAATCAGTCCGATTCCGCTCATGGCGATGAACATATTGAACATGAGGATGTATAATGCAATTTTATTTGATTTTATGGCCATATGGCGTCCTTCTTTCGAATATTACTTCGTGTGACTAAATTTAACATAATGAACTTTTTTACTATACCCCATTTCAAAAAAAAATAACAGGCAATGAACCCTGCAAAAAAATGTTTTTTTGCAGGGTTCATTGCAGCGAAGCGATGCAACGCCCTTTCATGTCTCGAAGCTAGCGCAGCGATGCAGAGACAGGAGCATGGTTTTAAAGATAGCAGATAAGCAAAAAGTCATGATTTTTTCTTAATAATAGAAAAAATAGCAGGCAAGAGATTTGCCCACTATTTATCCATATCCATTTTAAATTCGAGGAACAGCTCATTATAAACGCCGAGCATTTCAAGACCCAGGTTTTCATAGACCTCCAGGCGTTCGCGCATTTCTTCGGTTGGATAGAATCGTTCATCACCGGTCACTTCCGGATCCATCAATTCCATGGCCGCCTGATTGGGCGTCGAGTAACCGACATAATCAGCGTTTTGGGCAGCCACTTCCGGATCCAGCATGAAGTTGATGAATTCGTGTGCACCATCGATATTGTCAGCAGTTTTGGGGATGACCATATTATCGAACCATAGATTGGATCCTTCTTCAGGGACCGAAAAATCGATGTTTTCATTGATCCACATCATGTCCGCCGCCTGGCCGGACCAGGTGAGCGCCACGGCAGCTTCTTCGCGGCGCATCATTTCGACGATTTCATCGCCGATGATGGCTTTAACATTTGGCCCCAGGGTTTTCAGTTTGTCGGTCGACTCACGCAATTCGCCCATGTCGGTGGAATTCAATGAATAGCCAAGGCTGTTGAGCCCCATGCCGATCACTTCACGGGCGGAGTCCACAAGGATGACTTCCTGTTCCAGTGTTGGATCCCACAGGTCATCCCAGCTTTCAAAGGTCTGCCCATCAAGCAGGGAAGGATTAAAGGCGATGCCGACTGTTCCCCAGAAATAAGGAATGGAATATTCATTGCCGGGATCAAACGGCAAATCGAGAAAATAGGGATCGATATTTTCAAGATTTGTGATTTTGTCGAGATCGATTGGATGGAGCAGATCTGATTCCTTCATTTTCTCAATTGCATACTCAGAAGGCATGGCGACATCATACGTTGTGCCGCCCTGCTCCACTTTTGTCATCATCGCTTCATTGGAATCAAAGGTTTCATAGATGACCTTGATGCCGGTTTGTTCTTCAAATTGGCTGACGAGTTCGGGATCAATATATTCACCCCAGTTATAGACGTTAATGGTGCCGCCGCCATCCACAGAAGAAGAATCTTCAAGCAGGGAAACCACATACATCAAAATCGCGGAAATCACGATAATTGCCAGACTTGCACGCAAAATACTTTTCATGGTCAGTTGCCTCCTCCTGGTGGCCGAACAGTCAGCCGGGTCCGGTTACTAAAGAAGTAATAGCCGAGCACAAGGCCGAGTGTAACCAAGAATATCAAAGCGGATAGAGCATTGATTGTCAAGGTGATTCCAGTCCGTGCCATCGAATAGATTTCAACAGATAATGTTGCAAAACCGTTGCCTGTAACAAAGAAGGTGACAGCGAAATCATCCAGTGAATAGGTCAGGGCCAGAAAGAATCCTGCGAATATTCCAGGTTTGATATAAGGGATGATGACACGCGTCAGAATATCACGCTTGGATGCTCCAAGATCTGTTGCAGCATCGATTAGCGAATCGCTCATTTCCATAAGTTTTGGCAGGACCATGATCACGACAATCGGGATGCTGAAGGCGATATGCGAAATCAGCACAGAAGCAAAGCCTAGTTTGATGCCAATCAATGTGAACAGAATCAGGAACGATGCACCAATGATGACGTCGGGACTGACAATCAGAATCGTATTCAGTGATAAAACCGCGTTGCGCATTTTGCGGTTGCGGAGGAAGACAATCCCGATTGCGCCCAGCACACCGATTGCCGTGGAAATCAGCGCAGACAGCAAAGCGATGATGACCGTATTCAGGACGATGATAATCAACCGCGTGTCATTAAATACAGCCGCGTAATGTTCAAGCGTAAATCCTTCAAAACTCGACATTGTACCACCGCTGTTAAACGAGTAGAAGATCAGGTAAAAAATGGGTGCGTAAAGGATGATAAAGACAATGGCTAAATAGATTCGTGCCTTCTTACTTAATTTTTCCATTGATTGTCCCTCCTTTTTCACCGGTCACCATCATGATGATTATCATGAACAGGATAAGGAAAACAGCGATTGTCGAACCCATGCCCCAGTTTTGTGTTACGAGGAATTGCTGTTCGATTGCTGTGCCGAGTGTGATGACTTTATTCCCCGCGATGAGCCTGGTGATGACAAATAGCGACAAGGCAGGGATGAAGACGACTTGGATGCCGGCTTTCACACCATTGATTGCCAATGGGAAAATGACGCGGGTGAAAGTCGTCCAAGAAGATGCGCCAAGGTCTCTCGAGGCATCGATTAAGGCAGGATTGATGCGGTCAAGCGAGTTGAAGATAGGCAACACCATGAAGGGAATGAAAATGTACACCGCAACAAATATAAAACTGAAATCGGTGAACAGGATCTGCAGGCGCTCAGACCCGATTGCTGCCAGAAGATTATTGGCAGGGCCATACAAGCCGAATATCCCGATAAAGGCATAGGCTTTCAGCAGCAAATTGATCCATGACGGTATGATGATAAGCAACAGCCACAAATTCTTATGCTTCGTTTTTGTCAGCCAATAAGCTGTCGGATAAGCAACCAAAAGTGAAATCAGGGTAATCAGGAAAGCATACCAAAAAGAACTCAAAGTCAGCCTCAAATAGACGGATGAGAAAAAGTTTTTGTAATTATCGAGTGTCAGGTTGCCGGAAATATCAAAAAATGAGAAATACACGACCAGAGCAATGGGAGTGATGACAAACAGGACAATCCACAAATAATAGGGGATCAGATAAAAAGGGTTCGTTGAATTATTTTTCATAGCCTGCTGCTCCATAAGCTTCAAGTCTGGCGTCGAAAGCCTCTTCCGATTCATCCAAGCGCATGACGTGGATTGCAACAGCTTCGAAATCCAAGCCGATTTTTGATCCGACTTCTACACGTTTCGTCGAATGGACGAGCCATTCATTGCCGACCTCATCGACTGTTGAAATTTCGAAATGGACACCCCGGAATAATTGGCTGTCCACCGTCACTGTGATTTTTCCTCTTTCGATTCGCGTGATGTGGAGATCCTCCGGACGGATGACAATTTCCACTTTCTCGTTCTTATTCAGCCCCCGGTCGACGCATTCAAATTCCTGATTGGCAAAGCGCACACGGTAATCATCAATCATCACCGCATCGACGATATTCGATTCGCCGATGAAGTCAGCCACAAAGCGGTTGATCGGTTCATCGTAAATGTCCATCGGGGTTCCGCTCTGTTGGATTTCACCTGCCTGCATAACAAAAATTTCGTCTGACATGGCAAGCGCTTCCTCCTGGTCATGTGTTACGAAGATGAAAGTTTTGCCGAGACGCTGCTGCAGATCACGCAATTCATACTGCATTTCTGTCCGCAGTTTCAAATCCAGTGCAGAAAGTGGTTCATCCAATAGGATAACTTCCGGATCATTGACGATGGCACGTGCGATTGCAACCCGCTGACGTTGGCCGCCTGACATCTCATCAATATTGCGCTTTTCATAACCGGGAAGATTCACGAAATCAAGTGCTTCCAGGACGCGCAGTTCGATTTCCGCTTTCTTTATTTTTTTGATTCGCAGGCCAAATGCCACATTTTCAAAGACATTCAAATGTGGGAATAAGGCATAATCCTGAAATACAGTGTTTACCTGGCGTTCATTGGCAGGAAAGTCATTGACGATTTCACCTTCGATATAGACATCGCCTTTGGTCGGCTTGATGAATCCCGCAATCAGCCGAAGAATGGTCGTCTTGCCGCATCCTGAAGGGCCAAGCAGGGTGTAGAATTTACCGCGCTCCAGTTCAAAACTGACGTTATTCAGCACAGTGCCTGCACCTTCATATATTTGTGTAACATTTTCAAATCGGATGATTGAATTTCCGGACATGTTATTACCCCCTGAATTATAGATATGAATAGGTCGCTGTGATAATCATTTCGCATTTTTCCTTGCCGGCATTGCTCAATTGATGGTGCTGGGAAGCCTCGTAGTAAATCGAATCGCCGGCGACCGCAATGTATTCTTCGTCTCCAAGCACCAGGCGCACCTTTCCTTCCAGCACATAGATGAAAGTTTCAGCCTGCGAAGGTTCAAACTTCTTATAATGGCCTTCCTTGAACAGCGTCAGATAGATGGGCTCCATTTCCTTTTTATAGGAGGTTGGAATAAGCCAGTCGACTTCATAGCCAGCTTCATCGTCCTTGTAAATCCGATGGTCTTTAGAAGAGTAAATGAGCTGCGGAGACTCCGCGTCTTCAAAAAATTCCTTAGGAGTCGTGCCCAAAACTTCCAATAACGTGAAAAAAGTTTCAATGGAAGGAGAATTCATATCGCGCTCGAGCTGGGAGATAAAACCTTTGCTCAAATCAGAGCGTTCGCCCAACTCTTCCTGAGTCAGACCGTTTTTCAGGCGGAGGCTTTTGATCTTGGAACCGATGTTCATGGGTATTCCTCCCTTGCTTTGGGATATATCCCAACTGTTTATTTTAAGCAAACTTTTAGTTTCTAAAGTTTAGTTAAAGCATACTTACAGTTTACAATCAATGCTATAAGTAATGCAATAAAAATATATGGAAATAAAGCTGAAATTAATTAAATTAATTGGTTCGTATCTATTGCAATCTGTGCGGTGTATTTACTATTATAGAGAAAGTGCAAAAAGATTATTTTATTATAATGTAACCGGCAATGATAAACAGAATTTTGCAACAAATTTAAAAAGCCGTTCCACTAATTTGGGAGTGACCGAAATGAATGACAAAATGAATTTTTTCCTGGATCCGAAAAACCGGGTAGTGCAAAAAACATCGATTATGAATTATAAACAAGACCAGCAGGGCCTATACCTGATGGCCAATAAAAGGATCATCAATTGGATGGAAGTCCACACTTACTGTCATCATTGTTTATCAGCTTTGACATTTGATGATGAATTTGATGCAAGCTATTGCGCAAGCTGCAACGAGTGGCGCGAGGAAGCCTGCACCGACATAGCCTGCGAATACTGTGAAAACCGACCGAAACGACCGCTCGACCCCCGCCGATAAGCGGGGTTTTTTTCTTTGCTTATTCTTGAAAATAATATGGTAGACTATAATTAAGGCAAGGATTTGGAGGATGGATATGAAAAAGGAATTTGTAGTGATAGGGCTCGGTAGATTCGGCGGCAGTATTGTGCGTGAACTGATCGAACAGGATGCAGACGTCATGGCAATCGACAAAGATTCGGACAGGGTGGATGAATTTGCAAGCATCGCCACGCAGGCAGTCGTTGCCGATACAACTGATGAATCAGTCCTGAAATCGCTGGGCATCCGCAACTTTGAACATGTTATTGTGGCGATAGGGGAAAATATCCAGGCGAGCATCCTGACAACGCTTATGCTGAAAGAAATCGGCGTCAAGAAAATCACCGTGAAAGCCCAAAACGATTATCATGCGAAAGTTTTAGATAAGATCGGAGCGGATAAGGTAGTGCATCCGGAACGGGATATGGGCATCCGCATTGCCCACAATATGCTGTCAAACAACGTTCTTGACTATCTTGAACTTTCAGATGAACATTCAATCATGGAAGTGAAAGCCAACGAAAAGTTGGCCGGCTACACCTTGATTGGGCTCGATATCCGGGCGAAATATGGCATCAATATTGTCGCCATAAAGCGTGGGAAGGATATCATTGTGTCTCCGCAGGCGGATATGGAAATCGAATTACAGGATATCCTCATCATCATCGGTTCTGATGCAGACATCAATCGCTTTGAGAAGAAGATGCTGAATTAGCGTTATACATTTTTCGGCAAACTAAAAAGGAGGTCCCGAATTGGGACCTCCTTTTGCTGTTGTCGCTGTTCTGTGTCCAGACTCCAGCGGCCCAGCTCTTCGGGTCATAAATCAGCCCAGCTGCGCGGCGGAACGCCACTTCGCTGTTCTGCCTTATGCCTTTCAGAGCTTTACGGGCGCTGTCGCTTTTCTAAACTTCCATAATTACTGGAAGAACCATTGGACGGCGTTTTGTTTTTTCGTACAGATAAGGTCCAAGAACATCTGAAATATCATTCTTCAGTTCCGGCCAATCTGTATCTTTGCCGTGGATTTTCTTTTTCAGGTGTCGGTTCAACATTTGTTGCGCCTCGTAAATCATCGTACCGGATTCCCGCATATAAACGAAACCGCGTGAGATGATGTCCGGGCCTGAAACCATTTTATTGTTTTTCATATCAACACTTACTACAACGATGACCAATCCATCTTCGGAAAGGAGGCGGCGGTCGCGCAATACAATATTGCCGATATCTCCGATACCGCTTCCATCAATATAGACATCGCCCGATGGTATGCGCCCTGCAACCGAAGCTTCGTCAGCTCCCATTGCCAACACGTCACCATTTTCCATGATGAAAGTGTTTTCCGGTGGAACGTCGCAGTCAATGGCAAGCTGTGCGTGCTGTTTCTGCATACGGTATTCACCGTGGATAGGCATGAAGTATTTCGGATTGATCAAACGCAGCATCAGTTTATTCTCTTCCTGTGAGCCGTGTCCAGATGTGTGGATATTGTTCAGGGAACCATGGATGACATCGGCTCCCGCACGGAACAGCAGGTTGATCGTACGGTTGACACTATAAGTATTCCCCGGAATCGGAGAAGACGAGAAGACAACTGTATCATTTGGCTGAATCTGGATTTGACGATGTGTGCCGTTGGCGATGCGCGATAACGCGGCCATCGGTTCACCCTGTGAGCCTGTGCAAAGAATCAATGCTTCATTAGCCGGAAGGCGATTCAATGTTTGAGTGTCAACAAATGCATCTTCCGGTGCATTGATATAACCAAGTTCGCGGCCGATTGTCATGGCATTCTCCATGCTTCGACCAAAAACAGCAATTTTACGGCCCTGCGCGACCGCTTCATCTGTCACTTGCTGCAGACGATAGATATTGGATGCAAAAGTGGCGAAAATAAGCCGTCCGTCAACTTTGCGCATAATATCCCTGAGTGTTTCGCCGACTTTGCGTTCAGACATGGTGAAATTCGGAATTTCTGCATTTGTGCTGTCGGACAACAGGCAAAGGACGCCTTCGCTGCCGATTTGAGCCATTTTAAATAGATTGGCAGGAACTCCAACTGGTGTGAAATCGAATTTGAAATCACCCGTATGAACAATACTGCCAGGAGGCGTTTTAACGACAACCCCGAATGAATCTGGAATGCTGTGTGTTGTACGGAAAAAACTTACAGATGTTTTACGGAACTTAAAGACGTCTTCTTCGTGGATTTCAATCAATTTTGTCTGACGAAGAAGGCCATGTTCCTCGAGCTTTTTGCGCAATAGCCCGAGCGCAAGCTTGCCGCCGTAAACCGGGATATTGATTTTCTTTAATAGATAGGCAACGCCGCCGATATGGTCTTCATGGCCGTGAGTGAGGAAAAGGCCTTTGATCTTATCAGCATTTTTAATAAGGTACGTGTAATCCGGAATAACATAATCGATTCCGAGCAAATCATCTTCCGGGAATTTGATGCCGGCATCAATCAGGATGATTTCATCCTGGAATTGGACACCATATGTGTTTTTGCCGATTTCGCCCAGTCCGCCGAGCGCGAAAACAGCTACTTGATCATTTTTTACGAATTTCATAATCAGTCGATGCTCTCAACTTCATAATATTGGCCAGCCTGTTCATATTCCAAATGGCTGCCTTCCAGCAATTGAACAAGCTCGATGTTGTAATTGCGGTCTTTCAGATGGCTTCTAACTTCACGCTCGGATGAAGCTTCGACATAAAGGCTCTGAGTATTTTCGCGAACTGGAACCTCATTGCGGTTTTCCTGGTAATATACTTTAAAAATCATAGTTTGCTCTCCTTTTTCCACGTTCAAAATAAATTCACTTTCTTTATATTATCATGTCACTGTTCTAAAATAAAGAATAGCCCTTCTTATTTTGGAAAGAAGGGCTATAATAGCTTATGCGATTTTCTTTTTGTTCATAATGCCGTTAAGCCTTCTGAGAAGTTTTCTCTTCAAACGTTTCAGCATGGCTGCTCACTCCTTATGTAAATAATACTGTATTTTCTGACAAAAGTAAAGAGTCAAAACAGCCAGCCAATAAGGCCAGGCAATGGATTGGAGTTAGGTAGAATGGGAAAATTATTATTATTGGATATTGATGGAACTTTGTTGAATACGAAAAAGGAATTGCCGGTTTCAGCATTTGAAGCCCTGCAACAGGCAAGGGCAAATGGCCACGAACTCGCAATTGCAACAGGCCGGGCCCCTTTCATGTTTACAGATTTACGGGAAAAATTGGATATTCAAACGTTCATCTCTTTTAATGGCCAGTATATTGTTCGCGATGATAAAGTGATCCATACAGAGGCGCTCGATGTGGAAATGCTTAAAAAAGTGTTTCATTTCGCGGAACAAAGAGACCATCCGCTTGTTTTCATGAATGGCCAAAAGATGATTTCTTCCATAGATTATCACCCGGATATCGCCGAGAGTTTAAAGAGCCTGAAATTTCCGCATCCCGATACCGAAGCGGATTTTCATCTGGACAATGAAATTTACCAATCTTTGGTATTTTGCACAAAAGAGGAAGAAGCGCAATATCATGAAAATTTTAAGGATTTTCATTTTGTGCGCTGGCATCGCGTATCATGTGATATTCTCCCGCAAGGAGGATCCAAGGCCAGTGGCATCGAAAAGCTGATCGCCGGCACAGGGCACGCCATAGAAGACACGATCGCTTTCGGGGACGGCCTGAATGATTTGCAGATGATGAAAGTGGCAGGCTTTAGCGTCTCTATGGACAACGGACATCCTGAAACAAAAAGAGTGGCTTCACACATTACTTCTCATGTGGATGATGATGGCCTTGCGAAAGCTTTCTCACATCTGGGTCTCATTTAAAGTTTGCATATATAAAAGGCTGATGGGGAAATCCCGTCAGCCTTTTTAAATTATTCTTCTATATCTCTTGCGATGGCAACCGCATTGTCGATTTCGGCAAATGGGTTGTCAGGGTTGATATGATCGAAGAACATGACGCCATTCAAATGATCGAGTTCGTGCTGGAATGCAATGGCAGGCAGCCCTTTGAGGCGCATTTTATACTCATTGCCTTCAAGGTCAAAAGCTTTCACGGTAATTCTGGCATAGCGTGGGACGTATCCAGGGACCGAACGGTCGACTGACAGGCAGCCTTCTCCGGAAGCCAGGTAGGATTTTTCTACGGAATGGCTGACGATTTTTGGATTGATTGCGATGATGCTGAGATCTTCACCAGAACTTTCATCGAAATGGATAGCAAAGATCCGCTTTGAAGCGTTCACCTGGGGAGCGGCAATTCCCACGCCTGGTCGAAGATCGTGTTTTTCGATCATTTCTTCGTCCTGGCTGTTGACAACATATTCCATCAATTCAACAGCTAATTTTTTATTTTCAGGGGACAGAGGAAGCTCGACTTGTTCGGCTTTTTGCCGTAGAGTGGGGTGTCCTTCGCGTATGATATCTTTCATTAAAATCAATGGGATCAATCCTTTCAATCATGTTGCATATGCCTAACAGTATAACGCAATGCCGGTATTCGGCAAAAGGAAAATTGCTTATATTAGCAGTTGTATTTTTTTGAGCATCATAATATAGTTAAATCAAGCAATAAGGAGGGTTTCGATTGAAAAGGTACATATTGACAGCAGGAATAGCAAGTGCGTTACTTTTGAGTGCATGTTCAGGTCCTTCAACTGAAGAACAACTGGACGCTGTGTTGAAAGATACATTTGATGCAGAAAAAGAATACCGGGACACCCAAAGCCAAATGGAGGAACTTGAAACCACTGAACAAGAAAAATTCGAGTCCATCATGGCTTTGACTCAGGAACAGCAGGAAGATGTCAGAACAAATGCAGAAGAAGCACTTGCTTCAGTGGAAGAGCGCCTCCAATTACTCGAAACTGAAAAAGCTTCTATGGATTCTGCAGAAGAAGCCTTCCAGGATATTGATTCTGTAATTGAAGAGTCGGAAGAAGGTTTGAAAGATGATCTGACAGCACTGAAAACAAAGATGCATGAACGCTTTGATGCTCACAAGCAATTTGCTGCCGTTTACGAAGAACTTGCAGCCGAGCAAAAAGAGCTTTACGAAATGCTCCTGAATGAAGAAACGGAATTGCAATTGTTGCAGGAGAAAACAGTGGCAATTAATGAGAAAAACAAAGAAGTTCAGAATGCTGTTACAGCTTTTAACGAACAAACTGAGCAGTTTAATGAAATGAAAAATAATGTTATTGAAAAAATGAATGCAAGCAATGAATGAGCGGCCAATAGGCCGCTTTTTTCTGTGCTATAAAAGAGAGTGAATATCCAACTGTTATATAGTACAGGATTGGAAGTTCTTGTAATACAGTTTTTTGGTTTCGGAATATTCTACGTATTTTGGATGCTTGCTGCATAGCTATTCCCTATGATTGACCCCAAATATCAAGTGACGTATACTGAATAGGAATATGTGCTTGTATTACTAAAAAATGTATAGAATTTTAATACAGATTAAAAGGAGAGTTGCTTTTATGGCTGCGAAAAAATCACAGCAGTTCGATCCAGTAAAAACACTGAATGAAATCGAAGAAAAGTTTGAAATGTTCCAGATTTTAAATGAAGAAGGCAAAATTGTTAACGAAGAGGCAGATCCGAAGCTATCGGACGAGGATTTGCAGGAATTGATGAGAAGAATGGTTTACACACGCATTCTTGACCAGCGTTCTATTTCACTTAACCGCCAAGGGCGACTTGGGTTTTATGCGCCGACTGCCGGGCAGGAAGCGTCACAGATCGCTTCTCATTTTGCATTGAAAAAAGAAGATTTCATCCTGCCGGGATACCGTGATGTTCCTCAATTAATTTGGCACGGCTGGCCGCTGCACCAGGCTTTCCTGTTTTCCCGCGGACATTTTATGGGCAACCAAATGGCTGAAGGATTGAATGTATTGCCGCCGCAAATCATTATCGGTGCTCAATTTATCCAGGCAACCGGAGTGGCGCTTGGCATTCAGAAACGCAAAAAAGAAGCTGTAGCTGTTACGTACACAGGCGAAGGCGGTTCTTCACAAGGTGATTTCTACGAAGGAATCAACTTTGCCGGATCTTTCCGTGCGCCAGCCATTTTCATTGTGCAGAACAACCAGTATGCAATCTCGACACCTCGGGAAGTTCAGACTGCGGCTAAAACAGTTGCGCAAAAGGCAGTTGCAGCCGGCATTCCAGGAGTCTTTGTTGATGGCATGGATCCGCTTGCCGTTTATGCGGTAACACGTGATGCACGTGAACGCGCGATCAAAGGTGACGGCCCGACATTGATCGAAACATTCTGCTACCGCTACGGCCCACATACAATGGCCGGTGATGATCCGACGCGCTACCGTACATCGGACATTGACAGCGAATGGGAAAAGAAAGATCCTCTCGTACGTTTCCGTAAATACCTTGAAGGCAAAGACCTTTGGAGTGAAGAGAAGGAAACAGAAGTGATGGAACAGGCTAAAGAAGAAATTAAAGCCGCGATTAAAAAAGCGGATGGAGCTCCGAAACAAAAAGTGACTGACTTGCTCGGGTTTATGTATGAAGAAATTCCTTTCAATGTACAAGAGCAGATCGATATTTATAAAGCAAAGGAGTCGAAGTAAGCCATGGCACAAATGACAATGATCCAAGCGATTACTGACGCTCTGAAAACAGAGCTGAAAAATGATGAAAACGTTCTGGTTTTCGGTGAAGATGTAGGGAATAACGGCGGAGTTTTCCGTGCAACAGAAGGTTTGCAAAAAGAATTCGGCGAAGACCGTGTCTTTGATACGCCTTTGGCTGAATCCGCAATTGGCGGTCTGGCAATTGGTCTTTCATTGCAAGGCTACCGTCCGGTACCGGAAATTCAATTTTTCGGATTCGTTTTTGAAGTAATGGATTCCATCAGTGGCCAAATGGCTCGTATGCGCTACCGCAGTGGCGGCAGCCAACATGCACCAATCACAATCCGTGCGCCTTTTGGCGGGGGAGTCCATACACCGGAAATGCACGCCGATTCCCTTGAAGGGCTGATGGCGGCTTCACCAGGTTTGAAAGTGGTAATTCCATCAAATCCTTATGATGCAAAAGGTTTGCTCATTTCCGCAATCCGCGATAACGATCCCGTTATTTTCCTTGAACACATGAAACTTTACCGTTCTTTCCGTCAGGAAGTTCCGGAAGAGGAATATACGATTCCACTTGGTAAAGCGGCTATCAAACGTGAAGGCAAAGACTTGACGATCATCGCTTACGGGGCAATGGTACAGGAAAGCATGAAAGCCGCAGAGGAACTTGAAAAAGAAGAATACTCAGTGGAAGTTATCGATTTGCGTACTGTGCAGCCGCTTGATATTGAAGCAATCGTTGCATCTGTCGAAAAAACTGGCCGTGCAATGGTGGTTCAGGAAGCTCAGAAACAAGCAGGGATTGCGGCGAATATCGTAGCGGAAATTATGGATCGTGCGATTCTCAGTCTGGATGCACCTGTTCTGCGGGTTACTGCACCGGATTCTGTATTCGCATTTTCACAAGCAGAGGAAGTTTGGCTTCCTAACTCGAAGGATATAATAGAAACAGCGAAAAAAGTGCTTACTTTTTAAATAGATAGAGAAGAAAGGGTGAAACTGATGGCTTATGAATTTCGTTTGCCGGATATCGGAGAAGGTATCCACGAAGGTGAAATTGTAAAATGGTTCGTTAAAGCCGGTGACACGATTGAAGAGGATGATGTTCTTGTCGAAATACAAAATGACAAAGCAGTCGTCGAGATTCCATCACCAGTCTCCGGTACGATTCAAGAAGTTCTTGTGGAAGAAGGCACCGTAGCTGTAGTCGGTGACGTGCTGGTTCGCATTGATTCACCGGATGAAGATGGTGGCGGGAGTGACAGCGAAAAACAGGACGCAGCTCCTGAAGTGGAAGAAGAAACAGAAGAACAAGTGCAGGCTGGCACTGCCGAGTCAGGCCAGGACGTTGAAAAAGCTGCTGCTGAAGAGCAGCAGCCCGAAGGTGATACAGGAGCAGGGGCACAACCTCAGGCAGATGAAGAAACTGAAGCTGACCCGAATGCCCGCATCATTGCTATGCCGTCTGTCCGCAAATTTGCGCGCGATAAAGGTGCGGACATCAAAAAAGTCAAAGGGTCAGGAAACAACGGACGCATCATGAAAGCCGATGTGGAAGCGTTCCTGAGTGGCGATCAGAAGTCTGCGGAACCTGCTAAAGAACAAGAAGTTGCAGCAGAAAAAACTGAGAAGACAGAAAAAGAAACACCTAAAGCGAAAGAAACACCGGCAGTTCCGGAAGGCGAATTTCCGGAAACACGCGAAAAAATGTCCGGAATACGCAAAGCGATTGCAAAAGCGATGGTCCATTCCAAACACACAGCTCCGCATGTCGCTTTGTTGGATGAAGTGGATGTAACGGAATTGGTGGCTCACCGGAAGAAATTCAAGGACATTGCCGCTGAAAAAGACATCAAATTGACTTACCTTCCATATGTAGTGAAAGCGCTGGTCAGCACATTGCGTGAATTCCCGGCATTAAACACATCGTTCGACGATGAAACAAGTGAAGTGATCCAGAAGCATTATTTCAACATCGGCATTGCAGCTGATACACCAAAAGGCCTTATGGTTCCTGTCATCAAAAATGCAGACCGTAAATCGGTATTCGCAATTTCCGACGAAATCAATACGCTGGCGACAAAAGCCCGAGACGGCAAATTGTCTGCAGCGGAAATGAAAGGCGCATCCTGCTCGATCACCAATATCGGGTCAGCCGGAGGCCAGTGGTTCACACCTGTCATCAACCATCCGGAAGTGGCAATTCTTGGAATTGGCCGCATCGCTGAAAAACCGGTAGTAAAAAATGGTGAAATTGTCGCTGCACCTGTGTTAGCATTGTCATTGAGCTTCGATCACCGAATGATCGATGGAGCGACAGCACAACATGCATTAAATCACATCAAGCGTTTGTTAAGTGAACCAGAATTACTATTAATGGAGGCGTAAAATTATGGTAGTAGGAGATTTTCCGATCGAAACAGATACACTCGTCATCGGCTCAGGCCCTGGCGGATACGTTGCAGCAATCCGTGCAGCGCAAACTGGCCAAAAAGTAACAATCGTTGAAAAAGAATATATCGGTGGAGTTTGCCTTAACGTTGGGTGTATTCCTTCGAAAGCGATGATTTCTGTAGGCCATCGTTTTGAAGAAGCGCAACATTCCGAAGATATGGGTGTAGTTGCCAAAGAAGTATCGCTGAACTTTGAAAAAGCGCAAGCTTTTAAAGACGGCGTAGTTAAAAAATTGACTGGCGGCGTTGAGTCTTTATTAAAAGGCAATAAGGTTGAAATTGTCCGCGGTGAAGCTTATTTCGTAGATGAAAACACAGTTAAAGTGATGGATGATAAGTCTTCACAAACTTATAAATTTAAAAATGCAATTATCGCTACGGGATCACGTCCTGTGGAAATTCCAACTTTTAAATTCACTAAACGCGTGATTAATTCAACTGGAGCTTTGGCCCTCACAGAACTTCCGAAAAAACTTGTCGTTATCGGCGGCGGCTATATCGGTACGGAACTTGGTACTGCATTTGCAAACATGGGTTCTGAAGTGACAATCCTTGAAGGCGCACCTGATATTCTTGCAGGATTCGAGAAACAGATGACAGCCATCGTTAAAAAAGGGTTGAAGAAAAAAGGCGTTGAAGTCATCACGAAGGCTTCTGCAAAAGGCGTTGAAGAAACAGACAAAGGCGTTACTGTCACTTATGAGGCAGGCGGAGAAGAAAAAACCGTTGAAGCCGATTATGTATTGGTGACTGTCGGACGCCGCCCGAATACAGATGAAATGGGTCTTGAAGAGCTGAACATCAAGATGGGCGAACGCGGACTTATCGAAGTCGACAAACAATGCCGTACCAGCATTTCAAGCATCTATGCAATCGGTGATGTGGTAGCTGGCCTTCAATTGGCGCATAAAGCATCGTATGAAGGCAAAATTGCCGCAGAAGCTATTGCAGGCGAGAAGTCTGAAGTAGATTATATGGCTATTCCGGCAGTCTGCTTTACAGATCCGGAACTTGCAAGCGTCGGTTTGTCTGAAGAACAGGCAAAAGAAGAAGGATTCGAAGCTTCGGCTGCGAAATTCCCGTTCGCTGCAAACGGCCGCGCTCTTTCATTGAACGCAACAGACGGTTTTGTGAAATTGGTTTCACGCAAGTCGGATGGTCTATTGCTTGGAGCTCAAATTGTAGGTGTTGGCGCATCTGATATGATCGCTGAACTTGGATTGGCAATCGAAGCAGGAATGACTGTGGAAGATATCGCCATGACGATCCATGCTCACCCAACTTTGGCTGAAATTTCAATGGAAGCAGCGGAAGTGGCTCTAGGAACACCGATTCACATCATTAAATAATATAGCTGATAAAACGCAGACTCCTCCTCCGGAATTTTTCTTTCCGAGGAGGAGTTTTTTCTGTATTTGCTTTGATAGTAGCTGTAGAAATGTGGTAATATTATGTGCGAAAGGGCTAAGGTGATACCAAGATGATACACGCAAAATGGATTTTAATGGCAGCAGGATTGGCTCTTTTGACCGCTTGTTCAAGTGGCGATGACACCCAATCTGCAACTGAAAAAAAAGATACAGAAGAAGCGGCTACTGAAACTGCCGGAGAAACTACAGAAGAATCGACAGATGAAAAAACTGATGAAGAAGAAGCGGAACTATCCGAGGAGCAGCCTGAAGAAGCAGTGGATGCAGAGCCGCTTTATAGGGTAAATCCTTCAACGGCTGCGGTTGAGCCGATAGCGGATGCCAATGCACAGGCTGTTTTATTGACCATTGACGATGCTCCTGACAAACATGGTGTGGCAATGGCTGAAACTTTGAAAGAGTTGAGTGTGCCGGCAATCTTTTTCGTGAATGGGCACTTTTTGGACACGGATGAAGAAAAAGAAAACCTGAAAAAAATTCATGATATGGGATTTGCCATCGGTAATCACACATATTCACATCCTAACTTAGCGAATATTACTGAAGAGCAGCAGCGTGAGGAAATTGTGTCATTGAGCGATCTGGTTGAGGAAATTACCGGAGAACGCCCAGAATTCTTCCGTGCGCCTTTTGGGGTGAATTCTGATTTCAGCAGAGCATTGGTCGAAGAGGAAGGTATGGTTCTCATGAACTGGACTTTCGGCTACGATTGGGAAAAGCAGTATATGGAAGCAGCCGCTTTGGCTGATATTATGGTCAATACAGAATTGATGCGCGACGGGGCTAACCTTCTCATGCATGACCGTGCTTGGTCGGCTGAAGCTTTGCCGGCAATTGTGCAGGGGTTGAGCGATAAAGGCTACGAATTTATCGACCCGAACGATATCGAAGGCGTTCAGTAACAGAAAAATCCGGAAACCTTGAGATAGCAAGGCTTCCGGATTTTTTTATTTGATTGCATGCTGTTCTTTGATGACCCGCAGCAGTTTCAATGTGTCATCTTCAGGACCTTGGACAGGTAACCCCGCTTCAACGTTGAAATGGATGTATTCGATGTTTTCCTGTGTAATGATTTCTCCGGGAATAAAAATCGGGATGCCGGGAGGATACACCATGATGAACTCGGCAGAAATCCGGCCGACAGCTTCTTCAATCCTGACTACTTCAGTGGTGGCGTAAAATGCATCACGGGGCGTCATCGCAAGACGCGGAATATCCGGCAATAAGACGACGGGTTCTATAATCGCGGCATCACCATCATAAGCCTCGCTCATGCGCTGAAGAGCATTTACCAGCAGATTCAATTCTTTCCGTGAATCTCCGATAGTAACCAAACATAGAATGTTGTAAAGATCGGAAAGCTCAATTTCGATATTGGCATTTTCCCGCAGCCATTCTTCGGCCTGGTGCCCGGTAATGCCAAGGTTTTTAACACTGATGAGCAATTTCGTCGGATCCAAATCGAATGTTGCGGATGTTTTCAGCAACTCTCTGCCGACACAATGCAGATGCGGAATTTTATTGATGCGCTTGCGTGCATCATTTGCCAGCCGGATTGTTCGGTCGATCAGGTCGGCTCCGTTGATTGCCAATTGCCTTCTGGCTGTATCCAAAGAAGCAAGAATCGGATAAGAAGTGGAGGTCGTCGTAAGCATGGACAAAGTCGATTGCACGCGTTTTGGCGACACCAACCCTTCACGAACATTCAGCACGGAACTTTGCGTCATCGAACCGCCGAGCTTATGGACGGATGTTGCGGCCATATCGGCACCTGCCGCCATGGCGGACACCGGCAAACTTTTATGGAAATGGATATGAACACCATGGGCCTCATCAACAAGCACCGGAATCTGTCTTTCATGGGCAATTTCAACAATGCGTTTCAAATCAGCCGCAACCCCGAAATAGGTTGGATTGATGACGAGCACCGCTTTTGCGTCCGGGTATTCAATCAAAGCTTTTTCTACGGCTTCAGCTGAAATTCCATGCGAAATCCCCAGTTCAGGATCCACTTCAGGATGGATGAAAATCGGGACCGCTCCTGCAAAGACGATGGCTGACATGATCGATTTATGGACGTTCCGGGGTACCAGAATTTTATCGTTCGGACCAACCACGCTGAGGATCATCGTCATGATGGCACCGCTCGTGCCCTGTACAGAGAAAAACGTATGGTCAGCACCGAATGCTTCTGCCGCCAATTCCTGCGCTTTTTTAATCGCGCCTTTTGGTGAGTGCAGGTCATCCAGTGGTGCAATATTGATCAAGTCTATGGAAAGTATATTATCGCCGACAAACTCCCGGAATGCGGGATCGACGCCCTGACCCTTTTTATGGCCGGGGATATGGAATTGTATCGGATGCCGATTGCGATGCTTCAGTAAAGCATCGAATAATGGAGTTTCTAATTGTGACAATGGATTACCACCTCGCTTATAAAAAAATGAAAACAAAAAGAATTATAGCATGTTGATGCAAGCTATTCTATTAATATTAAAAGGATATTGCATATCTGCATCGAATAGAGGATATGCAGATAGAAAGGAGTGGCATTATGCGATTTACGACACGCATTACCGATTTGCTGGAGATAAAATTACCTATTATACAGGGGGGGCTGGCATATCTTGCTTATGCAGAACTGGCGGCTGCCGTTTCAAATGCAGGAGGTCTGGGACAAATTACCGCCATGAGCCTGGAGTCACCCGAAAAGCTGAGGGAAGAAATCCGAAAAGTGAGAAGACTGACTGACAAACCATTCGGTGTCAATTTCGCCATTGGCGAGCATGGCAGACAATTTTCGCACATGCTGGATGTTGCAATCGAGGAGGAGGTGCCCGTCGTTTCCATGACTGGAGGCAATCCAACACCCATCTTCAAACAACTTGAAGGCACGAATATCCGGAAGCTGGTTCTTGTGGCCGCACGCAAACAGGCATTAAAGGCAGAAATGCTGGGTGCAGATGCTGTTATGGTTGTTGGCCATGAAGGAGGAGGCCATCTCGGCCGGGATGATATCGGCACAATGGTGCTGATTCCGCAGGTTGTTGATGCCGTATCGATTCCCGTTATTGCGTCCGGTGGCATAGGCGACGGCCGCGGCCTGATGGCGTCGCTTGCACTCGGAGCAGAAGGAATCGAAATGGGTACGCGCTTTATTGCAACAAAAGAATGCATCCATGCATCCGAAGTTTATAAAAATGCGTTGATCAGCAGTTCGGAAAACGATACGGTCATCATAAAAAGAAGCATCGGTGCTCCCGCAAGGACCCTCAAAAACAGCTGGACCGACAGAATTCTGGAGATTGAACATGCGACTCCGACGTATGAATCACTGAAGGATTATATAAGCGGTGAAGCCAACAAACGATTTATTTATGATGGCCGCAATGACCAGGGCTTCGGGTGGGCCGGACAAGTCACCGGGATGATTCGCGACGTGCCGACTGTTCAGGAATTATTTGATAGAATGGTGGAAGAAGCTGCAGGAATCAGCCGTAAATGGGGCAGCTTTGAATAGAGGGGGAATATAGATTGGACTATTCGTATCCTTTTTCGTTGGAGTGGACTACAGAAGAAATTGTTGATGTGGTGAAATTTTTCGAAGGCATTGAGATGGCCTATGAAAAAGGGATCGGCCGCGAAGACATGATGGCAAGGTATAAGAAATTCAAAGGAGTCGTGCCGGCGATTTCAGAAGAGAAAACATACTTCAGGGAATTTGAAGAGAAGAGCGGCTATGCCAGCTTTCCGGTCATCAAAGAATTGAAAGCATCAGATGCAGGGCCGACGATCAAGTTGAAAGGATGAAATAAAACACAAAACCCGCAACGGAACTTTTTCCGTTGCGGGTTTTTTCGATTACTATTTTTTATATTGTTCGCTTGTTCAGCATTTCATTATAGATGGGCAGCAATTCGTCAAATGTTTTTTCGACAAGTTCATCGAATTGGCTTTTGCTCAATGAGTCGGCCTGTTCCCGCTGCAAGTGTCGGCCAATGACGAATTCCCCTTTCTTCACGTCGCGCAGACGCTGCAACAGCTGCTCCACGCCTTCTTCTCCCAAATCCTGCAAAGTGGAAGCTTCGGGCTTCATGTGATCACCAGATACGACCATGTCGCGGGGCAGCTTGTTGAGGACACCTGAATTCAACAGACGCTCCGCCATCGCGGACTTGTCATTCGCCTCATATATCACAGCAAGGATGATGAACACATGGCTCTCCCAAAGGCCAATCTGGAAATGCGGCACTGCTTTGTATCCGCGCTTGTTTGGCGCAAAGGCTACCCAGCTGTCGTTGGGCGGATTGACGGTCCGGCGCATGTGTTTTGCCACATGGGGATGGAATTCTTCACCTGTTATACCTGAAAAATAAGCTGAATACTGTACGCCGAGCTCCTCGAACTTTGGCCGAACCTTTTCGATGAGCGCCGACATTCTGGCTTCGAGGCCAGGCGTTTCAAAAACATTGAAATGTTTCTCGTTCCAATAAGACATAAGTTCTATTTCCTCCTTCAATTCACACATAAGACTTATTTTACAGGACTTTGATAAAAATTTATAGAAAGACGTTTCTGTTCACAGGCAATCGGGTAAAGTTCCATTAAGAACACTAATTTTTCGGAATTATTGGAATCAAAAAGGGAAGGGGTGCTAAAGATGAAACAGATGATCCAAATAATCCGCAAAGCCGATGTCGAAAAAGAATACATCCATGTATTGAGGTTGGAACTAGATTATGAACTTGCTTCCCTGTTTGATGCCATGCAGCAAGAAGAGGTCCAGGAAATTAGTAAAAGCAAAAAACGGCTACAGGAAATACACGCGGAACTGGAGGCACTTCATGCGCTTTAATCTATTTCATTTATAAAGGCATCTGCTGGAGTATGACAGCAGATGCCTTTTGACGTTATACTGATGGAAACAGAGGAGGAAGTTTTTTATGGATTTGCACGAAATGGACAGATACATCAAATCAATCATCAAGGAAGCAGGGCATAGAATACGCAACTCTTTCCTTTCGGATATTTCAATAGAATCAAAATCGGATGCCAACGATCTCGTGACGAATATCGATAAAGAAATCGAACAATTTTTCATTTCCCGCATCAACCGCGATTTTCCCGGACACCGGATTTTTGGTGAAGAGGGCTTCGGAGATGATGTCCAGGATCATAAAGGCATTATCTGGCTGCTCGATCCAATTGACGGAACGATGAATTTCGTTCATCAAAAACGGAATTTTGCGATATCACTCGGCATCTATGATGAAGGAATCGGCCAGCTCGGATACATATATGATGTGGTCAATGATGATTTATACCACGGTGTACTTGGCGGAGGCGCCTATTATAATGATGAGTTGCTGAGCCAACTGTCCGATACAGTTATCGGGGAATCAATCATTGCAATGAACGCGATCTGGGCTGTGCCAAACCGTTATTTTGACCACAAAGGGACGTTGCAATTGATCCAGGACGTGCGGGGCATCAGGTCCTATGGATCAGCAGCGCTTGAATTGGCTTATCTCGCCAGCGGTCGGATAGATGCCTACATTTCGATGAGATTGTCTCCATGGGACATTGCCGGAGGTATGGTCATCGCCGGGGAAGTGGGTGCGGTAGGCACCAATTTCAATGGGGAGCCGGCAAATCTTCTGAAGCAGGATACATTCCTTGTTGCGAATCCATCTATCCACACGCAAATACTCGAAAAATATATTCAGCAAAAATAAAAAAGGATGCGGTTTCGCATCCTTTTTTTGTTCTATTAAATAAATGAAGCTGGTAACAAATATAAAGGCTCTTGAATTTGTTGATGAGGCTGCTAGTAATCTCTTACAACAACCCAGCTTCGATCATCGAGTTTTTTTTCTTGAAACCGAATACCATGACGACGCCGAGCAAAACGATAGCCAACAAGACCATCGGAATACTGCGGAACGCTACTGCCAGGCCGATTCCAGCCATAGTCAATAGAGCGGCTAACGAGTATAAAACGAAAATCCATTTTCCATTTTTCATTTATTTTCCTCCTGCTAGTGGATGCTGAAATAAAATCTTAGGGTTTTCTCCCTATATGTGCTATACTAGCACAGTTATAGGCATGAAAAAAGAATATTGGAGTGAAAATATGACTAACTTACGAAACGACCTAAGAAACATTGCAATTATTGCCCACGTTGACCATGGTAAAACGACGCTTGTGGATCAGCTGCTGCAGCAATCAGGGATTTTCCGTTCAAACGAACATATTGATGAACGAGCTATGGACTCAAACGATATCGAGAGAGAACGCGGAATCACGATTCTTGCGAAAAATACGGCGATTCAATATAAAGATGCCAAAATCAACATTTTGGATACGCCCGGACACGCCGATTTCGGTGGAGAAGTGGAACGGATCATGAAAATGGTTGATGGCGTTCTTTTGGTAGTAGACGCTTATGAGGGCTGTATGCCACAAACTCGCTTTGTATTGAAAAAAGCTCTTGAGCAAAACTTGAAACCAATCGTAGTAGTAAACAAAATTGACCGTGACTTCGCTCGACCAGAAGAAGTGGTAGATGAAGTTATCGAATTGTTCATCGAATTGGAAGCTAACGACGATCAGCTTGAATTCCCGGTTATTTTTGCATCAGCTATGAATGGTACTGCAAGCCTTTCTCCCGATCCTGCTGATCAGGAAGAAACGATGCAGGTTCTTTATGACTCAATCCTGGAAAATGTACCTGCGCCAATCGACAACAGAGACGAGCCGCTACAATTCCAGGTAGCACTTCTTGACTATAATGATTATGTTGGACGTATCGGGATTGGCCGTGTATTCCGTGGCACAATCGAAGTCGGACAGTCTGTCGCGCTGATGAAGCTTGACGGAAAAGTTAAGAATTTCCGTGTAACTAAAATCCATGGTTTCATGGGTCTTAAACGTATTGAAATCCAAAAAGCTGAAGCTGGAGACTTGATCGCTGTTTCAGGTATGGAAGATATCAACGTTGGAGAAACTGTATGTCCTCAGGACCATCAGGAAGCTTTGCCGATTCTCCGCATTGATGAACCAACTCTGCAGATGACGTTCCTTGTCAACAACAGCCCATTTGCGGGTAAAGAAGGGAAATTCATCACGTCAAGAAAAATTCATGAACGTCTGGCTTCTCAATTGGAAACCGATGTGTCATTGCGTGTAGACCCTACTGATTCACCGGATGCTTGGGTAGTTTCAGGACGCGGAGAATTGCATTTGTCGATTCTGATCGAGAACATGCGCCGTGAAGGATTTGAAATTCAAGTATCAAAACCGGAAGTTATTGTCCGCATGGTTGACGGTGTTCGTTGCGAACCTGTTGAACGCGTACAAGTTGATGTTCCGGAAGAATATACTGGCGCAATCATCGAATCACTGGGTGAACGCAAAGGCGAAATGCTTGATATGGTAAATAACGGAAGCGGACAGGTTCGTCTTGTGTTTAACGTTCCTGCACGTGGATTGATCGGCTATACAACTGAATTCCTGACGCAGACTCGCGGATACGGAATCATCAACCACACATTTGACAGCTACCAACCAGTCGCTTCCGGCCGCGTTGGCGGACGCCGCCAGGGTGTATTGGTATCCATGGAGCGCGGTAAAGTTTCGACTTACGGCTTGA
Source organism: Planococcus sp. (in: firmicutes) (assembly GCA_035461005.1). Taxonomy (GTDB): domain Bacteria; phylum Bacillota; class Bacilli; order Bacillales_A; family Planococcaceae; genus Planococcus. The sequence goes on along the minus strand of DATHVZ010000037.1, from coordinate 66,779 downwards.
TGGGCATCGAAGACCGCGGAACTGCATTTGTTGAAGTAGGAGCGGAAATTTACGAAGGCATGATTGTCGGAGAACATAACCGCGACAGCGACTTGACAGTAAACATCGTTAAGATCAAAGCTGCCACAAACATCCGTTCAGCTAACAAAGATCAAACTACTACAATGAAAAAAGCACGTTTGATGAGTCTTGAAGAAGCGCTTGAATACTTGAACGATGATGAGTATTGCGAAATCACACCGCAGACAATCCGTCTGCGTAAAAAGATTCTGGATAAAAACGAACGTGAGCGCATGGCGAAGAAGAAAAAAGTTGCCATCGAAGAATAAAAGAATAAAAGAATGAAAGGATGTATAATCCTTGGACGATCAATCTTTTGTCTATGACAGTATGTATCCGGTAGCCAGGGTTTTATATCAGAATATGCCGAATTTCGATATAGCGGGATACGCATTATTTGCTGTTATCCTTCTTTTATCGGCTTTGGTTTATAAACTGGGATTTGCTAAAAAGCTGCCGCTCGGAAAAAACATCGTGATTGGCCTTTTCCTGGCAACTGGTGGATTGGGGCTGACATTCTTAGCTTTCTTCCTGCCGGTTGTGGAAGGACTGGTCATTGCCGCGCTTATCCTGATTCTTTATAAAATCCGCTTATGGCGCGAAAAACGCGAAAACGCTGTATCTCACTGAGATGCAGCGTTTTTGTCTTTCAAAAAACTTCAGCCAACAGTGTTTTCCCGAAGCTTGCAGCGGAATGAAAGGTTCGGAACTTTTTAAACAAGCAAAAACGCAGTGCCTCATTGAGGCGCTGCGTTTTTGCGTTCAAATATTTTATAGAGGATGGGCAGCAGCAAAGAATATGCCAGGTGGCCGAATACCCAATATGTGATTGCTTCCCAGTCGGTAAGCCCCGGAACCTGATCCGTGATCGCCATCGATGACAATATGAAATAGAGAAAATAAGTAGGCGAACAAAGGATCAGGCTCAGAACGGTAAGCTGTCCGAATGTATAGGGACGGCGTTTGGCCAAATAGACATAGGCTATTCCGATGACAACAGAAACCGCTGTATGAAACAAGAACTCCGTCATTTCTGACCATTCAATATCCCCAATAATCGGGATGAAATCGACATTCAATAACAGCAGATAGACATTCACGCCTGTCACAGCTTGAATCCATTTAAACAATAATCCCAATATCAGGCCGCTCCAGAATCCGATCCAGACACCTTTCAGGAACTTCATCAAAAGTCTTCCTCAATCTTGCGCGAGCTGCGGTAAAAATGGAATTTCCCGGTGGCCAGCCTTTCCCTCGTGCGCTTCTCTATCCGCTCGTGGCAAGTCTTGCACATATGGGTATGGATAGGCCGATTTCTGAGGCGTTTTGCCTCAAGTGTATCATCCACTAATTCCTCGATGGTGTCGCACATTACACATTTAACACGCATAGTGATTCACTCCTATTCTACCCGGATGGCTGTTACATTGGTTATCGGATTATCCAGATTGCTGCCGTCCGGCAACAGCACGTGGACAGGGCCGTCTTCACGAAGCGGTTTGCCTTCGTGGCTGAACTTGAGCACCAATTCCTTCGAAGCTTCAAGAGGGAAATTGTATTCTCCGTCTGCGGTTTCGAATATGACAGTCTTTGCTGATTCAAACGGTTCTGCATTTTCTATAAAGGGTTTGAACAGAATGCCGAATGTGCCGGTAAGCATATCCTGCTTTTCCTGTCTTTTGTATTTCTTTTCAGAATTCAAAGTCGGCGGCACTGTAGCGCCCTCCATGATTTCGCGGGACCAATGTTCACCCATGCCGCGTTTGTATTCTTCCAGTTCATCCCGGTCAATGTGTTCTGCTGTGAAATACTTTTCGAGATCCAGTTTTCGGTCATCAAAAATCCAGACTGTTGGATCCAGGGTGATTTTAAATTTAACGTCGCCTTTGAATTGAATGATAAATTCCATTAGTAAAACCCTCCATCTTGATAATCGCTCTACTTCCAGTATACCTGTCTTTGTCAAGTTCCTAAAGTGTTTGCTTCCGGGAAAGAGGAGGCTTGCAATTTCAGGGTTTAAAAGATACACTTTAAACAGGTTAAAGAGAAGAAATATCAGTAAATGGGGGGGAGTCCTCATGGAACATACAGAAGAACAAACTTATCAGCATAAAGCATTGGATCTCCTGAAAGCCGATGTTCTGAAAATAGAACAATTGATAAAGGTGCAAATGGACAATCTTACTTTGCCATCCTGCCCGTTATATGAAGAGGTCCTCGATACACAGATGTTCGGACTGTCTCGTGAAATCGATTTTGCCGTCAAGCTCGGGCTGATTGAAAAGCAGGACGGTAAAAACTTAATGGATACGCTGGAGAAGAAATTGTCGCTCCTCCATGAGGCGTACACGAATAAATAAAGTAAACTCAAACAAATCTGTTTGAGTTTTTTTACTAATACAAAATTTAAATGAGGTTTGACTATGAAACAATACATAAAGCGGTACGCCGCAAACTTTGACTATCCATTGCTTTTTGTTTATCTGGCTCTGACGCTCTTTGGCCTGGTGATGATATACAGTGCAAGCATGGCGTGGGCTGTGAATTATTACGATCGGCCACCAGACACTTTCTATAAGCAGCAAATCAGAAACCTCACCTTAGCTTTCCCGGCGTTTATTCTTGCAGCTTTATTTCCGTATAAGCATTTCAGCAAGAAGTGGATGATGGCTTCTATTCTTATAGTGGTATTCACCAGCTTGGTGCTGGTTCATTTTATCGGAACTGCAAGGGGTGGGGCACAGAGTTGGATCGAGCTCGGGTTTGCAAACCTTCAACCATCCGAAGTGGCTAAGGTGGGTATGATTTTCTATCTGGCAGGTGTTTTCTCCAATAAATACAATAAAGGCAATATCAACAAATTAAATGAATCAATCATGCCACCGGTTATTGTCCTCACTTTGGTGCTGATATCTGTATTCCTTGAACCGGATCTTGGCTCGATGATGATCATCGGAGCGGTCGGCCTATCAGTTATGGCTTCAAGCGGAATCAAATTCAAAGCATTTACGAAACTTGCCGCTATGGTAATTGGTGCAGCTATGCTGTTCATTGGTCCGGTTATGTTGTTTGCGCAGGATAGTATATTTACCGAGAAACGCCTCGGTCGATTAGAGGCGTTTTTCAACCCGTTCACTGATGAACTCGGATTTGGCATGCAGATCGTCAATGGTTACCTGGCAATCGGCTCCGGTGGACTGAGCGGCTTGGGCCTGGGCCAGTCGGTGCAGAAATTGGGCTACCTGCCGGAGCCGCACACCGATTTCATCATGTCTGTAATCGCTGAAGAGCTTGGTGTTTTTGGTGTGTTGTTTGTAATCGGCGGTTTGGCTTTTATCGTTCTTCGGGGCCTGCACATAGCGATGACTACGACAGATCCACTGGCACGTATGCTTGCTGCCGGTGTAGCGAGTATGATTGGGATCCAATCTTTCGTAAACCTTGGAGGTCTGACAGGGCTTATTCCATTGACCGGTGTTACCCTGCCATTTATAAGTTATGGCGGAACTTCCGTAATTTTGTTATCGTTAGCTATGGGAGTATTAATGAATGTCTCCATGTTCCACAAATACGAAAAAACAAAAAAATAAAGGGTGTGCTGCATTGTGAAAAAAGTTAGCAAAATTTTAGTGGCGAACCGCGGAGAAATCGCTATAAGGGTTTTCCGCGCATGTACAGAGCTGAAAATTCCTACAGTTGCAGTCTATTCACAAGAAGACAGTGGTTCCTATCACCGCTATAAAGCGGATGAATCATATTTAGTGGGAAAAGGGAAAAAACCGATCGATGCTTACCTTGATATTGAAGATATCATCCGCATCGCAAAAGATACAGGAGCTGATGCCATTCATCCGGGTTATGGATTTTTATCGGAAAATGTCCATTTTGCCCGCAGGTGTGAAGAAGAAGGAATCGTGTTCATCGGCCCAACTTCAGCGCATCTGGATATGTTCGGCGATAAAGTGAAAGCGCGTTCACAGGCGGTCGCTGCTGGAATTCCGGTCATTCCGGGAACCGATGGCCCGGTTGCATCACTTGAAGAAGTGGAAGAATTCAGCAAAACAGCTGGTTATCCGTTGATGATCAAAGCATCACTGGGCGGCGGCGGACGCGGCATGCGCATCGTACGCAACCAGGAAGAGCTGGCGTCAGCTTATGAAAGAGCAAAATCCGAAGCCAAAGCCGCTTTTGGATCAGATGAAATGTATGTAGAAAAATTCGTTGATAAACCAAAGCACATCGAAGTCCAGATTCTTGGCGATACTGCAGGCAATATTGTCCATCTATATGAGCGCGACTGCTCGATCCAGCGACGTCATCAAAAAGTGGTGGAAATCGCCCCTTCAAATTCAATCAGCAATGAATTGCGCAACGATATTTGTGACGCGGCAGTGAAACTCATGAAGAATATCGATTACATAAATGCAGGAACAGTCGAGTTCCTTGTTTCAAACGATGAATTCTTTTTTATCGAAGTTAATCCTCGTATTCAAGTTGAACACACGATAACGGAAATGATCACGGGCATCGATATTGTGCACGCACAAATCCATATCGCGAGAGGCCATGAGCTTCACGCAGATGTTATTGGCATACCGTCGCAGGATAAGATTCCATTATTCGGTTTTGCGATCCAGTCCCGCGTAACGACAGAAGATCCGGTCAATGATTTCATGCCGGATGCCGGAAGGTTGATGGTTTACCGTTCAGGCGGAGGTTTTGGTGTCCGGCTTGATACCGGTAATGCGTATCAGGGAGCGGTCATTTCACCATATTACGATTCCTTATTGGTTAAATTATCGACTTGGGCTTTAACTTTTAAAGAAGCTGCAGGCAAAATGGACCGAAATCTGCAGGAGTTCCGTATTCGAGGAATTAAGACTAATATTCCTTTTTTGGAAAATGTCGTTAAACACCCTAGTTTCATCAAAGGTGAATTCGATACAAGCTTTATCGATTCAACACCGGAACTCTTCTTGTTCCCGGTGCGCCAGGATCGCGGTACCAAACTTTTGAGCTATATCGGCAACGTTACGGTAAACGGATTCCCGGGAATTGAAAAGAGTAAAAAACCGATTCACGCGGCACCGAGAAAACCGGAAATCGATTTGACGGCCACTTTGCCGCCAGGCACAAAACAGATTTTCGATGAAAGAGGGGCAGATGGCCTTGCTGCGTGGATCCATGAGCAGGAAGATGTTCTGCTGACGGATACGACGTTCCGTGATGCCCATCAATCCTTATTGGCAACGAGGCTCCGTTCTTTCGATATGTTAGCTGTCGCGAAAGAGACTGCACATTTGCAGAAAGATTTATTCTCGATGGAGATGTGGGGAGGGGCAACATTCGATGTCTCCTACCGTTTCCTGAAAGAAGATCCATGGCAACGGCTGATTAAATTGCGGGAACAGATGCCGAATATTCTGTTCCAAATGCTTTTCCGTGGAGCAAACGCAGTAGGTTATAAAAACTATCCCGACAATGTAATCCGTGATTTTGTAAGAAAATCAGGTGAGGCGGGAATCGATGTTTTCCGAATCTTTGACAGTCTGAACTGGATCAAGGGCATGGAAGTGGCAATCGATGAAGTGAGGCAGAGCGGCAAAGTTGCGGAAGCGGCAATTTGCTACACAGGGGATATCCTTGATCCGAGCCGCGATAAATACACCGTTCAATATTATAAAGATATGGCGAAAGAGCTGGAGGCGTCAGGAGCCCATATTCTGGCTATCAAAGACATGGCCGGCCTGTTGAAACCCGAAGCAGCTTATCGTCTGGTTTCCGAATTGAAGGATACGGTATCATTGCCGATCCATCTTCATACGCACGACACGAGTGGAAATGGCATTTACATGTATTCCAAAGCCATCCAGGCCGGTGTGGATATAGTTGATACCGCTTTGGGAACAATGGCGGGCCTTACCTCGCAGCCGAGTTCAAATTCCCTCTATTATGCAATGAACGGCAGCGGTCGGGAAGTTCGGATGGATATTCAGGCAGCAGAAAAGCTTTCCCATTATTGGGAAGATGTCCGCAAATATTATAGTGATTTTGAAAGTGGCATGAACAGCCCGCATTCTGAAATCTACGTGCACGAAATGCCGGGCGGCCAATACAGCAATTTGCAGCAGCAGGCCAAAGCAGTCGGTCTCGGCATGCGCTGGGAAGCTGTAAAAGAAATGTATTCCCGCGTCAATTTGCTTTTCGGCGACGTTGTAAAAGTAACGCCATCATCAAAAGTGGTAGGTGATATGGCATTGTTCATGGTGCAGAATGAGCTGGACGAAAAAACGGTTATCACACGCGGGGAAACGATAGACTTCCCGGAATCCGTTATTGAATTTTTTGAAGGCTATATCGGACAGCCTCATGGCGGCTTCCCTAAAGAACTGCAAAAAGTGGTATTAAAAGAGCGTAAGCCAATTACGGTGCGCCCTGGTGAATTGCTAGAACCGGTTGATTTTGAAGAGATCGGCAAAATACTTTATGAAAAACTCGATCGGCCGGTCACGAGCCATGAAGTTCTGGCTTACGCGCTGTATCCAAAAGTATTCGAGGAATACTCGGTAACGAATAAAACTTTCGGTGATGTTTCCGTTCTTGATACGCTGACGTTCCTTTACGGATTGAGACTGGGCGAAGAAATAGAAGTGGAGATCCAAAAAGGGAAAACATTGATCATCAAAATGGTTTCCATTGGAGAACCGCAAAAAGACGGGACCCGTTCCATTTATTTTGAATTGAACGGCCAGCCTCGTGAAGTGTCCATCACAGATATGACTGTTGAAACCGACAGCTCTGCAAAACCGAAGGCAGATCCAACTAACGAAAGTCATATTGCGGCAACAATGCCGGGAACAGTTTTGAAAGTAGTTGCTGAAAGAGGCGCGAAAGTGAAACGTGGGGACCACCTTCTGGTCACAGAAGCCATGAAGATGGAAACGACCGTTCAGGCACCTTTTGACGGAACGATTACGGAAATTCATGTCAATGCAGCAGATGGCATTTCAACGGGCGACCTGCTGATCGAAATGGAAAAAAATTAAAAAAAGACAGCGGACGCATTTTATGCGCCGCTGTCTTTTTTATGATTTGCTGTAACTTCGTGAAACGAGAAGCAGCATATAACACAAAAGCCCGAATAATAAAGTAATAAAAAGGGAATGCAATAAAGCAACTGCCAGATTTAATTTTGTCAACACCGCAAGCATTCCGGTGGTAGCCTGCAGCATGACAATAGTGAAGGCAATAATCCAGCCCCAATATATTACCCGTTGGTTTTTGTAATGTTTGATGGCATGCCACATGATGATGCCGATCCAGATAACGATCAGCCCCGCGGCCCCGCGGTGCCCCATTTGTACCCACTCATACATGTTGGATGGAAGTGCAAAGGAATCGTTGCGGCACAACGGCCAGTCTGAACAAATCAGGCTGGAATTTGTATGGCGAACAAGTGCGCCGGTATAAATGACGAGATAGGAGTATAAAACCACACCAATTGTATGGAACTTCAATTTTTTGCCGATACTCAACTTTTCAGTTTCGAATTTGCGATCCACTTCAAACACCAGAAGTGTCAGCAACAGTACTGAGGCAAATGATATGAGAGAAATACCGAAATGCAAAGCGAGAATGAAATCACCTTGTCCCCATAGGACCTGAGCAGCCCCAATGAGAGCCTGTAAAACCAGGAAGAAAACCGAAGTGACTGCCAGGAATTTTGTCTCACGGACATGTCCGAACTTTCTCCACGCCCAGATGGCGAGAATCAGGATCAGAATGCTGACAGCTCCTGTAACGAGCCGGTGAGAAAACTCGATCAGCACTTCAGCGGTGATTACGTCCGGAATTAATTGACCGTTGCATCCGGGCCAGTGCCGGCCGCAGCCCATTCCGCTGTCAGTCTTGGTGACGAGTGCACCTCCCAGAAGTATGAAGAGCATACCGATGGTCGACGCAACTGCAAATCCTTTTATATATTTATTTTGCTGCAAGAATGCCACCTACTTTTTTTATATAAAAACACATTTTTCGTTCATGACCTGCATACTCGATAATAGCGAAAATCTGCCTAAAACACAACGGAAAATCAGTAATCGCGGAAACTTTCGATATTTGGACATATTAGATCAAGGCTTCACAAACTGTTCAAAAACTATTATTTTTCATTAATAAAAATGGACGTGTCATGATGTATGATAGGGGGAGTGTATTTGAGGCAAATTCACCCTAATCAAAGCTTTTATCGGTAAATTTCAGTTATATGTAGAAAAAAGGCTGGATTTTAGATATAGTTATGATTAGCGGACTATGCTTACAACTTTGAAAGGAGGAGCTTAAATGTCAAACGGCCGGTCTTTGTCTGCAGAAGCGCAAGAGACAACTGAAACAAACAGCTTTGTCCAAGACTTTTTGGCACTTATTAAAATTGGGATAGTTAATTCGAACCTGATTACAGTTTTCACCGGATTATGGCTGGCGTTTCAGTTTTCTGACAGACATTTTTTACAGCATTTGGACATCCTCGTCTACACCTTGGTCGGATCAGCATTGATCATAGCAGGTTCAGCTGCCATGAATAACTATATTGATACAGATATCGATCCATTGATGGAGAGCAAGAAATCGCGGCCAACGGTAACTGGAAGATTTAAACCATCGGCTGTTTTGGCACTCGCTATTTCTTTCATAGTTCTAGGCGAAATCTTTTTGTTTTCCGCTTCTGTTTCGGCAGGGGTTCTCGGAATAGCTGGAGTGCTGGCTTATGTAGTCCTTTATTCCATGTGGTCCAAGAGAAGGCACGTCAGCAATACGATTGTTGGCAGCATCTCGGGCGCCATACCGCCGCTAATTGGATGGGCAGCAGTTGAACCGGCATTGGGAACCGGTGCCTGGGCATTGTTCCTGATCATGTTCATTTGGCAGCCGCCGCATTTTTATGCGTTGGCCATGAAACGGACAGAAGAGTACCGGGCTGCAAATATCCCGATGCTGCCGGTGGTGAAGGGTTTCCACCGGACCAAAAAATCTATGCTTGCATGGATTTTGCTGCTTTTCCCATTACCGTTCCTTTTGCCGGAATTAGGAAATGGCTTTTTCATCTTAGCAACACTGTTGAATGTCGGTTGGCTCCTATTGGCCATTCGCGGTTTTAGAGTGAAAGATGATTTGAAATGGGCGAAGAGTATGTTCATCTATTCATTGAACTATATGACGATTCTTTTCGTCGCAATGATCATATTCGCTGTATTCGTCTGATATCCAAAACTTAAAAACTTTTAAATGAGAGAGGGGTAAGAAAAGCTATGATGAAAGGACTTAAAAATTGGCGTCTTTTCGCATTGATGACAGCATTGCTCGTCTTTCTGTCGGGCTGTGGGCGTGAGGAGATTTCAACTCTGATTCCTGCTGGCAAGGTTGCACAGGACCAATTCAATCTTCTGATACTGTCTACTGTTATTATGACTTTTGTAATTATAGTCGTATTAATCATCTTCGTACTGGCAATTGTTAAGTTCCGCCGCTCTAAGCTTGGGGACGATATGATTCCTGAACAAGTGGAAGGTAGTGCGAAACTTGAGTTTATCTGGACTGCTGTGCCGATTGTTCTTCTTTTGATCCTTGCTGTTCCAACAGTCTATTCTACTTTTGATCTGGCTGACGTGACTGCTATGGATTCAGTTGATGAAGAAGGAGCGCAAAACCATCTTACAGTCAATGTTACTGCCAAACTTTATTGGTGGGAATTCGAATATCCGGAGCAAGGGATTGTAACTGCTCAGGAATTGGTGGTTCCTACCGATGAGCGTGTTTACTTCAATCTAATCTCTGCAGACATCAAGCACTCCTTCTGGATTCCTTCAGTTGGCGGGAAACTTGATGTAAACCCGGAAAACGTCAATAAGTTCTATCTTGAGTTTGACAAAGAGTCTTCAGAACTTGATGATGGCGTCTATTATGGGAAATGTGCTGAGCTTTGTGGCCCTTCACACGCATTGATGGATTTCAAAGTTAAATCGGTTACCCGCGAAGAATTTGACCAATGGGCAGCTTCAATGCAGGAAGAGCCTGCTCCTGCTGCTGATGCAATGGCTCAGGACGGCGAAGAAATCTTTGCCAACAGCTGTATCGGATGCCACGCAGTTTCAGGTACTTCTCCAGCGGGAATGCAAGGGCCTAACCTTGCGACATTCGGTGACCGCAATCGCGTAGCCGGATATTTGGAACATAATGAAGAAAACATCAAAAATTGGATTTCTGATCCACAGCAATACAAACCAGGAAACTTGATGCCTGACCCTGAAACATACAACAACGGAGAAGCATTCTCCGAGCAGGAACTTGATGCGCTTGCGGCGTATCTGTTGAGCCTGTCTGTTGAGGAATAAAAGAGTCAGAGTGTAAAAAGGGAGGTATACAGTGTGAGTTCTTTAGCTCAAAAAAAGGGATTCGGCGCAGTTATATGGGATTATTTGACAACAGTAGACCATAAGAAAATCGCGATTCTCTATCTAATCTCAGGCGGCTTTTTCTTCCTTGTAGGTGGAGTGGAAGCAATATTGATCCGGATCCAGCTGATGAAAGCAGGAAATGATTTCCTGAGTGCCGGGTTATATAATGAAATGATCACCATGCACGGTACGACCATGATTTTCCTGGCATCAATGCCTATACTTTTGGCGTTTATGAATGCCATTATGCCTTTACAAATCGGGGCACGTGACGTAGCTTTCCCATTCTTAAACTCTTTGGGATTCTGGCTGTTCTTCTTTGGGGGAGTTTTCCTGAACCTGTCGTGGTTCATGGGCGGCGCACCTGATGCAGGATGGACAAACTATGCTTCACTCGCTTTGGCTTCTGAAGGACACGGAATCGATTTCTATTCACTTGGACTGACGATTTCCGGATTCGGTACATTGATTGCGGGGATTAACTTCCTTGTTACAATCATCAATATGCGCGCACCGGGTATGACTTATATGAGAATGCCATTGTTCACCTGGACGACTTTCGTCGCTTCAGCATTGATCTTATTGGCTTTCCCTCCATTGACTGTCGGATTATTTTTCATGATATTTGATCGTTTGTTCGATTCGAATTTCTTCGTAGTTGAAATGGGTGGGAATACAATTATCTGGGAGCATTTATTCTGGATATTTGGTCACCCGGAAGTTTATATTCTTATATTGCCGGCGTTCGGTATCTTCTCTGAAATCTTCGCGATTTTCTCGAGAAAACGCTTGTTCGGTTATACGGCTTTGGTTTTTGCAACAATCCTTATCGGATTTTACGGATTCATGGTATGGGCTCACCATATGTTCACCGTCGGCCTTGGACCAACTGCAAACGCAGTGTTCGCTTTGGCGACAATGATCATTGCTGTGCCAACAGGTATTAAAATCTTTAACTGGCTCCTGACAATTTGGGGAGGAAGCATTTCGTTCACTGTACCAATGGTTTATGCGGTCGCTTTCATTCCCTCGTTTACAGCGGGCGGAGTAACTGGTGTCATGCAAGCCATTGCACCACTCGATTACCAGTTGCACGATTCTTACTTTATCGTCGCTCACTTCCATTACGTTATTGTAGGTGGTGTTGTATTGGCGATTCTGGCAGGTACGCACTTGTACTGGCCTAAAATGTTCGGAACAATGTTGAGCGAAAAACTTGGAATGGTGACATTCTGGTTCTTCTTCATCGGATTCCACCTGACGTTCTTCATCCAGCATTTCCTTGGATTGCTTGGCATGCCACGCCGCGTTTATACATTTAGTGCTGATCAGGGCTGGGACCTGTTCAATATGATCAGTTCTTTTGGGGCAATTTTCATGGCAATTGGTGTCATTGTAATGCTAGTTAACGTAGTAATAACTACAGTTAAAAACGTTCGTGTCGGCAATGACCCATGGGGAGATGGCCGTACACTTGAATGGGCGATCCCTTCACCACCGCCGTTCTATAACTTTGCTCAAACACCATTGGTTCGTGGCCTTGATCCTTATTGGATCGAAAAAATGGAAGGCAACAAAGAAGGCATGGTTTACGCGGAGCCACTTGGCGATATCCATATGCCAAACGGTTCCATCATTCCCTTTGTTATGTCATTCGGGATGTTCGTCGCTTCATTCGGCGCCCTTTACTTCATGGACGATACGAAACCATGGGCGTTGGCAGTGTTGATCATCGGTCTGGGAATCACTTTCGGTTCGATGCTGGTCCGTTCATTGAAAGATGACCTCGGATTCCACATCACAAAAGAAGAATTGATTGAAGATGCTAAGAGAGGAGGCAACACCGATGGACATAAATAAAAGATACACCGCTCAATCGTGGCCGGATCATCCAGAGACGGCAACATTGGAAGGTAAAAATAAGTTCGTCGGATTCTGGTTGCTTCTGGCGGCTGAAACTGTAACATTCGCAACATTATTTGCCACTTATCTTGCTTTGAAAGATAAAGGGCCAAGCGGAATGGACTTTACAGCTGCAGGTTTGTTCGAACTTCCTTTAGTATTCGCAATGACGATGATTCTATTGACATCTTCACTGACAAGCGTTTACGCAATGTACCATATGAAAAACCATAATTTTAAAGCCATGCAGGCTTGGCTGGGAATAACCGTTTTGCTGGGGCTTACGTTCCTTGGCCTTGAGATTTATGAGTTTAATCATTACGTCCACTTAGGCTTCGGATTTACGCACAGCGCATTCAGTTCCGCTTTCTATGTATTAGTCGGAACTCACGGTGCCCACGTTTTATTCGGCCTCAGCTGGTTTATCGCGTTAATGATCCGTAATAGAAAACGCGGTTTGAATATGTATAACGCTCCTAAGTTTTATCTTGCAGCACTTTACTGGCATTTCATCGACGTAGTATGGGTATTCATCTTTACTGTAGTCTATTTGATGGGAGTGATCGGTTAATATGGCACACGATACAACTGAAAAAATCAGATCATATGCAGAGCACGAATTCCTGAAGAAAAAAAGATCGGCTGAAATGCGCCAGCATTTAACATCGTTTGCAATCATGATTTTTCTTACATTGATTGCATTCACAATGGTCGCTGCCGATTTCTCGAATTACCTGATTGTGCCAATTATCCTATTATTGGCTGCGATTCAGGTTGTCCTTCAGCTCTATCATTTCATGCACATGAGCAATAAAGGACATGGCACTATTGCGTTCTTTATGTTCTGTGGAATGTTTGTTGCCTTTATCACGGTTTTGGCGCTTGTCACAATCGTATGGTGGTAAACAGCGATTTGAAAATCCCGTTCACTTTGTGTGAACGGGGATTTTTTTGATTTTGAATTGGATTTTCGATCATCATTAGAGTATGAACTCTATGAATTGCGACAGCTTGGAAAAAAAACTATCGCCTTGTGGAAATGTCATGATTCGTTCATTGATATACAGTTGCTTCCGCTATATAATGAGGGTACTTGAGGAAAAGGAGGTATGTTTGACATGCCAATCAGTATTTTCGGATTTCAGGCTTTATGGAGTCCGTATTACTTTGGATCCCTTGTCTTAATCACGCTCTTATATTTTTTCATCACCGTTAAATGGAGAGGGAAGTTTAAAGACAGCGAACCTTTAAAACAAAAAGAAGCTTTGCTGTTCGTTTCTGGGATGGCTTTGTTATATATCATCAAAGGATCTCCAATCGATCTTTTGGGTCATATTATGTTTACAATGCATATGGTTCAGATGGCGTTGCTTTTGCTGCTTGTACCGCCATTGTTAATTATGGGAATACCATCCTGGCTATGGAGATGGTTTATCAATTTACCGGTTATTCGACCAATCTTTATGTTTTTCACCAAACCACTGCTTGCATTGTTATTGTTTGGATTATTCTTCTCGGTCTACCATTTGCCGTTGGTATTCGATTTCGTTAAACAGGATATGCTGATCCATAGTGTAGTCAGCGGACTGCTGTTCACATCCGCAATCTTCTTCTGGTGGCCGGTGGTCAACAATCTGGAAGGCATGTATAAATTCCACGGATTGAAAAAACTCGGTTTCCTGTTCGGGCTGAGTGTGCTGATGACACCTGCCTGTGCGTTGATCATCTTCAGTGATACGGCGTTCTATGCCACCTATACCGATACAGATGCATGGCTGCAGGCAATGGCCTTATGTGTGCCGGTAGGAACTTTATCGCAATTGAATCTTTCCGGACCTGAATTATTTTCTTCAATGAGTTTGATTGAAGATCAGCGCACTGGCGGAATTGCAATGAAGATCTTGCAGGAATTAGTATTTACTGTATTTATATGGCTAGTGTTTTATGAATGGCTGCGCAATGAAAACGACAACGCAGAAGAAATTACTGCACAAGTTTTGCAGGATCGAAAAGAGATGGCTTATCACCGACACAATGGGTAAAGCATAAAAGGAGATTAAATAGAATGGACTTACCGCTTTTGCCAACAATCAGCACATTTTTCATTGTACTAAGCGCTATTTTAGTAGCGATCGGCTGGAATTTGATCCGGCAGCGTAGAATTGAAGCCCATAAAAAGATGATGCTTGCAGCTGGTGCTTCGGCTCTAACTTTCTTCATCATCTATGCTTCACGCACTATTTTTGTCGGCAATACCGCATTCGGTGGGCCGGAAGAGTACTTGATTTTCTATACGATTTTCCTGATATTCCACATTACCCTGGCTACAATTGGGGGAATCATGGGGCTCGTGACCATTTGGCTCGGATGGAAGAACAGGCTTGATAAGCATCGTAAAATCGGGCCTTATACGAGCGTTATCTGGTTCTTTACGGCAATCACAGGTGTAATGGTTTATCTTCTATTATATGTAATATACAAAGGCGGACCGACAACTTCTGTCTTTAAAGCAATACTGGGTGGCTAAGAAAAAAGGAGAACCTCAACGGGTTCTCCTTTTTTCGTTGTGAATATTTTATTATCATATCTTAAAATCCATTTTGATGATGCCGGCTTCACGCGCGGACGTGAACAGGATCACAAGCAACGGTCCGACAAAGAATCCGAGGAAGCCGATCAGCTGCAAACCGATGAACATCGCGATTAAAGTGGCAAGAGGGGACAAACCGATTTGGGAACCCATGACTTTCGGTTCGACTGTCCGCCGTATGATCAGCAGGACCAGTGCAAGGACTGCCAATTGGGTGCCTTGGGCAACATCGCCTGTAATAAATTCATAGATGAACCAGGGCGTCAAAACGATGATTGAGCCAAGGATAGGTATGAAATCAATACCCCATATGATCAGTGACATGACAAGAGCTACTTCTGGTGCGATAAAGAGCAAGGCGACGAACGCAACCAGAAAGATGATTATGCTGACAAGAAATTGAGCTTTCAGGAACCCAAAAACCACATTGTTCAGACGCGCAGCCATAAAGCGAACTTTTTCAGCGGTGGTATCTTTCAGTCTGCCGAAAAGAATCCTTTTTAAATCATCAAGATCCAGCATGAACAGGAACAGCGCAATCAGGAAAACAATAAAGCTTACCAGAAAAGAAGGTATACCAGTCAGGAGATTGGTAATCGTATCATAATTGACGATGGTGAGAACCCAATCACGAATTCCTTCAAGGAATAGCGCCAATTCCGATTCAAAAGAATTAACAACTTCAACCGGCATCTCTTCCGATGAACGGAGGAAGAATGCCTGGATTTCTTCCCAGCTGGCAGACAGCCCGTTTATATATTCAGGCATATTCTGTGAAACTTGGATCAGCCTGCCGGTCAAGTAAGTGACGGTCCAGTAGAGAAATGCTGAAACGAGCAGCAGAAAAACGATGAAAGAAGTAATGACCGCCGACTTTCGAGGCCATTTGAATCGGTTTTGAAGAAATACGACAAAAGGTTCGAGGAAAATGGCGGTTAACAATGCCAAAATCAGGGGTATTACAATCGGAATTATGTATATGGAAACTAAAATTAATATCGCAATAACGAATACGGCGGTTAAAATCTTCTTATTCCAAAATTTTGTCACGTTAAACCTCCCGGAAACAGTATATTATTCTATTAATTCGCCAGGTGAAAGAGGGAGTTTTAAAAAAATCCGCAGTTCAATTTTGAACTGCGGTCCTTTTACACTTGAATTTCAAATGCTTTTAATTCGGATTTAATGGTCGCCAGAATATCGGCACTAGTTTTCAAAAGATGTTCAGGAAAATGCTCATCTTCGCCGTATTCAAGACCGAATGGATAATAATGCTTGCCGATAACAGGCTTCATAATTTTTACAGTTGCATCGCCGGCATCAATATCGCCATCAACTGCATAAGTGAATACGCGCAAATAATAGCGGCCTTCACGGACATCGAATTTACGGTCGAATGTTGCACGCTCGTAATCCCATTGTCCTTCCATAGTTAACCCGTGTTTGCCCATAACGTGCTGGAGCAAAGTGAACTCTACCAGAATGTCTTCAAGTCCTGTATTTTCAAAATACATAGGATCTCCTCCTCTATCTCAAAACTGACTCAATGCTCCTTTAATAATAGATGAAATTTGCGCTTGTTGCAATGCCTAGATTGTGTCAGTATAGAGGCGGCTGTTATAATTGATGAAAACAGCTTGAGAGGGTGGAAGGCGATTGAAGAATTTATTGCGCATCATGATATTTCTGTCAATCATCCTCATTACATTTTTTTACTTTGATTCATCGATAGATGAGAATGACATTTTGGAAGCTCCCCGGCAAGTCGATCCGCTTCCGGCTCAGGAAATCATCGAAAAGCCTTTGGCGGTAGAACGGCCGGTAGAGGGGATTTCGGTATATATCGGAAAATCTTCGCAGAACTGGATCGATGATTATGGCCAGCCTGCACGTATTGAACCTTCAGCTTTCGGCTACGAATGGTGGATCTATAATCAGTCCTATTCGAATTATATGATGGTAGGGGTCAAAGATCAGAAAGTGGTGCAGGTCTATACTGCCGGCACTGCCACGGACGCAAGTCCTTTTAAAATTGGACAGACATTGGAGGAGTTATACCGTTTTACAATCATTGAAAACGAAGTGACTGTGAAATTCGGAACAAATATTTACACCTTCAGTCTCAGCGGCGAAGATCGTGAAACAAGGCTGCTTGTCAGTTTTGACGGCATTTTTGCTCAATTGTATATTGATAAGGAGGATGGCATGCTCGAAGCGGTACGTTTCATGGACGCTGAAACGCTCATTCTCCACCAGCCTTACGACATGATGTATGTAGGGGATTTGCTGGTTCCCACAAATCCTTCTTCCAGTTTGCAAGCGTCCATCGATAAGGCGAATGCCAAACAGGTTATCGACCTGACGAATGTCTATCGCCTGCATAATCAGCAAAAACCGCTGACTGCCAACGCTACAGTCAGCATGCTGGCTGAAAGGCATAGCCGTAATGTAGCACGCCAGAATTTCTCGTCGGAAGAAATTGAAATTGAAAGTCTGGAAGAGAGGCTGGAGAATTCCCGCATCATTTATAAGGAGGCGGCTGAAAATACCGCTTCCCAATATTATGACGCAGGTGAAACCGTCCATGGTTGGATAAATTCTGAAAACCATAGGAATATCATTTACTCAAGCCGCTTTAATCAAATCGGCGTAGGCGTTTTTGGAAAGTATTATACACAGAGCTTTTTAAAGCAGGAACCGACCAAGGCGGAAAAACAATAGGGTTGATTACGGTTTGGGAACGATGAAAAATGAACCGGTCGATGTGGCAATATGTTTGCCGCCGGTTTCGTGAATATTTCCTTCAATGACCATCGTATGCCGGCCTTGGCGTATGATTTTGGCCTCGGCTGTGATGGTTTCTTCGGTTGCAACCGTCAAATAATGGATCGCCAGGTTCGTCGTCACAGCACCAAAACCATCCGGGCATTTGCTGTTGGCAAGAGTGCCCATTGCCGTATCAAGAAGTACGGCCAGGATGCCTCCGTGAGGGATATCAATGTTATTGTGAATAAATGGCGTATTCGGAATGCTGACAGTCCAGCTGCCGTTTTGCTGCTCTCTGGTCATGCCGAGTGCTGCGCTTAAATAGGTAGTAAATTCTCCTGCCTGTTTCTTTTCCAGGTTTTCAAGGAACTGGGAGAGTATCCTAATGTCTTCTGTAGAGCCGTTTTCCACGGCTCTTTCAAATTGTGCGGTTAAATTCTTCATGATGACAACCCTTTCTTTGTGTATTAAAATTTAGGTATATTTGTTATGATTAAACAGTAGAGGAGGTAATATATGTGATCATGACCTACGAATGGGTTCAAGTTGCTGACTCTTCCGAAGAGTTAAGTAGAATGATACTACAATCAGAGCAGGCTGAGCAATATCGACAAGCTTATCATGCTGTTTACGATAATAAAGACCTGGCGGCAGAAATCATCGCTTTTGCCCGGTTGAAAGAGTTATATGAAGAGGTGCAGCGTTTCGGGAAATATCATCCGGATTATAAGGATGTTATGAAACGCATCCGGGTGGATAAACGGAAACTGGACCTTAATGAGCAGGTCGCGGAATTGCGTCTTGCGGAAAATGAATTGCAGGACCTGATTGACCAGGTAAGTTTCATTATCGGCCGTTCGGTTTCAGAAGCGGTTAAAATCCCTTCGAGCAACCCGTTCTTTTCTTCGGATTCCTCATGTGGGGATAGCTGCGGCACAGGCGGCGGCTGTTCCTGCTCAGCATAAAAGCCGGTGGAGAAAAAGCATTGCTTTTTCTCCACCGGCTTTTTGCTGTTTTGCGAGCTTATTCAGCTTCTTTTACTGCTTCCACTGCCAAATCCGGGCGATCAGTGATGATGCCTTTAGCTCCCGCTGCAACAAGTGCACGCATGGCTTCCGGATCATCGATCGTCCAGTAATGGACGGGAACATTCAGTTCCGCGAGAAATGCGATAAATCGCGGCGACACCAGATTGAAGACTGAGGAGCGGATTGGAATCTGGAACATGTCAGCTCGTGGCTTATAAAGATGGCCAAACTGGCTGTTGAAAGCTGCGTAGGCTTTTTTGACTTCACTTTCTCCCGCACCGATTGCCACGCGATTTTGGGCATACAAATTGAAGCGGTCAATCTGTTCATCGAAGTGACTTGTGACGCCCACACGATCTTCCGCACCTGCAGATTCAATCAGGCGCCAAAGTTTTGAAGGCATAAGGCTGCCTTCATATGTCTCAGGTGAATCTTTCATATCAATATTAATATACATTTCCGGAAATTCTTTCAGTAATTCGTGAAGTGTGACGATTTTCTCGTTTTTCTCCCGGTAGGAGTTTTGTCCTTCCAGATTCTCAAAATGATAGCCCAGGTCAAATGTCCGAAGCTTTTCAAGTGTCAAATCCGAAACTTTTCCGGCGCCGTCGGTTGTCCGGTCGACAAATTCATCGTGGAATACGATCAATTCCTCATCGCTGGTAAGACGGATGTCGATTTCGAAACCATCGACGCCGAACGATGCCGCTTTCTTAAATGCCGCCATTGAATTTTCCGGCGCCAAAGCGGAACCGCCGCGGTGAGCAAGGATCATCGGACGTTCGTATTCGAGTGCAACTTTCTGTGGACGTGGCTGTGCTGTGGCCAATGCCTTTGAACCGGCCCAGGCCGCGGCTCCGACTGCTACTGCTGCTATGCCTATTTTCGTTTTTTTCCCCATGGCTATGTAATACCCCCTTGTATAGTAACGCTATAATCATTATATCGAATATTAAAAGGCAATGTCAGTTATTATGCTGCGATAGCTGAAAGTTCGTATAATGGCGGTTGCGGCTTTTTTCTTTCCTATGGTATTCTAGAAGCTAAGAAAAGAGGGATGGCTATGCATGATCGCCAAGGACTTATTGTCTATGTGCATCATTTGAAACAGGCAAAATCATTGCGTAAATATGGACATGTTCATTTCATTTCACGGAAATTGAAATATGTCGTTCTATATATGGACCAGGAAGTAATTGAAACCACGAAAGCTAAATTGCTGAAGCTGCCTTACGTTAAGCAAGTACTTGAATCCCAGCGCCCTTTTGTCAAGACGGAATATGAAAATGCCAAACCCGATAAAGCAAAAGAATACGATTACAAAATCGGCCTCTGATCATTGCATCGGCGGAATATAGTGGTTCAGCCGCAATACGGAAATCAGATGGCTGAAATAGAATTTTCGGTCGGCATAGATGGTGGAATGCTTGACGTCCATATGGATGGGCAAGGCTCCACTCTCTTTGACCGTTTCTTCAAACAAGTCGAGGCGTTTCGAATTTTCCGGAATTCCTTCCCGGCAAATGTAAATGGGCATAAAATTGCCCTGTTCTGCGGGTTTGAAAACAGCACCAACAGATAACACAGGTTTTCCATCCATATCTTTTGCGTGGAATACAAAACCGTGCATAAAACGGCTGCGGTTGGTGATCATTAACTCACGGAGTTCGTATATATCTCCGTAACCTTCTCCAAGCTCTATAAATCGCTGGATCATTTTAACACGTCCTTTCCAGTAACCATTTTACCATCTAGAAGATGGATTGCATCAATAAAATCATTAACTGGGGGCAGAAATATGCGCGTAGTTGCAGGAAAAGCAAAAGGGCTGCCTTTAAAGGCGGTTCCCGGAAATTCAACAAGGCCAACAACTGATAAAGTGAAAGAATCAGTTTTCAATATGATCGGCCCCTTTTTTGACGGCGGCAATGCACTGGATTTATTTGCCGGAAGCGGCGGGCTGGGCATTGAAGCCTTGAGCCGGGGGATAGACAAAGCGGTTTTTATCGACAAAGATGGAAAAGCCGTTGAAACCATCCGGGCAAACCTGGAAAAAACACATCTTTCTGATCAGGCGGAAGTCTATCGGAACGATGCAAAGCGTGCGATAAAAATTCTGAAAAAGAACGAATTTGAGGCCCGGCTGCTGTTCCTCGATCCACCTTATCACAGTACAGAAGCCTATGAGCTGATGGATTTTGCCGCTGAAGCGGGCATTCTTACAACAGATTCGATTGTCGTGTGCGAACATGAAAAAGGAGTCGAGCTCAAAGACCGGACAAAGTATTTTGAGCGTTTTAAACACATCATTTACGGCGGAATCGCCATTTCGATTTATCGCTATACAGAGGAAGAGGGAGAAAACAGTGAATAAGGTTGCTGTAGTACCAGGAAGTTTCGATCCGATTACAATGGGGCATCTGGATATTATAAAAAGGGCTTCGAAGATTTTTGATGAAGTCAAAGTCGTAGTGATGAACAATTCCTCGAAAAACCCGCTGTTCAATTTGGAGGAAAGAATTGGGCTGATTACTGAAGTGACCAATTCTATTCCGAATGTCAGTGTAGATTCTTTTGGCGGGTTGTTGATCGACTATGCGGTTGAAGTGAAAGCGAATTCCATTATCAGAGGCTTGCGGGCCGTTTCTGATTTCGAGTACGAAATGCAGATTACTTCGATGAACCGTTTTTTGAATGAAGACATCGAGACTCTATTCATGATTTCAAACAACCAGTATTCATTTCTCAGTTCAAGCATTGTGAAAGAAGTCGCCAAATACAATGGCAGTATTACAGGACTTGTGCCGGAAGCTGTAGAAAAAGCCTTGAAGAAAAAATTCGATTAAGTCACGTGCTGCGTGGCTTTTTTGTTATTCAGTTTTTGAATAGAGAGAGGGTTATTCGATGAAAAACAAGAAAATGATCTATTATTTAATTTTGATTGGAATTGTGATATTCATCACCTTCTTTCAGATGGATAGCTATATCACGCGTCCGGGGAATGCCTATGAACTGTCGCCGTTTGTTGAAGTGGAAAATGGCGACACAAATGATGAGGGAAGTTTCAGCCTGATGACAATCTCAATGCTGAATGCCACTCCGGCCCTTTATTTATATGCCCAGTTCCAGGAAGGGTATAAGATCCTGCAGCCCGAGCAGGTGCGCAGTCCGCACGAATCAGATGAAGAATACAATGTCCGCCAGCTGAAACTGATGTCGGATTCACAGGTTTATGCATTGAAGGCGGCATTTGAAACAGCGGAGCTTCCCTATGAAATTGAAATGTCAGGCGTCTTTGTGCTGAATGTGCTGGACGGCGGAGCGGCGGATGATATCCTCCATCCCGGCGATCGGGTCCTGTCTATAGATGGCAATGGATTTGACAATCAGCAGGATTTTATCGATTTTCTGGCTGACAAAGAGCAGGGAGATTCAGTGGAATTGGTAATAGATCGTGGGGGCAGAGAATTGATCGAGAAGATCACGCTGGAGCCGCTGCCGACAGATCCTGACCGGGCAGGCCTCGGGATTTCATTTGTAGAAGATAAAACCATAATCACTGACCCGATCGTTTCCATCGATTCGGAGAAGATCGGCGGTCCTTCCGCGGGATTGATGTTCACTTTGGAAATCATCAACCAATTGCTTGATGAGGATATCACGAAAGGCTACAATGTTGCCGGAACAGGAACTATGGAAAGTGAAGGGGAAGTGGGGCGCATCGGCGGCATTGACCAGAAAGTGATGGCAGCTGACAGCGCTGGAATAGAAATTTTCTTTACTCCCGACGACGCAACTTCCGGTGACAGCGTCAGCAATTACGAGTTGGCGGTGGAAACTGCTGAAAAAATCGGCACGGATATGGAAATCGTGCCGGTTAAAACCCTGCAGGATGCACTTGATTATCTGGAGCAGCTTCAATCGAAATAAATCGGCGGGGTTGTAAACTCCTTTTTCAGATTGACGGCTCCAAGGCCCATCATGTAAAGACTGCTGGCGTGAATATCAAGTTTGCCCATGCCATCCGCCAAATCGGCGGCGCGGCTGATGACGGGCAGGCTGATATTCTTTTTTTGTGCATGCAAATACTGGCGGCCCCTTTGCGTCATGCCGAGTAAACGGAGATAGGATGGCTGTTCAAAAGATTTCAGCTGTTCCCAAGTAAAGCCAGTAAAAATATGAGTCAGCATCCGCTGGATACGGGTTCTTGTAAAGCGTTTGGATTTTACGCGTGCGATAAAAGCCTCGAAATCCTGTTCTTTGCGTGCTGCTTCATAGATGAGATTTTCGATGCCTTCTGTCACTTCTGCAATACGGCTCAGGTTTTTTGGGCGCTCTTTTAAAATTGTGTAACGGAGCAAGGGATAAAAAGCTTCCCAGCTGCCAAACTGGCCATGCTCTTTTGCGAAACTGTGCAGCGCTTCGAGCGAAGGAGCAGGCAGATATTGCGACAGTTCCTCGAGAGAGCCGCCCTCGAAAAAAGCTTTGCGTATGCCTGTAGCACTCGCAATCGACAATCCTTCAGTAATCGGCTCATGATAGTTTGCGCCGATCCGCTGGATGGTCAGCGGCCGCATAGCGGATGATATGCGGTCTGCCGCTTCTATATAATGGTAGCCCAATATATTATTCGGCTTTGTCAGGTCGGCGAACCCTGTTTGGCCGCCGGTGACCGCCTGGTAGGCTATGTTCAATGCTTTGGGATAGCTGATGCCGGATTGGACGGCATCGTGGATTTGCTGCTGGTAGAAAAGGTTCTCCTCATTCAGCAATTGGCGGGATTTCAGGAATGGGGAGATTTCTCCCTGTTCACTTCCGAAACAGAAAGATTCGCTGCCGATTGCATCCAGCAGGGTGATGGCGCCTCTGGCGAAATCAGAAGCCTGAGCGGTTGCATAAACATACGGCAATTCTATGACAAGATCGACACCGTTCGCCAAAGCCATTTCCGTCCGTTTCCATTTATCGGCGAAAGCCGGTTCCCCCCGTTGGAGAAACTGTCCGCTCATCACTGCGATCAGTATGTCCGCCCCCGAACTTTCTTTGGCACTCTGGGCATGGTGAAGATGGCCATTATGAAACGGGTTATATTCGACAACAATGCCTGCAGCTTTCATTCGCCCAACTCCTTTGGTAAACTTAAGTCTAAGTATAACGATGTTGGGAATAGTGTGACAAGATTTTTTCTTGACATCTTTTTCTGCTCATTATATAATCAACTTTGTTGTCTTGAGGTGATTACTTATGAAAATAGCGATTCAACAGCTTCAAAAGCATCGCAGAGACGGGATGAAGATCGACCAGATGGTCAATCTTGATGAAGTGAAAAAACGCAATAGCGATATTCGTGAAATCACGCCCATCCATGTCACAGGACATTGCACAATTGGTTCGCAACAACTCACGTGCCAGCTTCAGCTCAAAGGTATGTTAACATTGCCTTGTGCACGAACTTGGGAAGATGTCGAGTTTCCTGTAGATATTGAATCGGTTGAAATCTTCACTTGGTCGGAAGATGGCCTTGGGGGAACAGACGATAATGTTCACGCGGTCAAAACGGAAACAATTGATTTCCAGCCTGTCCTCGAAGAACTTATCCTTCTGGAAATACCGATGCAGGTCTTTAAGGAGAATTCTGATCAGGCCGTTATCAAAGGCGGCAAAGAATGGTCATATTCGACAGACGCCGAAGTTCGCGCGGAGAAAGAAGAAGCACAACCAAAACCGGATCCAAGACTTGCTGATTTAGCAAAGTATTTCGATCAGTCAGATGAATAGAATCACTGTAAGGAGGTGTCACCAATGGCTGTACCGTTCAGAAGAACGTCCAAAACCGTTAAGAGAAAACGCCGTACGCATTTCAAATTGTCCGTGCCGGGCATGGTAACTTGCCCTAGCTGTGGCGAATCGAAATTGGCTCACCACGTCTGCAAAGCATGTGGATCATACAAAGGCAAAGAAGTTGTAGCAAGCAAATAAAACAGTATTTGCTGCTAAAAGGCTATTGAGAGGCCATGGCTCTCGATAGCCTTTTTCTCTGTACATATTTAGTACTGAATATTGAATCGATTTACTAATATAAAATCACAATCACGAGGTGAATTGGGATGGCTTATAAAATAGAAACTGCCGGCGGGATCATGACATTTACGATCGACCGCCCTGAAATAAGAAACGCAATAAATGATGAAGTCATGCAGGGGCTCGAGAAACTTGTCGAGCGGGCAATTTCCGAACTGCCCCGGCTCGTCATCATTACAGCCACAGGAGACCGGGCGTTTTGCTCCGGAGGGGATCTTTCTGTGTTCCATGCGTTGGAGACCGAAGAAGAAGCTTACCCCATGCTTAAGCGCATGGGCGATGTGCTCTATGGGATCAAAACCTTGCCAGTGCCTGTAGCAGCGTTGGTTAACGGCGCAGCAGTGGGCGGCGGATGTGAAATTGCGACAGCCTGCGATTACCGGCTTGTCCGCAGCCACGTGAGGGCCGGCTTTATCCAGGGAACGCTGGCCATTACCAGCGGCTGGGGCGGGGGGACGTATCTTTTCGAAGCCTTGCAGCATGACCATGCGCTGAAGATGCTCAGCGAAGCACGTCTTTATTCTGCAGATGAACTCCTTGCGAACGGATGGGCGACTGCCATCATCCAGGGCGAAGGGGATGTCGAGCAGTTTTTGGAATCGTTCCGAAATGTCCTGCCGGAAGTGCATCGCGCATATAAAGAAATGGCGGTTAGAAAATGGCAGGCAACCAATCTGGTGGAGCGGGTGGAAGCCGAAATCCGAAGCTGTTCCCAATTATGGGCAAGCGATGCGCACCACGCTGCTGTCGCGCGCTTTCTTAAGAAATAAAAGAAATAACATTTGCCAGAACTGCCGTAAACATTACGGCAGTTTTTTATTTGTTTAATTTTTACAGATATAAATCGCACGAAAGCCTCTATTTAGAGCTACAGCTGACACTCAATTCAGAAATTATTTTCAGCGAATAGTTGAAATCGCTTACAAACTTCATATAGACTATAGAAGGGAGAAAACATAGGGGGTATTTTAAATATGAAAAAAATCCTGATCGCGAACCGGGGAGAAATTGCGCGCCGGATTATCCGCACGTGCGAGCGTCTCGGTATTGAAACTGTCGCTATCCATTCTGAGGCTGATGGGGATCTGCCTTACGCAAGCGAAGCGACAGAAGCTGTTCTGATCGGCCCGAATCCGGTTGTACAGTCATACTTACAAGCAGAAAAAATCATTGAAGTGGCGAAAAAACATAATGTGGACGCAATCCACCCGGGTTATGGCCTATTGTCCGAAAACGCTGGATTTGCACGCAAAGTAAAAGAAGCAGGGTTGATATTTATCGGACCCGACAGTGACATCATTGAAATGATGGGCGATAAGATCGAATCCCGCCGTGCCATGATCAAAGCTGGTGTGCCTGTCGTTCCGGGAACGGAAGAAGGTGTGGCATCGCTGGAAGAAGCAATTGAGGAAGCCGGCAAGATCGGTTATCCGTTAATGCTGAAAGCCAGTGGCGGCGGTGGCGGTATTGGAATGGTGCGCTGTGAAAATGAGCAAGCGCTCAGTCAGCAATTCGATTCCGTCAAAAATCGCGCAAAAGCCTATTTTGGCAATGACATTGTCTATCTTGAAAAATTCATCGCGGATGCCCGTCATATCGAAGTTCAGATATTCGGGGACTCGCATGGCAATATCGTTCATTTATTCGAACGGAATTGTTCTGTCCAGCGCCGCAATCAAAAAGTGATTGAAGAGTCACCATCGCCTCACCTTCCACAGGAAGTGCGTGAGCGCTTGTGTGAAGCTTCAATTCAGGCAGGCAAAGCTGTCGGTTACAGCAATGCCGGAACTGTCGAGTTTATCGTCGATCAGTCAAATGAATTTTATTTCCTGGAAATGAACACGCGGCTGCAGGTGGAGCATCCCGTCACGGAAGAAGTGACAGGGCTTGACCTTGTTGAATGGCAGATTGATGTTGCCAGAGGCGGCACATTGCCGGCGCAGGAGTCGATCACGACAAAAGGCCATGCCATCGAATACCGTATTTACGCGGAAGACCCAAAAACCTTTTTCCCATCTCCGGGCAAACTGGAGAAGATTGAATGGGGCAAGGATGCGCGTATTGAAACAGGTTACGAAGAAGGCAACACTGTAACACCATTTTATGATCCGATGATTTCAAAAGTGATCATAAAAGGCGACGACCGTGTAGAGGCACTTGCAAAATCTCAGAAATTTTTCAATCATGCTACAATTGATGGGGTAAAAACGAATATTCCGTTATTCAGAGAATTCATAGAATCACAGGAGTTCGTTTCAGGGGAGTACGCTACAGCTGTATTGCCAAACTGGATGGAAAAATCGAAGGAGGAAAAAACAGTATGAAAGAATTAAAAGCGACAATGGCAGGTACAGTTTTGAATGTGTTGGTAGGAGAAGGCGATGCAGTAACAGCAGGCCAGGCAATTTTGACAATCGAGTCCATGAAAATGGAAATTCCTGTTGAAGCAGAATTTGCAGGAAGGGTCCAAAAAGTGAATGTTGAAGTCGGCGGTTTCGTCAACGAAGGCGATTCTTTGGTGACTTTGGGAGAATAAAGGGTTCGACAAGCAAAGGGGGCAGGCATAATGACTAAAACAACTGAAACAACGGGGTATAACGAACGTCTTGAAGAAAAGCTGGCAAAAATTTTTGCGGGCGGATTGCCGAAATACCATGACAAAATGAAGGAAAGCAATAAGCTTTTCGTGCGTGATCGTCTGAAACTGCTTTTTGATGATGAAAACTACGCAGAAGATGGCCGTTTTGCCAATGTTGAAGCAGAAGGTCTTCCAGCCGATGGCGTCGTAACAGCAATCGGGAAAGTAAACGGCCAGACGGTTTGCGTCATGGCCAATGACTCTACCGTCAAAGCGGGATCTTGGGGCTCACGGACTGTCGAGAAAATTATCCGCATCCAGGAAACTGCTGAAAAAATGCAGGTTCCGATGCTGTATCTCGTCGATTCTGCAGGTGCGCGCATCACGGATCAATTGGATATGTTCCCGAACCGCAGAGGAGCAGGGAAAATTTTCCATAACCAAGTTAGAATGTCCGGCATGGTGCCGCAGGTTTGTCTATTATTCGGACCATCTGCAGCTGGCGGCGCTTATATTCCTGCGTTTTGTGACATTGTCATCATGGTTGAAGGCAATGCATCGATGTATCTCGGATCACCGCGTATGGCTGAAAAAGTCATCGGCGAAAAAGTGACGCTCGAGGAAATGGGTGGAGCGCGCATGCACTGTACAGTCAGTGGAGTCGGTGATGTGCTGGTCGCTTCAGAAGAAGAAGCGATTTCAGAAGCGCGCCGTTACCTGACGAACTTCCCTGCGAATTTCGCAGTGAAACCGGATAAGCTGGAGACGAAGGCAGCGAAAGCCGGCCGCAGCCTCGAAGCGATTATTCCGGAAAATCAAAATGCACCGTTTGATATGTATGAATTGATCGATCAATTGATCGACGAAGGTTCATTCTTTGATATCAAGAAATTGTTCGCGCCAGAATTGATCACGGGGCTTGCACGCATTGACGGCCAGGTTGTCGGCATACTAGCGAACCAGCCAAAAGTGAAGGGCGGCGTATTATTCGGGGATTCCGCGGATAAAGGAGCAAAATTCATCAATCTTTGTGATGCGTTCTCGATTCCTCTCCTATTCCTTGCCGATGTACCAGGCTTCATGATCGGCACGAAAGTTGAACGTGCCGGCATTATCCGCCACGGAGCGAAATTCATCGCTGCGATGAGCTCGGCGACTGTGCCGAAGATTTCTGTCATCGTCCGCAAAGCTTACGGTGCAGGACTTTACGCAATGGCCGGCCCGGCATTCGAACCGGATGTCTGCATCGCCCTTCCAATGGCACAAATTGCCGTTATGGGACCGGAAGCAGCGGTTAATGCGGTTTATTCGAATAAAATTGAAGCGATCGAAGATCCGAAAGAACGCTTGAAATATGTACAGCAAAAACATCAGGAATACAAAGAGGAAATCGACATTTACCGTTTGGCGTCCGAGCTTATCATTGATGATATCGTTGCGCCATCCGACCTTCGCCAAGTGTTATCACAGCGGCTGTCAATTTACGAAACGAAAGATTTACCGATGCCGTATCGAAAACATGCGGTTACTCCTGTATAATGAAAACTAATGAAAGTGGAGTCTGCCTAATCGGCAGGCTTCTTTTTTAAAAGTGGTCCAATTTCTGTGGTGGGGGGAATATTATGAATTTTGCTGTTATTGGCGCAGGAGCAGTTGGTATGCTGACCGCTTCGCTGTTGGAAGAGGCCGGATGCGGCGTCCAGCTGATTACGCGGAGGAAGGAACAGGCGGAGCTTATCAACACGCAGGGCATCAAGAGGGACGGAAAGGTCCATTACATAAAAGCGTCCACTGAATGGGACGAAATTCCGCAAAATGCATTCATTTTTGTTACGGTGAAATATGCTCATTTATCGGACGTTATTGGCACATTGAAAAGGCGGTGCCTGGATAATCCGGTCGTCTTCATGCAAAACGGCATGATGCATCTGGAGTTGCTGCGCAATTTGCCGCAAAAGGATATAGCCGCAGGCATCGTTGAACACGGAGCGCTGAAAGTCAGCGACATAGAAGTGAAACACACCGGCAAGGGGATGCTCAAGTTTGCCTTGCTCTCCGGAGATGAAAAGCGGTTCCTTCCGCTGCTCAATATTAATGGCGTCAAAGCTGATTGGCAGAAAGACGCTGATAAAATGCTGTTGCGCAAAGTGCTGCTGAACAGCATGATTAATCCCTTAACGGCATTGTTGTCACTGAAGAATGGTGAATTGCTGAGCAATCCGCATGCCTATGAATTATTAAAAATCACTTATACGGAACTGTATTCCGCGTTTCCGGAAATCGAAACGCTGCTGCCTTTCGAACATGTCACGGCTTTATGTGCAGCCACCGCTGAAAACACGTCGTCGATGCTTGCGGACAAACTGGCTGGACGCAAGATGGAGCTGGATACAATCCTTCTCTATACGATCAGGCGGGCACCCTATACTCTGCCCACGGTGCAGACATTTTATCACTTGTTGAAGGCGGCTGAGAAAGAGTGATGACCTTCCTGCATATCCTTGGTGCAATATTAATTTTTGCCCCGTTTCTTGCATTCATCCTATTATTGCTGATCAGCCGAAAAAAACTGAAAAGAAAAGCGATCGGTTTTTCGGCTGATCTTACAACATTCCTGTTGTTCGTATCTGTCCCTGTTTCAGTGGAGGCGTTATGGTCTGTGAATATATCATTCGCCGTTTCTGTCGCAGCGATTCTTATCGCCATCGTTCTGCTGATAGTTGAGTGGAAAAAATCAAAAGAGATTGAAGTGTTGAAATATGTCAGGAAAACTTGGCGTCTCTATTTTCTCCTGCTGTCGGCAGGATATTTTCTTATATGGTTTACGGGTTTGGCATTGACGGTCATCAGTTTTGCCTGATGGTACACGTCGATGCCTTTTTTCTGGAAAACACAGGCTGATTTTTTTTCAAGCGTCCCAGGGTCTGATATAGTAGGTGTTATGTAATGGGAAAAGGGGATTCGCAAGATGAAATTAGATCAACAATTCGTAAAGCCTTCAAGCAATTTGATGAACAATTACATAAATGGTGAAGAAAAACTTCTCCATTATTTTTCATACAGTCCGGACCAGGCTTCTTTCAAAAACAGGCAAAAAAAACTTAAGGATCATAGCGCCGACCGAGACAGATTGAGCTCAGTCATCCGTGATTATATGGAACCATATGGCATTTCTGATAAAGCTGAAGAGCATTTGAAAGATTTTTGTGACGGGGCATCCGTTGTCATTACCGGCCAGCAGGCAGGTTTACTGACCGGTCCGTTGTACACAATCCATAAAGCGATATCAACCATCGTGCTGGCAAAACAGGCCACAGAACAACTGGACTCAAAAGTGGTGCCTGTGTTTTGGATTGCTGGAGAAGACCACGATCTGGCTGAAATCAGCCATCTTTACCGTGAAACAAGCGGGCGCGTCGAAAAACTCAATTTTCCATACGTGGAATATGGCAAGAAGACGGCTTCCACCGCCATTCTGAACAAAACGAAAATCAGGAATTACCTCGAAGAATATTTCAGGAGCCTGCCGGAAACGGCCCATTCTGCTGAACTTCAGCAAATGGTCTTTGGTTTTTTGGATGCAACAGAAACTTATACTGAATTTTTTGCAACATTTCTTAATCATTTCTTCCATAAAGAAGGTCTCCTGTTTATAGATGCTGCGCATCCTGAATTGAGAAAATATGAGACACAGTATTTCAAGCGGCTGATCGACCTGGCTCCGGGGATTGCGAAAGAGGTTTATACCGCAGAGCAGGAACTAGCAGCTGCTGGGTATGCTTCCCCTCTTTCTGCTGAAGAAGACGCCGCGAATCTTTTCATAACCGTCAAAGAGGAACGGATCCTGTTGAAGCGGGAGGGGGAAATGTTCGTCGGCAATGTTGGCAAGGTTCGCTTCAGCAAGGAAGAGTTATTGGAAATCGCCGAACAGACACCGGAAATCCTCAGCAATAATGTGGTAACCCGGCCTCTGATGCAGGAAATGGTTTTCCCTGTTTTAGCATTTGTGGGTGGCCCGGGAGAAATCGCGTATTGGTCCCTGTTGAAAAATGCATTTGGATTGCTGGAAATGGAGATGCCGGTCATCATGCCTCGTCTCGGAATGACTTTCATCAACCGGCGGGTGCAGGTGCTGCTGGAAAAATACAACCTGACATTTGAAGATCTGGTGATCCATCAAAAAGCTTTGATTTTGAAAGCCGAGCTCCTCGATTCGGTGAGAGACCGGGAAGCGGAAAAGCTGATCGAAGGGTTGGAAATGAAGATTCAAGGGGATTACAAAGAAATTAGAGGGAAATTCAATGAAGTGAGCAAAGGATTGGCGCCTTTGGTTGAAAAGAATCTGCAATTTCATCTGAAGCAGCTCGATTTCCTCAAAAACAAACTGGAAGATGAAGTGATTCTGCAAAATTCTGTTCAATTCGGCCATTATGATTATCTGGAAAATGAATTGATACCGAATGGGTCTCCACAGGAAAGGATTTATAATCCGATTCCGTATCTGAATGACCATGGATTGGATCTCGTGGACAAATTATTGACCCTGGATTTGAAATATGACAAAAACCACAAACTTATCTATTTTTAAACCTTTAAAGTCTGCTGCCGCAGGCTTTTTTTCGTCTCAAGAAGTTTTATTGAGATATCAATTTGTAACATTTATGAAATATTTCAAAAACAAGTGGTGGGAAGTGGGGGATTGTGGTACATTAATTACAATAAGTGGGGTGAAGGGTATGTTCATGGGCGAATATCAACATAGCGTTGATGCAAAGGGAAGATTAATCGTACCTGCTAAATTTCGTGAACAGCTTGGCGACAATTTTGTCATCACCAGGGGCCTGGATCACTGCTTATTCGGTTACACAATGGATGAATGGCAGAAGATTGAAGAAAAACTGAAAGAACTTCCTGTCACCAAAAAAGACGCACGTGCTTTTACACGATTCTTTTTCTCAGGGGCCACAGAAGTGGAACTTGATAAACAAGGACGCGTCAACATCCCTTCAACTTTGGTATCATACGCAAAACTTGAAAAGGAATGCATCATTCTGGGTGTCTCCAACAGATTTGAAATTTGGGCTAAAGACTCTTGGGAAGAATATTTTACAGAATCTGAAGACTCATTTAACGACATCGCAGAAAACCTGGTGGATTTTGACTTTTAAATAAGGAACGGAGGGAATGGATTGTTCAACCACACCACGGTTTTACTCCATGAAACTGTCGATGGACTGAACATTCGTCCTGACGGCATATATGTAGACTGCACCCTTGGTGGTGCAGGGCACAGTGAGTATCTGGTCAAACAGCTTTCCGACGAAGGCCATCTCTTCTGTTTCGACCAGGATGAGACAGCAATCGGCCATGCGAAAGAAATGCTGAAAGATTATATACATAGAATCACTTTCATCCACGCCAACTTTAAGGACATCAAAATGGAACTTGAAGAGCGTGGGATACAAAAAGTAGATGGCATCCTTTATGATCTGGGCGTTTCATCTCCGCAGTTGGATACGCCTGAACGCGGTTTCAGTTACCATAACGATGCGCCGCTGGATATGCGGATGGATCAAAGCGCTTCACTCAGCGCATACGAAGTGGTGAATGACTGGTCTTTTGAGGATCTCGTAAGAATTTTCCATCGTTACGGAGAAGAAAAGTTCTCGAAACAGATTGCGCGAAAAATTGAAGCCGCAAGAAACAAAGCACCAATTGAGACGACCGCCCAATTGGTAGAATGCATTAAAGACGGCATACCGGCCTTTGCAAGAAGAACAGGCGGCCATCCGGCTAAGCGTATTTTTCAGGCAATCCGGATTGCGGTAAACGATGAACTGGGGGCAGCTGAAACTTCGTTGCAGGATGCCATCACGTTATTGGCTCCTAAAGGAAGAATCAGCGTCATTACATTCCATTCGCTGGAAGATCGACTGTGCAAAACAATTTTCAAGGAAGCCGCATCGCTGCCGGAATTGCCTCCGAACTTTCCAGTTATCCCCACAGGCATGGATCCTGTGTTAAAGCTGATTACAAGGAAGCCGATTCTTCCTTCAGAGGAGGAACTGGCGCATAATAACCGTTCCCGGTCAGCGAAGTTGCGAATAGCAGAAAAAATCAGAGATTAAGGACGTGTTCTAATGGCGTTGAATGCAAGAAAAGAAACCTACATCCAACAGCCGGCCGTTCCTCACACTCCGAATCATCAGCCGGTCAGAAAGAAAGGCCTAATCACCAAAGGTGAAAAAGTTTTGTATTTATCTTTCCTGGCTGTATTCGTTATGTGCGCATTGCTGGTTCTTCAAAATCAAGCCGCAATTCAGGCGACTACCCATGAAATTCAAACAATTGAAAAAGATGTCAGTGAAATTCAGAAACAAAATACAGATTTGTCAGTGCAAGTCAGTGAACTTTCTACATACGAGCGCATTTGGGCGAAAGCAAAAGAACAAGGCCTAAAATTAAATGAGCAAAATGTAAAGGTAGTGCCTGGGCAATGAAAAAAAAATTTCGATTTCAATGGGGAGCCTTTCTGCTGTTTTTAGTTTTTGCAGGGCTCTTTTTCCTTTTATTGGCAAGAATTGTCACTATTCAGGCGACTGGCCAGGTCGAAGGTCAGGAGTTGGCAGCCAAAGCGGCAGCCAAATATAGCCAGGAAGAAGAACTTGCTGCGGAACGGGGGAAAATCCTTGACCGTACGGGTGAAATTATCGCAGAAGATACGCTATCCTATAAACTTGTTGCTGTCCTGGAAGAATCGGCTACGCATAAAGCCAGCGATCCGCGCCACGTGACGGATATCGATGAAACAAGCGATATCCTTGCTGAGTATATTGCGACGCCACGAGAAAAAATATATGAGACATTGCAAAAAGGCCAGGAAGCGGGACGCTACCAGGTGGAGTTTGGCTCCGCTGGCCGAGAAATCAGCCATACTCAAATGCTCGAGATGAAAGAAGAAGGTCTGCCGGGCGTCCTTTTTGTCAAAAACCTTAAGCGGCTATACCCGAATGGGGTTTTCGCTTCCCATTTAGTCGGCTTTGCGATGAAAGAAGAGCTCGAAAATGGTGACATGGAAACAAAAGGAAAGATGGGTCTGGAATTGACTTATGATGAAGTTTTGACCGGTGAAAACGGAAAAATAGAGTTTGACATTGATAAATGGGGCTTTTTGCTGCCTAATAGTGAATCGGCTGTCACACCGGCAGTCGACGGATCGGACATCAAGCTGACTCTGGATAAGACTTTGGAGAATTTTCTGGAAGATGCCATGTCAACTGTTCAGAAGGAATATGAGCCGAAGCGGATGATCGCACTGATTGCTAACCCGAAAACCGGTGAAATTCTTGCCATGTCACAGCGACCGTCATTTAATCCGAATACACGTGAAGGCCTTTCGGACAATTGGCTGAATGAAAGCATTCAGCTTACTACCGAGCCGGGTTCGCCGATGAAAATGTTTACATTGGCAGCTGCTGTTGAAGAAGGGAAATGGAATCCGAATGCCACCTTCCAATCCGGATCCTATAATTTTGGCAAGACGATTATCGGAGACCACAATGGCAGAAAAGGGTGGGGGGAAATCAGTTATCTTGAAGGTTTCCAGCGCTCATCCAACGTTTCGATGGCTTATTTGCTTGAGCGGATCGGACCGGATATTTTTATGAATTATGTAGACGCCTTCGGCTTTGGCAAAAAAACGGGCATTGACCTTCCCGGAGAAGCGGCAGGGAAAATCCTTGATGAACGTGAGATCAATAAACTGACCTTGACTTTTGGGCAGGGGTCTACAGTAACGCCTATCCAGATGATTCAAGCCTCAACCGCCTTTGCCAATGAAGGTGTCATGATGAAACCTTATATTATTGACGAAATTAAAAATCCCGATACCGGTGAAGTGACCCTTAAGGGGGAACCGGAACAAGCTGGTCAGCCAATCTCAGCTGAGACTGCCGAAATCGTCCGTGATGTCATGGCATCGACGATTACTGCGGAAGACGGTTCCGGCAAGCGTTTCGCTCTTCAGGATTACACTGTTGCAGGCAAAACGGGGACCGCGCAGATTCCGGGAGAAAACGGTCAATATATGACCGGAAAAGATAATTACCTTTTTTCTTTTGTCGGCATGGCACCAGCGGACGATCCTGAACTTGTCATGTATGTCGCAGTTCAGCAGCCGAATATGGATGTGACCGAACACGGCTCAAAGCCGGTGGCGGAAATTTTCACTTCCGTCATGGAAAATAGCTTGAAATATTTGAATATCGAACCGGAAGACATAGAAGAAACACCGATTGTGGAAGTCGCTGACTATACCGGAAAGGCATCGGATGAAGCAGCAGCAGAATTGGGTTCAAAAAATATCAACGTGATCACGACTGGCATTTCCGGCGATGTCACCGCTCAATACCCTGCAAAAGGAGAAAAGCTGCTGGCGGGAGGAACTGTTATCCTTCAGACAGAAGGTGACACCATATTGCCTGACTTTATCGGCTGGTCCAAGCGGGAATTGCTTGCTTTTCATGCGCTGAGCGGATTATCATTGGAAATTGTGGGGCAAGGTTACGGGGTTAGCCAAAGCCTTTCAGCTGGAACTTCTCTGGGGCAAGGTGAACCGGTTGTCGTAAGGTTGCAGACACCTGAAGATTCATACAAAGTGCAGATGAAAGATGGGCCGGAAGGAATACCGGACGAAAATACGGAAGAACTAAATACAGAAGATGCATCTGAATAGGAAGATGTTTAAAGGAGACCATTTATGGACGTTTATTTATTACTCGGATTTGGAATTGCTTTATTGTTAACTGCGGGGTTGATGCCTGTCTTCATCCCTTTGCTGCAACGGATGAAATTTGGGCAAAGCATCCGTGTAGAAGGGCCGGAATCGCATATGAAGAAAACCGGCACACCAACGATGGGTGGCCTGGTCTTTTTGATATCCATCATTGTGACGGCTCTAGGGGTCGCAATTTTTATGGACCTGCTGGTTGTGGAGCTGTTGATTCTCCTGCTGGTGTTGTTCGGTTACGGATTGATCGGCTTCCTGGATGATTTTATAAAAGTCGTCCTGAAACGAAATTTGGGATTGACTTCCCTGCAGAAGCTTATCGCGCAAATCGCCATTGCTGTCGTTTCATTCTTTTTACTCGGAATGATTGATTTCAACACTGGCCTGGTAATCCCTTTCACATCCATTGCCCTTGAATTATCCGGGCTTTATGTGCTGTTTATTATTTTTTGGCTGGTCGGTTTTTCAAATGCGGTCAATTTGACCGATGGTTTGGATGGTCTGGTGGCTGGAACCGCCTCAGTCGCTTTTGCTGCATTTGGTGTACTTGCCATAAGACAGGATGAAGCCGCAATTGCTTTGTTCACATTTACTGTTGCGGGAGCCCTGATCGGTTTCCTGATTTTCAATAAATACCCGGCCAAAGTTTTTATGGGCGATACGGGGTCGCTGGCACTCGGTGGAGCGCTGGCAATGGTGTCGATTCTTTTGAAACAGGAATTACTGTTGCTTCTGATCGGAATTGTTTTCGTCATTGAAACGGCGTCAGTCATTCTGCAGGTCGGCAGCTTTAAATTAAGAAAGAAACGGATTTTCAAGATGAGTCCGATTCATCACCATTTCGAATTGAGCGGATGGTCTGAATGGAAAGTAGTATCGGTATTCTGGCTGGCTGGTTTGATTGCCGCAGTACTTGCCGTTGTTCTGGAGGTAATGTAAATGAAAGATTTAGCGATGGTCCATCATAAAAAAGTATTGGTGCTGGGTTTGGCGAAAAGCGGTTTTACCGCAGCCCGTCTACTGCACAAACTGGGTGCTTTTGTCACAGTCAATGACGCCAAACCATTTGAAGAAAACCCTGAAGCACAAGAATTATTGAATCTGGGAGTAACGGTCATTTGTGGCCGCCATCCGGAAGATTTGCTTGAAGAAGGATTTGAATTGCTTGTCAAAAATCCAGGGATTCCCTATTCCAATCCCATAATCCAAACGGCTGTGGAAAAAGGAATTCCGGTTTGGACCGAAATTGAGCTGGCCTATAAAATAAGTGAAGCACCGTTTATCGGCATCACCGGTTCAAACGGAAAAACAACAACGACGACGCTTTTGTTCCATATGCTCAATCAAGATGGTAAGGAACCGCTGGTTGCCGGAAACATTGGAACAGTTGCATGTGGAGTCGCAGAACATGCGAAAGCTGATAATGTCATCGTGACAGAATTATCTTCTTTCCAATTGAAAGGGACGGTAACATTCCGCCCGCGAATCGCCATTGTGATAAATCTTTACGAAGCTCACCTGGATTACCATGGGTCTTTGGAAGATTATGAGGCTTCGAAGATGAAACTGACACAAAACCAGACACCTGAAGATTACTTTATCTATAATGCCGACCAGCCTCATCTTGCTGCCTATGCGGCAAAATGCAAAGCGCAGCTTGTTCCTTTTACAGTAAATGGGAGGACTGAAGACAGCATCAGTGCAGATGATAAATTTATTTATTGGCAGGGGAAAGAATTGATCGAACGATCAAAAGTCATGCTCGGCGGGCGGCATAACCTCGAAAACATTATGGCGGCCGCCGCAGCTGCATTGATTTGGGGAGGAACGGAAGAAACCATTATCCGTGTCCTTACGTCCTTTACAGGAGTCAAGCACCGGTCGCAATTCGTCGTCAACTGGAAAGGCCGGAAATTTTACAACGATTCAAAAGCGACAAATGCGCTGGCGACAAAAAGTGCACTGGAAGCATTCACTGGCAATATCGTCCTGCTGGCAGGGGGACTGGAGCGCAATCACTCACTTGAAGAGCTGAGGCCTTATATGAACCGGGTAAAAGCGGTTGTGGCATTCGGCGAAACTGCCGACCGGTTCGAGCAATTCGCTGTTGACTGCGGTGTAGAGCACGTTGAAAAAGTTGCGGACATGCTTGGAGCAGTCGAGAAGGCCGTCAGCCATTCAAACGATGGCGACACAATCCTCCTGTCGCCGGCATGTGCCAGCTGGGACCAGTATGAAAATTTCGAAATCCGCGGAGATGCCTTTATCGAAGCGGTCAGACAAGTGACTGAAGCGGACGATTAAGAAAAGCGACAGCGAAGAGATGGCCCAAGGTTTATGGGGCCAGCTCTTTGCGACGAAGCAGCGCAGCGATGCAGGAGCACTGTAGTGGCTTATGACCCGAAGAGCTGGGCCGTTGGAGTCTGGACAAAGAAAAGCTCCTTGCAAAGCTGATTCAATTTAAAAAGCCATCCAATTTTATCTGAAGAAAGGAGCAGCAATTATGGATAAAGTGATTGATATAGAAGAACGCATCCCAACGCTTCGTGAGCGTCGGCGAAAAAGAACCAATCGCAAATTCATGGCATTGCTGTTCATTTTTCTGATCCTATTGGCTGCATTGATTTACAGCCAGTCCAAATACAGTAAGATTCAAACCATCTCAGTCACCGGCGCATCCTTATACGGTGAAGAACAATATATAGATGCGAGCAAACTTGCTGCAGGAGATTCGATGTGGTCTTTCAATTCGAATGAAACGGAGCAGGCCATCAGCGAGCTGGAGTGGGTGGAAGGAGCCGCTGTCGACAAAAGATGGTTGACGGGTGTAGAAATTGCGATTACTGAATTTCCTTCAATCGGTTATCTGGAAAAAGAAAATGGGTACCAGAAATTATTGGCAAATGGCCATGCAGTGGAGTTGCCAGTTGAAACAGTGGATGGACCAGTTTTTACAAATTTCGAAAATCCGGATACCCGCTTGGAGCTTTCAGCCCAATTGGAGCAGCTCAACCCGCAAGTCTCAAATATGCTGTCGCAACTTATATTGACGGATGGCGATTCTTCTTCCGCCAACGTCACCTTATATATGACAGATGGCAACGAAATTCGGGGGAAATTGAACAGCCTGGCTGAAAAGCTCATTTATTATCCATCTCTGATAGCGCAATTGGAAGACGGTCAAAAAGGGGTTTTTGATATGGAGGTTGGAATTACCTTCCGCTCCTATGATGACGTCTACGGTCCGCCAAAGGAGGTCGGGGAAGATGAAGAAACCGAAGAACCGTAAACAGGTGAAATTCAGTAAATCGATTGTCTTTTCATTGGTTTTCCTGGTTCTTGGTTTTATACTCGCTTATTCCTACAGTCTTTCGCAGGTTAAAGATGTCAACGGTGGCTTTACGGCAAACTCCCAATTCGACAAGGAAGAGCGTTTCCGGGGAGAACTGATTGTACAGCAGGAACGCAATAAGACTTTGCGTGAAGAAATGAAGGACAGGCAAAACGAACTTCAGGAGTTTGAAAGCTCTTTTTCAGCTGGAGAAGAAGCCTACAGTGAGATGGCCGCAGAAGCTGAAAAGCTCCGCCGATATATCGGCTTGATGCCGGTGGAAGGGGATGGCTTGAAAGTTGTTCTCGAAGACGGCGAATACGGTTCGCAGGCCGTCAATCCGAATGATTATATTGTGCATGAAAGCCATGTTTTCCAGGTGATTCATGAAATGTATATTTCCGGGGCGGAAGCGATTTCAGTAAACGGCCAAAGGATTCATTCGAATTCGACGATTGTTTGCACAGGGCCGGTAATCGAAGTGGACGGTGTGCAATACCCTGCGCCGTTTACGATTGAAGCAATCGGTAAACCGGAAGTCCTTGCTGCATCTTTGGAATTGTCTGGTGGCGTTCTCGATCAACTCGTCAATGACAATATAATTGTTACCATGGACGAAGGGCTGGTCATTTCCATGCCTGCCCTGCTGTCGGAATCATGATTGAGGGGGAAGTTGCATGAAAAAGAAAGTCTTTTCCCGGTTTACGATGATCCTATTTGTCATCGGCCTGATGACCGCAATTCAATTCAATACGATAAACGAACCGGATTCACGCGACACGCGGGACGTTTGGGAAATCAGGCAGGAGCTTTCCAGGGAAAAGCAGCTTCACTCTGAATTATTATCCGAGATTGGCACTCTTGATGACACGCTCGCAAAATATGCGGAGGCATCAAACGACAGTCCGGAAAAGGCCTTGAAGGAAACGGTTGAAGCACTGAGAAAAGAAGCGGGACTTACCGAATTAACGGGTCCCGGGCTTCGGATCTCTATCGAACCATCAATGGAAGCTATTGTGACCGGCCAAAACATAGAGCAGGTTTCACCCGCTCTGTTGATCCGCTTTGTAAATGAAATCAATCGATTCAATGGAGTCGATTTGACAATCGACGGCAAAAGGATTATCAATACCAGTCCGATCCGTGACATCAACGGCAGGACGACTGTCAATGGCGAGGCTATTGGAACTCCGCCATTAGAAATGAAGATTGTGGCCGGAACGTTCGATAATGCAGAAAAACTTTACAACTATTTAAACGCATCCCCAATACTCGATAATTTCTATATCGACAATCTATCGGTGGATGTGGAGCAGCCGCAGGAAGAAATTACGGTTGAATCCTATGATGAAGAGCTTGAGCTCGAACATTTAAAAGCGGCAGAGGGGGAATAGCGATGTGGCTTTCGATTTTGGGGCTGATTCTCGGAGTATCACTCGGGCTTCTGACTGATATAAGAATACCTCCCGAATACGCCAACTACCTCTCCATTGCTGTGCTCGCAGCACTCGATACACTTTTCGGGGGGATTCGGGCACATCTACAGCAAGTGTATGACGATAAAGTATTCGTTTCGGGGTTCTTCTTCAATATTCTGCTGGCAGCCGGGCTGGCATTTCTCGGAGTTCATCTGGGAGTCGATCTATATCTGGCAGCAATCTTCGCTTTCGGAGTCAGGCTGTTTCAGAATATCGCAGTTATCCGGCGAATATTATTGAGCAAATGGACAGAGAAAAAAGAAATTCGGGAATCAGTTTGAATTTTCAGATGAAATGCACGAATATTGCATCAAATTACTTAGACAAGGTGTATAATTTACAATAGAATAAAAGTAATTGGAATATAATAAGGAGGTGCCACGAATTGAGCCAATCAGAATTGTATGTAAGTTTAGATATTGGATCTTCGTCGGTCAAAGTATTAATTGGAGAAATGGCCAATAAATCGTTGCACGTCATCGGTGTCGGCAATGTTAAATCAAATGGTATAAAAAAAGGGGCTATCGTTGATATAGATGCAACTGTCCAATCCATCAAAAAAGCGGTCGACCAGGCTGAACGGATGATCGGCAAATCCATCCACGAAGTTGTGCTCGGAATACCCGCCAACAAAATGATGCTGCAGCCTGTAAAAGGGGTAGTCGCGGTCAATAGTGAAAATCGTGAAATTACAGATGAAGATATGGACCGGGTGCTTGAAGCTGCCCAGGTTATGTCCATTCCCCCAGAACGGGAACTGGTGAACATCATTCCTGAGCAATATATCGTAGACCATTTGGATGAAATTAAAGATCCACGGGGTATGATTGGGATTCGACTTGAAATGGATGGTACAAT
This sequence comes from Planococcus sp. (in: firmicutes), assembly GCA_035461005.1. Classification (GTDB taxonomy): domain Bacteria; phylum Bacillota; class Bacilli; order Bacillales_A; family Planococcaceae; genus Planococcus. Next base: position 24,865 of record DATHVZ010000037.1, on the reverse strand, counting down.
GGTGACGACGTCGAAAACGATTTTACATAATGTTCTGCGATGCGTGGAAAGGGCCGGCCTTCAAATCCGGGATATTTACCCTCAACCGCTGGCAGCCGGATATTATGCGTTGACGGAAGATGAAAAAAATCACGGTACAGCCTGCATTGATATCGGTGGGGGATCAACATCAATCGCCATTTTCCAGGACGGACACCTTATTGCTTCATCAGTGATACCGGTCGGAGGCGACCATGTAACGAAGGATCTATCCATCGTGCTGAAAACGCCGACTGATCAAGCTGAAAAGATCAAACTGGAATATGGCCATGCTTTTTATGATAATGCATCTGAAGATGAGTTGTTCGAAGTTCCTGTAATAGGTTCTGATACGAAAGAGCAATACAGTCAAAAATACATATCTGAAATAATCGGAGTTCGCCTGGAAGAACTTTTCGAACTGATTTTGGATGAATTCTATCGCCTGGGTGTCCAGGACCTTCCAGGGGGTGTCGTCCTGACGGGCGGCATGGCTAAGCTTGAAGGCCTTCCTGAACTCGCACGGAATATTCTTCAGACCCGTGTGCGCCTGTTCACACCTGAATATATAGGGGTGCGCGAGCCGCAATATACGACTTCCGTCGGGCTGATTCAATACGCTTATATGGAAGATGTCTTTTACGGCCGTATCGGCAGTGGGGTGGCTTTAGGCAATCCACAAAAGCTTGAACAGGAACCGAAGCCACAAAAACAAAGACAGCAAAAGCAGCCGAAAGAAGACGGCGAAGGCGTCGTAACTAAAGCCAAAAAAATGTTTGACAGATTTTTTGAATAATTAAAACATTGCATCATGCTTCATCATAGAGCAGAGCAATTTTAGGAGGAAAAATAATGTTGGAATTTGATACATCAGTTGATGCTATGGCAATTATAAAAGTTATCGGTGTTGGCGGCGGTGGTAACAATGCAGTAAACCGCATGATCGAACACGGAGTACAGGGTGTTGATTTTATCGCAGTGAACACGGATGCGCAGGCGCTTAATCTTTCTAAAGCTGAAGTTCGCCTTCAAATTGGCGGTAAACTGACACGCGGACTCGGCGCTGGCGCCAATCCGGAAGTGGGCAAAAAAGCTGCCGAAGAAAGCAAGGAGCAGATTGAAGAAGCATTGCGCGGAGCAGACATGGTATTCGTAACAGCCGGAATGGGCGGCGGAACCGGAACAGGAGCTGCTCCAGTCATTGCAGCAATTGCCAAAGAACTTGGCGCATTGACAGTCGGTGTCGTAACACGTCCATTCACATTTGAAGGACGCAAACGCTCTACGCAAGCAATCGGCGGGATCGGCCAAATGAAAGAGTCAGTCGATACTTTGATTGTAATTCCGAATGATCGTTTGCTTGAGATCGTAGATAAAAATACTCCGATGCTTGAAGCTTTCAGAGAAGCGGATAACGTACTTCGCCAGGGTGTTCAAGGGATTTCGGATCTGATCGCAGTTCCAGGCCTTATCAACCTTGACTTTGCAGACGTTAAAACGATCATGTCTAATAAAGGTTCGGCGTTGATGGGAATCGGCGTATCTTCAGGAGAAAACCGGGCTTCAGAAGCTGCGAAAAAAGCGGTTTCAAGTCCATTGCTTGAAGTATCAGTCGACGGAGCAAAAGGTGTGCTTATGAACATCACCGGCGGATCCAATTTGAGCCTTTATGAAGTTCAGGAAGCAGCAGATATCGTAGCTTCTGCATCTGATGAAGATGTAAACATGATTTTTGGTTCTGTTATCAACGATAATCTGAAAGATGAAATTATCGTCACAGTGATTGCAACTGGCTTCAATGAAGAACAAATTCAGCCGAGAACTCCAAGAGGCTCTGGCTTGAACTCAAGCCGCGTGCAGTCTATTCAGCAGCAGCAGGCTCCACAGCCGACACTACGTGAAGCTCGCCGCGAAGAGCAGCGACGCGATGAGCAGGCTCCAGTTTACCAACAGGAACCGGTGCGCCAGGAAAAACCTCAGGATGACGCTTTGGACATCCCGACATTCCTTCGCAACAGACAAAAACGACGTTAATCCAAACAGCTGCCGATCCGGCAGCTGTTTCTTTTTTATCAATAATATGGGGCAATTGATAAATAGGATAAGACTTGGTACAATTAACTGAACATCCAGGAAAAGTTGTGAATTTATGAAACCCATTGAACCGGTATATAAAAAGATGAAAAAAGAATTGGATTCCATCAGGGAAGGAATCCAGATTATTGCTGTAACCAAACAGGTCGGTGTCGAGCGCACCCGTGAAGCAGTCGCAGCCGGTATCCAACATCTTGGTGAAAATCGTCCGGAAGGTTTTCTTCTGAAATTCGAGTCGATCGAAGATAAAGCCACATGGCATTTTATCGGAAATCTTCAGAGCCGGAAAGTAAAGGAAATCATAAACCAAATTGATTATCTTCATTCCTTGGATCGAATGAGCCTTGCAAAGGAAATTCAGAAGCGGGCAGATCATGCCGTCAATTGTTTCGTGCAAGTGAATGTTTCAAAAGAGGACTCCAAAAGCGGCATTCTTCCTGAGGAGACCGTGGAATTTATCAAATCCCTGGAGAAATATGATAAAATCAATGTAATAGGCTTAATGACAATGGCACCGAATGTCGATGATGAAGAAGTATTGCGGAACATATTTCGCGGACTGAAAGATTTGCAGCAGGAAGTTGCGGAAAAGCAATGGCCTCATGCCCCCTGTACGGAATGTTCCATGGGCATGTCGAATGATTATTTGATAGCAGCGCAGGAAGGGGCGACTTTTGTTCGCATCGGGACTGCATTAATAGGGTCAGAAAGTGAGGCAGAGTGATGAGCATTAAAAATTCGTTCAAGAATTTCTTTTATTTAGAGGACTATGAAGAAAATCAGCCGCAGCAGCAAAACCAACAGGCTTCCGGTCATGAAAAGCAGTCTGCCAGCCCAGAGATTCGCAAATCACCGAAAGAGCGTCGCCAAAAGGCAACTGAAACCAGCACGCCAAATTTGGTCAGCCTTCAGACTGCCGCAGCAAAATCATCTAAGGTGCACTTGGCAGAACCGCGCGTTTATGCCGAAGCACAGGATATAGCTGAGCATTTGAAGAGCAAACGTGCAGTTGTCGTCAATCTTCAGCGCATTGAAAGAAGCCAGGGATTACGCATAATTGATTTCCTGAGCGGTACTGTTTATGCGCTCGGTGGAGATATCCAACGCATTGGAACGGATATTTTCCTTTGCGTACCTGATACTGTTGAAGTGGATGGTGCAATTTCAGATTTCTATTACGACGAAGAACAATAAAAGAGGTGCAAAATTAACTGATGGCATATATCGAAGTGTTTGTTTTAACTGCAGTGAATATTTATTTTTACCTAATAATCGCCAGCGTCCTGATGAGCTGGATTCCGAGCCTTAAAGAGTCGAAATTCGGCCAGTTTGTCACAAGTCTGACTGATCCTTACCTGGATATTTTCAGGAAGTTCATCCCACCGCTCGGTATGATCGACATTTCACCAATCATCGCGATTTATACTTTGCTGCTAGCCAGCAGAGGGATTGAGGTATTGTTCGGAATGATATAAAAACAGCCTCACGCTAAGTGGGGTTTTTTTCTTGAAAAAACTTCAATTCAGAAAGGGGCAGCGCCATGGATTCCGTTTTTCAGCATTTCCGGAAAGAAGAGCAGCAATTTATCGAACAAGTTTCAGGATGGATGATTGAAGTCGAAGACCGCTATACGCCGAAATTGACCGATTTTCTTGATCCCCGGGAAAGGTTCATCGTAAAGTCGGTGCTCGGCTCGAACGATATCCGGATGGAATCGCTTGGGTTGTTTCCTGACGCGGAACGCCAGCGGGTCTTATTGTATCCGTCTTATTATGAGCCGACAGCGGAAGATTTTAATATAACCGTTTTTGAATTGAAGTATCCAGTGAAATTCGTCACCCTGCGCCATCCGGATATTCTTGGGTCGCTGATGTCAGTCGGACTGGACCGCAGTAAATTCGGTGATATCCGGATTGACGGGGAACGGATCCAGTTTGCGGTGGCAGATGAAGTGAGCCTGTATCTCAAGACCAATTTCATCTCGGCAGCAAAGGTCAAAGTGCAATTGCTGGAAGTGGAAGATGTTGCCGGGATGATAACGGCCACAGAAGAATGGCAGGAAGAATCCCATACGGTCAGTTCGATGCGGCTCGATACGGTAATGAGTACGGTCTATAGTATCTCACGGCAGAAAGCTTCCGCTTTGATCCACGGCGGAAAGGTGAAAGTGAACTGGAGAGTGCAGGAACAGCCTTCTTTTGAATTGCATGAATCTGATATGATTTCGTCCAGAGGTTTTGGCCGCATCAAAGTGCTGCTGGTTGAAGGAAGAACAAAAAAAGATAAGATCCGCCTGCAGATCGGGCGTCTGGAACTGCGGAAATGACCGTTGCATGGAATATGAAAAATTATACTGATATTTCATGCAATGGGCGTTATAATGTAAAGTAACAAACATAATTTAAGGAGAGTGCACTGAATGCCATTGTCCCCGTTGGATATACATAATAAAGAGTTCAGCAAAGCGTTTCGCGGATACCAGGAAGATGAAGTGAACGAATTTCTGGATCAGATCATCAAAGATTACGAAATTCTGATGAAAGACAAAAAAGATCTGGAAGAGCGTTTGAAACAGACCGACGAACGTGTGGGCCATTTCACAACCATCGAAGGGACTTTGCAAAAGTCCATCGTCATTGCCCAGGAAGCTGCGGAGGAAGTGCGCCGCAATGCCCAAAAAGAAGCGAAGCTTATTGTCCGTGAAGCAGAAAAAAACGGAGACCGCATCGTCAATGAATCGTTGACAAAAGCGCGCCGCATTGCAATGGAAATCGAAGAGCTGAAGAAACAGTCAAAAGTTTTCCGCAACCGTTTCAAAATGATCGTGGAAGCGCAGCTTGACCTGATTGATACCGATGATTGGGAAGCATTGATGGAATATGATGTCGATACAACGACGCTTGATAAATTGGAAGACAATAACGAAGACTACCGTCCTTGACTAAGAAAGCAACACTCTTTATAATTACGACATACTAGAAATAGCAATTTTCATAAAAAATGCGATGATGGAGACAGTATCCACAGCGATTCAGGAAAGCGAACCGGGGACAGTGTGAGCCCGGTGCTGAAAGCTATGGAGAAAATCACTCCTGAGCAGAGCCGGGGAAATCAGTATCCGGATCCGTCCCACCACGATACGGTGTTCGAGTGGCAGTTTAGGCTGCAACAAGGGTGGTACCGCGAGTCTGGCTTCTCGTCCCTTTCCAGGGATGGGGGGCTTTTTATTATGTTTACAGGAGGAATTGGAATGGATTACAAAGATACATTATTGATGCCAAAAACAGATTTTCCGATGCGCGGCAATTTGCCGAACCGGGAACCAGAAATGCAAGCTAAATGGGAAGAAATGGATATTTATAAAAAGGTACAGGAACGAACGAAAGATATGCCGTTTTTCGTCCTGCACGACGGACCGCCATACGCAAACGGTGATTTGCATATGGGCCACGCGCTAAACAAAGTGCTGAAAGATATGATCGTTCGTTCACGTTCAATGATGGGCTTCCATGCGCCATACGTACCAGGCTGGGATACACACGGTTTGCCGATCGAACAGGCTTTGACCAATAAAGGCGTCAACCGCAAAGAAATGACGGTGGCTGAATTCCGCAAGCTGTGTGCAGAATATGCTTATGAGCAGATTGACAGCCAGCGCAGCCAATTCAAACGCATCGGTGTGCGCGGTGACTGGGAAAATCCCTACGTGACGCTAAAACCTTCCTATGAAGCACGCCAAATCGAAGTTTTCGGTGCCATGGCGAATAAAGGCTATATCTACAAAGGCCTAAAACCGGTTTATTGGTCTCCGTCTAGTGAATCTTCGCTGGCAGAAGCCGAAATCGAATATCACGATAAAAAATCACCATCCATCTATGTTTCATTCCCAGTGACGGATGGTAAAGGTGTTCTTGCTGAAGGAACGAAATTCATCATCTGGACGACGACACCTTGGACCATTCCGGCGAACCTTGGTATCACGGTCCACGAAAAATTGGATTATGTCGAAGTTGAAGCGAAAGGTTCTCTATTCGTCATCGCACGTGAATTGCTGGATGACGTGGCCGCTGAAATCGGCTGGGAAGACCATAAAGTCGTGCGGGAAATGAAAGGCGCCGAGCTGGAAAATATTCTGACGAAGCATCCACTCTACGACCGGACTTCATTGGTTATGCTCGGCGACCACGTTACGATTGATTCGGGGACAGGGTGTGTCCATACTGCACCAGGACACGGGGAAGATGACTTTTTGGTCGGCAAGAAATACGGCCTTGATGTTTTATGCCCTGTCGACGAACGCGGCGTCATGACCGAAGAGGCACCAGGATTTGAAGGACAATTTTACGATAAAGCCAATAAAACCGTTACCGAAGCTTTGGATGCAGCAGGCGCGTTGGAAAGTTTATCATTCATCACACACTCGTATCCGCATGACTGGCGTACGAAAAAGCCGGTCATCTATCGTGCCACTGCCCAGTGGTTCGTATCGATTGACGCTTTCCGCGAAAGTATTTTGAAAGCGATCAAAGAAACTTCGTTTACGCCAGCGTGGGGTGAAACCCGCCTGTTCAATATGCTGCGCGACCGCGGGGACTGGAATATTTCCCGCCAGCGTGTGTGGGGCGTACCAATTCCGGTATTTTATGCAGAAAATGGCGACCCGATAATCACTGAAGAAACGATTGCACATATTGCCGGCCTTTTCCGTGAGCATGGTTCGAATATTTGGTTTGAACGCCCGGCAGCTGAATTGCTGCCTTCAGATTTCGAACATCCAAGCAGCCCAAATGGTATTTTCACAAAAGAAATGGATATTATGGATGTCTGGTTCGACTCGGGATCGTCCCACCAGGCCGTATTGGATGAGCGGGAAGATCTTCAATATCCTGCAGACCTCTATCTGGAAGGCTCTGACCAATACCGTGGCTGGTTCAACTCTTCGTTGACGACTTCAGTCGCCATTAACGGAATTGCTCCGTATAAAGGGATTCTGAGCCACGGCTTTACGCTGGACGGCAACGGCCGCAAAATGAGTAAATCGCTGGGCAACGTAATCGTGCCTTCCAAAGTGATGAATCAGATGGGCGCCGACATTCTCCGCCTTTGGGTGGCATCAGTCGATTATACGGCGGATGTCCGCGTTTCGGATGAGAACTTCAAACAAGTTTCAGAAGTTTACCGTAAAATCCGCAACACGCTGAAATTCCTTCACGGAAACCTGGCTGATTTCAATGAATCAGAGGATCGCGTGGCGTTTGAAGATATGCGTGAAATGGATCAGTATATGGCGATGAAACTCCAAAAAATGATCCAAACAGCACGTAAAAGCTACGAAACTTATGAATTTTCGACAATATACAATGCGTTAAACAATTACTGCGCGAACGATTTGAGTTCCTTCTATTTAGATGTCGCAAAAGACGTTGTTTATATCGAAGCAGCCGACCATCCGCACCGTCGTGCGATGCAGACAGTGATGTTCGATTCATTGATGGCTATCCTGAAATTGGCGTCACCTATCATTCCGCATACGGCTGATGAAATGTGGTCGTATCTCGGATTTGTTGAAGAAGCAAGCGTCCAATTGACGGATTTCCCTGAAGTTGTGGAAAACAGCGGCTTTAACGACCTTGAGGCGAAATGGTCACAATTCATGGCAGTCCGCGATGATGTGCTGAAAGCATTGGAAGAAGCGCGTGCAGCGAAGACAATCGGGAAATCACTGGAAGCCAAAGTCACGGTCTACGGCTCAGAAGAAACTAAAAATCTTCTGGCATCTGTCGATGACAATGTGGCACAGCTCTTGATCGTATCTAATTATGAGTTTGGTGGATCTCCTGAAGAAGCACCAGCTGATGCATTGGTATTAAATCACGTAACAGTAGCTGTCGAAAAATCCGAAGGTGAAAAATGTGAACGCTGCTGGACGATTTCAGACAAAATCGGCCAAAGCGAAGCACACCCTGGATTATGCCCACGATGCGCAGACGTCGTTGAGAAACACTACGCTTAAATTGATGAGGTCTGAAGAACCGGAAAGCCGGCTCTCCGGACCTCACTTTTTGAGGACATAATGTGTTAAAATAGAATGACAGATGATTTGACGGGGGAAACATATGTATATTTATTATGCAATCGCATTGGTGATTATTGCTGCGGACCAGTTTACAAAGTGGCTGGTGCTGCGGAATATGGAGCTCGGCGAACGGATACCGGTGTTTGAACCGTATCTTGCGTGGCTTTCGCATCGCAATCGGGGAGCAGCCTGGGGTATGCTGGAAGGGCAGATGTGGCTGTTTGGAATCATTACAGTTGCGGTAATTATCGGCATCCTCTACTATTTCCATAAGCATGCCCAAGGCCAGCCGATATTTCAAATCAGCCTGATGGTAATTCTCGGCGGAGCGATCGGAAACTTCATCGATAGGATGTACCGCGGTGAAGTCGTCGATTTTGTCGATGTCCTGATACCCGTGATCAATTATCATTTTCCGATATTCAATATTGCCGATGCCGCACTGACAATCGGGGTTATCCTGATGATCATATTCGTGATCTATGACGAAAAACAAGAAAAGAAAAAGGTGTCTTAATGGAAATGGAAGATTTAACAATACAAATTACAGAAGAAATGGCTGGACAACGAATCGACAAGGCGGTTTCCTCGATTGATGAAGACTGGTCACGTTCACAGATCGCCAATTGGGTCAAAGATGGAAATGTCCGGGTCAATGGTGAAATAGTTAAACCGAATTACAAAGTGCGTCCCGATGATTTGATCATCGCAACGCCGCCTGTGCTTGAAGAGCTGGACGTCGTGCCTGAAAATCTTAATCTGGAAATCGTTTATGAAGACGCAGATGTACTCGTCGTCAACAAACCAAAAGGCATGGTTGTTCATCCTGCGCCCGGCCATTCACAGGGTACGCTCGTCAATGGCCTGATGTATCAGTGTACCGATTTATCGGGAATCAACGGAATCGTCCGTCCCGGTATTGTGCACCGGATTGATAAAGATACTTCCGGTTTGCTGATGGTCGCAAAAAATGACGCGTCACACATGTCACTCGTCAATCAATTGGTCAGAAAAAGTGTTACCCGCAAATATATCGCTTTGGTGCACGGGCATATTCCTCATGACAAAGGAACAATCGAAGCACCGATTGCGCGTGACCCGAAAGAACGCCAGAATATGGCGATTGTGGATAGAGGCAAGCATGCGGTGACGCATTTCCGTGTTCTCGAACGTTTCGGCGATTTTACATTGGTTGAATGCCGCCTGGAAACAGGACGTACGCACCAGATTCGTGTCCATATGAAATACATCGGCTACCCGCTTGTCGGCGACCCGAAATATGGACCGAAGAAGACGATGGATATCGGCGGTCAGGCCCTGCATGCAGAAGTTATCGGTTTTGATCATCCGAAAACCGGTGAATACATGGAATACACGGCGGAAATGCCTGAGGAATTCGCGGAACTTCTGGAATCTCTTCGAAAGAAAGATTGACAAAACCGCAAAGAGTTCTTTATACTTGTAAAAACTAATCGAATAACAACACCTTTAAAAACAGTCCAGAGAGGCTGAGAAGGTATTTACGCAAGCTGGAAGTCTGTCTTCCGTGCTGGACTATTCTGCGCATCTATCCTCCTGCCCTCTGGCAGGAGGTTTTTTTATTTGCCGAGAGGAGACGATACAATGGTAGAAAAAGCGGATATTTTGGACGAGCAGGCAATGGCAAGGGCCATTACGCGCATTGCCCATGAAATCATCGAACGCAACAAAGGAATCGATGACATCATTCTGGTCGGCATCAAAACAAGGGGCGCGTTCATCGCCAGGCGACTCGCTGAAAAAGTGGAGAAGATCGAAGGCAAAGCGATCAAAACCGGCGAGCTGGACATCACTCTTTACCGGGATGATTTGAGTGTTAAAAACAAAAACAAAGAACCACTGGTCCAGCAAGTGGACATTGAACACAGCATCGAAGGACAAAAAGTGGTGTTGGTCGACGATGTGCTGTTTACCGGCCGCACTGTGCGGGCGGCCATGGATGCGGTCATGGATATCGGCAGGCCGGCACAGATTCAGCTGGCTGTGCTGATTGACCGCGGACACCGGGAGCTGCCGATCCGCTCGGATTATGTCGGCAAGAATATCCCGACATCAAGCAACGAACGCATCGTTGTTGAAATGAAAGAAAGCGACGGCAAAGACCGCGTAGCAATACACGAATAGTAGAGAGAGACGGGGGAGAAAGTTTTGAGCGAAGCAGTACTCGATATACACGACAAACCGAAAACCGGCCAGTGGATCTCACTGAGCCTCCAGCACATGTTCGCAATGTTCGGCGCAACGATTCTCGTGCCGCAACTGGTTGGGTTAAGCCCAGCAATCGCCTTATTGACAAGTGGAATCGCAACCATCATTTTCTTATTGATTACCCAATTCAAAGTGCCGGCATATCTGGGTTCATCCTTCGCTTTTATCGTGCCGATACAGGTGGCAACATTATCCGGCGGCATCGGGTCAGCAATGATCGGTGCGATGTTCGTCTCCGCAGTTTATGCACTAGTGTCGCTGATCATCTGGAAAACAGGCTATCAATGGCTGATGAAAATTCTTCCTCCGATTGTTGTCGGGCCGGTTATCATCGTCATCGGATTGGCTTTGGCAGGGATAGCCGTCGATATGGCCATGACGATTCCTGCAGCAGGCAACACCTCGGAATACAGCCTGCTGCACTTTTCAGCAGCAATCGTCACGTTGCTGACGGCTATCATCTGCACGATTTACTTTAAAAACATCATTTCCCTGATGCCGATCCTGATTGCCTTGCTGGTCGGCTATGCATACTCGGCAGCAATCGGCATAATTGATTTTACGGAAATTGGCGCAGCAAGCTGGTTTGCGATACCAGACTTCCTGATTCCCGGTGTGGATTATTCCTTCCATGTGACACCAACATTGCTGTTCATTATGGTGCCGATCGCAATTGTCACCATCTCCGAACACATTGGCCATCAGCTGGTGCTCGGTAAGATTGTCGACCGGAATTACATAAAAGATCCGGGACTGCACCGCTCAATTTTGGGCGATGGTCTTGGAACATTTATATCTTCACTTATTGGAGGACCTCCTAAAACGACATACGGCGAAAATATCGGCGTTCTGGCAATTACCCGCGTGTTCAGTGTTTACGTCATCTTCGGTGCAGCCGTCTTTGCCATCGTCTTCTCCTTCGCCGGGAAATTGATGGCGGCGATCGAAACCATACCGACCGCGGTACTGGGTGGAATTTCGATTCTGCTGTTCGGAATCATCGCTTCATCAGGGCTGCGCATGCTGGTCGACAATAACATCGATTTCGGCAATAAACGCAATCTGGTCATTTCATCCGTCATCCTGGTGATCGGAATTGGCGGAGCAAGGATTGAGTTCAGTGAAACCTTTGTAATTGAAGGAATGGCTCTCGCGGCAATCATCGGTGTGATTCTCAACATGGTGTTGCCGGGTCTGGATAAAAAAGAACTTGACGATGGAACTGAATAAACACCTTTTAATGAATGTCCCGAGAGGCATGGAAAGGGTTGAAGACAGGGTGGGTTCTGCCTTGTTTCCCCACACCTTCCTGCCCTCAGGAAGGTGTTTTTTATGGAAGGAGACAAATGTATGCCAAATCTATTAACCATGAACAGTTTATCGAATGACACTATCATGAGGTTGATTGAGCGGGCCACAGCCTTTGAGAAAGGTGAGCAGCTTGCACTCGGAGGGACGGTCGTCAATCTGTTTTTCGAACCGAGTACCCGCACCAAATTGAGTTTCGAAATGGCGGAACATAAATTGGGTATTAACGCATTGCCGTTTGAAACAGGATTTTCCAGTGTCCTAAAAGGAGAAACGCTCTATGATACTGTAAAAACTTTGGAAGCAATTGGTGTGGATGCGATTGTCGTCCGCCATAGTGAAGAAGAATATTATCGTCAACTTGAAGGAATCAAATTGGCAGTAATCAACGGCGGCGACGGCTCTGGACAGCATCCGACACAATCGCTTCTCGACTTGTATACGATTTGGCAGGAATTCGGTCGATTTGAAGGGATACACGTAACGATTGCTGGAGATATTGCACATAGCCGGGTCGCGAAATCCAATGCCGCAGCTCTTGCCCAGTTGGGTGCTGAAGTAAAATTTGTTTGTCCCCCGGAATGGAGTGGCGATTTTGAAAGTTCGGAACAGCTGGATGATTATATAGAAACAACTGATGTTGTTATGATGCTGCGGGTTCAGCACGAACGCCACGCAGACAGTGAACTGCTGCGGGTTCAGCATAAACGCCACGCAATCAGTGAGCTGCTGACGAAAAATCAATATCATGAGCGATATGGCCTAACCGTCGAACGCGAAATGAAAATGAAGGAGTCGGCAATCATCATGCACCCGGCTCCAATCAATAGAGGTATTGAAATTGCGGACAGCCTGGTCGAATGTAAACGTTCACGGATTTTCAAACAAATGGCAAATGGAGTATTCATCCGCATGGCAGTTCTGGAATACGCACTGAAAGGGAGAGATTGATTATGAATTTATTCATTAAAAATGTAAACATGCTGCAGGAGGGCGAATTGGCTCCGGTCAACATCCGGATCGCCGGTGGAAAAATTCAGGAAATCGGTAAAGAACTTACAGCACAAGGGGAAAAAGAAATTGACGGCAAAGGCCGGATGATCGCACCAGGTTTTGTCGATGTCCACGTTCATTTGCGTGAACCGGGCGGCGAACAGAAAGAGACCATTGACAGCGGGACGAAATCAGCGGCAAGAGGCGGCTACACGACCATCTGCGCAATGCCGAATACTCGTCCGGTGCCGGATACAAAAGAAAATCTGCAGCATGTCAACGGGTTGATCGAAAAGAATGCGCTCATCCGGGTTTTGCCGTATGCTTCCATCACTATCAGGGAAGCGGGCAAAGAACGGACAAATTTGGAAGAACTGAAAGAAAACGGCGCATTTGCGTTTACTGATGACGGTGTTGGAATCCAGCAGGCGGGCATGATGTTCGAAGCCATGAAAGAAGCAGCCGCCCTCGACATGGCGATTGTGGCGCATTGCGAAGACAACAGCCTGATTTACGGAGGCGTAATGCATGACGGCAAACGAAGCCGCGAACTTGGGTTACAAGGCATACCGGCTATCGCGGAATCGGTGCACATCGCACGCGATATTCTGTTGGCCGAAGCGGCAGGCGCACATTACCATGTGTGCCACGTATCGACGAAAGAATCAGTGCGCGTCATACGTGACGCGAAACGTGCCGGTGTAAAGGTGACAGCAGAAGTGACGCCGCATCATTTGCTGCTGACGGAAGATGATATTCCGGGAGATGACGCCAATTACAAGATGAACCCGCCGCTTCGCGCGAAAGCAGATTACGACGCGTTGCACGAAGGATTGCTCGACGGCACGCTTGATTTTATTGCCACGGATCATGCGCCGCATACGGCTGAAGAAAAAGCGAACGGTATGGACAAAGCGCCGTTTGGCATCGTCGGATTTGAAACAGCGTTTCCGCTGCTGCATACGAAATTTGTAGAAACCGGAGTTTGGACACTCGAGCAATTGATCGACTGGCTGACAAAAAAACCGGCAGCGGTGTTCGGCTTGCCGTACGGCACGATCGCAAGAGGACAGACGGCGGACTTGGTGCTGCTGGATCTCGAAAAAGAACAGCCCATCGATGTGGAAACATTTGCATCGAAAGGTAAAAATACACCGTTTGGCGGCTGGAACTGCAAAGGCTGGCCGGTAATGACCGTGTTCGGCGGAGAAATCGTTTGGCAGGAGGAGGTTCATCAATGAAACGTTATTTGATCTTAGAAGATGGAACGGTATTTGAAGGAACTGCCTTTGGAAGTGATGATGCATCGGTTGGGGAGATCGTCTTCAACACAAGCATGACGGGCTACCAGGAAATTTTATCAGACCCTTCGTATTGCGGACAGATCGTCACGATGACCTATCCGCTGATCGGCAACTACGGCATCAACAGCGATGATTTTGAATCGATCGAACCAGCCGTCAAAGGCATGGTAGTCCGGGAAGTTGCGGACTATCCATCAAATTTCAGAAGCAAATCGACGCTGTGCGAACTGTTCAGGACAAAAGGAATTCCAGGCATCTCGGGAATCGATACGCGCAAACTGACGCGTCTGATCCGTTCAAAAGGTGCGATTAAAGGCATCCTGACAGCAGCGGGAGAAGAGGTCCAAATAGAAGAAGTCGTCCGCAAACTCAAGGGAACGCCATTGCCGACAGATCAGGTTGCCCAGGTTTCCACAGCACGCCCTTATCCGAGCCCGGGCCGCGGCAAGCGCGTCGTTCTGATTGATTACGGAATGAAGCACGGTATCCTTCGCGAACTCAATAACCGTGACTGCGATGTCATCGTGGTGCCATATAACACCAGCTCACGGGACATTCTTGCCTGGGGACCGGATGGCGTCATGCTGTCAAATGGTCCTGGAGATCCGAAAGACGTGGAAGAATGCGTCACGGTTGTCAGCGAATTGCTCGGCCAGGTGCCGGTGTTCGGAATTTGCCTGGGCCACCAATTATTTGCACGCGCCTGCGGAGCAGATACCTTCAAACTGAAATTCGGCCACCGCGGCGGCAACCATCCTGTCCGCAATCTGGAAAACGGAAAAATTGAAATTACATCGCAAAACCACGGCTACGCCGTAAATGAAGATACATTGCAGGGGACGCGTTTGAAAGTGACGCATCAGGCTTTGAACGATGGCACAAACGAAGGCCTGTCGCATCTCGATTATCCTGCTTTCACCGTGCAATACCATCCGGAATCCTCACCAGGACCGGAAGATTCCAATTACCTGTTCGACCGTTTTATCGACATGATGAGTGAAAATCGAAAGGAGCAGCAAAATGCCTAAAAGAAAAGACATCCAAAGTATTCTCGTAATCGGGTCCGGCCCCATCGTCATTGGACAAGCTGCAGAGTTCGACTATGCCGGCACGCAGGCTTGCCTGGCTCTCAAAGAAGAAGGGTACCGGGTCATTCTGATCAATTCGAATCCGGCCACTATCATGACCGATACGGAAATTGCAGACAAGGTTTATATCGAACCGATCACCCTGGAGTTTGTCAGCCGCATCCTGCGCAAAGAACGTCCGGATGCTCTCCTAGCGACACTCGGCGGTCAGACGGGGTTGAATATGGCAATCGAATTGGACGAATCGGGCATTCTCGACGAACTTGGAATCGAAATTCTCGGCACGAAACTGGAAGCGATCCACAAAGCGGAAGACCGGGATCTTTTCCGCACGTTAATGAATGAACTGGGTGAACCGGTTCCGGAATCTGATATTATTCATAATTTAGATGAAGCAAAAGCTTTTGTGAACCGCATTGGCTATCCGGTCATTGTTCGTCCAGCATTTACGATGGGCGGGACAGGCGGCGGAATCTGCCACAACGACGCACAATTGAAAGAGATTGTCAGCAGCGGCTTGAAATATAGCCCTGTGACGCAATGCCTCCTCGAAAAATCAATTGCCGGCTTCAAGGAAATCGAATACGAAGTGATGCGCGATGCCAATGACACGGCGATCGTTGTCTGCAATATGGAAAACATCGACCCGGTCGGCATCCATACGGGAGATTCCATTGTTGTGGCGCCAAGCCAGACCCTGTCTGACCGCGAGTACCAAATGCTGCGCAATGTATCATTGAAAATCATCCGCGCACTCAAAATTGAGGGCGGCTGCAACGTGCAGCTGGCGCTTGATCCGGACAGCTTCAATTACTTCATCATCGAAGTGAATCCACGTGTCAGCCGGTCATCGGCACTGGCTTCCAAAGCGACGGGCTACCCGATTGCCAAACTGGCGGCAAAAATTGCAGTCGGCCTGACATTGGACGAAATGATGAACCCGGTGACGGGGCGCACATATGCTGCCTTTGAACCGGCACTCGATTATGTAGTGACTAAAATTCCGCGCTGGCCGTTTGATAAATTCGAAGCGGCAAAACGAAATCTCGGCACACAGATGAAAGCGACCGGAGAAGTCATGGCGATGGGCCGAACGTTCGAGGAGTCGATCCTGAAAGCGGTCCGCTCGCTCGAGACCGGTCAATTCCATCTTGACTTGAAAAATGCAGATGCGATGAGCGATGAGTGGATCGAAAAACGGATCCGCCGGGCAGGCGACGAACGTTTATTCTTTGTCGGGGAAGCGCTGCGGCGCGGTGTGACAATCGAAACGATTCACGACTGGAGCCAGATCGACTTGTTCTTCCTGATGAAATTCCAGAATATCGTCCAGTTCGAAACAAACTTAGCCCAAAACCCGTATGACTACGAAACGGCGAAAAAGGCGAAACGGATGGGCTTTGCGGACCGGACAATCGCGAAACTGTGGAATACCACAGAACAGCAAGTTTACAACTGGCGCAAGGAACAGAAGTTGATGCCGGTCTATAAAATGGTCGATACATGCGCCGCGGAATTTGAATCCGAAACGCCTTACTTCTACGGTACCTATGAAGACGAAAACGAATCGGTCCGCACGGATAAGGAAAGTGTCATCGTCCTTGGTTCGGGTCCTATCCGCATCGGACAAGGTGTGGAATTTGATTACGCGACGGTGCATTCGGTCTGGGCCATCAAGGAAGCGGGCTACGAAGCGATCATCATTAACAACAACCCGGAAACGGTAAGCACCGATTTCTCGATTTCGGACAAATTGTATTTCGAGCCGCTGACAATTGAAGATGTCATGCATATCGTCGACCTGGAACAGCCAAAAGGCGTCGTGGTCCAGTTTGGCGGACAGACTGCCATCAATTTGGCCGACAAGCTCCAACAGAACGGCGTCAAAATCCTCGGAACGAGTCTCGAAGATACGGACCGTGCAGAGAACCGCAATAAATTCGAGTCGGCGCTGAATGAAATCGGCATCCCGCAGCCACTCGGCAAAACAGCGGTATCGAAAGAAGAAGCGGTTGTCATTGCCAATAACATCGGTTATCCGGTATTGGTGCGCCCTTCCTACGTGCTCGGCGGACGTGCAATGGAGATTGTTTACAACGAACATGACCTGAATTACTATATGGAGCATGCTGTAGAGGCAAGCCCGGAGCACCCGGTGCTGGTCGACCGTTACCTGACCGGCATTGAGGTGGAAGTGGACGCCATTTCAGATGGTGAAAACGTGCTGATTCCCGGCATCATGGAACATATCGAACGCGCAGGGGTGCATTCCGGCGATTCGATTGCCGTTTATCCGACGCAAAACATTTCAGACGAATTGCTCGAAACACTGGTTGATTACACAACGCGATTGGCTAAAGGCTTTAATATTGTCGGCTTGCTGAATATCCAGTATGTTATTTCTAAAGGGGATGTCTTTGTCATCGAAGTCAACCCACGCTCGAGCAGAACCGTACCTTTCATGAGCAAGATCATGTCAATTCCGATGGCCAATATCGCAACCAAAGCCATTCTTGGCCAAAGCATTGTGGAACAGGGCTATACACCAGGACTGGCGCCGAAAGTCAAAGGCGTTTACGTAAAAGTCCCAGTATTTTCATTCGCGAAGCTTCGCCGTGTGGATATTACGCTTGGACCGGAAATGAAATCGACCGGCGAAGTCATGGGCAAAGATACGACATTGGAAAAAGCATTGTACAAAGGGCTTGCTGCTGCAGGAATGGAAATCAAAGACCACGGCACAGTGCTTTTAACAGTAGCGGACAAGGACAAAACAGAAGCTGTGGGTCTTGCCAAACGTTTCAAATCAATCGGCTACCAGATCATGGCGACTGGCGGCACGGCGGCGGCTTTTGAAGAAGCTGGTATTGCTGTTGCACCAATCGGTAAAATCGGTGCAGAAGGAAGAACCCTGCTTGATGTGATTCAAAGCGGAGATGCCCAAATCGTCATCAACACGCTGACAAAAGGCAAGCAGCCGGAACGCGACGGTTTCAGAATACGCCGCGAATCGGTGGAAAATGGCGTTCCTTGCCTGACTTCACTGGATACCGCTGCTGCGATGCTGCGCGTCATTGAATCGATGACATTTTCGGCAGAAGAAATGGGGGCTGGCAAATGATCAGACAACAGCGAATGACAGTGATTGCTCAACAGTCCATTGCCAAGAACATTTTTGAGCTGACGGTTGAAGGGGATTTGGTCGAGGAAATGGTTGAACCCGGACAATTCGTCCACATCCGTGTGGCGGACAGCTTTGAGCCGCTGCTGCGCCGACCGATTTCCATTGCTTCCATTGATAAGGAAAGGAATCGTTTCACAATGATCTACCGCTCAGAAGGCCGCGGCACACAAATTTTAGCAGACAAGCGAACCGGAGACGAAATTGATGTCCTCGGCCCACTTGGCCACGGTTTTCCGGTGGAAGAGGCAGAGAAAAAAGCCTACCTGATCGGCGGCGGCATCGGTGTGCCACCGCTTTACGAACTGGCACAACAATTGAACAGCCGGGGCATCCAAACGGTTCATATCCTGGGGTTCGAAAGCAAAGAAGCGATATTTTATGAAGAAAAGTTCAAGGCGCTCGGCGAAACCCATATTGCCACAGTGGACGGCTCGCAGGGAACAGAAGGCTTTGTTACCCATATCTTAAACGAATTGCCGCATGATTTTGATACGTATTTCAGCTGCGGACCGACAGCGATGCTCGAAGCCGTGCAATGGGCGTACCCGCAGAAACGGGGCTTTCTGTCCTACGAGCAGCGGATGGGCTGCGGCATCGGCGCATGCTTCGCCTGTGTCTGCCGCACGACAAAATCAGAGATGGATTACATCAAAGTCTGCTCGGACGGACCTGTATTCCCGGCGGGAGTGGTGATTACATGATTGATATGACAATAAAGATACCCGGACTCGAATTAAAAAATCCAATCATGCCGGCATCCGGCTGTTTCGGATTCGGCAAAGAATATGCCCAGCTGTATGACTTGTCCCAGCTCGGCGCCATCATGATCAAAGCGACAACTGTGGAGACGCGGCTTGGCAATCCGACGCCGCGGGTCGCGGAAACCGCCGCGGGAATGCTGAATGCCATCGGGCTGCAAAATCCGGGGCTGGAGAAAGTTACCGGCGAGGAATTGCCATGGCTCGAGCAATTTGATGTGCCGATCATTGCCAATGTTGCAGGAACCGAGACAGAGGATTACGTCGAAGTGGCGCGCGTCATTTCCAAAGCAAAAAATGTCCATGCGCTTGAAATCAATATCTCCTGCCCGAATGTCAAAAAAGGCGGCATCACGTTCGGAACCGATCCGGCCGTCGCCCGGGAATTGACGAGAGCGGTGAAGGAAGTATCGTCAGTGCCGGTCTACGTCAAATTGTCGCCAAACGTGACGAACATCGTAGCGATTGCCAAAGCGGTCGAAGAAGGCGGAGCAGACGGCATCACAATGATCAACACACTGCTGGGCATGCGGCTCGATCCGAAAACAGGACGTCCGGTCATCGCCAATATTACCGGCGGCTTGTCGGGGCCTGCCATCAAACCGGTGGCGCTCCGCATGGTCTACGAAGTCAGCAAGAAAACGAACCTGCCGATCATTGGCATGGGCGGCATCACGGATGTGGATGACGTCATCGATTTTCTGTCGGCCGGAGCCAGCGCAGTGGCAGTCGGCACAGCCAATTTTGTCAATCCGTTTGTGTGCCCGGAAATCATCGGCAAACTGCCGGAGCGGCTGCATGAACTCGGCTACAACTCGGTACAGGAACTTATCGGAAGGAGCCACCGTCTATGAGCAACGACAGGCCAATCATCGCATTGGATTTTGCTTCGAAAGAACAAGTAGAGAATTTCCTTTCGAAGTTTGAAGAAAATTTATTCGTGAAAATCGGAATGGAATTGTTTTATCAGGAAGGCCCGGAGCTCGTGCGGGAAATCAATAAACGCGGGCACGACGTCTTCCTGGATCTGAAGCTTCACGACATCCCGAATACCGTTGAATCCGCGATGCGCGGCATCGCGAAATTGGATGTGGCGATGGTCAATGTCCACGCAGCAGGCGGTCTGGAAATGATGAAGGCGGCGAAGCGTGGACTCCAAGGCAGCAAGACGCAATTGATTGCGGTGACGCAATTAACGTCTACGAGTGAGGAACAGATGCAGAAGGAACAATTAATCGGTGCAAGCTTGGAAGAGTCTGTTGTTCACTATGCCAGATTGGCAGATCAGGCGGGACTCCATGGTGTGGTCTGCTCGGTTCATGAAGCGGAGGCCATTGGCGACGCGTGCGGTGAAGAATTTTTGCGGGTTACTCCGGGAATTCGACCAGCACAAGTGTCAGCGGATGATCAAAAGAGAGTCGCGACTCCCAACGAAGCGCGAGCACAAGGCTCGACACATATCGTGGTGGGGCGTGCCATTACAAAAGCGGCAGATCCAAAAGACAGCTATCGTCAAATAGCTGGGGAATGGAGTGGTCAATGATGAAAAGAGAAACAGCCAAGCATTTATTGGACATCGGAGCAGTTGAATTGCGCCCGCAGGATCCATTCACATGGGCATCCGGTGTGAAATCACCGATTTACTGTGATAATCGCCTGACGATGTCGTATCCGAAAGTGCGCAAGGAAATCGCCAAAGGATTGGCCGCCAAGATCAAGGAATTCTACCCGCAATGTGAAGTTGTTGCCGGCACGGCGACAGCCGGAATTCCGCATGCCGCATGGGTCAGTGACCTGTTGGAGCTGCCGATGGTGTATGTAAGGTCCAAGGCCAAAGAGCATGGCCAGGGCAATATGGTCGAAGGCAAAGTGGAACCCGGTAAAAAAGTTGTCGTGGTGGAAGATCTGATTTCAAAAGGCGGCTCGGTAATCCAGGCCGCACAAGGCTTGCAACAGGCCGGATTCGAAGTACTCGGCATCGTCGCCATCTTTACATACGACTTACCGCAATCCGTCGAAGCAATCGAAGAGGCGGGATTCACATTCCATACGCTGACTGATTTTCCAGCGCTGGTCGAAGAAGCGGCGAGTTCAGGGGCGATCGAACAGGGAGACTTGCCGATGCTCGAAGAGTGGCACAGCCAACTGAAGGCAGGAACATTGAAGAGCTGACTCTATAGGAGTCAGCTTTTTCTTTTTATGAGACATGTTAAATCGTGAGGATAGTATTAATGTTAAAGAAGACAGTATTTGTTGACTCCGTTTTCTGTTCGGAAGTGTGTGCTTTTTCGAACGGTTATATTAAACAACTCAGGTGATCTGCTTTAAAACATGCATTCAAGGGTTAGCAATATGATGAATTTATAATAATTGAATACTCTTTTAGAATTTACTTATTCTTCTGGCAGCAAAACAATCTTTCCTAATTTCCCCGTTTTTTTAAAATAAATTTGAGCTTCTCTTGCTTTTTTCAAAGGAAAAGTCCGATCGATGACCGGTTTAATTTTACCTTCAGCAACAGCGTTAAGCATCCGTTTAAATTCTTCCCTAGTGCCCAAAACAGACCCATAAAGAGTAATATGTTTTAAATACAAAGTTCTAAAATCAAGTTCTGTGTTCTGACCTCCTGCAGACCCAGAGGTACAGAATTTCCCACCCTTCTTCAGTACCTGGAGCGAGGTTGAGAACAAAGCATCTCCTACAACATCCAATACAGAGTCAATTGGACCGCCATTCACTGCTATTATTTCGTTAGCAAGATTTTTGGATTTATAAGACAACACATGTGTTGCTCCCAGTTCCTTCATCCTTTCTTTCAACTCTAGGTCACCAACAATCGCAATGACTTTAGCACCGAATACTTTAGAGGCAATTTGTACATTTAAAGATCCAACCCCGCCGTTTGCCCCGGTTACCATAATAGTTTCTCCAGGTTGAGCTTGAATTTGTTCTACCATATGCCATGCAGTCAACCCACTAACAGAGAAAACCGCACTTTCTGTATAGTTGGAAAGAGGCATATCAAAACAAAGGTCAGCATTCCACACCACGTATTCCGCATATCCACCATCATATTCTGAGCCAATGAAGGACATATCTTCTGAAATATGTTCGAATCCTTCATCTCCACTTGATGTGAATGGGAAAAGGACAACATCTTTTCCAATCATGGATTCCTCTACAAGTTTCCCTACTTTTACTATTTTCCCTGAAATATCTGAACCGGGAGTTCGGGGAAATTGTACTCCTTCTGGTCGCCATCCTGACTTTGAACCAGTGCCGTAAGCTCCTTCTCTCATCCAAATTTCCGTATTATTAAGGGCACAAGCCTTTACCTTAATGAGCACTTCATTGTCTTTTGGTTCTGGCATAGCTAATTCAACGATCTCTAACTTATCTACATCACCGTATCCAGTCACTTGAACAGCTTTCATAGAGTTATCACCTTTCTATTGTTTAAATTGGTATAAAATTCATCACATCCATAGCTTAAGTAAATGGACACCTTTAATAAATAATAGCTATTCAATCGCTATTATTATCTTTATTAGTGACTTAATCAATTATCCTGCCCCGTTAGTTAAACATTAAATGGATATCGGTTGATGGCATTGAACCAAGCACCCTAAATTTCCGTTCGGGAAAATTCCCTCTGGCTATTGTTTTCAATGCGACCGGTTCACCACCTCCATCATCGATACCTTTGATCCTGCAACAGATAATATTGCGTTGGGTGCTTTAAAGGCGGCTCATCTAAAAGATTACCGTGCCTACAAGTTTATCAATTACTGGATTTGGCAGGTATAAAATGACAGAAATCAGTCAACCCGGTTTGACTACAGTTAAGTTTCAGTGTGAAGATGCAGAACGAAAAGCAGCTGACGGTTTAGTAACCTTATTGAACGGCGGACACATTCCGTTCTTTAATTTGTCTGAATATTAGATTATTTAGAGAGCCAGCGTTGACAGTAAATTTAGACGGTAATATAATTTGAGTATGAAAGCGATTACATTTGGAGTGAAATGGCACCGGTTCCATAAATAGTTTTTGGCAGCGGAAAGGAGTCTTTGAAAATATAGTTTTTGGAAAATGTTTCAAGGTAAAATTCTATTTTTACTAAAAGGAGCATAAATAAAATGGAATTACCACGGGGGAAAAGTTACATCCGACTCGATCAGGTCAGCCAAGAAGATATAGATAATTTGATTGTAAGGGTTAATAGCTGTATCTGGCGGCAAACGTTTCATATCCAACCGGTTTCCGGGCTTCTCAATGATCCGAACGGCTTCTGTTTTTACAACGGTGAATATCATTTGTATTATCAATGGCATCCATTAGGGCCTTATCACGGCTTGAAATATTGGTACCACACCAAATCTGCAGACCTTGTAAACTGGACGAATGTCGGGATTGCCATTAAGCCGGACGAGTATTTTGACAGCCATGGCGCATATTCGGGAAGTGCCGTTGAGCACAACGGCAAGTTATATTTGTTATACACAGGCAATACACGGGATGAGAATCTCGTGCGACATCCTTATCTGTGTATAGCCATGATGGATGATGACGGAAATATCATTAAATCGAAAAAGTCAGTTCTCGACAAAGTTCCAGCGGGGTATACAGAGCATTTCCGCGATCCGAAATTATGGAAAGAGGATGACAGGTTTTATGCGGTAATAGGCGCACAAAGAACCGATAAAACAGGGGCTGTCTGTTTGTTAAGTTCATCTGACTTGTTGAAGTGGGAATTTGAAGGAGAGCTGGCCACAAACTTGGATGACTTCGGTTTTATGTGGGAATGCCCGGATTATTTTGAAATGGAAGATAAGGGTATCCTGATTTTCTCTCCACAAGGACTGGAGCCCCAGGGGGATCTTTATCAAAATATTTATCAGGCGGGTTATGTGCTGGGCGAGAAGATCGATCTGCAACAGCGTGAATTGATTCACGGAAGTTTTATTGAACTTGACCGTGGGTTTGATTTTTATGCTCCGCATACTATGAAGGATCCGAGTGGCAGACGCCTGATGGTCGCCTGGATGGGGTTGCCTGAAATTGAATACCCCACCGACATCAATGGATGGGCAAACTGCTTGACCATCCTTAGAGAATTATCGCTCCGCGATGGAAAACTGATTCAAAAACCGGTTCCGGAACTGGAGTCACTCCGCAAGAACAAAGTCGAAGCAGAAGACACAATTTGGGATGAAAAGAAAATGTATGAGGGATTCTCAGGGGCCACGTATGAGCTGGTTTGTGAGTTTGAACGAGGAGACGCCTTGGAATATGGCATAGAATTCCGGGCGGGTGAAGAAGAAAAAACGGTGATCAAATACGATGCAGTCCAGGGGAAAGTTATATTGGATCGCACTTTATCAGGCAAAGTGATTGGAAGCAAGTATGGAACAGAAAGAAAATGCCGAATTGTTGGAGATGTGCGCAAGTTTCATCTTTTCGTTGATTCTTCATCCGTAGAAATTTTTGTGAACGATGGAGAAGAAGTTTTTACCTCCCGGATTTTCCCGGATATAAGAAGCAAGGAAATCCGGTTTTATGCAACAGGTGGTTCTGCGACGTTCAAAGCAGTAAAGTGGGACTATTAATAGAGGAACGTTCGAAGAGGGAGATGTGCTGAATGGGAAATTTGTTTTCTATTGGCGAAATATTAATAGATTTTATCCCCCACCAAAAAGGAATTGCCTTAAAAGATGTCGATTCTTTTACACGAGTGCCTGGTGGTGCTCCCGCAAATGTGGCAGCTGCTGTTGCGAAGTTTGGCGTAACTGCTTCA